>JAJDTJ010000117.1 GCA_022827225.1 Candidatus Poribacteria bacterium | reverse complement strand
CAATCAGTCTCATTGAACAACTTTTCCCCAAGTCGATTCATGCGGTGTCAGCAGCCGGTTTTGAGTTGAAAGTGCTTTTGTTTGTTATCGCAACGAGTATAAAGCAGCTATTTGGATAAAGGTAGCAACTTGGGTTAAGTTACGATGAGCCAGACTGTTTTGCCGTCTTCTTCGTAACCGTAAAAGGGACCTTCCTTTTTGCCATCGTAGGATTTGCCTACGTGTTTCGGATAAGCACCTCTGGATCTAAGGTTCCCGTTTTCATGGTAGGTAATACAAGGTCCTTCGTATTTGTTATCTCGGAAGGCGGCTTCGCTCGCTTTGTTCCCGTTCTTGTGGTAAGTGATCCAAGGTCCGTCCTTCTTCCCATGGATGTAACCACCTTCGCTTCGTTTATTTCCATTCGCGTAATAGGTGATCCAATAGCCGTGCTTCTTGCCATCAACCATTTCGCCATCAGTGAGTGATCTTGCCATAAATATATTCTTGCGATGCAGTGAAATCTCACGGCACCACTTCCTCTCGATCTTCAGTGGTCGCTTTGAAAACAGAATTAACCGCCCCAAAAAGGGATGCCAAATTACCGAGATTAAAATTCGTTCTGTTTTGTGTAAAAATGTCTTTAACAAGTCGACCAAATTCCCACGATTTTCCATCCGTAACAATGCCGTACACAGGGAAAGCAGGGTCGTCGTTTATCTTTTGCGCAGCAACCAATTCGGCCAAACATTGTCCCCACCCTTGTTCAAAATCGTTTTTCTTCGCCTCGACCAAGATTATCAAGGGTGTTCCGACGATAGGCTTGCCCAATTCAGATTTTGTCGCAACAAAATAATCCGGTGTGCCACTCAATGTCTCATCGTAAGTAATAGATTGTCTTATCCAGAGGACATATCCATCAGCGTACGCTTTATAGACTTCTCGTAAAATAGGAAAGATAACTGTTTCACACGCCGAATCCTCGGAGGCGAAAAGATTGAAGTGTTGTCTGTTAAACTCAAATTCTTGCAGAAATTGCTCTGAAGGACTTGCAGTTTCATCCACGCTGACAAAGTCACTTTCGGTGTATTTGATTTTGAATCTTTCCATCACTTCAGGAATTGCCTTGAAATTGCTAAATGCCATCAGTTGACCTCCCTTTTTTTGCTTAGGAGTTATCCGATTCGTTAGGAAACCTTCCAGAAACGATGCCACAATGCATATCTGACTGCAAGAGCGATTCTATAATGCCGCATCAAGATACGCCTCAAATTTCTCTAACGTTTTTTTACCGATGCCTTTGAAACCCTTGAGTTTCCCTTCATCAATTGCCGTCCGAAGTGAAGCGAGGCTATCCACACCGATCTCTTCGTAAAGTCGCTTAATCGTTTTGGCACCGAGTCCCGGAATAGGTACAAGCTCCACAACAGTTCGTGGTGTATCACCGGCGAATTCTTCCAGTTTCGTGCTCGTGCCAGTGTTCAGAAATTCCTCGACGATTTTCGCTACGACTTCGCCAGCCCCTGGAATTTCCTCTATTAATCGTCCTTGGGCGATGAGGTCCGACATCGGTTCTGGAAACCGAGAAATATAATTCGCCAACCACGGATATCGGGAGGCGTGGTCTTCTGGATAGTCGGCGATAATCAGGAAAGTATGAAGTTCCAAGAATTTCTGTGCGATTTCATCGTTCTGATGCCAGCGCGTCCGCCCTTTTGCATCAATGTAAGAACCCTCTTCTAAATTTTTCTCGTCGCTCACTGTTTCTTCCTCCAATGTAAAATTTGAATTGTGGCATCCCAGAGCGCAACAGCGAGATATTCACCGTTCGGCGAGAATGCTAACGCTTGAATACCGGTGGAATAAGTCTCCCAAATGACCGATTCGCCTTCGGAGATGTCCCACACTCGAAGGTTGCCCGCCTCATCCCCCGAAGCGAGATAGTCTGAAGTCGGCGAAAAGGCGAGCGCACGTGTCCAGTACGCTTCAAACCCGCTTTTCGCAAGCCGTTGCCTGCCTGTCCCAACTTCCCAGATACGGATCCCAGATTGCGCGTTTTTCTGTGTATCAACGGCTACCATGGTCGCATCGGGTGAAAATAGCAGATTCCAAATCCCTAAAATCTCGCCGGTGTCGTGAACTTGGATCGGATCCGCATCGGTTGTGTTCCAAATCTCAATGACTGTCCGATGCCCCTCACCGTCTCGATAACTTCCCTCTGCTGCCGCAATAAACTGACCATCGTTAGAAAGCGTGAGTCCGTTCCTGACGGGGAAATTTGTCTGAAGCGTTTTCAATTTTTGGGCAAATCCATTCGTGTTCACAGTCTCTGGACTTTGCTTAGCGAGTTGCCATACCTCAACCTCGCTATCACCTTTTGATAACACCGCGAGCGTGCCATCCGTAGACAGACGACCGTCTTCATACTGCCCATGCGTCAGTCGTGTTTCATCGCCACTGGCTACGGAAAGGACAGTAATGTTATCATCCGCTTTTCGGACTAATAGTTGATTCGTGCCGGTGGAATAGGAAAACCACCGCTTAGCGTGGATGTTGCCGATCTCTCGTTTCTGTCGGCTCTGGATATCCCACTCTACAACAGCATCGCCCATCCCTTTTGTTATCAACTTCCTGCTATGTTTGTTAAATGCCATCTGTCGCGCGACATCGGGGAGCAATTCGTCGAGGCGTGGCTGCTGCTTCTCACCAAGCTGAAAAGCGAACTCCAATGCTGCCCCTTGGACTGATAAACATAACACATTAAAGAGAAGAAAAACAAGCAAATTTTTCATATCATAAAACACCAAAAAATGTTACACCTGTGTAACATTAAGGGTATAGACGGTATCGACGTAACTACAGTGACTGTAAGGGTTTATAGCCATTTTTCCTAATTTTTTTTTGTACGCAAAAAAGTAGAAAGTGTAACATTTTACTAACGTGCGTTCGATGATAAAAAAGCAGGGCTGAGGCACAGCACCCCCGCCCTACTATACCCGTAACTCGCGCTATTCGTAGAGTTCCGTGGCGGTTTCACCGCGTGCGAAACGGTGTGCAGTCTGGACAGCGGAATCGTTTCCAGCGTTTCTGCGGATATCCGTCGCCCAGCGTGCCAGCCCAACTATCAGTTGATTTCTGGCGGGGTGCGCCTCACACGTTTTCCACTCATCAGACACAATGTAAATTGAACTGAGGAGTTCTTCGCCGTTATCATCCTTGAGGATACAGAGTCCCATCTCAGCCATTAACCGCTCCGCGGAGCCTCCTGCGTTGAGATACTCACGGGTCCGTCGCCCAATTTCTTGGATGCGGACAGATTCAATCGCATCTAAAATTTCGGCGATCGCTGCGTCTTCATCAAGTGATATAGGCGTTGTAGATGTTCTCGATTCTGTGATCGATTGATGTCGAATGTTGAGCCATCGGTTGTTGAAAAATCGCCATGCGGCATGATAGAGTGCCTTCGCGGCGACTTTAGTGCCACCGTATCGAAGCACCTTTCTCACCGTCGATCCCAACTCCATTTCATCTTTTAGATCCCACCACCCCGGACTCATGTTCACAGGTGTCCGTGCCATCCGATCCGCCGCTGTCATGACCATAGTTGTCGCGAGTGTGTTAATAGGGACTCCAGCGGTAAGATTTTCCGTTACAGCATCAAAAACCTCGTCAAGGTCGCCGCTCACGAGTGCTGCTGAAAATTTGTCCTCGTCGTAATCAGCCGTACTCTCAGCTGATGTGTCTTGCGGCAGTTCATCAAAGATATGCGCAATCTCGTTCATTTTTTGTATGGCTTCACGGTGTAGTTCCCCTGGTCTCCCGCGCCCTTGCCCAAGTGTTTTCGCGCCGAGACTGCAGACTAATTCGCCCGTTAGTTCCCATCCAAACCGCTCTTGTAATTCAGCTAAATGCGCGAGATTGATGAGGTTGTTAGAATGGTTAAGGAAAAAGGACTCAACCGCACATTCAAAGAAAAGGGGAATGATCTTTTCATCATGTCCACCTAAATGTCTGGCAGTGATAAGGCACTTTTCGATACCTTCCCACTCTTTATCGGTAGTGAACACTCTAATCCAGTCTTCGAGTTTTTCCCAGTCAATAGGTGGTGGAAGCGGTTGACGGTCGGGTCGATCCCCGAGTCTGCCTGCTGCCCCCGAGGCGGTCATCATCAGTGGGATGAGCCGGTCTTCGGGCTGATACATGTGTGCGACCTTAAGTCCATTCATCATCATTGCTAATTTTCTACCGCCATTGAAAGCATCCTCATCTGTAGAGATATGATGCCCCATGTGCCTCACCATGATTTCCAACGTCTCTTCTTCGGAAACGCCCCTCGCTAACATAATGGCAACGGCTTTAGAAAGCGTCCAGTTATCGTGGGATAGCAACCCCTCTTTCAGCAGGAGAAAGTGGGCATCGTCGCGCTTCTTTCCGCCGCTGGCGACATCTATATAAATATCGCCATTGCGGACTTCAACGGGAAACGTGGCGAGGTCATCACATCCACCGGTGAAGCACCCGCCGCCTTCCATGTCGTAACTCCAACCGTGCCAATCGCACGATAAAACGCCCTTCCTGACGCGACCTCTCACAAGTGGATACCCCATGTGCGGACACTGGTTATCCGTTGCGTAGACGGTGCCTTCATGCTGAAAGAGGGCGATACTATGCCCTTCAACTCTAACTGCCCTCGGTTTTCCCTCTGCGACTTCACTGAGGGCAGCGACTTTGACGAAATTTCCATTTCCTGATAACACGATATTCTTCTCCTATGATATGAAGGTAAAAGACATCCGCTCTTACCGCCCTAATTCTGTTAGAAATGTTGCAACCGATTTCTGTTTTGCTTTCTTGGCGTAATCCAACGGTGTCTGTCCTGAATCGTCACGTGCGTTTAGATCCGCCCCGTGTTCAATCAATAACGCTGCTTGGTTCTTACCGACACCCTTCCGCGCAATGAAGTGTAGCGGCGTTTGCCCCTTCTCATCGGTTACATTCGGGTCAGCACCATTGGCTAATAAACAGGCAACACCATTCGTCAAACCGCGTTGGGCAACCCAATGTAGAGGTGTCCACATCCCCCGCCGATGCTTTTGAGGAGCGTTGATATCCCAACCTTTGGCAAGAAACCCTTTCAGCAATGTATCAAACCGCTTCGGTCCCTGCCCAACAAGTACATACCAATCCCGCAAGTTGATCTCATAACCTGAGTCAATGAGCAGATCAACGATGGCTGTTTGCTTGGATTGAAGTGCTATTTCAAGGAGTGGCATGGTAGGACCGACCTGATAGGCATAGACATGTCCACCGGGCACTTCCTGAACGTGAGGTGCCTCCAAGGTTTGTATCACGTAGCCTTTAGGGGACTTCACATTAATCCTGAGTTTGAGAAGTGCTGGATTCTTTTGGAATTCCGCCTGTGCGCGTTGAACATCGCCCATGGCGCAATAGAGAACAACATCCGCCTCTGCCCCGTGTTCAAGAAGATAGCGACACACCTCAGGTCGTCTTCTCATTGTCCATTGCGCTGGTGTCCCATAATGGTCGCGATCCCGTAGGTTTATGTCTGCCCCGTGTGCAAGCAGTAGTTCAGCAATGCGTGGTGTCGCTGCGAAATGTAGTGGCGACATACCGTCGGACCCCGGAGCGTTGACAACTTCTCGGTTTTCACATATCAACGCAGCAAGCGTATCGGACATATCTAAACCGGCAGCGGCGTGTGCGTCAATTGTTGCACCTCGTTCGATGAGGTATTCAGCGAGTTCCGTGTTGTAACTTAGCATAGAACCAGCAGCATGCTGAAGTGCTGAAGTTCCACCCGCCCACCAAGAGCTCTTGACATCAATGTTTGCCCCTGCATCAAGCAGCACTCGAATGAGTTTTCGGTTGCCAGATGCAGCGGCATACACAATCGCTGGCGCATCAAAGGCAAACCAAGGTTCATCAATAAACTCAATAAGTTCATCGTTATCTGCTAACACCGTTTTGACCCGCTCCGCGTCCCCGTTATTGACCGCTTTAATATATTCTGCACGTGGAAAGGACCAAGCATCTTGACTCATACGAAACTACTCCTCAAAGACCTCAATCGTTGTTCTACCTTCGGCAAACCGCATTGCGGTCGTCGCTGCAGATTTGTTATCCGTGTTCGATCGGATATCCGTGACGTAGCGTGCCAATCCGACCAGTAATTGCGGTTGCGCAGGATGCCCATCCGCCCGTTTCCATTCTTCAAACACGGTGCGCAGTGTCGGCAGGACTTCACTCCCTGTATCATCCCACAGCACTGTATGACCGATCTCTTCCATCAGTCGGTCAGCAGAATAGCCAGCATTTAGGTAACCGAGCACTTTTGGTCCGACACCTTGAACGTTGAGTGTCTCAATGGTATCAATAATTTCCTTGAGTCCCTCCGCCTCATTGGCAACATCGAGTTTTTCTGGATCCAAAGGTTCGCTGAGATCCCGTGCCGGAATGTTTATCCAGCGATCCGCAAAGATTTGCCATGCGGCGTGGAAAACGCCTTTCGCCGCGACAAGATTTCCACCAACCGCCTGTGCACTTCGTAATGATGCCGCGAGGTTGAGTTCCAGCGTTAAGTTCTCCCAACCGGCATCTACATTTACAGGCGTGTTTGCCATGCGGTCTGCTGCAAGTAAAACAAGCGTTGTAATAACGCTGTCTAATTTTATACCATCGACCAAAACCGTCTGCACCGCCTCAAACGATCGTTGGAGATTGACACTCGTGAGTGCTGCAACGAAAGCATCTTCGTCAAACGCACCGTTTTCGTCTAAGGTTGCTCCTTCAACGGTAGGCAGCATCTCTCTCATCAGCTGGATAGCGTCTCTACGGTATCGTTCTGGCTCATCTGGGCGATGTCCTATGAGTTGCGCGCCGAGATAGAAGAGCAGCTCTGAGGCGCGTTCCCACCCGAATGCGTCAATCACTTCTGACAGATAACTGACATAGAGCGGAATAATGGGTGCATCAATAAAATGCGGTTCAACTGCACACTCAAAGAGCAACGG
The DNA here is from genome assembly GCA_022827225.1 of Candidatus Poribacteria bacterium. Lineage (GTDB taxonomy): Bacteria > Poribacteria > WGA-4E > WGA-4E > WGA-3G > WGA-3G. The sequence goes on along the minus strand of JAJDTJ010000117.1, from coordinate 26,377 downwards.
ACATAATTTATCTGCGTCGCCCTTGTGATATGCCGTGAATAAGCATCGTTCAATCCGTCCCGACTGCCCTTCATAAGAGAAGTTCCGAACCCATCGACTGATCTTCTCCCAGGCGACTGGCTCTGGTAACGGCACAACCTCAAGCCGTTCTGAAGCGGGCCCTGCGGCGGAACAAGCCGCAGTCGTAACCGCGATAAGCCTATCCGCTCCATTGTATTTGCGTCCCACTTTAAGCCCATTGATCAGCTTAGACACATCGCTTCCACCTTCTGCCTCGTGAGAGGTTGCAATGTGCCGACTGACGTGTTCGAGAATTGAGCCCATAACCTCCTCTTCTGGTACACCACCTTTTAGTAAGAGTGCAATCGCTTTGGACATCGTCCATCGGTCTTCACTTAAAAGCCCCTCTCGGAGGAGTTGCTTGTGTTCCTCTGCCCGCCGATATATCATATCACCGGGATCTATCCAAATCTCGTTCCCGCGGATATCAACGGGAAAGACGCGCAAATCATCACACTCGACATGGAAGCAGCCGCCCCCCTCTAAATCGAAACTGCGACGGTGCCAATCGCATGTTAGGATGCCGTTGCGTACCGTGCCGCGTGTTAGCGGATAACCCATGTGTGGACATTGATTATCGGTCGCGTAAATCTTTCCATCAACATTGAAAAGCGCAATGCTGCGTCCCTCTCCCATTTGAATCGCTTTCGGTTGTCCTTCAGGCACCTCACTTAACTCGGCGACTTTCACCCAGTTTTGTGTCTGATGTCCCATAATTTTCCGTTCCTCCAAATTGTGTTTCGTATATCATAGTTTTAAAATAAAAAACACCAACCCAAACTTAACTATTATAGAGTATTATACCACAAAAAACTTAAAATGTCAATAGAAAATCAAAAACAGGTAAATATAAATTAATATTGAAACTTAAAACAAATATATCGTGCCGTGCCGCTGTCCTTCAAATACGCATTGGGCAAATACACATTGGAATAAGTAGGGGGTGAATTCGGATTTTTGACAATGAAATACACGATAAAAAATGGAGAAGTGTTACAAAATATTGCCACCGAAAAGCCGTAGGATTTTCAGAGAATCCCACGGCTTTAACTGTGGGAGTATGTCAAAGCCAGTCTCCTGTGACTTCTTCAAACGGCGCAACAGGTTCAAACGGTTCATCATAATCCCCACCATTATGACTCACCTTACAGGAGTGGAGCCATTGACGCAGGGACTCGCGGGTTTGCCTTAATCGCTGGCGTTGTTCATCTGCCAAGTTGATGGTTTCTCCGCGGTCTTCAATCATATCAAAACACAAATCTTCGCTGCCGTCATTTGATAGGTTGGTCAAGCATTTATATCGGTTATCCATCATAGCGATGGTCGGTGCGTGAAACATCGCGTTTTTTCGACTATTGAACCGATACGGAATAGGGGTAGGACGTTCTGTCATGTCTCCTTCAATGGTCGGTAGCAGACTGATACCGTCAATGGGTCGATTATCGGGCATTTCAAATTGGAGGGTTTCGGCGATTGTCGGGAAGTAATCCAGGGTGCTGCACGGCATTTCCACGACACGTCCGGGGTCCGCATGACCTGGCCAGTGTAATAGTGCAGGCACGCCGACACCGCCATCAAACAGAGAACGTTTTCGTCCGCGCAAGCCGCCTGTTGAACCGCGGTTCCGCCCCTCCTGACCTGTGCGTCCTTCGGGTCCGTTGTCCGAACAGAACCAGATCATCGTGTTTTGGGATACGCCCCATGCTGCCAAAGTGTGATACAGCCGTCCGACCTGATCGTCTATTGCGGTAATACAGCCGTAATAGTGTTGCTCATTTTCGCTATATTCAGCGTACATTTTACGGTATTCTGGTCCGGCAAAGACTGGGGTATGCGGTGCGTGAAACCAGATTGTCGTAAAGAACGGTTCGCCCTTTTCAAGCGTTTGTTCAATAAATGCGATTGCGCGATCCATTAACACGCGGGAATCGCATCCTTTTAAGTTCTCCGTAGCCAGTTTTCCGTTCTCGTAGTAAGGCGATGCCCACGGGCGGTCCGAACGTCTACCACCCCCTTGGACCCCTACTGCGGGATCCCAAGTTGGAACTGCATACTCCGTGGCAAAAGACGTATCGTAATCCCGCTCCCAGGGCGGCGCGTAATTACGCGCCGGATTCCGATTAGGTTTCCCCGAATAATTCGGGTCCAGCGTTCCGAGATGCCATTTTCCAAAATGTCCGGTTGCATAGCCAACCGATTTTAGCATTCGCGCCAGTGTGATTTCCTGTGCGGGTAAGTGCCCACGATTGGCATGTGTTATACCGTATCGAAAATAATGTCTCCCTGTCAGACACGTCCCCCGTGTCGGTGAACAGACCGGTCCCCCTGCATAAAACCGCGTAAATCGGATCCCGTTCCTCGCCAGACTGTCCAAATTCGGCGTTTTGATAATTTCATTTCCGTTAAATCCGACATCGCCATATCCGAGGTCGTCGCACATCATTAAAATTATATTAGGTGAACGCATTTTTACCTCCATTCTGTTCTACTGTTCTATCTCCTAAGACTATCAAATCTGCTATTTTATTACAACTACAAACTGAAATGAGATACAAATCGGATGAAAAAAACGCTGCTGGTGTGATAACATGTTCTCGTATGAAATATCCACCTAATCGGTGTGGTTATCTCTTAGAATGCCATCTCACGCGCTAAAAATCAAGCAACTTTTTCAAAAAAAAACGCATTTTCATAACACGACATGCTCTTAGGTAACGCCTTTAGTGATGTGAATATAACTTTGATAAATGTCAGAATTTTTAGTTTCCTATAAATTTCTTTCGCTTTTTTCGGAATTATGCATCTATTTCAGCTGTAAGTCGCGTCACTATATGGTTGATATGGTTGATTGCAAAATCACGAAATTATCCCTTTCTGGAGATGACCAATGAAAAACGAGGATGTTGAACTGATCCAACGCGTTCTTGGAGGCGATGATAACGCTTTTGCTACACTTGTTAGGAAATACCAAAAGCCAGTTCACGCACTTACGTGGCGGAAAGTCGGAGATTTTCACATTGCTGAAGAGATTACACAAGATGCCTTCCTGAAAGCATATAAGGAGTTGGCAACGTTGAAGAAACCGCACCGCTTTGCCCGTTGGCTGTCTGTGATTGCGACACGCGGCTGCATTACATGGCTGCGTAAAAATCGTTTGGCGATACAGTCTTTGGAAGACACGAGTCCCGCGCAATTAGAGAAAGCAACGTATTCGGGATATGTGATTCAGGAGAACGAGCAGATGACATCAGAAGCACAGCGCGAAGTCGTTCAGAAGTTGCTTGCGAAACTACGAGAGAAGGAACGTACCGTTATCATGCTGCATTACTTTGGAGAGATGACGCATGAAGAGATCAGCGATTTTTTAGGGACATCGGTAGGTACGATTAAAAGTCGACTCCGTCGCGCGCAGCAGCGTTTGAAGAAAGAGGCACCAATGGTTCGAGAGGCTTTAAGCGGTTTTCAAATCTCACCGAATTTCATGGAGAATGTCCTGCGTGAGATTTCGCGTATCGCGCCCATTCCGCCTACCAGTGGAAGCCAACCCTTCACTCCGTGGGCAATCGCTGCTTCCATTTTTACTGTGGTGTTACTGGGATTAGGTATCGGATATCACTACCTAAACCGCTTCGGACTGTCATCCGATTCTGGAGATGATCCTGCGGTGATAGTACCGAAAACCGGGAAAGTCGCTTTTGCCTCCAATCGAGATGGGCATTGGGATATCTGGACAATGAATTCCGATGGCAGCGATCCGGTGAACCTTACACAAGACACAGCAGTCGATATTAAGCCAACCTGGTCTCCGACAGGTGAACAGATTCTCTTTATCTCGTTTCGAGAAGAAGGAAAAGAATCAAGTCTTTACCTGATGGATGCAGATGGAAATAATATAAGAAAAGTTCTTGATAATTGGTACAGCAGATCCCCGGCAGCCTGGGCACCCGATGGTAAACGGATTGCTTCTGTGCGCGACGGTGTGCTTTATATCATAACGTTAGATGACAAATCCGTCGTGCCTGTGGCGGAGACTGGCTTCGGAAGTGTTGGATATCCCGCCTGGTCTCCAGATGGAAAGGAAATTGCCTTCATCCATTATAAACCGAAACAGGGCTATGAACTCCGCCTTCTCAACGTCCAAACGCACGAACAAAAGGTCCTCCTCGGTGAATTAGAAAAGTATCCAGTTAAGTCTGATCCAGCGTGGTCTCCCAACGGCGAACAAATTGCTTTCGTTCTACAGAAGTTCAGACCCATATTAAGCCACACAGACGCTTTTGCTTGGCAGGATGAGGAAACAATTTACATTATTAACCGCGGCGGGAGCGATTTGCTCCAAATTGTTTCTGAGAAGGGACCAGATGCACTTCATCCGACATGGTCTCCACACGGTGATGAAATTATTTACCAGCAGGGAATCCATCTATCAGAAGTTGGAGCTATCCGGCAGCTTTTCAAGATTGATGTGAATAGCCGTGCTAAGACTCAACTTACACATGAGGGAACCAATAGGGATGCAGACTGGCTTGTGCCTCCGGAGTCGCCGGACGAACCTTAAGTAAGTATAAGTATGCGGGCATCCACAAAGGGGTTCCGCTACAATCCGAAAGGAGAAAAACTATGAGCATCAGATTTTTTGTCCTGTTTTGTTGTATCGGTTTTTTATTTTTCAACAGCGCGGCACCTATATGGGCGAAGGCACCATCGACTGCTAAAATCGTATTTACATCGAACCGAGATGGGAATTGGGATATCTGGACGATGAATCCAGACGGAAGTGATCCTGTAAACCTGACACGAGATGCGGCAAGCGACTTTAAGCCAACTTGGTCTCCAACTGGCGAACAGATTCTCTTTGTCTCCTTCCGAAAAGGCGGAGAAAGTCTATATCTCATGGATGCCGACGGGGGCAATATACAGCGAGTACTTGATAATTGGCACAGTAGATCCAGTGCAACATGGTCTCCTGATGGAAAGCGCATTGCGTCTGTGAGCGATGCAATGCTTTACATTGCAACCATAGATGGCAAATCAATTGAACCTGTAGCACAGACCGGCTTTGGAAGTGTTGGATATCCTGCTTGGTCTCCGGATGGAAAGGAAATTGCCTTCATTTACTATAAACCAAAGCAGGGTTATGAACTTCGTCTTCTCAATGTTGAAACACTCAAACAAACTGTTCTGCTCGGTGAAGTAAATAAATATCCACATAAGAGCCACCCGGCATGGTCTCCGGATGGGGCACAAATTGCTTTTGTTTTACACAAATTTAGGGCAATACTGAACGCTGCAGATGCAGCCGCGTGGCAGGATGAAGAAACCATCTACCTTATCAACCGTGATGGAAGCCAATTGCGAAAACTTGTTTCAGAAAAAGGACCGGACGCACTCCGTCCGACTTGGTCTCCCCAAGGCGACGAAATTATCTATCAACAGAAAGTCGGAGGCTCCACACAACTTTTCAAAATTGATGTAGGCAGCCGTGTGAAGACAAAACTCACACACAAAGGGAACAACAGCGCGGCAGATTGGTTTGATCCTGCATCGTTGACTGTCCAACCTCAGCCACACTTGTTAACAATGTTATGGGGAAAATTAAAGCAGAAATAGTCTACTTTTAGAGACGAAACACCTTCCTCTTTCTGTCAATGCGGTGAGGTTCAAAACCGCGCCTATGTTTTTCTGTTCTCAATCGACAGTAAACTGGATTGTATCGAAACGACGCGCCACTTCTGCGACTTTCGGTTTGAGTGCTTCAGGCGTACCACCAGAGAGTGCCGCGACAATACATTCGGCGATGTCCGGTGCATCTGCGGGCGTCATGCCCCATCGGGTGACCTCTTGAACGCCGATACGCACGCCTGATGTGCCGACTTCCGGTGATAATCCCGCCGCGCCTGTAATAATATGACACGCCTCCAAATGATTCGCGAGCGCACTGCCCTCTCCATACTCATCCACAATCAGTATCAAAGTATGTGACTCCGTGAAGCCGAGATCGGCACCGAGCATCGGGACACCGCGTTCCGATAACGCTTGTCCGAGTGCCTTTGCATTTGCAACAATCGCATCCGCTTGTGCCTCACCGCATTCCATCCACTCTATAAACGTCCCTGCTAACGCCGGAAGTCGATTCAGGTGGTGGTTACTCATCAACAACGGGTAGACCCCTCTCGCAACCCGCTCAGCGACAGATTCATCATTGGTCAAAACCATTCCGCCTTGGGGGCCGGCGAGTGTCTTATGCGTGCTGGAAATGATAACATCCGCGCCTTCGTCAAAAGGCGACTGAAACCGTTTACCGGCGATGAGTCCAATAACGTGTGAAGCATCGTAGATAAGGTAGGCATCGGGATTCGCTTGGCGCATCGCCTGTTTCAACTCTCGTACGGGTTGCGGAAAAAGAAACACGCCGGAACCGACATTGACGATGCTGGGTTTGTGTTTCGCAATCAGCGCAAGTGTTGCGTCGAGATCAATGTTTGATCGCGCGCCGTCCCACGGAATCGGGATGGATTCGAGGCTTATCTTCAGCGGGGAAGAGAGTAGTTTTTCGGCATAGTGGTGTCCGTTATGTACCTCTAACGCTGTATCACCCGGTTTTGCTAACGCAAAGGTTGTTGCAATCCCTGCGATGTTCCCTGATAACGGGCGGAAATCAACGTGTGCTGCGCCGAAGAGCTCTTTTGCTAATTCCTGCGCGTACCCTTCGATTTCAGCAATATAGCGGTTGCCTTTGTAATTCCGTTGGTAAATGTCAACGCCAGAATAATTCCCATACCGTCGTGCCAACCGTTCGTCAAAAAGTTCTTCTACCAACGGCGACGGTGTGTTCTCCGAAGCGAGGAGATTGAGACAGGTGTCTCGATACGCTTGATGTTTATCGAGAAGTGAAGTGAGTTTTTGGACTTTTGAATTATGTGTCATTGGAAGAAACCTCCGTTTATAGTGAACTTTAGAATTAACAGGACATTTTGAGGGGTAGGAGGGAACTCCGATTCCCGACTACCAGTGAGTTTTGTCGCGATTCGGAGATCGCTCCTACAGAAATGTGTCTCTTTAATTTCAATATTCACCATAGATTGCTGCGACTTGAACATTATCTCTAATGGCACTTACCCCATTTTTTTCAAAGTGTTGTCATGAAAGGTTTTTTAGCAAGAAAAGTGTGGGAAAGTCAGGTGGTTTATGATAAAATGACATCACCCGAAATGAAGATTAAGAATTTAATCCGGTAACTCTGGAACGTGTAATAACAAATAGATCGGTTCGTAGTCGTGCGATTTATCGCACGTTGCGTAGCCACAATTACCCAATTTATTTGTTAAACCTCATAACGGGTAACAGGAAAAACTATAATAACACGTTTTCAAGAAATCTTCAAGCCAGTGGGTCTGAAAAAAAAAACGGCTTTCCACAACCTGCTGTTCATCAATATGGTCTGAACAATAGGAGCTATTATGAAATACGTTCTCAAATCCATTTGGTTCTGTGTTGCTGTTTCTCTCCTTTCTCCGATAACAACACAGGCTGAACTCACCGGAGAAGTTATCTTTCTACATCCAAAGAGCAAACTCAGAGAACTCTGGATATGCGATATAGAAAACACACGCGGTGCCCGCCAGATTTTTGAATATACTCGGGATATTCAAGAGTTGGCTGTCCAAAACGGGGGACCTTATATCGTTTTTGTTTCCGAGACTGAGGAAGCGTTTTTTGCCTTTGACGCTTACCTCATCAATAGAAATGAATTCCCATTAAACGCACATAACTTTACACGACAACGTTTTGATACGATTTGGGATATTGACATCTCAGACAACGGGGATGTTGTTTTTACAAACTATATCACCGGTAGACTACCAGACATCAAGTACGGGGTGTATTTGATACGGCGTGAGGAATTAGAAACAGGATTTCCCAACGCTGAACTGATCTTTGAAAAAGAAGCGTATGAGGTAACATGGGCACCTGATGGCATCCATATCGCCTTTGAAGTTTTGGGTGGCGGTATTTATCTCTACAATACCGTCCATCGAGGCGGGGCATCCGTTATCGATAGACATGCCCATAACCCGGCGTTCTCCCCGGATGGTAAGCACCTTGCTCTTGTTCACAATATTTTAGGAAAGGGTGCTGCAATTTCTATCATTTCATTGCCACAGATACGTAGACGCTTGAAAACTTTCGCAATTGACGCAGACGTTTCTCTGATAGATTTTAAGTGGACACCTGACGGGAAGGCAATTGTTTATACTGTCTATGGCCCTGACCGCTTATACCATAACTACGTAGCACCCCTTGACGGTGGCCCCCATGAAGAGATTTTGAAAATAGGGGATGCGGGGGCACCGATGTTTGATTGGGCAAACGTCGCGTATGCTGTTGAACCTACGAATCGATTGACAACGCTCTGGGGAAAACTTAAACAGCAAAACGGGAAGTAAAACGGTTCCACCGCTATCACCGCATCGGAGGCGCTGCGTGAAATTGAAAGCTAAATTGCTTGACGTGCAGCGGAAAATCGGTTACAATAAAACAAAACACACATTGCAACGAGAGAACTATGCCAAAACCGACAGATATCCGCATCCTTGACGTTCATTACGATTTTGAAGAACACCAATACCGCACCCCGCTCAAATTCGGCGGCGTACCGACAGACCACTGCGTCCTCTTTAACGTCCGAATGCAAGTCCAGACGCGCGATGGAAAAGAGGCGGAAGGACAAGGCTCCATGCCGCTCGGTAACGTCTGGGCATTCCCGCCGCGCTACGCGCCTTTCGATCAAAGTCTTGCAGCGATGAAAAAACTCGCCGAATTGGGGGTAGAGGCAACAAAAGATTGCACACTATGCGCACACCCATTGGAACTCTCCGAGGTACTTGAACCCGAATTTTTACAAATTGCGGACGAGTTGTCCGACACCATGCAACTCGCATCGCCAATCCCGAAACTTTGTACTGTCGTCACGACCAGTCCGATTGATGCCGCAATCCACGACGCATTCGGGAAAGCGAACGGCATCAATAGCTACGACGGCTTAGGTAAAAATTTCATTCAGGCAGATATATCACACTTTCTAAATGAGCGGTTCACCGGGAAATATCTCGACCGGTATACTTCACGTCAACCGAAGCCTAACATGCCGCTCTATCATCTCGTTGGCGCGCTGGACCCTCTCACCGATGCCGACATCGCGGAACGCCTCAAGGACGGATTACCGGAGACGCTCCCGGAATGGATTGTCGCCGACGGATTAACACATTTGAAGATCAAACTCAACGGCGACGATTTGGATTGGGATGTCGCACGCGTCCTCGCGATTGATAAAGTCACCGCAGAAACACAGACAAAACGGGGTGTTGATACTTGGCACTACTCCGCTGACTTTAACGAAACCTGTCAAAATGTTGAATATCTACTGGAATTTCTCAACCAGATTCAAGAAGCAGATCCTAACGCCTTCCAACGCCTGGCATACATCGAACAACCGACGGATCGAGATTTGAAGGCACACCCGGAAAATAAGATGCACAAAGCCGCGGCGGTAAAACCGGTGGTGATTGATGAATCCCTGACCGACTTTGAGACTTTCCTCTTGGCCCGTGAACAAGGCTATTCTGGCGTTGCGCTCAAAGCATGTAAAGGGCAGTCTCAGGCGTTGCTCATGGGTGCCGCTGCCGCAGAATATGGGATGTTCCTCGCGGTGCAAGACCTGACGTGTCCGGGGGCATCGTTCCTGCACTCCGCTGGACTCGCTGCGCGTATCCCCGGCGTGACGGCTATCGAAGGCAACTCGCGTCAATTCTGCCCAAGTGCAAACGACGGTTGGCGCGACGAATTTCCGTCAATCTTCAACATCACCGATGGCACTGTCGGCACACATATCCTTACGGCATCAGGACTTGGACATTAATATCCTGTGTTTTTCAGATCATTTTGGGTTTGGCGTACCTTCTTTGATCTGACCCCATTGTGTTGGTATCTTACCTCTTGGAGAGACCGGCAACGTATCACCGCGAACCCAATCGATCTCATAATCCCTTCCGGGGTGATCCGTCAATTGGGTTATTTTCTTTGTTGCAATATGATACTTATAGATATTATAACGGAAGCTATTGCGTAACATAAGTCTGTTTAGCTTAAGTTCTGCCGCGCTCAAAAGTATGGATTCACCGTCATCCATCCAATCAATATCTTCAGACTTCCATTTCTTTGATATACTCAGCTGAAGTATGTGTTCGCCGTTCTGATCACAAATCAAATGGCGATTCGCCTTGAGAATCAGGAATTCAAAAGCACCCCTCGGCTCGAAGGTGTACTCGGTCTCTGCATACACTATCTGTTGTCCATCCGGCGACCACCTGGGGTTACTCCGATCAATGATCCTCCCTTCAACAGCTGGCGGTGGCAACAGTTTCCGGAGGTTTCCGCCATTCGCATCCATCACCCAAATATCGCTACCAGCACCACCAGCAACCGCGAATGAGCGGCTTTCAAAGACAATTTGGCTACCATCTGGCGACCAATCAGACGAGTTAGCGACGATGTCGGGAAGATGAATCATTTCACGGCTCTCTAAGTCCAGTATGTTTGTGCCGCGTTTTTTGAATGTATCCGTTGTAAAAAGAACCTGCTTCCCATCCGGCGAAAATGAAGGTTCATCATTTACTCCGAATTGTGGTTCAATAAGAGAACGTACATTTGTCCCGCTGGCATTCATCAGGAAAAGATGATACTCATTATTTCCAGCTAAATTCACTGGCATCCGAAATACAATTTGCGTTCCATCCGGCGACCACCGCGGATGATGTGGATGATAAAACACCGGTTTATCGGTCAGTAGCCTTAAGTTACTACCATCGTCGTTCATGACGTAGATACCGGAACCACTATCGCGTTTAGATCCAAAAATAATTTTGGCATTGGCAACGGTTGAAAAAACGAATAAGATACAGCAAAAAGTCGCTAAAATAATTCGCATGACTGGCTCCTTATCAAGAAAATTTTTGAGACGGTTCTGAATTTCCGGGTTCACTGTTCTCTCGATCAGCAACGGTAATACTGGTGACGACGTTTCGTTGTTCGGGGACACGGACCGGAAAGTCTTCAATCACGTCGTTAATCAACTGTTTGATGACCCCTTTGACCGAATCGAAGGGTATACACTCAAGGACAATAATGGCGGGGTGTTTTGACGGCGCGATGTTATACGTCAACCCATACTGGAGTCCGAGCTGCATCAGTTCGGGTTCGACGCTGATAGAAATCTGTCGGCGTTCCTGATCCGTAACGTAAAAGCTATCAAGGATGAAGTGCGTGTGAATCCACGCTTCTCTTTCTTCAACGATCTTCATATTTTTAATTTACCTTGCGGTTCGGTCAGGCGGGTTAGAAATTTCACGGGCATTCCGTATATCTGAAGAAACACCCAAGCAAAAACCTCTCCACTACGTTCCGAGCTACACGCCTTGGATATTTAAAATATAGCCATCTCTTGATTCTATTTTGTCGTCCATTATAGTATCAACAGCGAAAAATGTCAATGCTGTGAAAATGTTATAGATTGTCGAATCGGTAGCTCACCTACTTGCTGAATGTGCCCGTTATGCCAGCGAATTTGAAGGTTATCTACACGCTCAGCATCACCTAACCCGAAGGAGAGGCGGAGGTCATTGCCTGAGAGATAACTTGCGCCACAGACGATTTCTCTTAAAAACGTTGTCCCGCCAGCTTCCAACTGAACTTGCGCACCGATCGCATCGGTGTTGCCATCTGTGCCTACCAATTTCACTGTTAACCACGCGTTTGCGTTGCCGACTTCGTTGCTCAAGACGACCGCCGGACGGTTGGATTGACACAACACAACGTCCACATCGCCATCCGTATCTATATCGCCGAAGAGCATGCCGCGGACCACATAATGCGTCTCATTCAACCCTGCGTCCTGAGTAATTTCAGTGAAGGTTATACCGTTTTCGGAGTTTCCGCCTCGGTTCTGAAACAGCTGCACGGGTTGTGCGTAACGCATTTTCGCGTCAATCTGCTCCACATTGTCCCAGATATGCCCGTTCCCAACGAGGATATCCAACCAACCGTCGTTATCGAAGTCGATGAAACGGGTGCCGAAACCGAGGGAATAAAAGGAAGGGTCGGCGAGGTTCGTATCGAACGTCACATCCTCAAAATAGCCTTCACCATCGTTTTGCATGAGGCAGTTCGCCTCTAACGAAAAATTCGATACCCACAAGTCAATATCGCCGTCGTTGTCATAGTCCGCTGCGTCTATCCCCATAGAACCGTTTGCCAAACCGTCGCCGTTGTAAGCAACCCCACGGAGTACGCCTTCCTCTTGAAAGGTCCCATCGCCTTGATTGATAAAAAGCGTATTTGGGGACATATCGTTGGCAACATAAATATCTATCCAACCGTCGCCGTTGACATCCGTAAAGACAACGCCTAACCCACGCGTCGTTGGCTCATAGACTCCCGCGGACTTAGTAATATCTGTAAATGTGCCATCGCCATTATTGCGATATAGCACATCGGCGATGCCGTGATATTCATTGGGACCGCAGTAGATCCGCAACCTGTTATTATAATAGCATGGTATATCGGTTTCGAGCGCGTATTCAACGTAGTTGCAGACATAGAGATCCAAGTCCCCATCTCTGTCAATATCGGCGAATGCGGCACTCGCACTCAGCAGTGGACAACCGACGTTCGCCTGTTCAGTCACGTCGGTGAATGTGCCATCGCCGTTGTTGCGATAAAGTACATTTTTGCCCAAGTTCGTTACGTACAGGTCGCGATAACCATCAGCATTGTAATCCGCAGCGACAGCACCGAGTCCGTAGCCGGTATCACCGATGCCTGCAGAGATCGTGACATCAACGAAAACACCCACATCGTTTCGATAGAGTCGATTTTGCGGTGCTTCTGTTGAAGGAGAAAGGGAATTGCCTTGAACGAGGTAGAGGTCTAGATCGTTGTCGTTATCGAAGTCAAAGAGCGCGCCGCCGCTGCCCATCGTCTCAACGAGTCGGCGTTCCGCAGAAAAGCCGTTGATATGCTTGAAATCGAGTTCCATAGCACTGGTTACATCACGAAAGTAGGGTTCAGCACTGACAAAATATAAGGAGGGAAAAAAAAAGGGTAATATGGACATCAATAAACGGAGCGGATAGTTTTTTCGTAGGAACATGGCGACAGGAGAGTTACTCTTTTATGTCGGGGCGGGGGCGGACCACCCGAAACCCGATCGTATGTGTTGAATCCAGCGGATAGAATTTGAACCGCAAACTCGAACGGAGGAACGCGCTGCCCACGTCCCACGCACCGCCGCGGATGACCCTTGCCCGAAGCACATCTCGAAAACGGAGGTTAAGCGGGTTGCGGGGTACACCTTCCCCGTTTCGCTGGTAAACCGTCGGATTATATTCATCAAGACACCACTCCCAAACGTTTCCAGCGAGATCCGCGATACCGTCCGGCGACTCACCCTTCGGAAATTGACCTACCGGTATCGGACGATTGTAGCGACGAGCGAAGTTGGCATGCTGACGGGCTTTCGGCGGCGTGTCTCCCCAGGGGTAGATGCGTGCCTCGGTGCCGCGTGCAGCGCGTTCCCACTGCGCCTCAGTCGGCAGACTCCCACCAATCCACTCCGCAAACGCCTGCGCGTCAAACCACGTCACACCGACGACGGGTTGCGTCCCACCGTTGAGCGTCTCATCTGCCCAGGTTTCTTCGCCGTTGTGTCCGCGGGGTGTCGGACGGTTCATCGCTTCAATAAAAGCGCGATACTGCGCATTCGTGATTTCATACCGCGAGATTTCGTAAGCACTTAGGTAGACCTTATGTTGTGGCAGTTCAGCGTCAAAGGTGTGTTGCTCAAGCATGGAGCTCCGCAATTTCGCGTCCTCATAAGCAGCTTTCGCGGCTTCGGGTGTTGAACCCATCAAGAACTCACCTTCGGGGATAGCGACCCATTCTATAGTCGTAAGAACTTGCTGGGCTGCCTTGCTAATCTCGGCAACCGCAAGATCGCCACAGGTCATAACGAGGAGTATAAGGAACGTAAAACCGACACGCTTCATTTGGAACTAACTTTTTGAAAATCAGTTTTTCTTAAAGAGAACCGAGTCCATACTTCATCAAAATTATCATCATCCTTAGAGGATCCACCGTATGTTCCTATATAGGTATCGCCGGTGGCAGTGCGTAACCTACGGGCTATTTCAAAAATGTCTTCTGCCTGACGTGGGCTTTTCGGATCTTTCACAAGCCCCTTTAAAACATCCGGAGGTTTAGAACCATGTTCATCATACTTCAGATAAGGGTAATCTTTCAGTATACTCTTAAGGATACTGGGAGGGTCCAGTTTTCTTCGGACAATCTTAACGATTTCCACTGCTGCCTTCCGCAAAGTTTTTTCCAATTCTTCCCGAGAAATTTCGCCGAGCTCTTCATCTTCAAACGTTGCGATAAAAATCCCTTTGCCTAAATCCATAGGTAAACCATTCTCTTGTTCTTTCTGGTCTCCGTTTAAAGCGTACCGAACTCGGGCGAATGGAATGGGACCATAACCCTTCCGCTCAGGTATCTCTATCCTAAGGAACTCAATGAAATCATTGCCCGGCACTTCTTTTAGATCAACACTACGAATTTCATACATGTTCATTATAGTCCCTCCTACGAAGAAGGCAAATCTGATAGCGAGAATTCTACTTCAAAACGGTGCTTTACACAGAACGGCGGTATATAACCGTGAACTAACACTTCGGCATCCCGCTCTGCAAAAACTAATGCTATTAATTGCCGCTCAACATCCGGTGAAAAACCACTACTCGGGTTGGATAGTTGAGGTGCTGGGTTATTCAGAATATCTGCCATATAGTCTAAGTTTACAATACCTCGTAAGGGTTGCGGCAATATATGAACAACCTCTTTAACAGGATCTAATAGGTTAAGTCCATGTGGTAGCGAATCATCAATCTCTATCTCGTAAATATAAGCAGGTTTACCTGGCCCGGGGTCTCTCGCGCTAAAAAATACTGCATAATGCCACGCCACTGCGTAAGAGCGAGTTAGTGAAATATACGGGCTATTAGGAATATTTGCTACGATATGATCTATGAAAATTTCAGTCTCCGGATGAGTCGATGGAGACCTTGCCGTAAAACCGACTCGACAGGAATCATGGGTATGCCAATGCGTACCGATCCCCGCGCCTTTATAAAATGTAGCCATCAACCCTCCTTTAAGATCACTGTAGACAAGAGAAATATCTAACAAACAATATTATAATACCAACACAAAGAAATATCAACTCATAACCGATCAAAATCAGAGAGGTATATCCTCCTCACCTCTTACCCTCCGTTCGTTCTCAAGTCTTATTTGTTCATTTTCAAATTCTATTAGATCCTTACGTATTGCTTGCAGGAGATCTTTTTCCTCACATTTCGGACAAAGTTCACTAACACACCGATCATCCAGATCATTAGCATAGCGAGAACCACAACGAGAACAAAGATTTGGAAACTGGGCCTTATGATACGCAGTCTGAATTTCCTCGTCAGTCATATAACCATGACCACAGCCGGGACAACCATCTATAAAACGATCCCATCCACCAGGAACAGAATCCTCAAAAAATTCACAACCTGGGCGGCCACAACTTAGAGGGACATCAACATCCAAAAAAACGTAAAATAACAAGCCATAACTAACCTCCAATAATTCGTGAGACTTAACAGCGTTTAATCTTCTCACTACTTGCGAAAACATTGACTTGTCAACCAATACTAAAACTATTAACGATGCGGCACGCTATGCCGGCGTTTTAGGTCGCCCCAAGCGATCGGTAACTTTGCGCGCGGTGAAACATCAAACGGTACGAGAAGGTCTTCAAAGTACTCATATTGTGCGATCTGTTCGCCATTCGCGGCGCAAATACCGACGTAAATCCCGACCTCAAGCGGTTCATTAAACGCCTGCTCCGTCTCGCCGACATCAATCCATGCGTCGTTCGCTTCCCGTTTCCACCACGCTGTGAAAGTGTCGCCCTCACGACGGAGCCGCATGTAGATATCCATTTCACCTACGGGGTCTTGGAAATTGGGAACAGTCCCAACGAGTCCTTCACCGGCATCAAACTGTCGTTTCTGATACTGGATAACAGCGTTATTGCCATTCGCGGGTCCGCGTCCCCAGAGTTTGAGCGTCACCCACTCCCCATCGCGACCTTGACGGTCTTTCGTTGTCGGTGAATACGCAGCGATACCGGCAACGACACAAGCGTCCGCATAGTCCATGTAGAGATGCGTCTCTACATCAAAATCACCTTCATGTTCTTGATAGAGTCGGTTCGTTGTGTCCGAGGGCCAGAGATTACGGTTGAGTTCACCGGTGACATGAAGCCATCCGGCTTTCGTTTTACCCATATCCCAATCCTTGGGTTCAACGCCTTCTTGGTCAGAAGTCTTCCATTTCCAATTCGGATTCTTTAAGCCGTTCCCATCAAACGGATCGCCGAGAGAAGGTGCCGCTTCGGTAGAGAACACACCAAAAACGATAACGCCCGCGATAAATAATAAAACGATTGCTATTTTCAAATGTTTCCTCCATAAATGCGTGTGCTGGCGGCATAAAAGCCGCCAGCAATTTAGCGTAGCTGCGAACATCGTCCGCTGTTACTGTCTTTTCAATTCGCCCCATGTAACCGCGAGCCGATTGCGCGGATCAACGGCTGTCGCTGGACTCGAGGCTTCTCGGAAATAGTCGAACGTGACCGTCATCCTGCCAGCCTCGCTTGCCCCTTCACAGATACCGACATAGAGTCCGACCTCAAGAGGTTCTGCGAGTTCGTTGGTCACTTTACCCACGGAGACCCAGTCGCCTTCTGCATTCGGCTTAAACCAAGACTCGTATTCGTCGCCATCACGCGTGACACGTAATTCAAGCGGAATAACGCCTTGCGCGGGATTGTAGTCGGGTTGTGTACCGACATACCCGAGTTCAGCAGAATCATTTTGACGGCGTTGATATTGCAGCACGGCATTGTTGCCTTGCGCAGCACCGCGCCCCCACAACTTCAATGTCACCCACTGACCATCACGGTCTTGGTGGTCTTTCGTTGTCGCAGAATACACGATGATGCCAGCAACCGTACAAGCATCCCCATAATCGACAGTCATTGACGTTTCGATGTCAAACTGGTCCTGATCTGTGATCTGGTAAAAACGTGTGCTGGTATCATCTGTCCATACGTTCTGATCGAAACCGGCTTCGGCAACGAGTACGCCATCCTTGAGTTCCCAAGGACTCTTATCGCCATCTTTGACTTGCCAGAACGACTGCAAGCCTTGACCGGTTCCCATGAATTCGTCGCTCATCAATGCCTGTGCGAAAACACCAGGAACGAGACATACAGATAGAAGCAAAATTGCAACCATGCAAGTAATCTGTTTCACTATAAATCCTCTCTGTTTTTTGTAGGGAACGCTTCCCACCGATATTTGAAAGTATCTTTCTCATTTCAAACAAGTTTGGGTGCGGTCCATACATTGTGATTAATTTGATATATATTACCACGCTGAGTAGAAAAATTCAACTTTTTTCGCGCTATTTCGTACTTAACAATGCAATCTAAAAAAGATTGCAGATCTCTTTGCAATCTGTGATAAGGATATGTTAAAATTCAGAATTAATCGAAATTCATTATCAACCACACGTTATTTCCCCTTAGGAGGGCGTTATGAAGGTAGGTATCCGAGACGGGATGTTACCCGTTTCCTTTGAAGAATCGTTTCAGAAAGCTAAAGACATCGGTTTTGATGGCATCGAACTTTGTATGGGGGTCAATTACCGTGAACACGCCCTCTGGCAAGAGGGCGGGATTGACGACGTGAACAGTTTGGCAGAAGCTGCAGGGATTGAAGTCTCTTCACTGTCGCCTGGCGGTTTCACGGCTTATTCGTTCATGCACCCGACCGACAGCGTTAGAAGCGAAGGCATCGCCAAATTGCAATATCTTGCGGAAACCGCGCCACAACTCGGTGCAAAAGTGATATTGGTGCCCTTTTTTGGCAACGGTAAAATTGAGGACGATCACATCGATGCCCAACGTTTCATAGACGGATTGAAAGCCGCTGCCGAAACCGCAGAAAAACACGATGTCTCCCTCGCAATCGAATCGACCCTGAGTGCAGAACAACACCAGCGAATTATCGACAATGTCGGTTCATCCGCCGTTGGTGTCTATTACGATATGGGAAACGCCACCGGTCTGGGCTACGACTCACCGTCCGAAATTCGGAGCTTAGGAAAATCAATCACCCAGATGCACATCAAGGACACTGGCGGTAATCATGCGGGTGAAGGTGATGTCGATTTTCCGGCAGTCTTTGCAGCGACACACGCCGTCGGGTACGATAGTTGGTTCGTATTAGAAACACCCGGTAAGGACGATCCGGTCGCGTCCGCGGCGAAAAACCTCAATTTTGTGAGGAACAATTTTTGAGGTGCTGGTATAACTACCATCTGTCATTGGAAATTCGCACGTTTCAATATCGGAAACTCATAGAGGAGTTCGCATGAACAGCCCAAAAACGATAGTTCCACGCTCCGAAGGCGAGAAGCTGCTGTCCTTACCGACGCGCGAAGCAGAAAAACTCTTCCAAAGCTACGGGAAGCAACTGCAATTAGAAATCCTCAGTGCAATCCGTAACCCGAAAGCACGTGAGCAACTCTATTACCTCGTACCCGATTGTACGGAACTTATTCAGGGAAGCCCAACCGAGGACGTCCTCCAAGTTTTGGACACAATGCTCGGCACCGGACTCGCCTCGGTACTGCTGCCGTGCCTGTCAAACGACCAATTTGAAGAACTACTCGACATCGCCGTCTGGCGCGACGGCAAACTTGATGAAGAATCATTGGACCTCTGGCTCTTCGAACTTTCTGAATGCGATCGTGACGAACTCGGACGGTTCCTCAGAGAATTAGACATACGTCTACTCGCAGCACTCCTGCACGGACGCATTAAACTTCAGGGTGAATACGCCGCGCTGCTCCTTGAAAGCGGTTTCTTGGATCCAGCCTCAGAGGCAATTGATTACGCTGATGAACGTGCCCGAGCGATCTCCAACGCTATCTGGGAAGCCGATTACGAAGTTTTCGACACGCTCCTTAGTGAACTCTTCGCGATTGACACCGAAGGTGATATTGAGGCAGAACTCGCCGCTATCTTCGATGCCGCACAGGGTGATAGAGCACAACGCGTCGCCGAACGCGATAAGGAAGCAGGTATTGACGTAACTGAATCCGACCTCATGGAAAAAGTCGACTTAGATTCGCTCAATTTCGATGAAGACGGAGACGACGACGACACATATGACGACCCATAAATTTTCTCTTGTCGCTGAGGCGACCCTCGATAGACGACTGTTCCTCGCACAAGCATTGGCACACGGTGATATCTTTAGCCGTATCCCACGTGAACAAGCGGATAGGCTTTATCAGAATATCGCCGCCATCGCGCATAAACTTATCACAATGAAAACCGTTGATCTCTCCGACGAATCAGCACTCCGAACACACATCCAGACCGCCTTTACACTCACCAGCCTCGGGTTGGAATACGGCAGCAAAGGCGATCTGGATAAGGCCGTTCAACTCCTTCGTAAAACAAGGGTCGTTAAGTTCTTCCAAATCGGTAACACGTTAATGGAGAGATTACACGATAGAGCACGGCATCTTTTAGAACACGCCGTGATCCGACCCGCCAGCAAAGACGAGGAGAGTCCACTCGGTACCGATTACACAGATATAGAAATCCAAGGCATCCAAATCTATACGCAAGCGGAACTCGAATTTCTAAAGGCACTGCTGATATACCGGATCACCATACAGACACGACAAGTGACAATTAGAGATACCGATACCCCGCGCCCACTCCTTCACCTGAAGGAAGTCGAGATGATCGACAGTCAATTGGCGTGTATCGAGCATCGGTGCGATTATGTTAAGGCACTACCGCTCGAAAATCCGTTCGTGTTGGATCCACCGCTGAGTATCTTTCCGAACCCGATTGAACGACTGACACTCAGTCTGATAGTTAACCTCGTGCTTTACCGACAGGTCGATTTCGAGATAGATGAAGAGGCGAGGCAGGATTTTCATGAGTTGGCTTATGCGGATGGCGAGGTCCGAGAATCGTTACGGCAACAGTTACTTAACTGGATTACACAATACCTCGAACAGACGCAGCAACCGGAACCTGTGAAAACTTACGCGGTCGCTTATTGGGATGACTGTCTCCGTATTGAGGGACAGGTAGGCGCGTCTCAATCGGATCATTGATCGGAGGAAAATTTTCGTTTGGCAGCGGCGATGGCCCGGCGTGCCTTTGGCGTTCCAATATCATTTAACGCCCGCTCCGCCATCCGTCGAAGATCGGGATCCTCCGAATGGAGTGCCTGAATCAACGCATCAACAGCAGGCGTACCTATCGTAACCAAGGCACGCACAACAAGACGACGCACATTCCATTCTCGGTCTGTGAGCGTCCGAATAAGGGCAGGCAGAATTGTATCAAGGGGTGCACCGATTTCGCCTAACGCATAAGCCGCATTCAGTCGAATCTCCGACGATTCAGCACTTAAGGCATCAATGAGATACGGCACAGCAGGCTCACCGAGACGCAGTAGAATAACAGAACCGGCGACACGGATATTTTCGTCCGGATCGGTGAGAACCGTAATAAGTGCGGGCACAACACGGGCAGCAGGTTCCTTGATTTCGCCAAGCACCCACGCAGACATCTCACGAACCTGTGGATTGTCAGCGGAGAGTCCTACGATTAAGGCATCAATCGCCTCAGCTCCCATCGCGGCTAAGGCTTTAGATGCTTCAGATCGACGCGCTGCATCCGGCGCCCCGAGTTGCGTAACAAATGTTCTCGCCTGTTCCTTCTGCGACTGACACGCTATTATAGTGGATTCTACAATTAACTTTACATCTGAACTGTAGGAGGGAAGAAACACCCCAGCAAAAACACTCCGATTCCCGACTACCAGTGGTTTGGTCGCGATTCGGAGATCGCTCCTACAGAATATATGTAAACTTATTTACATAATTTACTATAAGGAAAGAAAAGTTAGGATTAAGAAAAGGCGTTTCATAACTGACAACTATTAATAGCATAGTTACACAATTTTTTAAAGGAGAAATCCGGTTTCGCCACCGTGCGATAACCGTTAAGAAAAAGATGCAATTAGAAACAGCGACGTTCGGTGCGGGTTGTTTTTGGTGTGTGGAGGCAGTCTTTCAGCAATTGGAAGGCGTTCACGAAGTCGTCTCAGGATACACTGGCGGCACTACCGTCAACCCGACCTACCAAGCCGTATGTATGGGGATGACAGGACACGCTGAGGGGGTCCAGATCCAATTCGATCCGACGGTCATCTCTTACGAGGAACTGCTGGAAGTTTTTTGGCACACGCACGACGCAACGACGCTAAATCGGCAAGGAAATGATGTCGGTACCCAGTATCGTTCCGCTATCTTCTACCACACAGAAGAACAACAGCACATCGCCGAACAATCGAAAGCAGACACGGATCAATCTGATATGTGGGATGATCCGATTGTCACAGAGATTACGCCAATCGACACCTTCTACCCAGCCGAAGATTATCACCAAAACTACTTCCGATTGAATTCAAGGCAGCCGTATTGTCAATTGGTGATTCATCCGAAGATGCAAAAATTTACAAAAGACTTTAAGGAAAAATTGAAAAATGAAGCATAATAAATATATTCTGAAACCGTCCATCGCCAACTATCTAAAGGCACAGCTGCTATGGCTTTTCGTTATCATCTGCTGCTTCAGTGTTAGCATTGTGAGGGCGCAAAACACAGACGCACCTGTAACAGTGTCCGTTACGACAGCGCGGCGCGGTACTTTCGTCTCAACGAAGGATTACACCGGACACCTACACCCCAACGCCGAAGTAAACATTTTTGCCAATGTTTCCGGTAAAATTGTCTCTTTCGATGCGAAAGTTGGGCAAAGTGTTGCGAAAGACGACGTGCTCGCCCAGAGTAACCCAAGAGAGTCTGCACTCGCTGTCATACGCGCCGAATCTGCATTAAGCAGCGCACAATCGCAACTCACAACGACGGAAGCGAGCGCACAAGCCCGTGTCGAATCCCAGTTAGCGAACGCTCAGGAAACGTTGATGGCAGCGCAGGCGAAACTTGTTGAGACGAAATCTCTCGCCGAAATGCGCATCCGTAATCAACTGACACAAGCAGAAACAGCCTATCAGTCGGAAATCGCATCCATAGAACGTTCAAAAATAAACGCGCAACAGTCATTAGAACGCGCAAAGACAGAACTCGATAAAAACAAACTCGATTACGAGCGGACGAAGTCACTTCACGAGAAACAACACGTCAGCGATAGCAACCTTGAGGCAGCAGAACGAAGTTTTAAGGTCTCACAAACCCGTTACGAAGAGGCTGTCGTCACGGCAGAACAGTTTAAAGAAGGCGCGATACACCCGTCTGTGGAGAAAGCGAAAGCGGAATTAGCTGTCGCTCAGAAGATCGTTGAAAGCCGCGGTTGGGAACGAGAAATCGCATCGGCGGAATCGGATGTCAATCAGGCGCAAGCGAGCCTCAACACAGCAGAAAAACTCGTAGAAGCCAAATCTTGGGAACGAGAGATTGAAATCGCAAAAGCGGCGGTGAAGCAAGCCACAGAACAACTGAAACTGGCACAAGAACAGTTGAATGACGCAACGATTAAATCACCGATTGACGGTGTCATCGCAACACAACATTTGAGCGTCGGAGATTATGCGCAACTCGTCTCAGCCCCTGCAGCAAAACCGGTGTTTACAATCGTCGCAGTCGATACTCTCAAAGCGGAATTTCATACGCCTGCCGGAGACGCGTCCCGTATTAATAACGGCGATCTCGTCTTAATTTCTACGAATTCCGGTATCCGGAACATCGTCGGCACGGTCACTTTCATCAGTCCGACCGTTAACCGTGATAACAACACTCTGCTCGTCCATGCGACAGTCCCGAATTCAAAAAACAGCCTTAAACCCGGCACGGCTATTACGGCTTCCATCAAAACGGGTGTTCGGAAAAACGTACAACTGCTCCCGTTGCAGGCGGTCTTGAATATCCAAAACGGGAGTGGTACGATTTTCGTTGTTGAAGGGAACGTAGCACGCACAAAACAGGTAAACGTTGGCGGCGTTTACAGTGGCGAAATCGAGGTTACCTCACAACTCGCCAGAGGCACATCGGTGATTGTAGATAATCAACACCGATTACAAGATGGAACGCCTATATCCGTTGCGCAGGATTAGATGTGTAGGCACAAATTCTATTCCCTAAAAAGCGTGTGACGACTTGGAAATGGTTTGTTCTTAGGCCAGGACTTACAAAAGGTTCTGATATCTACGTCTAACGCCTTAGCCGCTTCAGCATGGTCGGTGTATAGGTATGATGCCCGGCAATAGATACTCCATTCAATTTGCGCAAAAGTCATCCCGCCGAAATAGATACAGCCGTGATCTTTATCCAAACGTTTAGATAGCACTTTTAAAGCGAGGTGAACAGCCTGCTTCTGACTATTCAGACTCTTGTTTCGCCATACTGGACGTGAGAATTTCTCCAAAATGAAAAAGTTGATAGGTTCTGTAAGAAGTTTTCTGATCTCGTCAGAATGAAACCGTCCGATCCGGCGCGAAGCCTCTATAGGTGTGACAAGTGAATCATCATCTTCTGTCTGATACGACAGCCACCTCTCAAGCTGCGCGAGGGAAATACGCAATTCTCTCGCTGCTCTTTCTCTGTCTCCGCCATAACTTTTTACGACTTCATGTAGCACTGCAGTCAGGCTGCCTTTTCGGGTTCTTCCTTTTATACTGACAGGCTCAGCTTCTTCTATGAGTTCGGAAAGATTTGATAACTGAGAGATAGCATCGTCAATCACCCGCTTAATCCAGTCGTCCGAGAAGATTGGAATTTCTAAGTCAGTCGTATTATATTTGAGCCGCCAATCATGAATTTCGCGTGCCGCCCTATTGGCACGGGCGCGTCCATCAGTAGAGAACACTTTCCACCACTCGTCGATTTGGCGATCAGTGATACCTGACGCTCCATCAGAGAGAAACTCACAGAACTGTCCATCCGAGAAAAACTGACAGAACACCATGACCGGCAAATCAAGCAGGTTTCCATATATCGGTGTTTCTGGCGTTTCGGAAGATCGGGTTTCTGGTTCGCTCCCGTCTGAACCTTCATCTCCGCTATACGTCCGGATTTCTGGGGGGAGGTCACTCGGCATAATCACATCGCCTTGGGAAGTGATTGTGGCGCTTTCGAGGCATCTCTCTAACTCTCGAACATTGCCCGGCCAGTTATACGTTTGGAGCAATCCCATCGCTTCTTCAGAAATATCGGACCTTGCCCTCTCATTTTCTGCCTCAATACGTTGCAGAAAGTACGTGACCAGTAACGGAATATCCTCTAGCCGTTCCCGTAAGGGTGGCAGAGATATCTGATGTCCACAGAGCCGGTAGTACAAATCCTCTCGGAATGTTCCTTGCGCGACCATATCCTGCAATTTCTGATGCGTAGCACTGATGACTCGCACATCCACGCTGCGTGTCCGTGTTCCGCCCACGCGTTGGACCTCTCTCTCTTGCAAGACATTGAGGAGTGTCTCTTGTAGTGATAGACTCATATTACTGACTTCATCTAGGAAAAGGGTGCCGCCATCAGCCCGTTCAAATGCGCCGGGACGTTCCCTTTCTGCTCCCGTGAATGCGCCCCTTTCATGCCCGAGTAGTTCAGCTTCACGGAGTTCATGAGGCACCGCGCCACAATCAATTGAAATAAACGGCGCGTCTGCCCGTTCACTCTCTTCGTGAATGATGCGCGCAACCAACCCTTTCCCGGTGCCTGTTTCTCCCTCAAGCAGCACTGAAATGTTAAAGCAGGCAGAACATCCTATCTCTTTATTCAACTCAAACATTGCTTCGCTCTCCCCAACGAGAACATACTGTTCCTCAGGCGTCTCTTCTTCAGTTTCTTCTTCAGGAAATGAGAATGTGTTGCTTCGGCTATCTATCCGGCTAAACGCCCGATCAACTGCCCTACGGATATTTTCTACATCAGTGTGTATAGACAGAACTTCCATGGCTCCCAGGGGAGGGGCTTCTCTCGCTGTTCGTACGCGCGCTCCAATCACAATTACAATAACCTGTGGGTGTTCACGCTTAATTCTCTGTAACGCATTCAAACCTCTTGCCGCTGACAATTCCACATTGAGCAAGACTACTTTCAAATTTTCGGATGCGTTAATTTTTTCCAAGCCTTCGTCAACAGTCTCAACGATGATAACGGAATAGCCCTCGTTCGTTAGGAAACTCGCCAAGGCATCAGAACTTTGATTGTCATCAATGATTAATACTTCTCTCACGACTTTGCCTCCTATGTTCGCTATCAATGTACCCTCAAATTCACGGTATAATAGCGCGAGATTGAGTTGTTTTTTATCCGCAACGAATGTGCCTTGGAGAGATAGATGGCATCTCTATAATACAAGCACCCGAGCCCCATATCTGGTGATCGGCGTTTTGACAAATGCCTTACATCCAACTTTCTCTACAAATCCCATGCTGATTTTTACAAAAACTATGTTGATTTTTACAAAAACTGTGCTGGAATCTCCGTTTTCGAGCTTAATATTGCCAAAATTGGCTTGGCATAGATCTTGCTATTATGCTTGCTATTATGTTTTGTGGGTGAGTTCGGCAACAAAACGCAAGATAGCATGCCCAAAGTGAGCTGGCAATATTCAGCAATCACCAAAATTTGTTGTGAGGTAACTGTAGTTCACACAAAAATTGCGCTGATAAAAAAGTGTTGTATTTTATTTTCATTTTTGCTACAATCTGTTTTGGCATCCGTGAAATCCTTTACAGGTGGTTCGGCGAGAGGGCTAGTCTCCCGAACAGCGGCACTGCCAAGCGTAGATTGTCAGTGCTTGTTTAAATATATCACACATCGTCCTTGATGTGCAGGATATCTTAAGCAGCGTCGTAATTTTCACTCGATTTCTTCGGAAAATCTTGTATCCTTAACCCAAGTTGTCTCTTTGTAGCATAGGCTGTTAGCCTGTGCATCTTCGTGCTGAAAATCGTAGGAAACACGCCATGTTTTTCGCAAAAATGACCACTTTTCACTGAAAAACGGTGTTTGTGCGTCTAAAATCACATAG
>JAJDTJ010000060.1 GCA_022827225.1 Candidatus Poribacteria bacterium | reverse complement strand
CAATCAGTCTCATTGAACAACTTTTCCCCAAGTCGATTCATGCGGTGTCAGCAGCCGGTTTTGAGTTGAAAGTGCTTTTGTTTGTTATCGCAACGAGTATAAAGCAGCTATTTGGATAAAGGTAGCAACTTGGGTTAAGTTTAACAGAAATTCTTATTTTTTCAAGGACTTTTACAACCCTAAGACTTCCAACCGGAAGGTGATACTATGGCGGTTTAACGATAATGCCTCAATGTCGGGTCTAGCAGGTACGCTCACCTTCGGTCTCAAAAAGCTGAACTGATAGCCGAGCGATCCGTTTAACTGCGCCACCTCAAAGATGTTGTCGATAAGTCTTATGTTAAGTCCAGCAGACGCTTCTGCGCCAAAAGTGTTCTGGATATTGGCGGGCGTCGCAAACTGTTCGGTAAAATCGTAGAAATTTGTTCCGAGTCCGATAAATGGTGCCAATTTCCCACGCCCACTCAGTGTCAGCATCGTACCAACAGTCTCAACATTCAACATTCCGAAGGGCAAAATATCTGTTTCGCCGCCGCGGGTATCTACAGTGTAACTACTAAATGGAACTGAGAATCGGAGTGTAGAAGTCAAGTGAAATCCTATTGAGAATTCTTCAGTGCGTGCGGTTTCCAGTTCGTCGTTGGTCACGGTTAATCCGCGACCGATGCTGACGACACCACCTTTCGCGACATGTAAGTATTCTTCAAATTCAAAGGCGGTACCAATATTTGGTAATCCTATAAGACCGAGCAGTATACAGCTGCTGAATGCAGTTAGAAGTTTCATGATTTCCCCAATTTAATTTTTCGCTAACAGCGTTGAGTACAAGTCTTACTTCTATAGTGAAGTCAAGTTTGTGGGCACGCAAGCAAAATCCCCTACAAAGTGCCTATATATTGACAAATTTATATTGATAAATTCACGACGGGTACCTCTCCGCTATCGTTGGCGAATCCAATGCTCAATGGGATAAAAAAGAGAAAATAACACAGGTGCCAAGATAAGATTAGCCACCGTTGCCGAGACCATTCCGCCGAAAGTAGGTACCGCGATAGGTTTCATCAATTCCGCACCGGTGGTAGTGCTGATTTCTGCTAACATAATTGGTAATAACGCCAAGATGGTAGTTGCTGTTGTCATAATGATGGGTCGAACGCGTAATAAGCCGGCATTGATGACGGCTTCGTCAATAAGTTCTCCACTACGGACGCGTTCCAGCAAGTATTCAATTAAGACGATTCCATCTTCGACGGCTATACCGAATAAGGCTATATACCCCACCCATACGGCTGTACTGTATTTAATGGCGTAACCGCCGCCGAGTGCCTCCGGTACGTATTGCATCAACCACTGCATCCACATCCCCCCAATGAATGCAAAAGGAATTGCAAGAAAGATCGAAAACATCGCGGAAGGTGACTTGAACTGGATGTACAATAATATAAAGATGACAGCGATACATACTGGTACAACAATCGCTAATCGATTGCGAGCTTCCAATTCAGCTTCGTATTGTCCACTAAAAGCATAGAAATAGCCTTGCGGTAGCGTCGGCTTAATTTTTTCATCAAGTGTTTTTTGCGCTAATGTGACGAAGTCAACCAATCCAATGGTATCAACATCTACATCACAAAAGACGCGAGAAAAGAGGAGTGTATTTTCGCTGGCGATTTTTGCGGCCCCTGGTCGCCTTTCGATTTTTACGAGCTGCTCAAGCGGGATATGGAGTCCTTTCGGTGCTGGCACGAGGACACGCTTAAGTGCTTCAATATTATCTCGCAATTCTCTCATGTAACGGATACGAATTGGAAACCGCTCCCGTCCCTCAACGGTATACGTCAAATTCATACCGCCAATCGCTGTCATGATGATTTGTTGTACTGTTTTGATTTGGATGCCGTAGCGCGCCGCTTCCTCCCGATCGATGTGAAATTCAAGATATGGCTTATTTCCAATCCGCTCGGCATAGGGACCCTGTGCCCCCTCAAGTTTAAGAAGTTCTTGCTCAATCCGGACTGCAATCCCTTCAATCTTCGCAAGGTCTTTACCAAATACTTTAATGCCGATTGGGGTTTGTATACCTGTTGCAAGCATATCCACGCGATTGCGTATAGGTTGCGTCATAATAGGTGAAACACCCGGCATCCGCGTAGCCTCTGTCAGCTCGGCAATAAGTTCGTTTCGATTCTTCGTCCGGAAGTAATCCTTATGTTTGAGCGTAGGCTCAATGTCTTCGGCAATCCGATGAAGTTTTTCTTCGGTCTCAGGTTCACCTATTTTAACTTCTTCCAATCCCATCGCACCCATCCGCTTTTCAGCGAGGAGTTCTTCTAAAAGAATCCGTAATAACCAGACGCGGTACAACTGTTCGCGCTCGTCAACTGACAGATAAGAGTTATGATATGTTGTCGCTAAGGTATCAAACCGTTTTACAGTCGCCATAGCAATATCACTTAGAAAATCAGCATTAATGTGTCCGGCATGTTCCTCACTTATCAGTCCGTCGTGTGTTAAGCGTTGGACGAGATCGGACATAAGCTCCTCCGTTGAATCGGGTTTAATCGCGCGTCGGGGCCATTCTGCTGGATCAATTATATTAACAATAGTTTCAAACATGCCGATTGGGGCAGGGTCGGTTGCTGTTGTCGCGCGCCCCAATTTCCCGACGACAAGTGAAACTTCTGGAAATCGATTCATAATCAAATCTTGTTTCGCCATTACATCTTTTGCTTGTGTAATTGAGGCACCGGGCAGCAGGACCGGCATAAACAGCAGGGTGCCTTCGTTGAGTGGTGGCATGAATTCCTGCCCAATATTTTTATAGAAAGGGGTCAGTGGTATGCTTGCGATAAAAATAAGTATTGCCAAGGCAACAACAGCGAGTTTCGTCCAAATATTCTTTACCGCCAGCTGAATAATCGGACGATAGAGGGTTTTGAGTACCCACGTAATCCCATCGGCTAATTTTCTCAGGGGCCAGCTGAGTATCGCAAAGAACTGTGCGACTATTTTGGAAAACCGACCTGTCCGAGTCTGGGTTGGGTCCGCGAGCAGAAATGATGCTAAAACCGGCACCAAACTAATCGCTATAAGGGCGGCACCGAGCATAGCGAAAGTTTTTGTATAGGCAAGCGGTTTGAAGAGTTTACCTGCCTGGCCGGTAAGAGAAAAGACAGGTATGAAGGCAACAATAACGATGAGCATTGCAAAGAAAATAGGGGGCCCCACCTCTTTAGCAGCGCGCGTTGCAACCTGAAGTTTGCTTTCGCCGGCGTGCGGTTCCCGTAAATGTCGCGCGATATTTTCTGTCATGACAATACCGGCATCCACCATCACGCCAATAGCGATGGCGATGCCGCCCATTGACATGATGTTCGATGGTAAACCAATAATCTGCATGCCGACAAACGCAAGCAGAACGCCCATTGGTAAAACAAGTGCTATTATCAAACTACTTGAAACTTGACCCAAGAAAAGCAGAATAACGGCTGCAGCGACGATGATTTCCTCTGTCAGCGTTTCCTTCAGCGTGTCTGTCGCACGGTGAATGAGGTGGCTCCGGTCATAGAAGGGGACGATTCGGACCCCGGGTGGAAGTCCAGGCGTGAGTTCCGCTATTTTCGCTTTGACATTCTCAATGACACGCAGCGGATTATCACCGTACCGCATTAGCACGACCCCGCCGGTTGCCGGGATGCCTGCTTTGTCTAAGGCACCGCGCCGAAAATCGGGCCCTTCGCTGACGGTTCCAAGGTTTTTGACGTAAATAGGTACGCCATTATGCTCCTTGACAACGATGTTTTCTATATCGGCGATGCTTTTGATAAATCCCAAACCGCGAATCAGGAATTCCATCCCGCCTTCCTCAATAACCTTGGCACCAACATCAAGGTTACTTCCGCGAACAGCGTTGTAAACCATTGATAACGGCACGTTATATGCCAATAACGTATTCGGATCAATGTCAATCTGATACTGTTTGACATATCCGCCGACCGAAGCAACCTCGGAAACGCCATTAGCAGAGGCGAGGTAGTAACGAACCGTCCAGTCTTGGAGTGTCCGAAGTTCATGAAGCTCCAAATTCGAGGCAATAAGCGTCCCTCCATCTTCGGGACAGGTGCCCGGCTCGGCATAGCGTTCTGTTGGATGATTAGGACAATAATATCCATTCTCAACGGTATACCAAAATACCTGCCCGACACCGGTTGCATCGGGTCCAAGGACCGGCACAACGCCTTCTGGCATGTCTTTTTGCGCAAGATTCATACGCTCCAGTACGCGTGTGCGTGCCCAATAGAAATCAACATCATCCTCGAAAATGATGTTAATGTATCCAAAACTAAACATTGAAGTAGAGCGAACATCTTTGACATCGGGGATCCCAAGCATGGTAATGCTCAACGGATAGATAACTTGATCTTCAATATCTCGTGGGCTGCGTCCGGGCCAGTCTGCAAAAACAATCACCTGGTTTTCGCCGATGTCCGGCATAGCATCAATTGGTGTCCGGATCAATGCCCACCACCCCGCCATTGTCAGAAAAACAAAGATAACTAACACCAACAGGCGGTTTTTCATACAGATTTCAATCATTCGGTTAATCATGTTTTTACCCACTTCTTATAAGTGTGTTTTGTTAACTCAATTTTCCGTTAGGCGTAACTTGTCCGCATAACTTCAGACACAAGGAGATAGTCCCCAGGTTAATGTTGATGAACAGGAGCCTTCGATTCTTCGCCACCGAGTGCGCCCCCATAAGCACCTGATGCGGAACCTGTTAATTGCGTCTGTGAATCTATCAAGAAGTTGCCATGTGTAACAACCCTATCACCAGGGGTAAGTCCACTCACAATAGGATAGTATCGGCGCTTAGTTTCCGAGTTGTCTGATGTTCCCCAAGCTTCAGGACCTACCTCAATTTCAATTTGTTCATAACCTGATTCACCACGATCCACGAAGACTATTTTCCGTAAACCGGTATCAATGACAGCACTCTTAGGCACAGTTAGAACTTCACCTGTCATGAGAAGCGGTTTTCCATCATGCGGACATAGCCCTGGAACTGTGGCATACTCATCTGGATGGTCAGGACAGACGTATTTGAAAATCAGTGGAGGCTGATCTGCCTGGACGGAAGGCGAGGGTGTGTGTTGATGCGCGTGAGAATGCGCCCCATCTGCAACCGACTGTTTTTCAACAAGGTCCATACCACAGATCGAACACTCTCCGAACGCCTCAGACTGCACCTCCGGATGCATCGGACAGACCCACCCAGATGCAGTCGTCTCTGCCGGTGGGGATACTTCTGATCTTTCAACAAGGTCCATACCACAGATCGAACACTCTCCAAACTCCTCAGACTGCACCTCCGGATGCATCGGACAGACCCACTTCCCCTCTGCTTCAGACGCGATGCTATCGGAATGTGTCGGTTCTAGATCCATGCCACATATCTCACAGTCACTCGGATGTTCAGACGTAATCCATGGATGCATTGGGCATGCATACGGAGCTTTTGAGATGGCACCTTGGGTATAGATTTCTGCAAGCGTCGGTTTTATTTGGAGCGTCACATACATTCCTGGACGGAGCCGTCCAGTTGGGTTGGCGACTTCTATCTGGACTTTCTGCGTTCGGGTTTGCGCGTCAAAGAACGGATAGATATAGGTAACTTTCCCCGAAAACGTTACCCCTGGCATCGATTGCGTAGTAATTTCAACCGCCTGTGCCATGTAAATCCACGGTAGTTCATACTCATAAACGTCCGCCATAATCCATAAACTATTCAGGTCGGCAATACGATAGAGATTCGTCCCCTTGTTCACGTGTTGCCCCTGCGTGACGTTCATGTGAACCACAGTGCCAGCCATCGGTGCGAAGAGCGGTAAGGTCGTCCTGACTTCTCCGCGGTCGCGTATATCCTCAATCTGGCTTAGGGTCAGTCCGTATAATTCAAGTTTGGATTTCGCAGCAGTAAGCGTCTGTTCAACCGATTTGCGAAGTTCGACGTATTCTGTATCTTTAAGTTCCACAACACTTTTAAGTGCCGTTAAATATTCTTCCTGTGCTGTGACCAATTCTGGACTATAGATAGACAAAAGCTCATCGCCTTTACGCACGTTGATACCTGTGAAATCGATGTGCAAATCCTCGATCCATCCAGAAATTCGTGTTGAAGCGTAAGCCATACGCGTCTCGTTATAGTCCAGAACACCGACAGTTCGGATATCACGCGAAACTTCTCGGAAAGCA
Source organism: Candidatus Poribacteria bacterium (assembly GCA_022827225.1). Lineage (GTDB taxonomy): Bacteria > Poribacteria > WGA-4E > WGA-4E > WGA-3G > WGA-3G. The sequence goes on along the minus strand of JAJDTJ010000060.1, from coordinate 6,717 downwards.
ACCGGTTCAGTACGCACCGGAATCAGTGCCTTCTGCTGCTCCGTTAGTTCTAATCCTGAACCTTCGTAAATAGGAATCAGATCCATCTTGCAAACTGGACAGCTGCCCGATTCTTGCATTTTGACTGTAGGATGCATAACACACGTCCAAAACCGAATCGTTTTTGCCTCATCCGAGGATGCCACCATTGGAGCATGGCCGGTGTGTTCATCCATTTCGGCTGCGTCCTCTGATGTTGTTTGCTGTTTTTCAGTCGATGCATGGTCAGCGTGTTCATCCATACCCGCCATCGTCTTCTCCGGTATTGTTTCAGGTTTTTCACTAACATGCTGCTGGGTTTCAGTTTTCTCTGGCTGACTACAGGCGACTACGAATAACACAGCCATTATCAGTGTGATTGCGAGGCAGAAATGTTTAAGCATCTTGTGAACTCCTTTTTTATTTGTTTTTGGGCAATATCATGCCAACAGCCTGTTCTAACTGTGTGAGATGTTGGTGATAATCGCGCAATGCTCGCTGCTCCTCAATCCTGAAATTTAACAAAGTACGCTGGGCATCAAGGAAACTTAAAAAGTCGATTTGCGCCGCTTGATAGGCTGTATTCGCAGCATCCAACGCTTGCTGTGCTTGTGGAAGCAGCGTTTGACGATAAAGGCGAATACTCCGATTTGCGGTTTCCATCCCAAAATGATGTTTTTTTACAACAAAGCGAAGATTGCTCTCAAGTTCTTCAATTTTATGCGCCATCGCTTCAATTTTCACATCCATTTCGTAGATGTACGCGTTTCGCTGGCCGAACCACGCTGCATTTGTATGGTTTAATGCGCGTTGCGTCATAAAAGTCATCGGCATATCTTGTTTGTGTTTCAAGTTTGCCATACTCCGGTTTTCAAAGTAGCTTGCCCCGAGGGTCGGGTCAGGATATGCCATCTGTTTTGCCATTTCGACAACCAAAGCCATCTTACTGATCGCCAACTTCTGTTTTTGAATTTCCTGACGGTTTTCAGTCGCTAATTCATAGAGTTCAGCTAAAGCAGGTGTCACGCCATCTGCTTCAACTGGCACAGGGTCCCCTAATCGTAAATCCGCGGAACTATTTAACAACGTATTAATACGTGCCATAATAGTTTCTCGCTGTTGGTCAAGTGTAATAATCGCATTCGCCAACTTCGATAATTCCACCTGTGCCATAATAACGTTTGAATATTTACCTTGTCCGACCCGAAACTTTGTCTGGGCGATGGCAATCATCTGCTGCAGTAATTTCTGATTTTCTTTGTTAATACGAGTTGCCGCAATGACATAAAGATAATCATAGTAAGCTAACTTGATTTCAGTCACCAAATCTCGAAAGGCGATTTCAAACTCTTTTTCGGCAATTAGCACATCTTCAGTGATAACTTGCCCTTTCAATGCTAAGGTATCCGGAAATGGGAACTCCATTGCCACCATCTCTTTATGGCGCATCGGTCCAACTTTCGTATCAAGTTGTTTCGTGAAAGCGTTATATTGACGTAACACATTCTCTAAGTAGGCAGCTTGCGGATACTGCGCCAGTATCGCCCGAATTTTTTCATGGGCAGATTTCAACCCCGGGTTCCATTCGTATCCGAGTGCCACAAGGAGTTCCAACGTAATAGGTTCGGCAAGCCGCTCCCTCGCTTTTTCCGGTGACGCTGCCAAATGCCGATGTGCCTTCATGGTGTCTGTCGAAAGATCATAAAACAGATTTGGCAGGGGTGTTTCGCTTTCTAATTGTGCCTGCCACTGTTTCTGGTATTTCAGTACTTTCGCTTCAATTTCACTGACAAACGGGTCTGGTTCTACGGTCGGTTCACTTTCAGTATTGGCACGCTGTTTTTCGACCTCGGTATAGTAATACACGGGTCGTTGTATCTCAGCACCACGCAACTCTTGGTATGTCTCCAGTCGACGGCTTGCACACCCACCAACCAAAACAGTGAGTATTATGAGACCGATTTTAATGGTTGTCGGTACGAAAATCTGCTCGCGCAGATTTTCTTTCAGTTGTCGGTCGTTGGTTAAAGAGATATCTGGTTTAACAAAACCTTCTTGTGACTGAAAACTGAAAACTGAAAACTGAAAACTATTTAATCTGTGAATCATCGATCTTTCCCCCAACGATCTGCTCTAACCGTGCTACATTTTGTTGATAGTCCGCAATTGCACGCAGTCGGGCAAGATTAAAATTTAACCAGACACTCTGCGTCTCAAGAAATCCTGTAATGCTTTTGGGGCCTTCCTGATGCCATGTCTCAGCGACTTCAATAGCAGCACCGGCTTGTGGAATAAGTGTCGTTTCATAGAGCTCAATAAGCCGTCGCGCGTTTTCAAGCCGAAAATAAATTTTTTGGAGGGCAACCTTCGTTTCGTCCTCCAAGGTGCGTTTGTTCGCTGTGACAACCTCACGATTTTGCTGTGCCTCGCGAACCTTGCTGCTGTTCTTCAAGCTTGACCACGGAATTGTCACACCAACACCGATGCTAAAAGGGTTCTTACCACTGCCGGGTGTGTCGAACATCAAGGCTTTACCGGTTTCTATCGTCATTAAGTCAAACTTAAGCATGGGCTTGGTTTGGAGTTCGGCAAGGGCAATCCCCTCAGAGGCTTTTTCGATAGTTAACGCCGCGATTCGCAACTCCTGTCGTTTTGATAGTGCCTGTTTTTCTACATCGGCTAATGTCACATCAAGCGGTTCATACGGAACAGGTACTGTCGCGCCAAGCGGCGTTGTTGAAGAAACAGACAGGATACCCTTGATGTTTGCCTGTTCAACGCGCCGCAATTCTTCGAGCAGCACGAGATCGTATTCCAGCTGTGCAAGTTGGCTTTGTGCCTTCAGCACATCATTGAGTGCTACTTTACCTTCAGCATAACGCGGGGTCGCAATCGCGAGAATAGAAGCTATGAGTTCGTGATTTTGCTGTGTCAGTTCGACTGCTCGTTGGAGATACGCCAATTCGTGGTAACTCAGTTTCAGCTTAACAATGAGATCGCGTATCACCTGCTCGTGCTTCACGCGTTCAATCTCAATAGCCTTTTTGACGACCTCCCCTGCTGCGTCAAGCGTGCCGGGGTATGGAAACATTTGTGAAAAACTAATCCGATGCCGTTGAGGCCCCACACGCGTTTCCACGCTTCGCAAGAAGTATCCATACATGAACATCGGATCGGGCAATGCTGTCACCTGCGGGTACTGTTCAATTGTCGCCTGCCACCGTGCTTTTGCAGCGTTAACTTTTGGATTCCGGTCAACAGCGACTCGGATTAAACTCGGCAACTCAAGCGTTTCAGCAAATAATGTTGTCACATCGGTAGTTTGCTCTGGCACTTCCTGGGTCATTCCGTGTGTCTCTCTCGGCACCAAAACATTTAACACTATCATACCCGCGATAACAACTAACGCTATTGGGTATAGTAAGCTAACTCCACGCATTGTTTTCTCCTTAAAGCGAGTACGCAGTTATAAGTTATAAGTTAAGAGCTGTCCGTCAGAGATCTCTTAACCTATCACTTATAACCAAAAGGCGTACTCGCCGTACCGTTAACTGCGTACTCGCTAAAGCGAAATCTTGGCAGCTGGACTTGTCACACGAACGCGGACCTCATGTTCTTCACCTTTTGGCACAACAATGAACCCTTCGTAGGTATGGGTCATTTTGCTATATTTCAGTAGTGCCATCCTCGTCTCACCTTCAGCATTGGTAACCTGAATGGCGAGTTTAACATCACCTAACGCAATCTCGCCCTGATCATGCATCGGGTATATACTGAAATAGTGTGTTTTTCCCTTAATCTCGTCGGTTTTTATCATGCCTCCCATTCCCATGTGAGACATCATCATCTTATAGGCATCCACAGTTAGGACGTTGACATCAAAAGTCAAACTTCCGACTGAAACTGTTTGGAGGTACTTATCTGGATTCACCTTGAACATCTCTGCTTGCATGTCGTTGCAGAAATAGTAGGCTTTTCCGTTCTGCTCGACTTTGACCATTGCTGAAGCCTTCATCATCATGCCATTCATTGTACAACGTACTTTGTCAGTAGCGGCTTCCTGATCGTCGTGGTGCCCTTCATGTTCCTTATGAGCATCCTCCGCATTCAGCGAAAAGATTGAGAACAATAGGACAGATAGAACTGCTAAAAAAGAAGCGAAGATTCGCCACGCCAATTGCCTTTTCATTATGTTTCTCCTTATTAATTCTGCCTTATGGGTTGTCCCGCATTGTTACACGAAAATCTCTTGCGGGGATTCGTAGAGTGTGCTGACAGACAGATACAGCACACTACACAACATAATGACACTTGTTAGTTATAGTGTAATATGCCACCGGTATCGCCTCTTAAAATAAATAAGATGTCGTTAAAGAGACCAAAGTGCCGAATTCAATGGCATCGCCTTCATCGTAAAGGGTTTCTTGCGTCAATGGGAACATGACGTTGGCAGACACGGAAATGCCTTCCAGCGTTAGCAAGGACATACCGAATGCTGCCATACTGTAACGTAAACCTGTATTGATATCGCGCTCCCCAGCCCAAGCAGCAGAGGATTGATAAAAACCGAGATAGTTCCCGCTAAATGAGAGCCAATCGAAAAGAGGATACGTAAAGCCAGTTGTCCAGCCTAACTCCATGGACCCTCGATAAGCCTTGCTGTTTTCGTAGAATGGAAACATGCCCCGCGCGGATGCAGTCATCGTCAGACCTCGGTAAAGCGGTAAATTGTACTGTAAATTGGCAATCGGGTTAAAAGTACCGGTACCGAACTGAATATGCAGGTGTTCAATACCAGCATCCCCAAGGTGCCACGGATTTTCCTCGGTATTGCCGATCGGAATCGTCGTGCCTAACCGCGCAGATAGGACATCATCCGTTTTAAGGAACCCGCGAATCTTATACCCTAAAAACAGATCCGCATCCGAGAATCCAGTATAGGTCTCATTTCGATGATGGATGTCCCGACTCCGCAAGATGGCTTGCCTATCTTCAGGACTTACCGGGTCAATCCATTCAACGCTCGCTTCTTGGTTTTTGACTGCATACGGAATGTTCGCTTGCAATAACCATCGATCGCTAAGCAAGTATTGTAACCCAACATCAATCCGATAAGTGCTCAGTTCTACGTGGTGCCGATGTAAAGGGGCATCCACCACTTCTCCTGTTGGTGAAAGTCCTCTGGATTCAAGATGTCCGCCTTGTGCATCAGGGGACACTAACATATTGACATTGACGCGAAACTGGTCTACTTCTTTTGAAGCCAAACTGACTTCGTTCATCATACCGCTCGGCGGTAAGATAGGATTGCTTCAGGCAGGACAACTTTCTTGTGCAAATCCGAAAGAGAGAAAAAAAGAATTGAGCAGCATCGCATATAAAAACAGGTACTTTTTCATTGTGTATAACCTTCCAAAATATAGTGTAGTGCAGCGAGGAACAAACAAGTCCACGCGACAGGTCTATTGGTAGTTTCCTATGGCGCAAATCCTTATGAAAAAAGAAAGCGCAGAAAAACAAAATAGTTAGGAGTTACGCAGGCTGCTCTTTTGTAGCATAGGAGACTGTTGGTCTCCTGTGCACTAAGAACGTCTCTGTTTTTTCAGAGTTCACCCGCTAACAGAGCATCATATCGTCAAAATTGCGTAAGTCCTGATAGTTAAAAATGTTGAAAATAAAGGATAGATGTGTACTTAGAGAACGCCTTGTGGAATTCTTCTAATACTGAATAGATGGGGGACCGCGGTGCGTCAGGGAGTGATCCGGGAAAAGTGTAGGAATTAAAAGGATGGAATGAACCGTATTGAACGCTTCCTGTAGGGCAACAGGTAAAGTCGCAGAAATAGGAAGAACCGAAACGATAGACTGTCCAACCCCTTCACGGGATTCAGGAGTGTTGGGTCTATCGTCAGGAAAAACAAAGGCGACATGCGTTGTGCAGCACGTTTCACCACTATCTGATGAATTTTCGGTGTCACCCGTAGTGTCTGTTTGCGTGCTTTGGCAGCAGATTGCGCGGGTTTCAGTATCCGCGTGTATCCTATCTTGCGGCGCGTTGTGGCATAACTTTTGTTCAAAAGTCGCACAAAGGAGTGGGCACACCGAATAGACGTATAATAGTCCTATAAGTAAGATAAGAACCCGTTTATGTTTTCGCAACATTGTCCAATAAACTCCGTTGTTTCATCAGAAAATGGAAACCAAATAACAACTTTAGTGTATTATACACCAAAATCACAAAAAGTTGCAAGAAAAATACATTTTTGGGTGTGTAAAGTTTTTAGCGCGATTTTGTAGCACATCCTCTTTTGTAGTGTCCGCTGTTAGCTGGCACCCCAACGAACCGAAAAATCTAACAGTCTTTGTTCGATAAGAACTGCTCTTTTGTAACGTCCGATGTTAGCTTGCGCCCTAACGAACTCGATCGCCAAGTATTTCTCAATCCGTGAAAATCTGAGATTTCCGGTGAACTTGAAGAAATCCGCAAAAACCCCATAAGCGAACCGAATTCAGACGACAATTGACAAAAACTTTACACACCCAACATTTTTTATAGTTATAACCCAAGTTGCCACTTGTAAATCCATGGGATATCCTTTATAGTGTTTTTATCCGAAAAACAAAAGGAGAACCCCATGGACTTGACTATTGTAGCACTTTATACGATTTGTGACGATCTTTTAATCTCAATCGGGCATC
>JAJDTJ010000140.1 GCA_022827225.1 Candidatus Poribacteria bacterium | reverse complement strand
CAATCAGTCTCATTGAACAACTTTTCCCCAAGTCGATTCATGCGGTGTCAGCAGCCGGTTTTGAGTTGAAAGTGCTTTTGTTTGTTATCGCAACGAGTATAAAGCAGCTATTTGGATAAAGGTAGCAACTTGGGTTATTATTAATACCGCTCAAAGTGAGGCGAATCTGTACGGTAATACTGTTGTTTTGTTGAACAAAAGTAATTCGGTCATTTAAGTCTTTTGGGTCAAAATAGGTTAGTAATTCTTCGCTAATTGGTAGAATTGGTGTAACGAGAACTCCGTTAAAATTCAGACTGCCACTGCCTTCAGCGACTAAAGTGCTGTGATCGTGAAAAGCTTTTTCCTGCTGGATGACAAAAAGTTGATCGGTGAAAAAATCTTCTGATTTTCGCAGATGAACGTGTTCTGGAAGGCTAACTTTTGCTTTTCCGCTGAAACTGTGCGCTGTTGCGAGTGTTTGACCGTTCCAGACAACTATATTTTGAGGTTTCACATCCCACTTTTCCGGAATGCTCTCATCAGGAACAAGCAGGACCGTGTTAGGTTGTTTATTCCCAGATGGGATAAGTTCAACACTGGAGGGAAGATCCTTGGGTGCCACTGGTGTATTCAAGCATTTAAAGAGTTCTTGAGTCATACTGAGATTTGTGGAAGAAAAAGTTGGTATTGCTGAAGTCTCACCTAAATCACTTATGAACTTGTGCAGGAGTCCATTGAGACCATCTTTTATTTTACTATTAGGGAGGATCAGACTGTCGGTCCGAAGATGCTTTAACCAACCCGCAACAGCTTCTTTTTCAAAATCGTTTAATTCAAGAACTGGATCGATGAGGAACTGTCCATTAAACCACGGAACACGCTGAATGCGCCCCAAACAGCTCACAGCAGTGGACACCAAGGTCGTTGGCGAGGTAAGACCGATAGGCTGCTCGCTAAATAGAATAATATTAAGAGTTTCCCAGGTTGTTGTCTGGTCTAACGTGTCTCGTGGTAGTAATTTTTGTAATGCCTGTAGAAACTCTTCCGCGTCTGGTGGATTCTGCGTGTCTGTAATATTAATTTGATCTGTAGTTAAGGGAAAGTTACACCACTCTTTAAGTGCCAACATTGCTAACAGTCCACGCCATTCACCCAAAATACGCTTATGCATGGGATGACGAGTATCATAAAGTGCCATTTCAAACAGTAGTGGACGGGCCCACATACTCGGAATACTATCAACCTCGGCAGAAGCAATTTTGGTATCTGCGACATCTAAACCTTCACTAATCCTTTCGAGTTCGCCGGATTCTCTTTTATCCCAACGTCCTGCGTCACCGAAAGTCGTCACCTGGTTATCTACCGCCAAACGCGGAAGGAGTGGCTTTGGCATTGTTTAATCTCCTGTCTGTAAAATTTTCTTTTCCCCTGAAATTTTCGAGTTTATAGTGAAACCTAAAAATAAAGAGATACTTTCCTCCGCCCGATAGGGTTTTTGCTTAAGAAACACTCCAGCAAAAGCGGTGTTTCTTCACGGTTTCTAATCGAACCGGTACGGAGTGTCCTATTAATTCTAAACTTTACTATAATTTCCACAGTTATCATATAAGGCACGTAGGAACTTTCCGATACCTTGTTGTGCATCGCTGGCTTTTTTCCCACTATCTCGACTATCACCCATCCGCTCCCAGAGTTTAGGCAACATGTCAGATGTTCTCTCTGCCTGAGATTGAATTAGATGGCTCAAATCCTTCAAAAAATTTTCAGGTGATTTGAGTGCCAGATTACCATCCGATTTTCTTTCTGCGTACGCGCTATAATCAATGAGTTCAATTTTTTCCAAGTCACTACAATTTTCTTGGATGTTAGCGAGCCAGAGCAAAAAACTGTTACAGTATTTTTCGATCGTGCTGAGTAAAGCTGGATCAATTTGAACGTTCCTTCGTTCAAAAAATTCAATATACCACGAAGCGCGATACCCGTCTTTACTGTGGTCATTAATTTGTTGCAGTGCGGGTTGATAGACGCTTAGGTATGCAAAAGCAAAACGTGTTAGTTGTCCAATTCTTGAACGAATAGTCTCACCGTTTTTGCCGTCTGGTAGATCTGTCCATTGAAGGAGATTATTTTTTGCTCGAGCTGTCATGAAGTACTGAGCCCCATCATCCGGTCCAATATCTCTTCTAAAAAAATCGACTGCCGCTAACGCGGCGTAGAGTTCAATGAAATGAGGATCATTCTGCTGCTCACGTCCACCGAGAGCATTTTCTACATCAGTTCGAGATTCATCACCAAAAAGGTAGACAGCATCATAGACCCCTGTTTGATTCCAGACGTGATAGTGCTTTAAGGCGGTTTGCGTGTTCATTAAAAATTCTTCGGATTTTGCTTTCAGTTCATTGTTCTCATTATCCATAAACTTAAAGTACGGAAGAATCAGAGCCCCACCTAACGTCACGTCTAACGCTCTTTTAACGATCTGTGCAATAGTCGGGAATCCAGATGCGCCTGTTCCACCAAAAATTGAGCCCACCAAAAACACCTTCGCGCCTTCGTCATCATCCGCAATTTTTCTGCGAAATAGACTCCACGTTGGGTCTTCTTCCAAATTCACTGTTTTTGCCATGACTGCGGATCCGATGGATGGGTGCCCACGAAAACCCTCCTCTAAGGTTGTCTCTTTTTCGGATTTACTATATAGAACATCAAACAGTTTACCTGCTGGCGTATCTCGAAAATTTTCGTAGTGAAAGAACCGATCTAAACTCGGGTTAGTCTCTTTAAACGGGGTCCAAAGTATCGGATCAGCAGGGACAATTTTTGTTTTCAGCAAATCTGTCTTGCCAAGGTCAAGTTGATCCTTACACTTCACATAATCAGCCAATGTTTCTTCAACGCGAGCACGACTGCCGTTTGAAGTATCGGGATCAACAAAAAGAAGGTGAAGTTCGCCATCTGGCATCATTCCTGCCGCAGCAAGATGAATTAAGGATTCAAGACATTTTGCACCAGTTCCGCCAATACCAATCGCATAGTAACTCATTGATCACCTATTGAAAAAATATAAAATTCTTTGCTACCAACGCCGGAGGGATTTTGCTCCCATCGGGGTAAATTTAAAAGATGATGGTGAAAATAGGACAGTGGAAAAATAATATGAAAACATATTGACAGCAAAAAAAAGACATAAATCTAACCTTAGACCATTCTTAGTCCATCCAACCAAAATAATACTTACAATAATAGCAGCACCCGGTAAAAGAAATAACAATAGCCAAACTGATCGTTTTTCAGTGTCTTCCCATCTATTAATTTTGAAAACCCACTGTGCCAATATATACCATAATATGCTCGCCGCTGTCGCGGCTAAGACGCAAATAAATGCCCACAACTGAAAATTCGCCTTCCACTTTTCTATTGAAACATCACTTGATGGTGGGTTAGAATCTAAAAACTGGAGTTGAAAAAAAACAAAAACGAAAAAAATACCAGTACAAAATATGATACCAAAAAAATTACCAACATGTTTCATTTTTAAAACGATTTCCTTATTTCTTTTCTATATAGCAGTAAAACTGAGCAATTTGGGGTTTACGTGTTCGGACGGTTATCTGCGAAAGATTTTGAACAAAATTCCTTAAATTAAGCGTTCTTGCCCCGTCGCGCGCGCTACCCATGTCCCACTCCGAACACCACTCGGGAATCTGGAAGGCATCAACGCCCGGACTCAAGGTCACCTCATAAAGGTAAATACCGCTTTTCAGGGAATCTGATGCTAAACTAAAATCAACAGTGAGTTCACTATCACCTTCATTTAGTGTTGATTCCATTTCCAGGCATTCTTCGGGTTTCCGGTTTATTTGAGTTTCCGAAGTTAGATTATGCTTAGTAATAACAGATGCTTCAACCAGGTTATTATCAAAGCGCATCGTGTGCGGTAACAAAACATATTCCAATTCCTTAGCAGAGATTTTTGCTGAAACGGAATCGGTCGCGATTTGAAATTGTTTCAAACGGGGATTTCGGTTATGGGCGCGGCTGATGCTCTCGCGAATATGCAGATTTTCTGTCGTAATGTTTGCCTCTTCAAAGGACAACAACTGTTTGACCAGATACTGGGAAAAGATTATCGTTTTTGCTTCGGAAAACCCATTTGCTATTAAGCGATCAAAATAGTGAGCGATATCGGCATGTCTGCCTAAAACAAGGAGATAGAAAGGGCGAAACGTTTCAGGATTTCCGGGTGTACTCCGATAAGGTAGTGGTGCTTCACCTAAATCGTAAACTGTTCCATCAAATTCACTGCGAATTCCAAGTAACCCTACCTCAAGATCTTTTTGTATATATTGTTCCTTGAGTTGTGTAACCAATACAGTTAAATCTCTATTATCTTGAAAAAGGTCTGTCACAATGACAACTAATGGACTTTCTTTATCGTTCTTGTCCGTTTCTTCAGGAATTGTTATTTTTTCTTCAGTAGCCGCACTTTCCTCAACCTCATCGTGAGTCAATTGTGCTTCATGATCGATTATTTTCTGTATGAATGTTTCTCGGAAAATTCTACTGTCCTCGTAGAATCCAGTTCCGGCGAGATTTAGGTAAGTGTTTCTGTCGATAGGTTCAACCTGTTCACCAAACCGAAAAAAGTCAACAGATCCGTTTTTCCACCCACTCACAATAACACTCTCTAAATAACGACAGATTTGTGTATAACGGGTTGAACCCGGAACAACGAAGCCTTGCATAGAAAGTGTGGCATCAAAATAGATACGCGCAACAAGCCTGTCTGATATATCGCCAAGAGTTAAGTCGGATGTATCATCTTGAAACTCTGGGATCTCTGGAGTTTCCCCACGGTTGCAGCTTGTTAGAAAAATAAAAAGGCATAGATGGATGGAGAACAGCAAAAGGCGTGTTTTCCACTTTATTTTTTTCTCTTCCATTTTCTGTACCAACATATAATGTGCATTGATCTATTTGAACATTTTGATGATTTGGAAAATATACGATAGTCCTAATCTCAGAAATAACTATTGTGAATTATATAAAAAAAAAGAAATTTGTCAAACAAAAAATCTTGATTCAGATATATTTCACTTCTGATTCTCGCGCTATTTTGCGAAAAAACGATGCACAACCTAACAGGTTATGCTACACCGCTTACAACAGAAGCACGGTTTCCGTTATCGGTTTGCAAGTTGTCGGCGGAGCTGTTCTAATTCACGTTCTGAGGTATCCGCCTGTAAGCGCGCAATAAATTGCGCTACTACGAACCGGTTTTTCGTTAATGAGAGGCGTTTATTTAGAAATGGTATTAGCTCACGAACCCGCTCCTCGCCAGATCACAACGCGACCCGATCCATTCCTATTGCGGGCGTGATCGGAGTGTGTGGGTCAAGGCGAGTTCCAAAAAAGCGATCGCCTGCTCCCGAGAAACAGACGGAAACCCCTCAAGAAAATAGTCAAGACTCTCTCCGGCTTTTAGGTGATCGATGAGTGCCTCTACAGGCACCCGTGTTCCTTTAAATACGGGAGTCCCTCCGTGAATCTCAGGGTCCTGGTTTATCACTTGATCGAGTTCCATATTTAAAATCTCCTTGTTATTCAGGATCTTGGTTCTCACGCCATTTCGCGAAGTCTGCTTCAATCTCCTCCGACCATTTGCGGTCTATTTCACCCGGCGTATAGACACCTTCGCGTAGCCGTTGGTGTCCAAACCTGTCTCGGAGTGCGACCTCCTCACCGCGCTCGACCACCTGCTGCGCGAAATGCGGTGGAATAAAGATAACACCACCGCGCCTGCCTAAAACGACATCCCCCGGTAAAACCGTCGCCTCCGCAATACGGATCGGGATGTTGATACCGGTCAACGTAACGTTCGCAATACCCGTCGGATCCACGCCGCGCACGAACGTGGCGAAATCCGGCAACTCGTAGATACCGTCCAAATCTCGGATACCACCGTCGATGACCATACCCGTCCCCGTTTTCGCATAGATGGAGTTACCGAGATTATCACCGGCGAAGGTACCGTCTTTCACTTTACCGAAGAGGTCCACGACGATAACATCATCTTGAACGAGTGTGTCAATCACCCACGAGTTTTGACCTCCGACGCATCCATCTTTTTCGCCTTGCGCAGAGACAGCATCGTTGAAATCCGGGCGGATCGGGACGAATGCGCACGTCACCGCTCTGCCGACGAGAACCCGATCCGGGTGGAGGTTCATCCAATCGCCAGCGAATTGAAACTTATAGCCGTTCCCGTTGAGGACACCCCACGCTTGCTCGATACTGATCGCCTTCATACGCCGAAGGATATCGTCGGGAACGCGCGGTCGTCCGTCAGGAAACCGCTCGCCTTCCCATAGATGCGTCATCGCGAGGATGCTCTCTTTATCAATAAGTCGCACGTTGTGTTACGCTCCTATATTTACTTCCGACAATAGTGTAACGGGCAAATAGAACAGGCACCACGATAAACAAAAGTCCGCCTATGAAATCCGTCTCTCGTATTCGCTGTGTGTTCCAACCCAAAACCAGATGAAATCCCCTTCTTCTTGACGGGCTAAAGCTCTATAACCTCTACTCACTCGGATTGCCCAAAGGTCTCGAACCTTTTTAAAACGGAGAGAAGGATGTCTGGGATTTTGCCTGAGGAGTTGCACTTTCTGAGGGACGCGTCTTTGAACATTGGGCGGAAGTTCGGCGTAGGCATCCCAAAAATCGTCATCAAGTATATGTTCCATACTACAATAACTTCTGTAGTTCGTCTATGCTTCGGTATTTGCCTTCCCGATAATTCTTAATGGCTTTTTCGGCAAGGTGATCCAGCCGTCCGGCTTTCACGTCTTCCTCAAATTGCTTCTCCCAAGCTTCTTCTTCGGCGACGAGTGCCTCATGAAGTTTTTTTTCGAGAGTTTTCAGGAGTACGGCTTCTGTAGGTGCCTCGCACTTGACTTTTGGAACGTCTAGTATCTGCCCAAGCCAGTTCGCACCGTTTCTTTGGATGTGAGCAGTATAGGTCTCCTCAAAGACCTTGTCATGAATGTCAACAGTCTTTATTTTTTCCATGAGTTTTCTCCGTAGGCGTTATCGAAAGCAAGCGGTTCTTCCGCCTATGAGGTGGTCAACAACTACAAACCTGCATTCTCCCACACTTTATCAAGAGATTCTGCGGTGGCTTTCGCTGCATCGGCGGGTTCCATCTCGTTCACCGCTTTGCTGAAAGGTTCCGGCGTTACCGGTCCCTCGTAACCGATCTCCGTCAGGATTTGCATCAGTTCAGTGAGCGGGATCACACCCGTCTCGGCAGGCAGGCATCGGATATTATCAATCTGATCGTCTGGATCAATACCAGCCGGTGCATCGTTGATGTGGACGTAGACGACATCCGATACAGAGAGTTTCCGAACATCGTCAACTGTGGAGCGACAGGTATACCAGTGCCATGTATCGAAAAGCAGTCCGACGTTTCCGGTACCGATAGCGGCGGCGAGTCCTAACATCGCATCCATAGAGTAGGCGAAAAGGTGTTTAGCACTCTTGCGACTCGTTGCGGGTCCAATAAACTCAAGCCCGATGGCGTGTCCGTGTACGCTGAGAATTTCGGCGACAGAACGCAACCGTTTAACCGAGAAATCCCAATTCTCCTGATACGTCATATCGTTTGATGCGGGCCCAACAACCGTAGTCGTTCGGTAGCAACCGAGTTCCGCAGCGAGTGCCGCACGTTCCGGCAGCTGCGCCAAACCGGCGTAATATTCAGCATCGGAGCCACGCCAGTTGACACCGAATCCCCAGCCACCCATGGCAATCCCCGCCTCTGACCAGAGGTCTTTGACGTATTCTACAGAGTGTTCTTCCGCGAGTTGCGCGGCTTCCCCGATATTCAGGTCCAACCCGTCAAACCCTGCATTTTTTGCGAGTTCTAAACCTTCTCTCATATTCGCCCCGATACCGATCGCACCGGTACTCAGATTCTTAAACATAAATAATTTCTCCTTTTTCCTTATACAGAAGGCGGGAAGAATGGAAGAGTGGAAGCGAATTTCGTCCATCCTTCCCGTCTTCCACCCTGTCAATTTTCAGTTATCACGGAAGACTAGGGAGATGGAAGAGTGGAGGGGCGGCAGTGAATTTCGTCCATCCTTCCACCCTTCTATCCTTCCATCCTTCCATCCATCCACCCCAATCCCTTCTATCCTTCCATCCTTCCACTCTTCCGCCCTGTCAGCTTTTCGCCGCGTAAAACTTTCGCAGCGACAGCCCACGGATAATCGTTGTCCTCAGCATTCGCATCCCGATACGTCGGAATCCAGACCCAGCGTTCCTCGCCAGAACGGTTCGGATGGCTGGAATGGAGCGTCAAATCGTGAAAAAAGACCGCACCACCGGCTTCCAATTCCGCTGTGACAGCGAGGTTCTCATCAACCGCCCCCGGACGCAATCGGTTCCCGAACCCATGCCCATCACCCGCATCGCCATCGTGAACGATCGCGGATTTATGCGAACCCGGAAATAACTTGAGGCACCCGTTCTCAACACTCACATCGTCGAGTGCCACCCAGATCGAGACTTTGTGTGCACCGTGCCAATAGTGCCAATCTTGGTGCCAAGGACTCGCGAAAGTCATCGCCTCACTCTTGAAAACCACCTTATCGCTCAAAAACTCAATGTCTGGTGCAAGGATGCCTTCCAAGATGTCGAGTAATCGCTCGTCACCGACCGCTTTCTGGAATACCGGGCTCCGCGCCGCTAAACCGACATGCACGCCGTGTCCAGCGACTGAACCTGTCTCCGCTTTAACGGCTTCCAGGATGTCGATGCATTCTGACTTGAGCCGTTGGACTTCATCTCGCGTAAACAGGTTCGGCGCGATAGCGAAGCCGTCCTTCTCAAAAGCGTCGCATAGTACTGTCATTTTAACTGCCATTTTTTAAGCCTCTACAGCTGCCTGAATCTCAGCTTCTCGTCCCGTCTCGGCACTTCTAAGGAGCCCCTCCATCATCTGCTGGACGATCAACCCATGACGGAGCGGTGCCTTACAAGTTACGTCGTCTAAGATACATTCAATAAAGTGATCAGCGATAGCGTCCCACGTCGCCGCATGCTTACGCTTTGGCGGCTTCCCTTCTATATCCTCAAATTCACCTTTTTTATCCGTTCGATAGAGACGTAGCGGTTTCAGCGTCGCCCCCGCCTCCGTGCCGAAAAGTTCGATCTGAAATTCGTTGGGTTGATGTGATGCCCAGAAACTTTCGACCTGCAAACCGACGCCGCCTTCAAAAGTAATAAACCCGCCAGCGTAGTCATCGGAATCATATTTCTCGTAGATCTCTTTCGGTGCTTTTGTCCCGTTCCAGTAGCCGAGTCCACGGGGTCCGAACTTCGCACCCGCAGCACCGAGCACCGCGATCGGTGTCGGCAGTCCGAGGATCCACCAAGCCGAGTCAAGCACATGGACACCCATATCACGGAACGCACCACCGCCCTTCTGGATGAAACCGAGATTCCACGCAGGAATACCGCTCCTACGAACACTCCGCGCGCGGGCATAGTAGAGTTCACCAAAATAGTCATCACGTGCAAGATTACCGAGGTATTGGCAGTCATTTCCAAAGCGTGTAGAGAGCGACATCATATTAACGACACCGGCTGCCTCCGCTTCCGATACCAATTTTTTCGCCGCATCCTCAGAATCGGCAAGCGGTTTCGTTACCATGACGTGCTTACCGTTCCGAACCGCTTCTAACGCAATCGGGACATGCCACTGGTTCGGTGTGCCAACGAATACCGCATCGATATCGGCGGCTTCGCACATCTCTTTATAATCTGTATAGAATTTGACCTTGCCCGGTAGGTCCTTGGCGAAGGCTTTCATTCGGTCTTCAAGCAAGTCGCAGAGTGCGACGACATTGCCGCGTGGATTTCTCGCAAGTGCTGCGCCGTTGGGTCTACCGATACCCATCCCGACGACGGCAATACGAACAGAGTCTTTTGCTGCCATTTTTTAAATTTTCCTTGCGGTTGTTCAAAGAGGTTGTGTGAAAAACGGGCCTTGTGGTGTACCCGCCTTCCACTTCGTTTCAGACTACACGTTTTTTAGTTTTCCTTAATACGGACGACCGCGTGGATTCAGTGGCGGATTCACCTCATTTTTGACAGGTTTAATTGTCTTGAGGTACGCCCAAATCGCTTTCAAATCTTCGTCGTTCATCTGTGCATAGTGTTTCACAGGCATCGGTGGCAAAATGGGTCGGTTGCCTTCCACGCCTTGATGCAGTCCCGTACGCATTGCGCCGATGAACATCTCCTCCGTCCATTCGCCCAATCCGGTCTCTTTGTCCGGCGTTAAGTTTGTGGCAAAACTTGTGCCGAAAGCACCGGAGAACGCACTCATTTGTGGCGATGTGAGGATAAAGATGCCCTGTTGCATCATGCTAAAATTGTGGCGAGGATAACCGGCATTCGCTGGATGTCCAGCGAGGTACATGTCCATATTATAATCCGCACCCGTACGCGGCGTATGACAATGCCCGCACGCGCCCACTGTCTCCACGAGGTATTTCCCGCGCTGCACCATATCGCTCTGGCTTTCAACAGAGCGGATGCTCAGCGCAATGATGGCACCTACAATAAGCACTACCACACAAAAGATTAAGAGATTTCGATGCATTCAATAATTCTCCTTATCGGTTCAAATTTCAAATCCAATTTAGCACATCGTGTAAATAGATGCAATAGAAATTACGCAAAAGGCAGGACGATTTAGTTTTAGACAAATTATCGGATTCTTCATGAAACCACGCCTACAGTTACAATTTTTTCAGCAATTATGTCACCTATCCTAAAAACGATAGGACAACTTCGCGTAGTAAAATCCGCCGTTGAAACCGAACGGTGCAGCCGCCCGGTCATACGTGAAAACCCCTGGCGAATCCACAATGACTGTCCCCGTACTATCTATTAAGGTGCCACCGCGTACTTGACCTACTTCGTTCAGGTCAGTCAACTGATTAAGAAAATTGTTTATCCCCAGCGTGAAAACAAAAGATTGATTCAACTGATATGTCCCTTGGATGTCAGCGAGCCATTTTCCACTGTAGGTCTGTCGCTGCGCACTCTCTCCGCTTCCGGCTTGGACGGTGTAGCTGCCGAAGTAGCGCAAGGCACCGCTGAGAGTCAGATCGCCGATGAGATAATCCACATTGATATTCACACGAGTATTCGGCTGCCATTCCTCAATAATCGAGCGTTCTCGTTCCGGGAAAAGAATTTCCTCAAAACCGATCAGAATAGGACCGGGAGCTTCCACATCACCGATGACTTCCGTATCCACCCAAGTCGCCGCGACCTTGATATTCAGGACGGATTCATTGTCGAAAGCGTATAGGTAACCCGTTGCTACGTCAATGCCGCGGGTCCGCGTTTGTGCGACATTCGTAAAAACTTGTGCCTGATTCGCGCCAGCCGCTACCAACGCAGGTACAGCATCCGCGCTAAAACTTCCACTCAGGACTATCCGATCATCAATATCAATCTGGAATGCATCAACCGTCAACCATAGGTTCCGAATCGGTTTGACGACGATACCACCAGAAACATTGACTGAGGTCTCCTCTTTAAGTTCTGGAATGTTGAGTGCCCGCGCCGCATCGCTATCATTTTGAAAGGTCCCGACTTCAAAGGGTAGGAGTTCGGTTGTGTTCCCGTCTCCATCAGCGTCGTTATTGTCCACCTTGAATTGTGTGCTGATATTATTGAAATAGAGCTGTTGGAGTAAAGGCGCGCGAAAACCGGTACTACCGGCAGCACGGAACGCAATCTGTTCCGTCAAGTCGTAGCGCGTTGTCGCTTTTCCTGTGATCGTCGCACCGAAATCGCTATACTGCTCACCCCGTACCGCTGCACCAACAAGCAGCCCCATTCCCGGTTCTCCGCTGAGATAGGATTCAAAGTCGGCATAACCTGAGACGTTCGTTCGACTTTCGTCCAACTCGTTATCGGGTCGGAATCCGGGGAAAACTTGGATACCAGCCGCAGCACCGTCTGCACCGAGACCCGCATTGAACCAAGAGACAGGTTCACCGGCTCGGATGCCGTAACCTTCCCGACGCAACTCAATACCCCCCGCTAAGTTCACCAGTGAAGACCGGTACATAAGCGGATAGGTAACATCTACATTAAAGGTGGTCTGATCGAGGCGGAATCCACCGGAATCAGCGGACATTGGACTCGCAGCCCCATAAGATGCGTTCAGAGAGTTAGAAACGAAGAAATCAAATGTATTCAGACCGTGATTCAAACCGATGTCAACATCTAAATCCGTTGGATTGTGGTTCCAAGTTACACCGAGAGCGAGGGATACATCTTCAATGTCAGTGTTAATTTCCGGTAGGAATCCATCTGGATAAATCGCCTTCACGTTGCGACTGGTATCCTTGGCATTACGGTAGAAACCGGAACTGTTGTTTTGGCGCGTGGAATAACTACCAAATGAATATAACGCGACACCTTCCGTCAAAGGTAAGCCGAAATTGTAGAATCCAACTTTCTGTGTCGAATCAGAATCCCCGACACGGAAGTTTTTCCGATTAAAATGGTATTCACGCGGATCGAACCAGACCGGTTTTTCACCTGTCACATTTCCGTTTGCGTCTTTAATCTCAATCATGGTGTCCGGCGGTCTGCCTGGGTCCACTTCTAACCAATCGTACTGCCGCGTCCCAGTCAGTCCTGCACGATTCGTACGGTATCTATCACGCCATTCAACGGAGAGGTTGAGGAACCCGGCTTCACCGACTTTCATGCCGTGGTTTGCGTTAGCGTTCCACGTGTCACCGTCACCCTCATAAGTTTGACCCCAATAGATGTCGGCATCACCTGCATTGGCATTATCTTTCAGCACGATGTTAATAACGCCAGCAATGGCATCGGACCCATATTGTGCGGCGGCACCGTCGCGCAGCACTTCAATCCGCTCGATCGCCGACGACGGAATCGCGTTGAAGTCTGTTCCGGCAGTCCCACGACCAACAGAACTGTTGACGTGAAGCAAAGCACTCTTGTGACGACGTTTACCGTTGACCAATACCAGCACATGATCAGGACCTAAGCCTCGCAATGTCGCGGGTCTCAACGCGTCAGTACCGTCACTGATCGTTGAACTTGGAAAGTTGAAGGAGGGTACCAACATCTGGAGAGAGCGACCCGTTTCGGATTGTCCTGTGAGTCTAAGTTGTTCCGTATCAACCACTTCAATCGGAACAGGGGCTTGTAAGGCACGCCGACCAATACTGCGCGTACCAACGACCACAACCGCATCAACCGTTTGGACAGGCGCAAGCACGACTGTCGCTTCTGTTTGTCCCGCAGCGATGTTGATCCGTTTGCTCGAAAAACCGATCGCTATTACGGTGAGGGTGTCCGCACCTGACACATCGCTGAACGTAGCGACTCCAGATTCATTTGTTGTCTGTGCTCGGTTCCCAATTTGCATCTTTGCTTCTGGAATAGCGTTCCCGTTCTGATCTTGAACGACTACCCTCAGTGTTTCAGCATTCGCAGCCATCGGCATTAATAATAATACGATACCGAATAAAACCGATAGCGTGCACCAGAAATATCGTCTGTTTTCTGAAATTAACATTTTGTGAATCTTTCCCTAAAAAATATGAGTTCCGTATGAATAGGCAAACGGTAAGAAAAAATAAGAGAGAGAGCTCCTTGCAGTATAAGGGAATAAGCAACCCTTACCCAAAGGAGTTCTCTCTGTTAACCACAGTTTTATGGTATTTGCGTCAGATTGGTGATCTCTGAATCCTTAAATCTGACGCGGGTCTGTTTACGAACAATTTAGAAACGATAGGACAACTTCGCATAGTAAAGTCCGCCGTTGAAACCGAACGGTGCAGACCTTCTCGAATAGGTGAACACACCCGGTGAGTCAACAATGACCTGACCCCTGCCATCTTCTAAAGTTCCATTGCGGGACTGTCCAATCTCGTTCGGATCAGGCAACTGATCGAGCAGGTTGTTCGCACCAATCGTCAATGAAAGCCCCTCGTTCAGTTGGTAATTCCCTTGAATGTCGGTGAGCCATTTCCCGCCATACGTCTGACGTGCTGGATCATCACCGCTTCCCTCTTGAACGGTGTAGCTGCCGAAGTAACGCAAGGCACCGCCGATAGTCAGATCGCCAACGATGTAATCCGCACTGAGATTAATCCGAGTGTTCGGCTGCCACTCCTCAATCATAGAGCGTTCCTGTGAAGGGAAAAGCGTATCTTCGAGTCCGACGAGGATTTCTGGCGCATCTACATCACCAATAACTTCCGTATCCGCCCATGTAAATGCAGCCCGCAAGTTAAGCAGGGACTCGTTGTCGAAAGCATGCAGGTAACCTGCTGCGACATCAACGCCTTGCGTGCGTGTTTGCGCAACATTCGTGAACACCTGCGCGCTACTCGCACCTGCTGCAGCTAAGCCCGCAACGTTATCAGCACTGAAACTGCCACTCAGGACTATCCGATCGTCAATTTGAATAAGAAATCCATCGATACTAAGCCACGCCTTCTCAAGCGGTTTCAACACAAAACCACCGGAGACGTTAAAGGCTGTCTCCTCTTTGAGTTCAGGGATACCGAGAGCACGCGCGGCATCGCTGTCATTCCGGAACGTGCCGACTTCAAGCGCGACCAATTCTTCCGTATTTCCATCCTTATCAATATCGTCAGCATCCACCTTAAATTGTGTGCTAATGTTATTAAAATAAAGCTGCTGCAACGAAGGCGCACGGAAACCGGTGCTACCGGCAGCACGTACTGCAACCTGTTTCGTCAAGTCGTAACGAGCCGTCGCTTTTCCTGTGACAGTCGCACCGAAATCGCTGTACTGCTCGCCACGCACCGCTGCACCGACGAGGAGCCCAGTTCCAGGTTGGCCACTCAGGTAAGATTCAAAGTCGGCATAACCCGCGATATTGGTTCGGTTTTCGTCCACTTCGTTGTCCGGACGGAAACCGGGGAAAACTTGGATACCACCCGCGGCACCGTCTGCACCGAGACCCGCGTTAATCCATGAAAGCGGTTCACCGGCATGGATGCCGTAGCCCTCTCTGCGGAATTCGACACCACCCGCAAGGTTAACCAGCGAGGATTGATAGTCCAACGGATAAGTAACATCTAAGTTGAACGCCGTCTGTGAGAGTTCAAAGCCACCCGCATCTGCGGAAGTCGGGCTGCTCGGACCGTAAGAGGCGTTCAGAGAATTGGAAATCAAAAAGCCAAACGTGTTCAATCCGTGGTTGATGCTAACATCCACGTTCAGGTCAGTCGCCTCGTGCGTCCACGCCACCCCTAAAGCCAGGGAAGTATCGCCGATGTCGGTGTTAATCTCTGGCAGGAACCCGTCTGGATAGATTTCCGTGACGGTTCGCTCCGCTTGATTGGCTCTGCGATAGAAGCCTGCACTGTTATTTTGACGTGAAGAGTGACCACCGAAGGAGTAGAGTTCTAAGCCCGCAGCGAGCGGGAGCCCGAAATTGTAGAACCCAACTTTTTGCGTCGAGTCGGCATCCCCAATGCGGAAGTTTTGACGCTCAAAGGTATATTCCCGAGAGTCGAACCATACCGGTTTCTCTGTCACGGTCCCATCATCATTCTCGGTTTCAAGGACCGCATCTCCGGGTCTTCCAGGGTCTTCCTCCACCCAATCATATTGACGGACACCTGTGAGTCCCGCGCGGTTCGTGCGGTATCTGTCTCGCCATTCAGCAGTAAGGTTAAGAAACCCAGATTCACCGACTTTCATACCGTAATTAGCATTCGCGTTCCATGTATCGCCGTCCCCTTCGTAGGTTTGTCCCCAATAGAGGTCCGCATCGCCTGTATCCACATCGTCTTTCAGCACAATATTGATCACACCCGCAATAGCGTCGGAACCGTATTGTGCAGCCGCACCGTCACGCAGCACCTCAATCCGCTCAATCGCCGATGATGGAATCGCATTGAAGTCCGTACCAGCCGTACCACGACCTACCGACGTATTGACGTGCAACAGCGCACTTTTGTGACGACGTTTGCCGTTGACAAGCACGAGCGTTTGATCCGGACCTAAACCCCGCAACGTCGCAGGACGCAGCGCATCCGTACCGTCACTAATCGTGGAACTCGAAAAGTTGAAGGAGGGGACTAACATCTGAAGGACACGACCCGTTTCGGATTGACCAGTAATACTCAGCTGCTCTCTGTCAACCACTTCAATCGGAACGGGAGCTTGTAAGGCACGCCGACCAATACTACGCGTACCAACGACCACAACCGCATCAACCGTTTGAACAGGCGCAAGCACGACTGTCGCTTCCGTTTGCCCCACAGCGATGTTAATCCGTTTGCTCGAAAAACCGATCGCTAATACCGTCAGCGACTGCGCACCTGACACGTCGTCAAACGTAGCAGCTCCGGATTCGTCTGTTGTCTGCTCTTGGTTCCCGATCTGTATTCTCGCTTCCGGGATAGCGTTCCCGTTTTGATCTTGAACAACTACCTTCAGTGCTTCGGCACTGGCAGTCATCGGTATCAATAACGCGAAGCCTAACACGACCGCTATAACGCACCAGAAATACCTGCCATTGTCTGATATTGACATCTAATTTTTTCTCCTCTGTTATTTAAATCCTCTGTTATTTGAAAACTGGACGAATTGGACGTAGTTTTCCATGAACCCAATACTTTATTCCGCATTCTATGGTTTAATTATGCATTATTTTTTTTCAAAAATGCAAATTAAAGTTTCGGAGTAGCGTCCGGTGCCGCTTTTTGTACAAAAAACGCTGATTTTGTGCTAAAATAAAGGGAAATTGGGCAATTCTTGCTTTCAAAGGAACTGAATCGTTAAAAAATGTACGGCTTGATGATGGACCATCCGTTAACACTTGCACAAATATTGGAACACGCATACCGTATACATACGGATAAGCACGTTACCACACTGCTGCCCAACGGGACACTGCATCGTTACGACTATGCAACGTTATACGGACGTGTAAAACGATTGGCGAACGCTCTCACCGAATTAGGCATCCAACGCGGCGACAGAATCGCGACATACGCCGCTAATACCTATCAACATTTGGAACTCTACTATGCGATCCCGTGCCTCGGTGCCGTGCTACACCCACTCAATGTGCGTCTCTCACCAACGCAGTTGGCGCAAATTGTACACGAGGCAGAGGACAAACTCGTCTTCGTTGATAGTGCGTACGCAACACAATTTCAGGCGTTGCAGGATAAGATGGGTCCTATACATACCGTCTATTTCGGTCCAAAGTCCCCGGATACCGATACCTGCTACGAGCAACTGTTTTCCGATGCTAAGCCAGCATATACATGGGATATTCGAGACGAAAACTCAGCGATGGGGCTCTGCTATACCAGTGGAACGCACGGAGAACCGCGCGGTGTTCTCTACACACACCGATCCATGTTTCTCCATACCCTCGCAGCGAACCAAGCAGATGTCTTCGGATTGACAGAGACGGATGTCGTTTTGCCGATCGTTCCGATGTTCCACGCCATGGCGTGGGGACTGCCTTACGCAAGTATGTTCGCAGGGGCAGATATCGTGCTGCCCGGCACGAAAATAACCGCTATCGCGGACCTTATTGCCGACACCGGTGTTACCGTCGCTGCAGGCGTACCCACCATCTGGGCAGCAGCTTACCCCGAACTGCAAAAAAGAAGAACCGACATCTCCAGCTTGCGGCGAGTGATTGTCGGTGGTGAAGCGATGCCACACGCTCTCATCGAATCTTATGAGAAGGAACTCGGTGTCGAAATCTGCCACGCTTGGGGGATGACAGAAATGTCACCTACCGGGACACTCTCAAAACTGCGCGCTGGACATCAGAATTTGACGGATACCGAGAAATGGCGAATCAAAGCGAAACAGGGACGACCTATACCGGGTGTTCAACTCCGCCTCGCAGCTGAAACAGCTGACGGTTTCAAGGAACTCCCGTGGGACGGCAAGACAATCGGGGAACTCCAAGTGCGGAGCCCGTGGACAGCGAATCGCTACTATAAAATCGCACCGACACCTGAGCACTTTACAACCGACAAGTGGCTACGCACCGGCGATATGGCAACAATTGACGCAGAAGGTTACGTCCAGATTGTTGACCGCGCGAAGTCGCTCATCCGAAGCGGCGGCGAGTCCATTTCAAGCATTGCCCTCGAAACCGCACTCCTAAAGCACCCTTATGTCCGAGAAGCAGCCGTTGTCGGCATACCCGACGACAAGTGGGGTGAACGACCCATCGCTGTTGTTGTCTGCACGGAAAAGGGAGGCGAAAACATTTCGGATACGCTTAGACAACAACTCGCAGCCGAATTCCCGAAATTCTGGATTCCAGATAAGTTCGTCTTTGCTGATGAAATTCCGAAGACGAGCGTCGGGAAATCTGATAAACGCGCAATCTTAACGCAGCTCACGGGTACCCAAAACCCGACCGAAAAAAATCGAATATTCAGTCCTACACAAAAGAAATAGTGCGAAGCATATCGTACCTGCTACGAACTTCGTCATAATCGATGTTTATTGAAATGTACCGAAAATCCGATTGTTGAAGGGGGAATTCCCATGAATATGAAAGCTGCTATCTATACAGGTCTTGAACAAATCGCGATTCGTGAAGTGGAACGCAACGAACCGCCGCCTGGTTTTGTACTTATTGATACCAAGCAGACCGGCATCTGTGGTAGCGATCTGCACAGTTATTTCGGGCATTGGGGACAATCGCATGAACATGCCGCCGGACATGAAACATGTGGTGTCGTCGCAGCGCTCGGCGATGGCGTAACACGCTTTGAAATCGGGGATAAGGTCGCCGTCGAATGTTTCTCACACTGCGGTACCTGCAAGTATTGTGAAACAGGTCAGTACAACCTCTGTATCAACAGAGCCTGGATCTCACCGAAAATGCACGGCGGGTTCGCTGAATTCACGGCAACACACCAGTCCGGTCTCTTTAAACTACCGAAACAGATGACGTTTGAGCAGGGCGCACTTGTCGAACCGCTTGCGGTCTCACACCGCGCTGTCGCACGTTCGGGCGCTAATTCTCGAGACACCGTCGCGATTATCGGCGGCGGAACTATCGGTCAATTCTGCTTAGCGGATGCCGTTGCCGCAGGCGTTAAAGAGACGCTGATTACCGTCAAATACGAACAGCAGGCGGCGTTAGCAAAGTCACTCGGCGCGGATCACGTCGTTAATATCGGTGATACCGATGTCCGCGAATACGTCAAGGATGTAACAAAGGGGATCGGGTTTGACGCAGTGATCGAAACCGTCGGTGGCGCAGAGAACTTCAACACCGCTACAACCATTGTACGGAAACAGGGAGCCGTCGTACTCGTCGCCGGCTACTACAAACCGCTTGAGGTGAACCTCTCCACTATCGTCTGGTCGGAGGCGTTCATTACCGGTTCTAACTGCTACGGTTATAGCGGGATGGAGACAGATTTTGAAGCCGCAATTGAGTTGATAGACTCCGGAAAAGTTGATGCCACGAAACTGGTGACGCATTACTATCCGCTTGACGAGATCAGTGAAGCCTTCCGTGTGTCTGCCGATAAAACTTCCGGCGCAATTAAAGTTCATGTCTGTCAAGAGTAGCCCCTCTCTTCGTTAGTGAGGCACGGAACACCAAACATGTTATCTAAAACTTCAAACCTCGTAGCGATCGTCGGGTTTACGGCGATGAAAGGTTTATACCATGCAAAACGCAAACCATATATTGACCACTGAGGAGCGAGAACAGTTCTGGGAACGAGGCTACCTCGGTCCCTATACGCTCTGCAGTCCTAAAGAGATGCTCAACATGCAACCGGAAATCGAGAAGGTCCTCGAAACCGATGCGCCAGACCACAAAAACAGAGTACATAACCGGCATCTCGATGCTCCCATAATTCACAATCTCGCCACGCATCCCGCTATCGTCAAGCGGATGGCAGCTATCTACGGGCCAGATCTCCTGCTCTGGCGAACAAACTTTTTCGTCAAAGAACCAGGTGCAAAAGAGATCCCGTGGCACCAAGATTTCAACTACTGGCCCCTTGAACCACCGATCATCATTTCCGCATGGATTGCCGTTGATTCAGCAACGTTGGAAAATAGCTGCCTACAGATCGTCCCCGGCTCGCATCGAAAAGTGATACCCCACGTAAAAGCGACCTCGGATATGGCGTTCGGACAAATGGGGGACCTCGGATTCGTCGATACAAGCACCGCTGTCAACTTAGAGATGCAACCCGGCGAATTTGTACTCTTTAATGAACGCACCTTACATCACTCGGAGGCGAACCGATCCGATAAGCGACGTATCGGATTGGCAGTCCGGGTTATCCTGCCTATTGTTAAAGTTTTCGATTGGGATGCTCCAGGACATGAACTTATCGTCATTCACGGCGAAGACCCCGTCCAATTCAATAAAAGAAATTAACTATCAGTCAAAGGAGTCGCTTTATGAATCGTCAAATTACCCTCGCCTCTCGGCCCGTAGGGTACCCGAAAGCGTCAGATTTCAATGTGGTGGAGGTTCCGATCCCGACACCAGAAGACGATCAAGTATTGGTAAAAACGATCTATCTCTCCGTCGATCCGTACATGCGGGGGCGGATTAACGCAGCAAAATCTTATGCCGCCAACGTCGAAATCGATGAAGTGATGGTCGGCGGTGTTATTGCCCAGGTTATTGAATCAAAGCATCCAAATTTTGAAGTCGGTGATATTGTCAATGCAAGCATCGGATGGCAGGAATACAGTGTTACACCAGGCGATGGACTGCGAAAAATCGATCCGACGATCGCACCCATCTCAACAGGCGCAGGGATTCTCGGGATGCCCGGATTGACGGCTTACTTCGGTTTATTACAAGTTGGACAACTCCAAGAACTCGAGACTGTATTTGTCTCCGGTGCTGCAGGGGCAGTCGGCTCCGTCGTCGGACAAATCGCGAAAATTAAAGGCTGCCGAGTCATCGGCTCCGCTGGAACCGATGAAAAGGTCGATTACATCGTTGATGAACTCGGATTCGATACCGCTTTTAATTATAAACGCGTTACCGATTATCATACCGAACTCCAGAAACTGCTCCCAGATGGCATCGATGTCTATTTCGATAACGTCGGCGGCGAAATTACGGATGCCGTTTTCCCCAATTTAAGAATCAATGGACGGGTTGTTATATGCGGGCAAATCTCACAGTATAATTTAGAGAAACCAGAAATGGGACCCCGTTTCCTCTGGTACATGATTACCAAACGGGCAAGGATTGAAGGGTTTCTCGTCTCCGATTTCGCTGACCAGCACCCGAAAGGGCTTGCACAGATGGCAGCGTGGTTGCGACAGGGCAAACTGAAATATCGTGAGACGATCGAGGAAGGTGGAATTGAGAGCGCACCCGCCGCGTTTATTAGCATGCTAAAAGGCGGTAATATCGGGAAACAACTCGTCAAAATCGCTGAATTAAACGTTTGAGCGTTATACGGACAGGACATGGCGAGGACACTCGCCTCGCCTGTCTCTAACGGTTCTCCGTAACTAATATCCTTTCTCTTTATCGATTACGCTGAGAAGCGGTTTGCCAACGAGCAGCCGTTCTAAATTATCACAGAAAAGTCCAACCGACCGATCTAAGCGGATCGGTGAACCACCAGCAACATGCGGTGTAATAATTACATTCGGCAGATCCCATAACGGACTATCGGTCGGCAGCGGCTCTTCAGGTGTCACATCCAACCCCGCGCCGCCGATACTGTCCGAACTGAGTGCTCGGATCAGTGCTGGCCCGTCCACAATTTTGCCACGTGTGACGTTGATTAGCAACGCGTGTGATGGCATCTTTTCAAACGCCACATCGTCGAACATACCGTGTGTCTCCGGGGTCAGCGGCGCACAGATGACAACGACATCTGATGCTGCAAGTAGATCGTGGAAGCGGTCCATCTTCCAGACAGCGTGAACAAACGAAGGCGCCTCAACCGTTTCCGGGTCAACAGCGATAACACGCATGTCAAACCCTTGCGCCCGACGCGCCACGTCAAGCCCGGTGCCGCCGAGTCCGACGATACCGAGCGTCCGTTCACTCAATTCCCACGTCGCGTGTCGGATAGACATCCGGTTATCCCACGTCCGCTCCCGCACCGAGCGTCCAATACCACGCAGGAGTCCGAGGAGCAGCGCCCACGCTTGATCTGCCAAGTGCGGCCCAACGAATCCTTTCGCACTCGTCAAAATAACATCGCTTTTAACGAATTCAGGGAACAGTAATCCGTCAACACCTGCCGAAAGCACTTGCACCCATTTCAACCGCTCCGCTTTTTCAAAGAGCGAACGGTTAAATCCACCGAACACGATGTCAGTGTCTACAATTTCGCGCAGAGCATCTCCCGAATTCTTCGGTCTCACAAGCGAAAGCTCGTCAGAAACCGACGCAATCTGCTGCTGTTGTTCAGGTGTGATATCGGTATTAATCAAAATTTTCAACTTGACATCTCCTCTGTATAGTGGTATTCTATGTACAAAATAGGAAAATTCATGCTCATGAACACATTCTCAGAAAAGGAGTATTTTATCGTGATTGTTTCATCTTATACGCGGCCATCTGACCGAGGCAAACGTGGCTCTCCTTTACTCATATTTGCCATTAGCATCTTTTGCGCTGCTATCTTCATCGCCAGCTGCGGTGATGAAGGCGACACCATTGAAGACACCCCCGGCATGACTGATGTCCTTCAACCGACGACGACAACGCCTACGACTACGGATCCACCCGAACCAGTGCCTGATCCACCCCCTGTCGAAGAACCTGTTGTAGAGGGGGTCTCTTTTAAAGATGATATTCAGCCGATCCTCGCGGAGCGGTGTGCCGTTCCAGGATGTCATGTCGCTGGACATTTTACAGGCTTAGACCTCAGTCAGTACGATACTTTCAAAAACTTCGAGAACGCGGCAAATGGTCGTCCAGCATTCGTCGTTGACGATGGTAAAGGTAGCCTTGTCGTCGAGCGCATTGACGGCGGAGGGATGCCCCCCGGTGGACCCCCGTTAGATGCCGACCAAATCCAACTCTTCATTGATTGGATTGACGAAGGTGCCGAAAATAACTAAAATTTAGCGACAGCATACCATTCTTGTCCTTCTCTGTCAAGCTGAAAAGGTTGTCAATCCCTTGGCACTATCCATCTAAAAGGCGCATCTGCGATGCGTCTTCTTTTTTCACCCGGTAAAGGCGATATGTTTATAGCAGTAATCGGACGTATTGCATTTTATGCAACCTTTTGGGTTCGCGGACGCGTTTTTAATTATGAAGGTGCTATATCTTGACCTCTGTTTGAAAATTGGGTATACTTTTCTTATTGATTGCAACCTGACGTGTTTAAGAGGGTTTCGACCTATCCTTGCAATAACATTAACTGATTAGAACCCTCCTTACTATATTTGCTGGAGGTAAGTAAATTATCATGAAAACACTCCTGAATGTGCTGATGCTCTTTGTGGTTATCGTTGGGGTTATCGTTGGGTTGTGTGGCATTACAGACGCAGAGAATATCGTAACCGATGGACTTGTGAGTTACTGGACCTTTGATCATGAGGACATTATCGGTAACACCGTCAAAGATGTTTGGGGCGAAAACAATGCAACAATTGTAGGAACCCCAAGCGTTGTCAACGGACGCCTGAAAGATGCCCTTAAATTTGATGGTATTAAGGATTATGTGAACCTAACGACGCTCGGCGATTTTGGGACTAAACTCGATTTTTTTACGGTTGAAGTGTGGATTAAAACGGATTACAAGGAAACATGGACAACAATTTTCAAAACTATAGGCCGTGGCTGCAACAATCGGGCAATTATGATTTGGGGTATAGATATTACTAAAGTTTGGACGATATTGTAAACTTATGCTGCCTTGTCAAAAGGCAGGGGTGTATCGTCTTGAAAACGGACATTAATATTCTGTGAGTTTGTTTTTTCATTGAACTTGGCAAAAAATCTTGAGACCGCTATTTGC
>JAJDTJ010000039.1 GCA_022827225.1 Candidatus Poribacteria bacterium | reverse complement strand
GACAATCAGTCTCATTGAACAACTTTTCCCCAAGTCGATTCATGCGGTGTCAGCAGCCGGTTTTGAGTTGAAAGTGCTTTTGTTTGTTATCGCAACGAGTATAAAGCAGCTATTTGGATAAAGGTAGCAACTTGGGTTATAGATAATCGGTCAGCAGGTCACGGCTTCAAAGCGGGTGTAACTTATATTTCGAGTCGAGAAATTGCGTATCATGAATACTTACCAGATGTCTGGTTTCCTAAAAGGATTGAAACGTCCATTGCCCCTGAGCTATCACTGAAACAACAAGAAAAGGATAACTTACTTTTCAAAACCGTTCTGCTCACGAAACAGTGCCTGTTAAACACCGATGTTTCTGAGTTACTCCGTTTAAACCTACCGCTTGATACACCCATTTTCGTTTACGGAATTGATAAACCGAGTACAGTCGGCGAAGTGTTAAATCCTGTATCCAAACCGGATATTCGGAAACTATTCGGAAGTTCGGATATATCGAGTAAAAGTGCTGCGTCTGATCAACACACGTATAATCCTGCTGTGTTTGACTTAGGAACAATTATCACAAAGATGAAGCATACTGATAGTTCTATCGTTTCCGCAAGCGGCAACTTCGTTATTGAACACCATAGGAAACCGGGGATCGCAAAAATCGAATATGCTTTGACCTTTGAAGGTGATAAAATCCGGGTGGAACGAGAATGGGGTTCCCCTCTCTTAATAGAGGATTATCCGCTCGTTAAAAAGGTTTTTCCATCCATCGAACTCGACGACGG
This sequence comes from Candidatus Poribacteria bacterium, assembly GCA_022827225.1. GTDB lineage: Bacteria > Poribacteria > WGA-4E > WGA-4E > WGA-3G > WGA-3G. The sequence goes on along the minus strand of JAJDTJ010000039.1, from coordinate 12,857 downwards.
AGAACAGCGGTGGGAGATATATAAGTACAAAAAATTTCTCTTTAGCGTTGAGATCGCACGTAACGAGAAAAAGACGGTTCTTGAAACACTTCGACTGGCATTCAAACAACAAGACATAGTACTTGCTGACGATGTACGCATCGCCGCGGGTGGGGACCCCGATAGTTACACACTTATTGAGAACCAGACGGGTAAAACCTACTTCATCTTGTGGGATGGAGAGACATCGCTGGAGGTTTATGCCCTTCAGCATACCGAATATAGTATCCGCGACCCTTTTCGCCGGAAAGTTTCTGACCGTCGTTTCCAGAATATTCTTCGATATCAGTGGAATGTGCTTTCTGATCTCGATCCGAGATATTGGCTCACCTATCCAAGTGCTGCCGGAAGTACCTATCTCACAGAACCGCTTTGGCGGCTCCTTGAAAAGCATGAGAGTGAACTCTTGGGCAGTGAAGTTTTGAATGGCGAGGAGACTTCAGTTATTCGTCTAAAGTTCCCTGATGAGTCCCTTATCATCTGGATTTCTCATGAAAAGGGTTTCCGTCTGGTTAAGCTGCAAAGAGCATTTCCGATTGAGAATCCGATGGATATTGTCGAAATGAAGTACTTCGAGTCGGGTGTAAATTATATAGAGACGCGGGAAATAAATTATCACGAATATCTGCCGGGTGTCTGGTTTCCCAAGAAAATTGAACGGTACTTTACACCGATCGAAGTAGTAGATCTGCCACGCCAGAATGAGGTCATCCTAAAGACCGTGCTTCACACAAAACAGTGTCGGTTAAACACCGATGTTGTTGAATCACTCCGTTTAAACTTACCTCCTGATATATCCGTTCTCGGTTTAAAACCAGACGACGATACACCTGTTGCGGAAAAAGTGGCATATCTACGTCAAGAAATCCCGCGTATCCTTAAACACCGCCTCGACTTAGAGAAATTAAATAGGGAACTTGCTGGATTTTACGGGGAAGACCCGGACCTTACTTTACTAAGGGATCAAGCTGAGGATGAAGCAGGCGCGCTGAAAGGGACTATCCGCCTTTTAATTTTAGACTACATACGATTTGCTGCAGATTCCTCAGCCGTTAAACCGGGCGGCGACTTTTATGAACTGTTGGAGAAAAACAACATCTTCTTCAGTGTTGAGTTTGAGTAGGAAAATGTTATGGACCGTAGCGGTAGGCAGCGGTTTCTGAGGTAGTCGATATTAGGAGAAAACCATGCTAAAACTTTTTGTCAAATCAATCTTTTCGTTCATGATAGTGACGCTACTACTTTCTGTTGTAAACATAGGATGCGGTTTGAAGAGTCTTGATCAGAATCAGCAAGACGTTTTTGAGCAGCCTGAAAAAAATACACTTGAGCAGCAGCAAAGGACAGTTCCTTCTACAAAACCACAAGAGACGAGTGTTTTCACAGTTATAGAGATTGAAGATATGGAATATCCGACACTCGCTGCTTCTATCCAACTACCGTATCTGGCTGCTCCAAACAACACCGTTGTCCTTTCAGGCGAACACGCGTATCTGACGACTGAGAAACACCTGCACGTCATTGATGTTTCGCTTCCACAACGTCCGTCTTATCTGACATCCCTCGCGTTTCCTAACGCAATCGGCAAAGTCCTTGCTTCTGGCGATCATCTCGTTATCGCGACACCACAAAAATTTCATCTTGTCGATATTTCACAGCCATTGCAACCTGTGATTGCGTCTACCGGGTATTTACCACAGCAACACCGAATCAAAGACCTTGATGTTCTTGACGATCACCTCTATGTTCACGGAGAAAATGACCATCTGTACATTTTTTACGCGCCTCGTGGACACGCGCAACTCGTCAAGGTTGTTGAATTGTCGCCTCGCTGGTGGTTGTTCAGTCCGAAAGCTGACCGTCCCAATGTTCAACAGATTGAGACATCAACGTTAGAACGTCTACCCGGTGGCATCTCTGAAGCCCTCCGGTCTCAACGCGGGTTTTTACAACTGCAGAGCAGCAAAAATCAGAAAGTCCGCGCATCGTCTTATTGCTTGGTCATGGAGCAGATACAAAACCCTATGAGATCCGCGCAGTGTGACTTGTTGATTTACTCAGCATATACAAAAGGTTATGATGAACAGGAAAAGAACGAAGCACGTTTTAAGTACATGTTCGGTAAGGATTTGCCGGCTGGTAGTGGAACCGTAGCTGTAGAACTCTATTACGTGGGTGCAGAAGGTCTTCACTATCTCAAGGCGAAAGAAGGAAACGATCCGCTCAAGATGAAAGAAGGAATGACACTCACTCGTGGAAAACCGAAAATTGCGTATGCTGTCAGTGCTGCAGAGATGCAGCAAATCACGCAATATCCACCAGAGACGATAGTCCTCAACGACAAACAATTAGAACTCCCTGTGGGTCCCGTCACGGACTTCCAAATCTTGGATGGTCTGCTTTACGTCGTCAGCGCAAACGGGTTCTTTTCTATAAGAAGCCTTATTACAGTCAAAGAATATCTTCACGGCGATGACGCGCAGTTTTTATCTGTCACCCCACTTCAGGCAAATCGCCCGATAAGTCTGGCAGTCGGAAAAGGTTTCGCCTACGTGTTAGCCACACCCGAAGATTGAAAATAATATAGCCTTTGACAGATAGAAGTAAATACATCTGGCGACCATAAGCCCTCATTGCGCCTCGTAATCAACAGAACAGCATCTCAAACCTCCTTTATATGGATTTGCCTCTTTTGTTTGCAGAATTGTGAGATTATTTTTCTGCTTATCGCGTCACTATATCTTGATGTGAAATGATGAACATTCCTTATTCCAGAGGTATCCGATGAAAAACAACGATGCTCAACTTATCCAGCGCGTGCTTGATGGCGATGAGACTGCGTTCTCCGCGCTCGTGAAAAAATATCGGCGCTCCGTTCATGCGTTGGCGTGGCGGAAGATCGGAGATTTCCATATCGCCGAGGATATTACACAGGAGACGTTCCTGAAAGTGTATCAGAGGTTGTCAACCTTGAAGGAGCCACAGTCTTTTGCGAGTTGGCTCTATGTCATAACTGCCAATCATTGCAAAGCGTGGCTCCGAAAAAAGCGGACCTGGATGCAGTCGTTGGAAGACGCAAGCAGCGCGCAGTTAGAAAAAGCGACATATTCTGGACATATCATTGCGGAGAACGAGCGGATGACAGCGGAAGCACAACGTGAAGTCGTTAAGAAGTTGCTTGCGAAGTTACAAGAGAGCGACCGAACGGTGGTTACGCTCTATTACCTCGGAGGAATGACGTATGAAGAGATCAGCAACTTTTTGGGTGTATCGGAGGCGGCGATTCGGAATCGTCTTTATCGGGCGCGTCGCCGACTAAAAAAGGAGGAACCGATGATACGAGAGGCTTTAGAAAACTTCCAAATTACGCCAAATCTTACAGAGAATATTATGAGAGAGATTTCGCGTCTGAAACCTGTTGCACCGTCTGGTAGCAAACCGTTGATGCCGTGGGTAGTTGGTGTTTCTACGTTAGCAGTCATCCTTCTGATGTTAGGTGTCGGGAGTCAGCATTTAGAGCGTTTCCAAAAACCCTACAGTTTTGATGCAATTTCGGAGATGACGGTAGAACTTATTGAGGCTCCTGTCGTGTTAGACCTTGAATCCCAACCGGATATTCGGAGGCAAATCGGAAATGCTGCAGCACCGAGTAAAAACGATGGTGCCGGTCAGCGACCCGATGAAGTCTTATTTGCTGCCGCGCAGACAGATGGCGAGGACGTTTCTATCCCCAAACAGCAGTGGATTCCGGGAAATGCTACCGGAAACACATCGACAGAAACGCTACTCACTACGCCTGAAGGAGAAATTTACGTTATTGACACTATGCGCGCAATCTATAAATCATCTCATGCGGCAACAACGTGGCAATATGTCAACAACGTTAGGTCACTGTCGGATACTTGGTGGGATGGTGAAACGCTGATGGCAAAGCAGGACGATACCCTCTATATGGTTGTATCTAACAAACTCTTCACTTCAACGGATGAGGGTAAAACGTGGATGGCAGTCAGTGACCGTCCAAGCGGAGAAGCCGTTGGATTGGTGACAATGGATGGCGTGCTTTACCTCGCTCAGACACATAAGGTTTACCGTTCTACGGATGCTGGGAAGACATGGATGGCAGTCGGCGACGATTTGGAAGAGGAGATACGCACCTTGCGTGTAATTCGAGACGCGTTGTTTGCTACAACAGCCACCGGTGTCTACCGACTTGATAACGGGAAGACATGGATAGCCGTGGGCGATGGATTGGCAGGGGAGATACGCACCTTGCGTGTCGTCCAAGATACGTTATTTGCCACAACAAGCAGCGGACATGCAGCAGACATCGGACTCTATCGCCTTGATGTTGATAGCTGGCAACGTTTGCGATTTCCTATTCCTGAAGCCGAACGGATTGATGCGTTGGCGGGGACTGAGGACACGCTCTATGTTATGGCAAGATTGGGCTGGGACAAAGTTGCTGGCGGCAATGTGTTCGAGCAAATGGATCGCGGGCAGAAACGGTCATGGTGGATTTTTCGCTCAATCGATAAAGGTGAATCTTGGACGGATATAACGCCTACAAACGCATGGCCCATTATGGGACGTTATGCATCTGTTGAACTCGCTGCAGCGGGAAAGACAGTATTGGTGATCGGTAGGAGTGACGGGGCAGTCGTCCGATCGATTGACAGCGGAGACACATGGACGCGCGAGGAAAATACGGGTATTTCAGTTACGAGGTACACTGTAGCCGGAATTGAGACGTTGAATGAAAACACATTTTATACGTGGGGTAACTCCGGGATTCATCGCTCTATTGATGGCGGTAAGTCGTGGGAACGGTTTAATCCAGGTACAAGAAGTTACGTGCGGGATTTAATCGCCTTCAGGGCAGACAGCGGAACAAATACGCCTACGCAACTCTACGCCGCGACCTTCGAGGAAGTCGTTAAATCTATCAATAATGGTAAAACGTGGCGTGCTGTCAACCCGCAAACACAAATTACCGAATTTCGTCGAGAAGAACCACCAGAAATTCTTAATATAGTGAAGTCTAACGGCGTGATCTATGCGAAGGGAAAAGTAAAAGAAACAGTTGGTGAAGAAGTCCGTCTGTACCAAGTTTCTCAGGATAGTAATACACTGATGCGGCTCCAAGAAATACCGGTTTTTCACTCGCGAGACTTAATGATCCACTTATCTCGAGAAAGAGAACTCTTTTTTCCTCTGCAAGATAAGTCATTTGTTGAACAGTTACAAGAAGGCACTTTCGGCGCAACCCAGTTCTTTAAGCAGTTAGCAGAAGAAGATTCCCGAGTAACTGAAGAACTTCTGCGTAACGGTTTGCGAGGCGCACTCGCTGTTGCGGACAATACGTTTTATATCGAATACAACTTTAAACTCTTTCGGTGGATACCCGGTGAAACAAAATGGTACGACACAGGTGTAGAAGAGACGCATGAGCTCTCCATGGAAAAAGCCGCAAGGGTATTTGAAGAAACAGGCATGCCACGGGAAAAGATCGTTGGAATCGTTAGTACTTGGGAGCAAGGTTTCAAACTTGCCGTTTCAGGGAACACCGTCTACGTCGGCAAACGGGACGGACACCTCGTCGTTTCGTTTGATAAGGGAAACAATTGGATTGATCTCACGCCGGCTCTGCCGTTTCCCGTTAAAGTTTTCAATGATATAGTGTCTGCGGATTCCGCGGTTTATGTAGCAACCGACGCAGGTATCATTACATCAGATGATGGAAGACATTGGCATATCGTCACCGATGCAGAAGGCAACAACCTCATTATGGAACACTTGGCTGTCGATGGCACAACGGTTTATGGCATTTCCAAGACAGGTGTCTATCGGTTGGAGAACGAAAACGACGCGTGGGAACAGATCGTGTCAGAGGCACCAGAGAGGTCATCCTCGCTTGCAGTTGATGGGAACGTGTTGTATGTCGGCACGTGGAACAATGGCGTGCTTTACTTCAATCTTGACGAATAGTAAAAATCGGTATATCTTATCGGGGCGGTGCAACAATACCGCCCATTCTCTCCGTATTCAAATCCTGAATAATTTACGCAAATATTTACACGTCCTTTCCAGATCAGATGCGCTTTTAGCTGTATTTGTGGTATAATATTTTTTAATATAAGTAAGAGTTGTTGGGTTGTGTCTGCTACCGCTTAGGAAAGGAAAAACCTATGATTCGCGATGCTTTAGACAATACGCAATTCACACCAAATGCCATGCAGCGCGTAGGACGTGGGATACTATGTGCCAAATCTACTAAACCGTTAGTGCCATCAGCAATTGCTGCTTTGATAGTGGTAGTTCTACTGATACTAACGAATCAGGGGTTAGCCAACCCAATAGACTCTATCGAATGGGGGGTACCTGAAGGTGCCAAAGCGCGAATCGGGAAAGGGACCTTCACGGATATGCAGCTCTCGCGCGATGGCACTCGTTTGGCGATTGCGAGTTCCACAGGTGTCTGGCTTTATGATGTCAGCACAGGCGACGAGATTGCGCTTATCACAGAGAATACGGCTCTCATCGGACGGGTTGCCTTTTCTCCCGACGGGGCAACGCTTGCGACTGCCAACGGAGACAACAAATGTCACATCTGGGATGTTGAAACCCAGAAACTCCTGTCAACATTCAAGATGCCTGATTATTGGATCAAAACATTGGCATTCATGGATGATGGAAAAACCGTCGTCGGTGAAGGAATAATTGACAAAATTTCGCGCCCTTTGCTGGGGGATGGCCCTTGGATGTGGGCTGTTCCAAAGGTCTGGATGTGGAATGCCGCTTCTGGAAAGCTGTTAGACACTTTCACCACTGAACTGCCGAGATTCAATCCGATGAAAGATGCACGTACAAGTGTTATGGTAAAGGCACTTGCTAATAACGATCGTGTTATCTTTGTCTTCGAGAACAAAGACGGAACGATTAGCGTCAAAGATGGACGCACGAATCGCGAAATAGCGGCGCTCCCGAAACCTAAATCGGAGGTAAGGGCATTCAGTTTTGCACTAGATGGCAAAGTGCTTGGCGTTGCGACTGCTAGAAACGTCTATCTCTGGGACCTTGAGACAGGAAAACAGATGCTAACATTTCCAAAGCGGGTCGCAAATTTCTACGGAAATCCATCGATACTTGCATTCTCAAAGGACGGAGAAACACTTGCTATTGCGGGTTTAGACGATATTGAAATATGGAATATGGATACGCATTCGCGTGTTGCTACACTGAAAAATGCGGATGGCGGTTTGTGGGAATTTGTGCTGTCGTCAGATGGTGCAACCGTTATCACTATGAACCACCACGGCACAGTGGATTTGTGGTCGGCAACCACAGGCAAGCATGAGCGTACCTTGACCACAGGATATACGAGTAGGTTTTCCATGTTGGCGTTTACGCATGATGGAAAAACTATTGCGAGCAGTACAGGTAGCAAAGTCCATCTGTGGCATACAGATACCGGTACCGAAAAGTTTCGGATACAACTCCCTCGACATACTGAAGAAGCGAACAGACAGATTGAACCCAATTTGCGAGCCGCTGTGCCGATGGAACGTGGAAGCGAGATTATTGGCTTAGCGTTTTCTCAGTACAACACGCCGATCGCCGCTTTGGGGTATACGACGACCCTCGCCGCTTTTACGGTTTCCGGTAAAGTTGAAATGTGGGATGTCGTTGCTGAAGAATACGATGCCGGTTACACGCTTCCGAAGATGCCACGCAGCGTAGCGTATAATCCGTTGACGAAAGATTTGGCAACTGTACCGTTGCCGAGAACTTCGGCAGTATACCACATCTATGCAACGTCATTTGAGAACTCAGTTCCTGCTTCACATGCAGCCGCCTTCTCGCCAAATGGTGAGAAACTGGCTGTTAAAAACCGGGACAGTATAATGGAGATAACGGATGCCCTTACTGGTAGACGCTTATGTACGCTCCCGGGACAAGTACCAAACTGGAGTCCCGCGTTGACGTTTACATTGGCATTCACACAGGATAGCGAAGTCCTTGCGATTGGTGAAGGAACGGATGTCCATTTATCAAATACCGATACCGGTGAAACATTTGCCACGTTTAGTGTCCCTAAGAAGAATCTGAATTTGATGGATAAATTGCAGGAACTGTTCGATTCGCACCGTTTGGATACCCCCGTCCGTGCAGTAGCGGTAGCGCGAGTCAAAAAATCCACAATCATCGCCGCGAATGCAGGCAGCACCATTTATGTGTCGTACATAACACAGCGGCAACCTGTTTTAGAACTCAAAGGGCATGCGAATGAAGTCTGTAAATTAGCGTTTTCACCCGATGCCACTTTTCTCGCAAGTGGCGATATAGGCGGGACAATCCATCTGTGGTCGCTGCCCGCAGGACACAAAATCGCGACATTCAATCCGTATGTGAGTCCTGTTAAGGAATTGGTCTTTTCACCTGATGGGAAAACCCTGGCAAGTACAAACTTACATTCTCGCTTTGCTGGTACTATACTCCTCTGGGACGTGCCTCCAGAATAAATTGGTTTCCGAAACAGGCGTTTTCCCTTCTTTGTGCGGAATTATGCAACCGTTTTCCCCCTAACTCGCGTCACTATGTTTCAATGTGAAATACTGAAACACCCCGTCTGGAGATATCCGATGAGAAGTGACGATAGCCAATTGATTCAACGCGTCCTTTCAGGCGACGATACGGCTTTCGCTGAATTGGTAAAAAAGTACCAGAAACCGGTTCACGCACTGGTGTGGCGGAAGGTCGGCGATTTCCATGTCGCTGAGGAGATTACGCAAGATACTTTCTTGAAAGCGTACCAGAAACTGACGACGCTGAAAGAGCCGCAAAGTTTTGCGAGTTGGCTCTATGTAATAGCGACACGCCACTGCATTGCGTGGCTCCGTAAGAAGCGTTTGCGGATGCAGTCGCTGGAAGCAACGAACAGTCTGCAGTTTGAGAAAGCGACATATTCTGGATACGTCGTTGAAGAGAACGAGCGGACGACGATCGAGGCAGAGCGCGAAGTCGTCAAAAAGCTGCTTGCGAAGTTACAGGAAAGCGAGCGGACAGTCATGACACTCCATTACTTCGGCGGGATGACGTGTGAAGAGATCAGCAAGTTTCTTGGTGTGTCGGTCGGTGCGATTAAAAGTCGTCTCAGCCGTGCGCGCCACCGCTTAAAGAAGGAGGAACCGATGATACGAGAGGCTTTAGAGAATTTCCAAATTACACCGAACCTTACCGATAATATTATGCGCGAGATTTCGAGACTGAGACCCGTTACTCCATCAGGCAGCAAGCCGTTAGTGCCGTGGGTGATTGCTGCGTCTACGTTGGCAGTTGTATTTTTAATGTTAGGTGTTGGTAATCAATACTTATCGCGTTTCCAGAGACCCTATAGTTTCGATGCGACTTCAGAAATGACAGTAGAGATCATTGAAGCACCCGTGGTGCTAAACCTTGAATCCAAACCGGATATTCGGACGCAACTTGGAAATGTCAACACACCGAGCAAAAGCGATACCGCTAATCAGCAGCCTAACGATGTTTCGGCATCAGCTGCGGAGGCGCAATCAGATAAAACGGATAAAGAGTATTCGCAATGGCATCTGCCCCAAGCGGCGAAAGCGCGTTTCGGTAAGGGCGGCGTTAACGTAATTCAGTTTTCACCGGATGGGACACAACTTGCAGTCGGGAGTAACATCGGTATATGGCTGTACGATGTGGAGACAGGTGAAGAGATGTTCTTGTTTAAGGGTGCCTGCCGATTCCTGGCATTTTCGCCGGATGGTCGTTTCCTTGCCAACGGCGGTGAATATGGTACCGACGCGCCGAGAGTCCAGTTGTGGGAGATTGCTACCGGACGTGAAGTGTTGCTCCCAGAGGTCTATGATACCGCTTTAGTGCTACGTTTTTCCTCGGATGGGAAAACGCTTGTCAGTATCGGCGGTTCAGGAGATACAATTATCAGTTTGGATATTGAAACTGGCAGGGTGACTGTGAGGCCTTTCTTCAGTCCTAAGCCAATTGGCTGGTTGCGTCCGATAAATCGAGTTTACGCAATTACACGCGATAAGCTCGCGGGTGGGCGGACGGATGGGAAGATTCAGTTATGGGATACAACCACCCGCGAAGCGTTACCTGCCCTCAGAGGCCACCATATAGATTTGACACCTCAGCCGTTGGATGAACCTGTGCCCCGCCGATCACGACCTAAAAATCAGATTTTAGCGTTAGCGTTTTCACCCGATGGCGGGATGCTTGCCAGTGGCGGCGACGATACGACAGTGCGATTATGGGATCTCACCAACGCCGACGAGAGGACACTCCAAAAACATACGAGTTGGGCGAATGTGTTAGCGTTTTCACCCGATGGCACGCGCCTTGCCAGTGGGAGTACCGATAAAACTGTGCAGTTGTGGAACACCACCACAGGAGAACGCCTCGCGACATTTACTGGACATATCAACGGTATTACTGCGTTAGCGTTTTCGCCAGATGGCACCACGCTTGTGAGCGGCAGCGCAGATGGCATGGTCCGGTTCTGGAATACACAACCTCCGGCTCCGTTGGCTAACCGTATCGCTGGACACACGCAGTTGATGAAAGCAGCGACTTTCTTTCAGGATCGTAGGAGCGAGGTTACCTTGAAGAAACCCCCTAGCAAAAACCCCCTACTTGCAAGTGTGGCGTTTAATGGTGTAATTACCTTGTGGGATGTGAAAACATCGAAAAAGTCCACTGTCCACAATACGGAACATCGGGATTGGTTCCCAACTTTAGCATTTTCACCCGATGGCACAAAACTCGTTAGTTTAGGCGTAGATGGGACTCCGATCTTCGGGGCAGGCGCAAGTTTCGGCCAGCCTGTTGCTCCTTATCGGGCAAATCATTTTATTCGCCTGACGGATGTAAAGACAGGGCGTGAACTGGCAACCTTGCAATATACGATGGGAGCCAATAGACTGACCTTTTCTCCTGATGGCAAAATGGTGGCATTTACTGGGCTTGGTGAAATCCGCTTGTGGAACACGGAAACCGGGAATGAACTGGCAATACCTCTCGCTGACCTGGCGAATCTGGGTCCCGGCATTATTCGCAATGTACCAACAGTTTGGTCATTGGCGTTTTCGCCAGATAGTAGATGGCTCGTCAGTGGCACTTCAAAGGGAGAAATCCAGATGTGGGACGTTGCAACCGGTGCGGCATTGGTTGCCTTTGCAAAGTCGAAGGCACTGCGAGCTCGGTCATTGGCATTTTCGGCAGACGGTGCCTTGCTCGCCGCCGGAACATCTGATCACATCCATTTATGGGAAGTGGGTACGGCTAATAAGCCTCTCCCTATTAGCATTGGGCATAGGCGAGACAGGCCCTCCACTGATTCTACCGAACTGTTGGAACTGTTGGTATTTTCGCCGGATGGTGAGGTGCTTGTCAGTGGGTTTGACACCGGTACAATCCGATTATGGGATGTTAAGACGGGAGACAAAATCGCTGCCCTTGATGGGCATACGAAAGGCATAAACACGTTACGGTTTTCACCGGATGGTACAATGCTCGTTAGTGCCGCCACGGATGGCACAATTCTCTTGTGGGATTGGAACGAAATGCTTAAGGGTTCAGCCAAAAGTGAATGATGGTAAAATAGATTGTAGCGGAGGTAACCACTTACGGATTGCAAGTGTTTGCCTCCTTATCTTTGATTTCCTTCCTTCCTATCCATCTTTTACAACAGAATCGAATCTCAACACGCTTTACATGAATCCACATCTTTCTGCGTAGTTTGCAGAATTCTGTGACTTTTTTATCTCAAGTAGCATCATTAAAGATTGATATGAACGATGAACATCTCCTTTTTAGAGGTATCCGATGAAAAATAACGACGCTGAACTCATCCAACGCGTGCTTGATGGCGATGAGACTGCGTTCTCCGCCCTTGTAAAAAAACACCAAAAACCGGTGCACGCCCTTGCTTGGCGGAAAACTGGAGATTTTCATGTCGCCGAGGAGATTACGCAAGACACCTTTCTGAAGGTATATCAAAACCTTTCAACGCTGAAGGAGCCGCAAAAGTTTGCAGGTTGGCTTTATGTGATAGCAACGAACTACTGCAAGATGTGGCTGCGTAAGAAACGTCTGTCAACGCAGTCATTGGAAGACACAAGCAGCGCAGAATTAGAAAAAGCGACCTATTCTGGCTATGTTATTGCGGAAAACGAGCGGACAACGGCAGAAGCGCAGCGCGAAGTCGTCAAGAAACTACTCGCGAAATTAAAAGAAAGCGATCGCACTGTCATCACGCTTTATTACTTCGGCGGAATGACGTATGAAGAGATCAGCAAGTTTCTGGGTGTATCGGTCGGTGCGATCAAGAATCGTGTTTACCGTGCTCAAGAACGTCTAAAGAAGGAGGAACCGATGATACGAGAGGCTTTAGAAAACTTCCAAATTACACCGAATCTTACCGATAATATCATGCGCGAGATTTCGAGACTGAAACCGGTTACCCCATCAGGCAGTAAACCGCTGGTGCCGTGGGTGATTGCTGCGTCTACGTTGGCAGTTGTATTTTTAATGTTAGGTGTTGGTAATCAATACTTGTCGCGTTTCCAGAGACCTTACAGTTTCGACGCGACTTCGGAGATGACGATTGATATTATTGAAACCCCAGTTGTTTTCGATATTATAGTAAGCGTTAGAATTAAAGATACATGTTTATGACTTCATCAATAGTTCTATCAGCATTGTATTCTCTGAGACGTTTTATATTCGCAAAGTCGTGTTCAATCGGGTTGTAATCGGGTGAATAAGGTGGCAAAAAC
>JAJDTJ010000112.1 GCA_022827225.1 Candidatus Poribacteria bacterium | reverse complement strand
CAATCAGTCTCATTGAACAACTTTTCCCCAAGTCGATTCATGCGGTGTCAGCAGCCGGTTTTGAGTTGAAAGTGCTTTTGTTTGTTATCGCAACGAGTATAAAGCAGCTATTTGGATAAAGGTAGCAACTTGGGTTATTGTAAAGTAGTGTCAATGTAAGTGTCACAGTTATGCTATCCGTGTAACTGTAACATCCCTTAAGCAAAAAAAATAGAAATGTTTGAAAAACTCCATTAAAACGTCCAAAATTCATTAGTAGGAACTTAGGTTCTCTTAAGTAAGGTTTTTATTATGTATACTCAAATTAAAACTAATTTTTTATGGTACACGTTTACGCTGTTTATGTGCCTCAATTTCTTTTTTCTAAGCAATGTCGATGCACAAATCGATAATGCCCCAACCCCGCCATCCCCTGAATTCACCTATACTTATGAAAGTATTGATGTTCCGGGCGTGGACTTTTTAGAGTTGACTGCGAGTAGCGACTTTGAGGATTACGCGGGAAACACGCGGAGTGCTGATGGTGAAAAAATCGTCGCCTTTACGCTGATTGATGGCGTTTTTACGACGTATGATTTCCCCGGCTCACAGAACACGTATTTCTATGCATTCGGTAATAATGGATTAGCTGCCGGACACTACGAAGATAGTGATGGTCTTCATCACGGTGTCATCTTAGAAGATGGTAAGTTGCGGCAATATGATTTTCCGGGTGCCATTGAAACAGAGATATACGGTTACAGTGATTCAAGGGCCGTATTAACAGGTAATTTTATAGATGCCTCTGGCGTTCGACGTGGATTCTCAGGGGACATAATCATTGAAGTACCTGATGCAACAGCAACTTATGCTGATTTTGTGAACGCAAGTGGTGCTGTTACAGGAAGTTACATAGATGTTGACGGGCTATACCATCCTTATGTGCGTACCTCGAATGGTACGTTTGTTTTTCATACCTATCTGGAGCCATCCAATCTGGAATACTTTTTTGTCCACGGGATCACTGATACAAGGATTATCATTGCTCGCGCCAAAGCGATGGGGGACCGCCCGCGCTCCTATGTCGGCACATCCCAGCACGGATTATCTGAATTGGAATTTCCGGGCAGCGTGAGCACAGAAGGTTACAATATCAATCAAGACGGTTCTGCCGTCGGGTACTACGACGCTGCAGATGGACGTAGACACGGGTTTATCGCCAGGCCCACTGCGGAAACTGCTGCAAAATTCGAAGATATAGCTTATCTGCCAGCCCCTGAATTCAACTATGTTTATGAGAGTATTGATGTTCCGGGCGTGGACTTTTTAGAGTTAGCAGCGAGTAGCGACTTTGAGGATTACGCGGGAAACACGAAAAGTGCTGATGGTGAAAAAACAGTCGGTTTTACGCTCATTGATGGCGTTTTTACGACCCACGATTTCCCTGGATCACAAGGCACTTATTTCTATGCCTTGGGCAATAATGGGACAGCTGCCGGGCACTACGAGGATAGCAACGGTCTGTATCATGGGGTCATCTTAGAAAATGGTGAACTCCGCCAATATGATTTTCCGGGGGCAGTCGAAACGTTCATATACGGTTTTAGTGATTCGACGGGGGCACTGACGGGGAATTTTATAGGTGCTGATGGCGTTCGCCGTGGATTCTCAGGCGACGAAATCGTTGAGGCACCCGAGGCAGCAGCAACTTATGCCGATTTTGTGAACGCGGCAGGCTCTATCATTGGCAGCTTCATAGATGCTGACGGTCTATATCATGCATTCGCGCGTACCCCGACTGGCAGGTTTATAATTCTGGACTATCTGGACCCATCCAATCTGGAATACTTTTTCTTGCACGGGATTAACGATGCAGAGGGAAGCGGTGTGTTTGTGATTGCCCGAGCCAAAGCGGTCGGGGACCGCCCGCGCTCCTATGTCGGATCATACTTATATGGGCTACATGAATTGGAGTTCCCGGGCAGCGTGAGCACAGAAGGCTACAATATCAATCAGGACGGTTCTGTCGTCGGACACTATGACTCACCCGATGGGCGCAGACACGGGTTTATCGCAAAACTCACCTCACAAGTGGAAGCGGAAAGTTATAGCAACACCTACACTGCTACGCTGTCTAAAGGGTTAAACATGATTTCTGTGCCGTTGGCACCAATAAGACCAACGACCGCAAAATCACTTGTCGCTCTGACTGGGGCAACAACCGTCATTACGCTTGATACAGCAACACAGCAGTTCGTCGCCTGGACACCGGACGCGCCCAATGACGGTTTCCCAATTGAAGGTGGCAAAGCCTATATTGTTAACGTTCCAGAAACTCGAAACTTTGCTTTCGTCGGTGCCCCTTGGACAAATCAAACCGAGGCCGCCGCAGCGCCACCTGCCATATCCCCGGAGATGCTACGGGAAGCGTGGGCATTTGTTGTCAGTGGGCATCTGGAAGGGAAACCGACGTTTGACGGCTACAAGGTCATCGTCCGTAATTTGAGAACAGACAGTGTGATAACCACTTCAGTGCAAGGCGATTACTTCGCTGCCGCAACTGCCGACTTGACGCGCCAGAGTGTCGTCCAAGTTGGAGACGTGGTTGAATTGCACGCCATCGGTCCAGATGGAAATGTTGAATCCCGAACTGTCAGCTTTAAAGTGACACCTGAGCATCTCGCAAATGCCGTTTTGTCTGTCAGTCTTGATGGCATCGGTCAACCGACGCGGAATCAGTTGTTGCAGAACTACCCGAATCCGTTTAACCCAGAGACATGGATTCCATACCAACTCTCGGAAGCCAGCCCCGTATCGGTCTCCATTTATGATACAACCGGTCAGTTGGTTCGCAAACTTTCGCTCGGTTATCAATCCGCGGGGTTCTATAACAGTCGGGAACGTGCGGCGTATTGGGATGGGCGGAATGCGTTGGGCGAACGCGTTGCGAGTGGTGTCTATTTTTACCAGTTGACGACCCCCGCCTTCCAGCAGACACGGCGACTCGTCATTGTAAAGTAGAATGTAAAGTAGAATCCACAAGTGTCACAGTTGTGCTATCGGTGCAGCTGTGACACGCTGCTAAACCGAAAAAAAACGTGTAAATTCCACCCTGTCGAATTCCGTCCGTTGCTGTAAGCGACAATCTGCTTATCTTTTAAAAATAAAAAGTAGTCAATATCACAGAAAACTGCTATAATATCCATAGAGAATTCCTTTCGGTATCGGTTTGAATGACGCATTTAAACAAAGACCGTCTACTGACAGTTTCCGCACGCACGCTAAAAAAGGATAATTATGAATCACTACACAAAAATCGCACTTATTCTGTCTATATGTCTAACCATCTGCTTCATAGCGGACACCGTTGCACAAGTTAGCACCGACACACCGATTGCAGATTATATCTTTGAGACCATCGAAGTTCCCGGTGTCGATTTCCTGGAGGTGACTGCGAGTAACGACTTCGCGGATTATGCGGGCAACACGCGAAGCACTGATGGTGAAAAAACAGTCGGTTTTACGCTCATTGACGGGGTCTTTACGACGTATGATTTCCCCGGTTCACAGAACACTTATTTCTATGCCCTCGGTAATAATGGGAACGCCGCCGGACACTACAAAGATAGCAAAGGGCTGTACCATGGTGTCATCTTAGAAAATGGCGAACTACGGCAATATGATTTCCCTGGAGCAGCCGAAACCCACATCTATGGTATTAGCGATGAAACAGGGGCACTGAGTGGTAACATCGTCGATGCAGCAGGTGTCACCCACGCCTTCTCAGGGGAACTGACAATTACATTTCCAGGCGCAATCAATACTTATGGGGACTTTGTCAACGCTGCAGGGGCTGTCGTCGGCAGTTACATCGATACCGATGGAATGCCCCATGGGTTCATACGTAACCCCGACGGCAGTTTTACCACTATTGATCTCCCAACAACGCCGAACCTCGAATTCTTATTTGTGAACACCATCACCGATGCCGGTGTTATCGGCTTCAGAGCCAAAGCTGTAAACGATATCCTGCGATCCTATATCCTCCTGCCCAGCGGTACCCTCTATGAAGTACGACTCCCAGGCAGTGTTATTACTGTCGTCCGAAATGTTAATCAGGATGGAAGTATTATCGGGTTTTATGACTTAGCAGATGGTCGTAGACTTGGTTTCGTCGGTAGACCTAAAGCACAACCTAACGGAGAAGGTTTCGGCAATATTTTTTCCATGCATCTCTCTAAAGGTTTGAACATGTTGTCTGTGCCTTTGAAACCGACTGTCCACATGACAGCACGCTCGCTTGCAGTAAAGACAGGGGCAACAACCGTCATTACGTTTGATACTGCAAACCAGGCATTTTTGGCATGGACACCAAACGCACCCGACGACGGGTTTCCAATTGAAGGCGCAAAAGGGTACATCGTTAACCTACCACAGCCACGCGCTATTGTCTTCACTGGAACAGAATGGACAAATCAGACGCAGGTGCCCGCAGCACCGATCGCAACGATACCCCATCAGACGTGGGCATTCGTTGTTAGCGGATATTTAGAAGGCACTCAAGCGTTCAACGATTACCTTGTTACAGTCCGAAACCATCGGACGAAGGCTGTCATGGAAGTTCGGGTGCGTCGTAAGTATTTCGCTGCCGCTGTCGCTGATCTCAACTATCGTAGTGTCATTGAACACGGTGACACGTTGGAATTGATTGTCAGCGATACCCGAGGCAACATTGTTTCAGAAAAATTCAACTTCACCGTGAATGCTGCCGATCTCACAAACGCTGTGCTATCGGTTAGACTTACCAACATCGGCACACCGAAGCAGAGTCTCCTGTTGCAGAACTACCCGAACCCGTTTAACCCAGAGACATGGATTCCGTATCAACTCTCGGAAGATGGTCTGGTCTCGATCTCCATTTATGATGCCACGGGTCAATTGGTTCGGACACTCCCGCTCGGTTTCCAATCCGCAGGCTTCTATAATGGTCGGGCGCGTGCTGCGTATTGGGATGGGCGGAATGCGTTAGGCGAACGCGTTGCGAGTGGTATCTATTTTTACCAGTTGACGACACCTTCCTTCCAGCAGACACGGCGACTCGTCATTGTAAAGTAGAATGTAAAGTAGAGTCCACAAGTGTCACAGTTGTGCTATCGGTGCAGCTGTGACACGCTGCTAAATGGAAAAAACGTGTAAATTCCAACCTATCCAATTCCGTCCGTTGCTGTAAGCGACAATCTGCTTATCCCAAAAAATAAAAAGTGGTCAATATCAGAAAAAAGTGCTATAATATTCATGAAGAATCAGTTTGGATATCTCAAATTCAAAACTATTGGCTTACTACGAACATATCATCCTCTCAAATAGTGAAAGTAACAGATAACCACACGCAAAGACTCTATCTTTTTCGGTCAAGGTCGTGAACCGTGTTAACTTTAACGCAAAATTTAAGGAGGCAATGATGTTAAAGCGTATCCAATGGATGACAACACTGATATTGATTCAGTTCTTACTGATCTCAGTCTGTACATTCGCAGCGGAGGAACCTGAAGAAGGTGTAAACTACATCTGGGTAGACGTGGGCGAAGAGAGTGAAGGTGTTTTACTAACCCAAAGTGAACAAGGTGATGGCGTAACAGAACCCGCTGTCCAAGGCGGTGTCGATTGTTTAGAGAACCCATGGCCCTATAACGGTCCCGGGCACAATCACATGTATTTCAAGATTGACGATACGTTTGTATTCGGTGGGAAGCACAAGGCGTGGATAGTTATGGAGTATTTCGATTCCAACGAAGCAGAAGAGATTGATTGCCAATATGACAGCAACGGTGCCGGCCCCGTCGGCGGTGCGTTCCGCGGTGCAGGCGATGGCGCGTTTGCTCTTGTAAAACCCGGTGGAACAGATAAATGGCTCGTTCATATTTGGGAAATTAAAGACGGGCGGTTTGAGAACCGCGCAAACGGCTCAGACTTCCGATTTTCCTCTCACGGCAAGGGACCCATTTGGATCAATCGCGTCTGGTTCAGCACAATTGAACCGCCAGAAAACTTCGATCCCGACAGTCCGTTCGGCATCCCACAAGCCGTTGATCCAGCAGCGAAATTAACCACAACCTGGGGACAAATCAAAATTGAGAAAAAATAAGAGCTTCGTATGCAGGCGGGGTTTGGAACCCCGCCTTCTGACAACTGATGGCTATTCCACTGAAAGCCGAGTGTTGACAGTTTCCGTCGGCTGACGGCTATTGACAATGAACTATCTCTGCGACAAATGCAATAAAACCTACGAAATCTCGCCGTTACGGTATCAATGTGACTGCGGAAACGCCTTAACCTTAGCCAAAGAGTCGCATATCTGTCCGAATCCGCAGGTACCAGCAGCGATGTCGCTCTGGCGGTATCGCGAAGCACTGCCGATTGACGCGGACACAGAAATTGTCACCCTCGGCGAAGGTATGACCCCGCTCGTTCCGCTCGATGTCAACGCACCGGAGCATTTCGTCAAATTGGACTACCTCTGTCCAACCGGTTCCTACAAGGACAGGGGCGCATCTGTCCTCCTTACACATCTCAAGGCACTTGCGGTTGAGGCGGTCGTTGAGGATTCATCAGGCAACGCAGGTGCAGCGATCGCCGCCTATAGCGCGAGGGCAGGTATCCACTGCACCATCTACTGCCCGGAATCCACGTCGCAGGGAAAATTAAAACAGATTTCCGCCTACGGTGCCGAGTTAAAATTGGTGACAGGGAACCGAATGGCAACGACGGAGGCAGTGAAGCACGCAGCAGAGATCACCTGTTATGCTTCCCATAATTGGCACCCGTTTTTCTTGGAAGGCACCAAAACGCTTGCCTACGAAATCGTTGAGCAGCTCGGATGGCACCCCCCGACGCACGTTATCTGTCCCGTCGGATTCGGGAGTATCTACTTAGGACTTTATATCGGTTTCCGTGAACTACAGACGCAAGGACTCATTAAAAATATGCCGCGCCTCCTCGGTGTTCAACCCGAGGTCTGTTGTCCGATTTACAATGCAGACGTTAATAAGACAACATCTGTCACAAGAATGGCGCAAACCGGTAAAACGCTCGCTGAAGGAATTACAGCAGAGCTCCCCATCCGAGGGCAACTGATTTTGGAGGCGATTACCACGACAAACGGCGCGTTTATAACCGTTAATGACGAAGACATCCAAGAAGGGCTGACAACACTCGCAGCAAAAGGCATCTATGTCGAACCGACTTCCGCTGTAGTTGTCAAAGCATATCAGAAGTTCCGAGAGGCAGGTATTATAACATCGGGTAACCAAGTCGTATCAATCCTCACCGGTATCGGTTTAAAAGCCAGCAGTACATAATAATCACTGCAGGCGGGGTTTGCAACGCCGCCATCTACAGTAGCATAGACACGCCAACTGAAAACTGCCAACTGACGGCTAAAAACACAATGACAAAAGAAAACATGTCTCACCTCACGCGACTCATTACGGTATGCCTACTCATTCTGTTCCTTGTTGTGGTCCTTAGCGCGCTGCGAGGTATTGATCATCTCTTCTTCCGCAGCATCGCTGCCACAGATAAGTATTCTGAGGCACTACCGGATACCGTTAGACAACTTGATGTACTCCAACGTAAACGCTGGCTCCCAGGATTTCGGCTGCACCGATACTGGTGGGTCGGTGGTGCCGCTGTCTACGTCGCAGAGATGGATCGCAGCGCAGCGAATCTACAATTTGACATCGAACTCGCCAACACTCAAATTATAGGACGTGAAACCGTTACCGATGCGACTCGCCGGCTCATGAAAAAAGATATCCTCCCGCTCGCCGGTGTCAACGGAAGTTTCGGTATCCGAGGCGACTCCTATGGACGCGGCGGCATGACTTTTAATCTGCACATCCAAGATGGAGAACTCGTCAGTATTCCGATAGTCCGAGATAGATGGGGATATTCGCCACCCTCACCGTGGGGTGAAACCAGTTTCGGTGTTACCCCTGACGGCGAATTTCTACTCGACAGCGTCCAACTCAACGGGAAACTCCACATTGATAAACGCAGCCGCGACACGCTTTCGATTAACGCCATCAACCAAATCTGTGATTCGTACGCCCCTGTTGTCCTCTATACCCCACGTTTTGGACACAGGACACTAACACGTCGCGCCTACGAGTTCACACTCAAAAAACTTGAGCTCCCGCTGACCGGAAAATACAGCAGCAGGTTCGTCGTCACTAAGGTCAACCGGCGTGGAAACAGCGTCATACCGTCTGATGGTGTCGTCCTCGCAATAGAGCCGCAGGCGGGACGCGATTGGCTTAGAACAATCACCGCATCTACAACCGGCACACTCGAAATCGCACTAACACCTCAAAAATGGCAGCAGGTACAACGCGGAATCGGCGGAAACCTACGGCTCGTACGAGACGGCAAAGTCGAACCTGAACTGGTTGCCTTCGGTGCGTCTTATGGACGAACTGCTTATGAACATCGCAACGGTGCTTCACGCCACCCGCGCAGTGCTTTAGGATTTAACGACGATAAACTCTTCCTCATCGCTATTGATGGCAGAGAACCCGGATACAGTATGGGGATGACACTCTACGATATGGGAAAATTTTTTAGCGAACTCGGCATCAAACACGCCATCAATTTCGATGGCGGCAGCTCCTCAACGCTCTGGGCATTAGGAAAAGTCGTGAACAGTCCCTCAAACGGCTATGAACGCCGTATCTTCAACGTCGCAATGATCCGTGCAAAAAAGAGGTGAATATGAAACCACGATACCTGCTACTGTTGACACTGTTAGTTTTTGCTTGTTCAAACAGGAACACCCCGCGGGCAGTCAGTGAAGACTTTATCTACAACTACTACCAGCGTGCAGACCAAGCCGCAGCACTACTACTCAGCCACGGACTCGCGACACAAAAACTCGAAGATGAAATCGCACGTGTAAGCGAAGTACGAGAACCCGGACAACAATTCGATGAAGTACCGAACATCACATACAAACCGATCGGAACAGAGGAAGGCGAGGAGCACGTCCTATTCAACTACCAACTCGCCATCAAAATCGGCGACACGATAACCCATACCCGGAAAGTCGTCATCCAGACTGAACAGATCAATGGACGCTGGAAAGTCGTCAATTTTGATGAGTATTAAGGTCGAAAATCCTAATGAACACCGGAAAAGTCGCCATTTTCACCGAACCGCAAACGCCGATGGAATTCCGAGAATACCCGATCCCGTCCGTCACACCCGACGATATGCTCGTGCGTATCCGTATGGCGAACATCTGCGGCTCCGATCTCCATTTCTGGCGCGGACACGGTCCCAAAATTGAGAGCGGTATCCCACAAGTGCTCGGACACGAAATGATCGGCACCATCGAAGCGATGGGACGCAATATCACAACCGATAGTACCGGGCAACCGCTTACCGAAGGCGACCGTATCGCTTATTCCTATTTCAAGCCGTGCCAACGTTGCTGGATGTGTCTCAACGGGAAACCCGGATGTCCGAACCGTTACCGAGATTGGCTCGGTGTCTCCAGTGAGCAGCCCCCACATTTCCACGGTGCTTACGGCGAATACTACTACATGAAACCCGGACACTGGGTCTTCAAAGTCCCCGACGAACTTCCCGACGCACTTGTATCGCCTATCAACTGCGCCTTGTCCGAAGTTATTTATGGATTCAACCAGATCGGCATCACCCTCGGCGATACTGTCGTTATCCAAGGCGCTGGTGGACTCGGGCTTTATGCAACCGCGGTCGCACGAGAGATGGGTGCAGGAAAAATCGTCGTTCTTGATCGTCTCCCGGCACGCCTCGCCCTGGCACGTGAATTCGGCGCCAATGAGACGCTCAACGTTGACGAAATCGACATGAAATCACGGGTGGAATACGTTCTTGATCAGACGGATGGCATCGGCGCGGACCTTGTCGCTGAGTTCGTCGGCTCGCCGCGTGTCCTCGCTGAAGGCGTAGAGATGCTTCGATGGGGTGGACGCTATCTCTGGATCGGAAATATCAATCTCGGATTCCCCACAGAGATTGATCCGGGTAATATCGTCCGCTGTAGCAAAGCGATCCGTGGTGTTATTGTCTATGAACCGTGGGTAATCCCACGCGCCCTCGATTTCCTAATGCGTACACGCGACAGGTACCCGTTCCACAAAATCATCTCCGATACCTTCCGGTTCGGTGAAATTAACGAGGCATTCTCTTACGCAGACACAGGCTCAGCCATCCGAATCGGATTGGAATTTAAAGAATAAAATGGCATCTTCCGTATACATCCATATCCCATTTTGCGCGACGAAGTGCTACTACTGCGCCTTCAATACATATACTTTCCACAAAGAACAGGCGAAGGCATACCTACATGCACTCCGCACAGAGATGGAACTCTATGCGTCAGAAACAGAACCGTTACAGACAATCTTTATCGGCGGTGGCACGCCTTCTATCCTCTCTGCTAATGCCTTGTCGCAGCTGCTCACCGATATCCATCGGCATTTCCGAATAACAACCGATGCTGAGATCACCGTAGAATGCAACCCCGGCACCGTTGATACCGAGAAGTTGCGCGTGATGCGAGGCAACGGCGTGAATAGGCTTAGCTGTGGACTACAAGCGATGCAAGACGAAACTTTGAAACAGTTAGGCAGAATCCACACCGTTGACGAATTCCGCCAAAGTTACCATCTTGCACGTGAGAATGGTTTTGGGAACATCAACATGGACCTCATCTTTGCACTCCCTGAGCAGACTATGGACGCGTGGCACCATACCTTAAGCGAAGTTATTGCTCTCGAACCCGAGCATATTTCTGCCTATAACCTCGTTATGGAGGAGACAACCCCGTTTTATGAATCGTGGCAAGCCGGTGAACTTCACCTCCCCACCGAGGATACCGAAGCGGATATGTTTCAATATACGATTGAGACCCTCACGACACACGGATACGAACACTATGAAATCTGTAACTTCGCCAAACCGAACCGCGAAGCGCGTCACAACCTCGTCTATTGGAACAATCAACCCTGTATCGGACTCGGTGCAGGCGCGTGGGGGTACATCAACGGCGTGCGCTATTCCAACATTCGAGGCATCGCGCCGTACATCGAGCAACTCTCCCACCATAACAAACCCATCGCCGACACGGAACGCCTGACGGGACACGCTGAAAAGGCGGAAACCCTTATGCTCGCACTTCGGAAACGCGAAGGCATCTCCGTTGAAGCCTATCAAGACCGATTTGGCGAAGAAATAGGCGCTGCATTTGGGAGTATCCTGAAAAAATGGATGGATTTGGGGTTGTTGGAACGCACAGCCACGCATCTCCGTTTCACGTCTCGCGGTCTTTTCCTCGCAAACGAGGTGTTTGTCGAATTGATGTGATTTTTCCTTTGATGCATCTCCCAAAATCTGCTATCATACCCTCATGCCGACACTCAATCTCAAACCTAGTCACAAAGTAATTCGCGACTACTACGCCACGCTGCAGCAATATGAACAACAAGGCATCAAACACGAGGGTGCCGTTAGTTCACCTTTTGATACGCTCCTACACGCTTGCGCGAAGCAGATAAACGCCACCTTCGTACCGCAACACGCCATGCACACCGCATCGGGAAACCGTATCGTCATTGACGGTGTAGTCCGACACGAACACGGTTTCCCCTTCGCTTATTGGGAAGCGAAAGACATAGACGACAACCTCGCCAAAGCCATCCAAGAGAAACGAGACGCAGGCTACCCACTCAATAACACGCTCTTCCAAACACCAGAGCGCGCCATCCTCTACCAAAACGGTGCCGAAGTCCTCGATATTCACATCACTGAACCGGCAAACCTAATCGCAGCACTCCAATACCTGTTCGCTTACATTCCACCGGCACTGGACAACTGGCACACCGCCGTCTCAGATTTCAGGGAGCATGTCCCCGACCTTGCAAGCAAACTAAAGGAGCTCATTGAACAACGCCACGAAACCGATCCAGCCTTCAAAAAAGCGTTCTCCAATTTCTATGAAACCTGCCGCACCGCGATTAACCCCGAACTCTCACAGGATGCCGTCGAGGAGATGCTCATCCAACACATCCTCACCGAACGCATCTTCCGCACCGTCTTCAACAACTCCGCCTTCACCCGCCGAAACATCATCGCACGCGAGATTGAGAACGTCGTTGACGCACTCATCCGGCAAGCGTTCAGTCGCGAGGAGTTCCTCAAACCGTTAGACCGGTTCTATGTCGCCATCGAACAGGCAGCGACCCTCTGCAAAGACTTCTCCGAAAAACAGCACTTCCTCAACACGTTCTATGAGAAGTTCTTTCAAGGGTTCTCCGAGGATGTCGCAGACACGCACGGCATCGTCTACACACCGCAACCCATTGTCGATTTCATGGTGAAAAGCGTGGAACACATCTTGGAAACCGAGTTCGGTCGGTCGTTGTCGGATACCGGCGTGCATATCATCGATCCGTTTGTTGGGACAGGGAATTTTATCGTCCGTCTCATGCAGGACATCCGAGGCGCGGCATTGGAGGCGAAATACCGCCACGAGCTCCATTGCAACGAGGTAATGCTGTTGCCGTATTACATCGCCAGCCTTAACATCGAGCAGGAATTTTTCCAACGGACGGGGACGTATCTACCCTTTGAAGGCATCGCGCTTGCCGATACATTTGAGTTGCTGGAGCAGCAGCAAGGCGAACTTTTCACGCGCGAAAACACGGAACGGGTGGCGAGACAGAAAGCAGCGGATATGTTCGTCGTTATTGGCAATCCGCCTTACAACGCATGGCAGGTCAACGATAGCGACAACAATAGAAACAGAAAATATCCGACGATGGATAAACGGATTGCCGACACCTACGCCGCAGATTCCAAAGCGACGCTCAAAAACGCACTCTACGATCCGTACGTCAAAGCAATTCGATGGGCATCTGATCGGATTGGCGATGAAGGCGTTGTTGCGTTTGTGACAAACAATGGATTTCTTGACGGCATAGCATTTGATGGCATGCGAAAACACCTTGCAGATGATTTCGACGCTATCTATATTTTGGATTTAGGCGGGAATGCTCGGAAGGGGTTAAAAGTTTCAAACGCGAATGTATTCGGGATTCGGGTCGGAGTGAGCATTAACCTCTTTGTGAAAAACAGGCAGAATTCGTCAGAAATTCCTCGACTCTTTTATTCTCAGATTGATGAATTATGGAGGGCACAAGAAAAACTTGACTATTTGACTAAACAGCAACACATAGATAGTATCCCTTGGGATACCATTCAACCTGACAGGCAATATACATGGTTAACCGAAGGACTCCACGCCGAATTTGACACTTTTATCCCAATAGGAACTAAAAAAGCAAAAGGACAGAAAAACGAAGCCGAGAATGTAGTTTTCAAAACGTATAGCAACGGAGTAAAAACGAATCGCGACGCATGGGTTTACAACTTCAATCGAAATGCCCTCGCTGAGAATGTCCAAAGAATGATTGACACCTATAGTACCGAGGTTGACAGATGGACGCGTAGAGAAAATCAACAGGAAAGTGTCAGTGATTTTGTGGTTTATGATGATACAAAAATCAAATGGGATCGAGAATTACGCCAGCAATTACAACGTGGTAGACTTGCTAAATATACGGCAGACAAGGTCAGAGTATCTCTCTACCGTCCATTTATAAAGTCTAATCTGTTCTTTGATCGTGTCCTAAACAATTGTGTATATGTCCTTCCATCTATTTTTCCGACACCAGAGGTTGAGGCGGAAAATAAGGTAATATGGATTAAAGTTGGGAAAGAGTGGCCAATGTTTGCCCTAATGACAAACCAAATCCCTGACTTACTGCCACAAGGTGGTTCTCAATGCTTCCCCTTCTACACCTACGACGAAGACGGCACAAACCGACAAGAGAACATCACCGATTGGGCGTTGACAGAATTCCGAACCCACTACAATGACGACACCATCACCAAATGGGACATCTTCCACTACACCTACGCGCTCCTGCACCACCCCACCTATCGCGAGAAATACGAGATGAACCTCAAGCGTGACCTGCCGCATATCCCCTTCGCCGAAGATTTCAGGGGATTCGCCAACGCCGGCGCGCAACTCGCAGACCTCCACATCAACTACGAATCCGTTCCCAAATACGACGGGTTGACATACATCGAAACACCCGATATACAGATTGATTGGCGTGTCGAGAAGATGAAACTCTCCAAAGACAAGACGCAGTTGAAATACAACGATTTCCTCACGATAGACGGCATCCCTGCGGCGGTTTACGACTATCGACTCGGCACACGTTCAGCGTTGGAGTGGGTCGTAGATCAGTATCGCGTCAAGACAGACAAACGGAGCGGCATTGTCAACGACCCGAACCGCGCGGAGGAACCGCGGTATATCGTAGACCTCATCGCCCGCATCATCACCGTCAGCCTCAAGACCGTCGAAATCATTGCAGGATTACCGCCATTATAATCCAAGGTCTCTTTGGTAGGAGCGAGTGTTTTTGCTTGGGGTATTTGATAGGGTGTTTCTGCGGATTTCTTGTCGCTCGCGATCTTCCGTAAGAAAACATCAACTTATGTAAACGATAACCAAAATCAAAACCGAAAACTAAATAGTCCTGCCCAAAACAACTACTTAACTTGACTTCAAGAAGTGAACCTGTTATAATCCACTGTGAACCAATAACTTAGACTTTCTCTTCAAAAGGAACCTATGAGTCAGACTACATCCAATCAATATGACCCTTAGTTATTCATTGTGGGAGTGATTCGGTATGAAAACCAAGTTATTTTTTCTCTTTTTGACATCCCTATTCATTGCAACACTATTTTTGTGCAACAGTTTTGCTCAAGATTATACAACGTGGCATTTACCTGAAGGTACGAAAGCACGTCTGGGTAAAGGGGAGATTCAAAATGTTGCGTATTCTCCAGATGGAAACACCATTGCAGTTGCAGCTGGTATTGGTATTTGGCTTTATGACTTGCAGACCTATCAAGAATTATCACTACTCACAGGGCATTCAGGGTCTGTTTATAGCGTAGCCTTCAGTCCGAATGGTCAGATACTCGCAAGTGGCAGTGCGGACGGCACTATCCGTTTATGGGATGCGACAACGGGCGAATCCAAGCAAACACTCCAAGGGCAGACAGGGTATGTCCGTAGCGTCGTCTTCAGTCCGGATGGTCAGACCCTCGCAAGTGGCAATTCGGACGGCACTATCCATTTATGGGATGTGGCGACGGGCGTACACAAGCAAACGCTCCAAGGGCAGACAAGGCATGTTAATAGTGTCGTCTTCAGTCCAGATGGTCAGATACTCGCAAGTGCCAGTTTGGACGGCATCATCCGTTTATGGGATGTGGCAACGGGTGAACAGAAGCAAATACTCCAAGGGCAGACAGCGGATGCCTATAGGGTGGCCTTCAGTCCAGATGGTCAGATACTCGCAAGTGGCAATTCGGACGGCACTATCCATTTATGGGATATAGCGACGGGCGAACCGAAGCAAACACTCCAAGGGCAGACAGGGAATGTCATAAGCTCTGTCTTAAGCGTGGCCTTCAGTCCAGATGGTCAGACCCTCGCAAGTGGAGACAACGCCATCCGTTTATGGGATGTGGCAACGGGCGAACAGAAGCAAACATTCCGAGGGCATACGAATGGGGTCCGTAGCTTAGCCTTCAGTCCAGATGGTCAGACACTTGCAAGTGGCAGTTGGGAGGTCATCCGTTTATGGGATATGGCGACAGGCGAACAGAAGCAAATACTCCAAGGGCATACAGGGGCTGTCTTTAGCGTCGTCTTCAGTTCGGATGGTCAGATATTCGCAAGTGGCGGTACGGACAACGCCATCCGTTTATGGGATGTGGCAACGGGCGAACAGAAGCAAATACTCCAAGGGCATACATGGTATGTCCGTAGCGTCGTCTTCAGTTCGGATGGTCAGACACTCATAAGTGGCAGTTTGGACGGCACCATCCGTTTATGGGATGTGGCAACGGGCGCACACAAGCAAACACGCCACGGGCATGGGATGCTTGTCTATAGTGTCGTCTTCAGTCCAGATGGCCAGACCCTCGCAAGCGGCAGTGGGGACAAGACCATCCGTTTATGGGATGCGACAACGGGCGCACACAAGCAAACATTCCAAGGGCATACAGGGTATGTCTATAGCGTAGCCTTCAGTCCAGATGGTCAGACCCTCGCAAGTGGCAGTTTGGACGGCACCATCCGTTTATGGGATGCGACAACGGGCGCACACAAGCAAACACTCCAAGGGCATACAAGGCATGTTGTTAGTGTAGCCTTCAGTCCGGATAGTCAGACCCTCGCAAGTAGCAGTTGGGATAACACCATCCGTTTATGGGATGTGGCAACGGGTGAACACAAGCAAACACTCCAAGGGCATGGAAGACATGTTAATAGTGTAGCTTTCAGTCCGGATGGTCAGATACTCGCAAGTGGTGGTTCGGACAAGACCATCCGTTTATGGGATGTGGCAACGGGCGCACACAAGCAAACACTCCAAGGGCATGCGGATTGGGTCCGTAGCGTCGTCTTCAGTCCGGATGGTCAGACCCTCGCAAGTGGCAGTTCGGATGGCACGGTGCTGCTATGGCATATCACATCTACGACAACCAAGCATCCTTGATCTGTTGACGCGAACGGTAAACATTGCACGAAGTGGGGCACGTTAAAACTGTTGAAGTTCTGTCCGGAACGTCTGGTAACTGGCGAAGTCGTTGAAAATAGATAAACGTCCGGAAATAAAAAGATTGCGTCCATCCTATTTAGCAAAGGGAAAAGAAAATGAGACGTTTTGGAACCCAGGGGCGTGTATATCCCGACAAACATTATGTAGTCGCCCGCGCCGAGGAGACCTCCGATTTCATTGACCGCATCAAAGACGGGCGGTATATTGTCTTGTTCGCGCCCCGGCAGACCGGCAAGACGACCTTTTTTCGACTCGCACTTGAGGCACTCGCTCTTCAGGATTCAACCTATTTCCCGATCCAACTGAATTTCGAGGAGTATGAGGACTACGACCTTGCCAGTTTTTATGCCTCCCTGCGTAAGGAGATTTGCAAAGAGATCGAGCGGGTTTTTCAAAAACGCGAAACGGATCCCTCTGATGAATTGGCGAGCTTTTTGGTGAACACCGAGATAACCGATCATGTTTCGATGAGAGAGTTTTTTGAAGAATTTGCGAAGCTCCTTTCTCAAGACACGCATCGGCAGCGGGTTGTCTTTACCATTGACGAGTTTGATGCTATCCCTCGTGCTGCTCTTAAAGGGTTTCTGCGTTCACTTCGCTATATCTACCTGTCCGACCAAATCCGGTGTCCACACAGCGTTGGTATCGTTGGTGTTAAAGGTATCCCACAACTCAACTACGACCGGTCTATTTCTCCGTTCAATATCCAAGATGAATTCCATTTGCCGAGCTTCACGCTTGAACAGGTGCAAGAACTGCTTGGACAATATACAGACGAAGTCGGGCAAGCCTTCGCACCAGAAGTGATTGCGTCCATTCATAAGCAAACCGCGGGGCAGCCTGTACTCGTCAACCGATTTGCGCAGATTCTCACCGAGGAGATGGACATCCCAAAAACCGAGACGATTACGATGGTACACTGGACGACAGCACATGCGCAGCTTCTCCGCGGGCAGAATACCAATATTGAGCATCTGACAACCAATGTCCGTAAAGACCCACGTTTTGAAAGCCTTCTGATGCGAATTATGGCGCGCGATGAAGGCGTAGACTTCAATTTACACAATGACATCATCAGTGAACTCGCCACCTATGGTGTTATCAAAGGGGGGACTGACGGTATGTGTGAGATCCTCAATCCAATTTACCTCTACTGCATTATGCAGGTATTCAAGCCAGCTGTAAATGGATTGGAGCAGGAATATTTTCCTGAAGACACGGATGATGAGGGACGTGAATATCTCACACCGGCAGGGGAAATTGATATGGAGTCTTTACTTGATAATTTTCGCGATTTCATCGCCCGGGCTGGGTTCAGAATCCTACAGGTTCCCGAAACACCCCAAGAGTCGGTAGGGCGACACCTCTTGCTTGCCTATCTTGATGAGTTTGTTAGACGCGTCGGCGGGGTGATGCACATTGAAGTGCAAACCGGGCGCGGCAGAATGGACCTCCTTATCACCCACAATCAGCGAAAATATATCGTTGAGACAAAGATTTGGAGAGGCGAAAGCCGCTATCAGTCAGGCAAGAAGCAGCTTGCGGCGTATCTCAAGTTAGAAGACGTAACGGATGGATACTACGTTGTGTTTGATCACCGGCAAACCCCCGATCCTCGGATAGAGACGGAGACAGTAGAGGGTGTAGCCATCCGGAGTTATGTCATCCCTGTGATACAGGAGACCCCCTCAAGCGCACCAGACCAAAAGACATAAGTCGTATCCGTTACGTCTTTCCGGACCACGTTTCTTCCACCCTTCCATTCCTTCCATCCGTGATCGTAAAATTTCGCTGACGGCTGACTGCCAATAGCCATCTGCTAATAATTTGACATCCGCCACAATTTCTGATACAATAGGCACATGCCACGCAAGAACAAGATTCTCAACATCGGTGATACCGCACCGGTATTCACGCTCCCGTCGCATCAGCGGAAAAATGTCTCGCTTGAGGCGTACCAGAACGCGCAACACGTCGTTCTCACCTTCTTCCGAGGCACATGGTGACCGAACAGTCGCCGCCAGTTGTCGGCAGTACAGGAGAATATCGCGGTTTATGAAATGTACACCGCCACGCCGCTCGCCATCGCCGGACAGTGGCCCCGTGAACTCCGAGGCTTTGTCGAAAAAAATGGGATCACATTCCCGCTATTGGTCGACAAGACGCGCGAGGTCATCAAACAATACGGGGTCTATCACTGGCTGAGTTTGGAGGCATACAACATTGCTCGTCCAGCAACCTTTATTATTGACAAAACCGGGATTATCAGATATATGTATATCGGCACGCATCAATTCGATCTCGTCGAACAGTCAGAAATCCTCGAATCTTTGAAGGCTGTGGCGGAACTGTAAAGAAATGTTTTTGATTTCTAAGGCAAATATGATATACTATGTAGAAACAGACATCCGGTGTGGGTAACATATCGTTATGGACGAAGCACATGTAGCCTTTATGCGACGCGCCCTTGATTTAGCAAGGCGAGCAACGGGGCGCACCAGTCCCAATCCGCTTGTCGGTGCCGTTGTTGTCAAAGACGGTCAGGTGATCGGTGAAGGTTATCACCGAAAAGCGGGGACCCCGCACGCTGAAGTCCATGCACTCAACGCCGCAGGCGAGAACGCCAGAGGCGCGACGCTTTACGTAACCCTTGAGCCGTGTTGCCATTGGGGACGCACGCCGCCTTGCACAGATGCACTCATTAACGCAGGTATCACTGAGGTACACATCGCTGAAGTCGATCCGAACCCGAAGGTCGCGGGGAAAGGTGTTCGTCAACTTAAAGAAGCAGGTCTTCACGTCCACGTGGGTTTATGTGAGCAGGCAGCAGCCGACTTAAACGAAATCTATAGGAAATACATCCAAACCGGCGTGCCGTTTGTTATCCTTAAGACCGCTATGAGCCTCGATGGGAAGATAGCAACCGTTTCCGGGGAATCGCAATGGATTACATCCGAGGCATCGCGGCAGCGCGGACATGAGGTGCGGGACGAAGTAGATGCGATCCTCGTCGGTAGAGGCACCGTCGAACGTGATAACCCGGCATTGACGACACGACTTCAAAATCGACATGGACAAGACGCGATCCGAATTGTGCTGGATTCATACGCGAGAATACCTACAGACGCACGCATTTTTAACGCCGAGAGCGAGGCAGGCGTCATCATCGCTGTAACGCCCGACGCGCCCCCTGAAAACGTGGTGGCACTCCAAAATGCAGGCGCAGAAATCGTAACCGTGCCAACAACAGATCGCAAAGTCTGTTTTAAGGGATTGATGGAAATATTGGGCAGACGTGAGATAACAAGCGTCCTCATAGAAGGCGGCGGCGAAATCAACGCATCCGCTATCGCAGCAGGAATCGTTGATAAGGTGATGTGCTTTATCGCACCTAAAATCATCGGTGGACGGAATGCACCGGGACCCATCGGCGGCGACGGGTTCCCGAATCTTAGTGATGTGCCGCACTTGCGACGCATCCAGGTCACACCGATGCCCGGTACCGATTTCCTCATTCAAGGGTATCTGTAGTATGTTTACCGGAATCGTTGAAGCACTCGGCACTATCAGAAATATCCGGCATCTGTCCGAAGGTGCCACCCTCGAAATTCAGGCGAGGGACGTTCTCACCGACGCTGGAATCGGGGACAGTATCGCTGTTGATGGGGTTTGTCTTACCATCCGTACGTTGACACCGGAGACATTTGCCGCTGATATATCCGCCGAGACGCTACGCCGCACTACATTAGGAGAACGTAAAGTCGGGGATCAGGTTAACCTTGAACGTCCACTCCGGTTAAATGACAGATTAGGCGGACACCTCGTGCTCGGACACGTAGACGAAGTGGCGACAATCTCTGGATGGAAAGACGAAGGTGATGCCTCTTTGATGCGGGTAACGATGCACAGCAACATCAGACGGTACATCGCATACAAAGGTTCCGTCACCGTTGACGGTATCAGTCTAACCGTATCAAATGTGCATGCAGACACCTTTGAGGTCGCCTTGATCCCGCACACGAAACAGGTCACAACTTTAGGGAAAAAACGGGTCGGTGCCAACGTCAATCTTGAAGTTGACATCGTTGCCCGTTATATCGAAACGCTTCTCAATAACAGAAACTCGGAGGAAGGTTGGACTGAACACCCCACTTCCGAGACACTTAATCTAAGTTTTTTAGCGAAACACGGCTATATTGAATAGCCAATAGTTGTCAGCCGACAGCCGACAGCCGTCAGCAAAGAGCGAATTAGCAATCAGCCGTCAGCCGTCAGCAAGAGCGGTTAGTTTAATCAAAACCTCTCATTGCTGAAAGCCGATAGCCAAAAGCCATTCTTGCTGAAAGCCGATAGCCGACTGCTGATAGCCAATTTGCCGATAGCCATTATGCCAAACAATTTTAATACCATTCCTGAAGCACTCGCTGCCATCAAAAACGGAGAATTGATTATCGTCGTTGATGAACCCGACCGTGAGAACGAAGGCGATCTCATCATGGCGGCTGAAAAAGTAACGGCAGAGACCATTAATTTCATGGCGACACACGGCAGGGGGTTGATATGCCTACCCACCTGTTCGGAACGGCTCGCTGAACTCGAACTCCAACCGATGGTCGCGTCTAACACGGCACAGATGCAGACTGCGTTCACCGTCACGATTGACGCGAAAGAGGTAACGACCGGTATCTCCGCACAGGAACGCGCATACACCATCCAGAAATTTGTTGACGCAGATGCCGTACCCTCAGACTTCGTCCGACCCGGGCACATCTTCCCATTAGACGCGAAACCTGGAGGCGTTCTCCGACGCGCAGGACATACCGAAGCCACAGTCGATCTGGCACGGATGGCAGGGTTATATCCGGCAGGGGTCCTCTGTGAGATACTCAACGACGACGGGAGTATGGCACGCGTCCCCGAACTCATGGAATTCGCCGCCAAACACCAACTCAAGATTATCACCATCTCTGACCTCATCGCATACCGCCGGCAGACGGAGACACTCATCCGGCGCGTCGCAACCGCCGATATACCGACTGCACACGGGGAATTCAAACTTTACGCCTACGAAAGCACAGATACAGACGGTGAAAACGTCGAGACAGATAAGACGCACATGGCACTCACAAAAGGCGATATTGCCCACGCAGCCCCAATATTAGTACGTGTACATTCGCAATGCCTGACAGGCGACGTCTTCGGTTCACTCAGATGCGATTGTGGCGAACAACTCGAAATCGCTTTGCAGACCATTGAGAAGGAAGGCAGAGGCGTACTCCTCTATATGCGCCAGGAAGGCAGAGGAATGGGGCTCAAAGGGAAACTGCGCGCCTATCAATTACAGGACAACGACGGATTGGATACCGTTGAAGCCAACGAACACCTCGGCTACCCCGCCGACTTACGTGATTACGGCATCGGCGCACAGATATTAGCCGATTTAGGGGTTCGACAGATGCGACTGATGACAAACAACCCGCAGAAAGTCAGAGGATTAGACGGTTACGGTCTCGAAATCGTCGAGCGTATCCCGCTGCAAACCAAACCGAACTCCTTTAACCGCACATATTTAGAAACAAAACGTTCCAAACTCGGACACCTCCTCCTCGACGAGGAATAAAGAATAGGGAAGTTATCAGTTAACAATTGCTTGGTTCAGAGGTTGTTGGTGCGATTTTTCCTGCGAAAAAATCTTTTGGTTTTTAGTTAAGAGAGGTTTAGATGATGTCTAATCCCTCTTAACCAACCACTTATAACCTCTTAACTTATAACCCATCTTCTGATAACCGATAACTATAAAAACTATGCCAAACGTCTACGAAGGACACCTTCTCGGTGAAGGTCTCACATTCGGCATTGTCGTCAGCCGATTCAACAGTTTTGTCACCGAAAAACTCCTTGCCGGGGCATTAGATGCCCTAAAACGGCACGGTGTTGACTTAGATACCGTTGATGTGTTTTGGACACCCGGTGCCTTTGAGATTCCGGGAGTCGCCAAACGTCTTGCCGAAAGCAAAAAATATGATGCTGTTCTCTGTCTCGGGGCAGTTATCCGAGGGGCGACACCACATTTTGATTACGTCGCCGCCGAAAGCGCGAAGGGCATTGCACATTTATCAAGTGACACGGGGATCCCCGTCATCTACGGGGTCATCACGACAGATACCATAGAGCAGGCACTCGAACGCGCCGGTATCAAGGCAGGCAACAAAGGTTCTGAAGCCGCCACCGCCGGAATCGAGACCGTTAACCTCTATAAGGCGGTTGACAAAGCTATCACCTAAATTATCAGTTATCGGTTGTCAGGCGCTCGTGTGGTGTTGACAATCGGTCGCAACCGACACAACGATCTCTTAACTGAAAACTGTTAACTATTAACTATAAAAATATGATTGCAATTATAGATTACGACGCAGGCAATCTCACAAGCGTTGCGCGTGCGTTGACATACCTCGGCTATAAGAACCAAATCACCTCTGCTCCTGAAATGATCCTCGCAGCGGAGCGCGTCATTTTCCCAGGAGTCGGTGCCGCGAAAGCCACAATGCAAACGCTACAGAAACGCGGACTAAACCAGGTGCTGACAGACTGCTACCAGTCTGGAAAACCGATGCTCGGTATCTGTATCGGTATCCAGATCCTCTTTGAACACAGTGAAGAAGAGGATGCCGAATGCCTCGGTCTATTACCCGGACAGGTGAAAAAATATCCAGCGACTGATATAGAGACGCAAACCGAAACGTTAAAAGTCCCGCAAATCGGGTGGAATGAAGTCTATCAGACGCAATCGCACCCCATCTTCGCAGACGTACCGAATCCTGCGCATTTCTATTTCGTCAACTCCTATTATCCTGTTCCAGAGGCACTGGACATCGTGATCGGAAAAACCAAGTATGGACTCGAATTCTGCAGTGCGATTGCACACGATAACCTCATTGCCACACAGTTCCACCTCGAAAAAAGCGGACGCGTCGGATTAAAGATGCTCAACAATTTTCTAAACCTCTGATGGCTGATTGCCGATTGCTGACAGCCGAAAAAATGCTAACATTCTTCTTGGCACTGCTCGTCCTTCTTATTAATATTGGTGTACATCTGTTCCAGATGCAGGCGTACTATTTGGCACTGAGCCACTGCTACTACGGGATGATGATTCTGGCAGTTATCTATACGCGTCCGCGCGAACAAAACCTGCTGTTCGGGCTCACAGCCGTGGCGAATTGGATATATGTTTTCCACTATCCGACACGCGCATCGAACATCATCATCGCGATGCTCTACCCGTTTCTTGTGTCCGGTATCATCCATGTCATCCGGCAGCTCCAGAGCCAGCGCCGCAGCGGTGCCGAAGAGATACAGGAGATTCACAGCGTCAACGCAAATTTAGAAAAACAGGTCCGCGACATCTCTACACTTTTTGAAGTGAGCCAAGCCGCGAACACGAACCTCGAATTACAAGGACTCTTTCAGCGCATCATAGAGATTCTCTCCGAAAGGTTGGGGATATACCGCGGTGCTTTGCATCTTTATGAAAATGGCAAGGTTATTACTTCCGTAGAAACCGTTTTAGGACTCACACCCGCCGAAATGAAACGCGGCACGGATGATCAGATGGAAGACATCCAGAAACAGGTACTCGCATCGGGCAAAGCGATCGGGGTCCCGCAGACCCGACGCCCGCGCAGCTCCGTTAAACTCTTCGAGCCAGAACGCGTCGAATCTAAAGATATAATCGCCTTCTGGTGTATCCCGATCATTGTGGAAGAACACGTTATCGGAACATTGACAATTGACAAAGCATCAGACGAATTTTCAACAGAGGATGACCGGCGACTCCTAACAATTATCGCCTCGACCATCGCACAACGCGTCAAAATCCAACAGACAATCGACGCACTCGTCGAATCAGAACGGATGGCGACCCTCGGACGGTTAGTCCGAACCATCGCACATGAAGTCCGAAACCCGTTGGGGAGTATCCGACTCGGCACGCAACTCCTCCAATACAACAAAATGAGCGCAGAGACACAAGGCGATACCGATCCGAACAAAGTACAACTCTCTCAAAAAGAGATTAAAGAATATACTGCGATCATTATCAAAGAGGTAGACAGACTGAACCGATTTGTTGAACAGTTACTCGCTTTCAGTAAACCGGCGATGCAACTCGCAAAAGAGACCGACATAAACGAATTGCTCGATAACAGCCTCGCGATCTGCCGTCCCGAATTGGAGCAGCACGCGATTGAAGTCGTCACACAATACGACACCAGCTGTCCACAAGTCAATATAAACGAAGACGGCATAACGCAAGTCCTCCTGAACCTATTTTATAACGCTATTGAAGCAATGGGCACAGGCGGAACATTGACAATCCAGACAAAATATGAACAGGAAGCGAAAACTGTCCGTGTCCGAGTTCAGGATGACGGACCCGGCATTCCACCGGACGATATTCGGAAGTTGTTCGATCCTTTTTATACGACTAAACAGAAGGGGACAGGACTCGGGCTTTATATCAGCCAAAAGATCCTTGCCGAACACAGCGGGAGCATCACAGTCGACCCGAATCTTGAAGTCGGCACAGCATTTGTCATGTCGCTTCCTGTGCATTAACGACACCGTAGTTCCAAGCAACGCGCCGAGACGGCACGATGGCGAGGCACGTCGAGATATCAAACCACCTCACCGAACCGCAAGGAAAATTAAGAAAATGTCAAATCTTGTGCTTATCGCTGACGACGACGATAGTTTACGACACATACTCGCCGCCACGCTCGAAAAGGTAGGCTACAAAACCGTCAAAGCTGGAAACGGAGCGGAGACCCTCGCGCGCGTTAAAACGGAAGATATTGATGTCATCCTACTTGATATCTGGTTAGGCGACGCCAACGGACTCGAATTAATCGAGGACATTCAGCAGCATAACAGCACCGCTTCAATTATTA
Source organism: Candidatus Poribacteria bacterium (assembly GCA_022827225.1). GTDB lineage: Bacteria > Poribacteria > WGA-4E > WGA-4E > WGA-3G > WGA-3G. The sequence goes on along the minus strand of JAJDTJ010000112.1, from coordinate 26,963 downwards.
TTATCACAGCGCACGGTACCACCCAGACCGCCATTGACACAGCAAAGCGCCGCGCCTACGGCTACCTTACCAAACCGATTGATCAGAAGGAGTTGATCAGTCTCGTGTCCCGCGCCGCCGACGCAGCGAACCAGACGAAAAACCTCAAGACATCAACATCACCGGCGTTCGATAGCCAGGGAAAGATGGTAGGGCAGAGTACAGTGATGCAAGAGGTATACCTCAAGATTGGACGCGCCGCTGTCAGCGACGAAACCGTCCTCGTCTTAGGTGAAAGTGGAACAGGTAAAGAACTCGTCGCTGAATTGATTCATCAAAACAGTCCACGCTCACAAAATCCGTTCGTCGTTATTGATTGCGGTGCCATGCCTTCAAACCTCATTGAGAGCGCACTTTTCGGGCACGTCAAAGGCGCGTATACCGATGCACATAGCGCACGAAAAGGAAAATTTGAACAGGCTGACAGTGGGACAATCTTCCTTGACGAAATTGGTGAACTCCCGATTGAGGTTCAAACAAAACTGCTTCGCGTCCTCCAAGAACGTGAGGTGGAGCCTATAGGCGGCACGGCGACACACGCTGTTGATGTCCGTATTATCGCCGCTACGAACCGCCGTCTGGAAACCGCAATCACCCAAAAAGCGTTCAGAGAAGACCTCTACTACCGCTTGAACGTCATTCCCATTTCACTGCCACCCCTACGGGAGCGGAAAGAGGATATCCCTGAACTCATTGACCTGTTTACCCGTCAGTTCGTCGAAGAATACCAATTGCCTGAAATCGGTATCTCGACTGAGGTCATTAAGCAGCTCACGGCTTATGATTGGCCCGGCAATGTCCGAGAGTTAGAAAACGCCATCAAACGTGCACTCGTCATGTGCTCGGGACAGATGCTATTACCAGAACACTTTGATACGATCTTTGAGAAAGCCGTACCTATAAACGAGCCGGGGAACCTCGACGCTCAGGTGCACGCGTTGCTCCAAGCACACGTTGAACAGGGCATGGAATCCGACGCGCCGCTCGGCGAACTCTATACCGAAATCCGAGAGATGTTTGAGAAACCCCTTTTTAAAATCGTGCTTGCGCACACCAACGGGAACCGAAGTAAAGCGGCAGATATTCTCGGCATCAACCGAAACACGCTCCATACAAAACTTGTTGAATATAAAATTTTAAAATAAGTGGCTTCTGTGCCTCGTTTCACGAGGGGGTCCGATAAATTCCAACCCCTCTTGTGTTATGAAATGTTTGAGCACCTGACTTTGATGGAACCACGTTGAAACTCAATAGAAACCTGAACTACCGCAAGGAACATTTAAAAAATGGATTTAGCAAAAGTGATTGGCACCGTCGTTGCAACGCGGAAAGACGCGAGTTTGGAAGGCACGCGCCTCCTCCTCATCCAACCTTTAGACGAAAAACGGAACCCTATCTCTGAACCGACCGTCGCAGTTGATACCCTGCACGATGCCGGGATCGGAGAAATCGTCTACATCGTCACTGGCGGCGATGCCGTAAGCGTCATCCCCGGAAAACGGATGCCCGTTGATGTGGCTATCGTTGGGCTCGTCGATTCTATCTCTCTGATCGATACCTCAAACATGTCAGCAGACACACCCGCTGAAACGGAGACGTAAAAATGTACATCGCCAAAGTTATCGGCAAAGTCGTTTCTGTCCTTAAACATCCGGCATACCAAAATCGGACACTGCTGCTCGTTCAACCCTTAAGCGTCAGTTCCGAACTCGTTCGCACCCCGACCATCGCTGTTGATTACGTCGGTGCCGGTGAAGGCGACACAGTCATCGTCGGTGCCGGGCCCGGAGTCGCTCAAGAAGTTTTCGGTATTGAAGACGCTCCAATCCGTGAACTCGTCATGGGGATCGTAGACCGGGTTGATATGACATTACAGGAGGAACAAACATGAGACATCTTATCCTATCTATCTCTTGTCTTCTATTCGTGTGCTTACACTTCAATGCGTGTAAAGTCGCGCACCTGCTCTCTACGCAATACAGTGCCAATATAGCGAGTGCCGCCTACGGCACCGAAGCAAACCATCCGGGTATGAACGACGGTAACCTCAAAACGCTCGCAACACTTCCAGCAGAAAATGATCGGAATTTCATCATCCGATTTACTGAGGTACATCCTGTCCGAAAAATTGTTATCCACAATGGAAACCTCTTCCGATTCGAGATGGATTATCTCAACGAGGAGACCGGTGAATGGGAGACTTTTGATACGGTCATCCAGCGACGCAATATCGGTAATGAAAGGGCACAAGCAGAATTCATCTTTGATCGGTTGAACTTCCGCACGAAGATGATCCGTGTCGTCGTTACGCGAACCGTTGACGATGCAGTTGTGAACAAGATCATCGCAGAACCCGGAGATAAAGTGGTTAATCAACGCACAACGCTTTCCGGTCATTACTATCCACATTTCCGCGTTGTTGAACCTTCAGTGGCACAAATCCGAGAAATTGAAGTCTATCACCTCGCTGAAAAATAGATAACACCTCATTCTGCAGGCGGGGTTTCTAACCCCGCTATTCCGTTCCATTATAAATCTTCGGATTGCTAAACCCCACAATTTTCTAAAGTAAAACGACATAACTTGCAACAAACACTGTAAACATTTTCACCTGCTTACGGATATTTTAAAATCATATTGGATTTCGGAGTAAATTCTTTAATGCAAATGCATCCCTCAAAAAAGCACACCACTGTGTCCCTGCGGTTAGCGATCCTATTCATAACGTTTTTCTTTTTTTTCGCAACCGGTTCCTTACCTGTTCTGGCTTGGCGTTCCTTCGACGGCGCGGCACTCACGGCACCGATGCCATCGAGAGACACACGCACCCGCACCGGCACAAGCGGAAACACTGGCACCGCGAGAGCGGCTGAATTAGTCAGCGCGACTGCGCAAGGCGTAACGATTCAACTCACGATCCCTGAATCCGAGTTTCAAATTGAGGAGAGTACCACAGAGACCGAAACAAGGATACCTGAAAGCCAGACGGTCTCTTTTCCGGGGTGTCGGTTCACAACGGACCCGATGATGCCACGGCTCCCCATTCAAACCGCCCTCATCGCAGTTCCCGCCGATGTGAGTTTTCAACTCCAGGTTATTGAAAAGCGTTTCACGACGCACACCGTAAAAAGGATTGCCTCTCCGCCAGCACCTCAAGGGACAGTGTTGCCTGAAACCAATCACTTCTCTCCGGAGGCTCTCGCTGTGATTCGGAAGGCGGGGTGGATCCGAGAAAACCGTGTCCTCCCGATTCAGTTCAATCCGGTCCAGTATAATCCTGTCCGCCGTGAAGTCCGACTCTATCATCAGATCGTAGTTGAGGTCCGTTTCGTCGGAACGGTTTCGCGAGCGGCACCGGCGGCACCATCTGCAATCCCGAACGGCTTGCACACCGAGTCCGCTGCTTATAATGCGATCTTTAAGGACATACTCATTAATCCGCAAAACGCTGATCAGTGGCGTTCACCGATCGGACGCGCCCCTTTATCACCGAGCGCGCCGGTTGTGAGTCCACGCTATAAAATCGGTATTACCGAATCTGGCATGTATCGTATTACAGCGTCAGAGCTTGCTGCAACTGGTGCCGATATTGCAGCAATTATGCCCCGCACCTTGAAACTGACAAACAGAGGAAGACAGATTCCGATTTTTGTGCGCGGTGAAGATGATGATAGATTTGATCCGACAGACGAGATCGTTTTCTACGGTGAACGCCATCGCGGTGAAACGAGTTATATTGATCCGTCCACCGATGAGAATATCTATTGGCTGTCATGGAACGCTGGGATAGGGAGCCGGATGGTCAAAAAAACGGTGCTTCCAGAGACGAGCCTCACAGAAACTCACCGTTTTTTCTTAACGCGTGCCCATTTCGAGAAAGATAATACCTTCAGACGTTTCCGAGATGTGAACCTTGCAGAAAACCAGAGATACCAAGAATTCGCGGGGGGTATACAGACCCGTTCATTTTCGCTATCTGAACTGCCACCACTTCCAGATGATAGCTGGTTCTGGTCACAATTGACTGCCCCACAGTCAAAACCATTTAATTTTCATCTTGACGGTCTCGCAGACACCGCCCGATTCGCAAACCTCCGGGTCAGCCTTCACGGCAGGTCTAACACAGCACACGATTGCGATTTATGGTTAAATAATAAAATCAGGTTGGAGGAAGTCCAATGGAGCGGCGAGACCGAGTATCAGTTTCAGAGTCAACAACTCTCTCAATCTTTCCTTGAGGACGGGCGGAATGTCCTGCAAATCATGAATCCGGGAAGCCTGGAAGCCGCCATTGATATCATTTTGCTGAATTGGATTCAGGTCGACTATTGGCGCGATTTCCACGCTAAAGCGGATGTGCTGCCTTTTGCAATTACGCCGTCTCCAGATGAGACAGGCACTGTCAATCCGAATTTCAGTGTGATTTTAAATAACTTCTCGACCCGTGATGTCGAAATTTACGGCATTGATGGCACCCGATACGTCGGGCTGTCCGCACTCGTGGACGAAGATATTCCCGGCACGTATAGAATCTTTTTTCGCGGCACCCAAATTCGCCCTAAAGACGTAGACGATCCTGCTATCCAATACATCGCACTGGCGCGAAACAAATTCCGAAAACCGAAAATTTCTGTTGACCAGCCCTCCGATTTACGGTACACACACAACGGCGCAGACTATATCATCATCACACATTCAAATTTCATTGACGATGTTCAACCGCTTGCAGATTTTCGTAGGGATCAGGGGATGCGTACCAAAGTCGTTGATGTCCAAGATATTTACGACGAATTTAATCACGGGATTCTCGATGCACGCGCCATCCGTAAATTCCTAGCGTATACCTACGCCAATTGGCAACCCCCGGCACCGACCTATGTCCTTCTCGTAGGTGATACACATATTGATATTAAAAATGAGCCTAACTTCGTACCAACAATACGGGTACAAATTCCCGGTTACGGCTCAAGTGCAAGTGACCACCAGTTCGTCACATTCCGAGGCGAAGATAACTTCCCTGATATGCTCATCGGGAGAATGCCTGCCAATACTCGCGTTGATGCTCGGATATTCGTTGAACGCACAATTCGGCATGAAACCTCTTCACCCGTCGGCCCGTGGCACAAGCGACTGCTGATGCTTGCTGGATCGGACCGTATCTTTCATTCGCAAATTAATCGGCTTATTTCAGCGTATCAAATTACCAGCAGATATGAGACCGAACGGATTTATGCACCTTATACCGACACATCAGATTTGAGTATCCCTGAAGGCATTACGACACCGGTCGCCAGACGCGTGATTAACGGTTTCAACAACGGGGCAAGTCTCATCAATTACATCGGGCACGGCGGCGGCGGCATCTGGTCGGACAGCCGGATGCTCGACTTTGAAGACCCCGAGCAGAACCTAAATAATATCTCACAACTCCCTTTGGTCATGAGCATGACCTGCTACACCGCTGCCTTTGATGGAACCAAAAATAGCCTCGCTGAAGAACTCTTACGATCCGAAAACGGCGGCGCTATCGCTGTCATCGGGGCAACCAGCATTGGACTCTTAGATGGAGATTACCTTCTAAACATCGAACTGCTGGACGTTATTTTCAGTGGACATACACAGAACATCGGGGCTATCTTCGCTCAAGCCAAAACCCAGTTCCTCATAAACTCACCCGGATTCCTCGATTTGGCTGAAGTCTTCACCCTCCTCGGTGATCCCGCAACACGCTTGAAAATACCAAACAAGCAGATGGAAATCGAAGTAGACTTCGGAAACCCTTCTACGGAAAACGGTTTCGGACCAGGGAACGCCGTCACTGTCTCAGGTACACTGCTGAACCGAGGTTTTAACGGAGATGCCGAAATTATTGTCGCTCCGATAACTGAAACCGACGACGAAATTCTATTGGAAAGAGAGACCACATCTGTCGTTAACGGACAATTCAAAACACAAATACAACTCCCGGCGGATGCCGAATTCAATATCGGCAGCATTCAGGCTTATGCTTGGAACGCAGACGAAGAGGCAATCGGACATGTCCCCTACAATCTCCTCTCGCTATATGTTAACAACGTCCGTATTGTCCCATTCCCTGTTGAACCCGACCAACCTGCCCATCTCTATACAGAGGTCTTAAACGAAAGGTCTATTGAAAAATTGACGCTCTTTTGGAGCCTCGATGCTGTCGAATTTTTCGAGATCCCTGTCGTTCCACACAATGGTAACACCTATAGAAGTGAACACCCCATCCCCGGATACCCCGAATTTGAACCCATTGACTATTATTTAACAGTGCAGGTTGAAGGGGGACGGACATTGCAAACGGAGACAGTCACTTACTATGTCGGATACGTTGAGCCTGAGGATCCTGAAGTTGATCTCGTGCTTTTGGAACCCACAATTGCTTGGGACACCGAACCGCCGCTCCTACTCTCAGCACAGATCCACAATTCAGGGAGCAAAACGGCTCAGAATGTATCCGTCTACTTTTTTCAAAAAGCTATAGATACTGAAACCGAGGACGGCACCATAAGTCTTGTATCAACACCTACGTTGTCGGAACTACAGAACACCGATCCTATCGGAGGCGTTCAGATAATCCCCGAAATCCTGCCGGATAGCCAAGTCGTCGCCAGTGTGCCTTGGCAACCCTCGGTGGGTAACTATCTTATCACTGTATATGTGGATATGCCAACCCCCGAATTGCCGAACGGAAGCATCATTGAGAGCAGAGAAAGGAATAATAGTGGGGATCGGGAATTTACTGCAAACCGCGTCGTTTTAAGTCCTGAGACGCTCAAGGAGCCGTTTCAGAGTCAAGACGGTAGATTTAAAATCGCTGTTTCGCCTGGCGAACTGCACGGCAACGCTGTGTTGACCTACATTGAAGAACCGCTTGCTATCACCAATCAACCCGATATTCTGGGGGCGATGCCGGCACCCGCTTTCGCGTATCAACTCGATTTAAGTGAACAGACCGAATTAACGGCGACTGCTACTTTCTTGAAAGCTGGGGATGGAAGTGAAGACCCACATATCTATCGGCGCGACGACATCGGCAATTGGGTACTGGTTGATAATGAGACAGTAAACGAAGAAACGGTTTCAGCGGAGGTTAAACTGCCCGGAACCTTTGCATTGCTATCGCACAGCGATACGAGTCCCCCTGCGCTGGCACTGACTATCGAACATCAAGGTTTCGTTGATGGCGATTATATCTCCGATACACCGACTATATCCGCGCACATTGAGGATGCTAACGGGATTGATTCACGTCCGGAGCACATTATCCTCACACAGAACGGGCAGCGTGTGCCGGAAGACGAATATGTAGTCGCTGCATCGCCGACGAACAGCAACCTAATCCTCGTAACCTATAGTCCGGTTTTGGAACCCGGTGAATACCGAATCCGGTTACAGGCGCAGGATGCGAACGGCAATACATCGGACACGACGCGGACAGCCACCGTCGCAGGCGAATTTGAGATCAAGAACATCGCGAACTTCCCGAACCCCTTTGTACCGAGGGACGGCACCTATTTTGCATACTATCTCACCAAAGCAGCGGACGAGGTCAGCTTGAAAATCTACACAATCACAGGTCGTCTTATTCTCACCGTTGACACACTTGATCCGTCTGTCTCTTTCAACGAATTCCATTTTGATGGCTACGATGCCGACGGTGAACCGCTTGCCAACGGTGTCTATCTCTACAAGTTCACCGCCAAATTCACCAATGCCGAAGGCAACACAATCCGCAAACAGAAGGTAGGCAAAATAGCCGTGCGGAAGTAGAGGTTGGGAATGTAATACAAGGAATGGATTTAGTCTATCCCTACATCAGCAGAACCAAGCACTTCGATAATCCTCTCAAAAGGCTTGTCTGGAAACAGAGCGGCAAGCTTCTGCGTATACGTCAACGGTGTGAGTTCCAAAACCTCTCCATCCATATCCACCCTATAACTCCGATGCACATCTGCGCCTGCTTCAAGGAGTGCCCCAACGATCTCTAAGCATTCGTCAAGTGCTTCTTCTGCTTCTCTTATACCATACCACGTCCCTATCGCTACAAGAAGCGGAGACATTTCACAGGTATGAGAGACAGTTTCAAAGGCGAGTGTTTTTGTGCCTTTTAATTTCCGGACAAATTCGATGGTGTATTCGGTGTGAGAAGCGATTTCGGAGGCGAGTGTTTTTGTGCCTGGTAAGAAAAGCGGAGACATTTCACAGGTCCGAGAGCCATCGTCACCCAGTTTCAGATTCTGCACGACATCGTAGCGAAACCTCGCTTTAAGGGGTGCGCTCGGATCAGCACCGTATTTGAGCAGGAGTCGCACTTTTTCGGGTTGATAGACCTCACACGCAAAAATAAGCGCGTTTGTGATAACTGAAGCGGAGGGTTGAGTCGTTTCAAGCAGTTTCTCCGTTACGTCTAAAGCGGAGGTCTGGGTCAACGCAGATGCTAAATCCTTCTCGATGTCTATCCCGTTTGCTTCTGCCACGGTAAACAGAAGGCTAAGGATAAATTCGCGCCCATAAGCCGCCGCGATTTCAATGGGTCGAAATTTAATCTGATTGCCACAAACGAATTGCTGTTCCAGCAATTGTGGATTGCGAGCGATGTACGCGCCAGCCCTCTGCCAATCGTCCATTGCAAGTGCTGCACCTACATCAGGGACTGCGCCGTTTTCAACCAAAAGGTCGTAAAAAGGCTTTCGCGGCTCGGCATCAAATGCCGAGTGATGCCACGGTTTCACCAATAAATCCATCGGTGCCTTCCCTTCAGCTTGCCCTTCCGTTACCAACGATGGATCCGCTTCAATCAGGACTTTAGCGATCTCTATCCGATTACATCCTGCGGCAATTGCGAGCAAGCTTATGCCGCGCCACGTCCTTGATATGTCAAAACGTTGTTTAAGCACCTCCGGGTTGTTACCGATAGAGGTCTCAAGGTATTCACGGTCGTCCATGAGAACTGCCGCAACAACATGCGTCGCCGCCCCATGTTCCCGGAAGAGGTCATAGAGTTGCCGTATCGGCCTGTACCACCGCTCTTTACCGAAATTTATTAGACCTTTCGCAGCGAGTGCTTCGATAGGGGTTCTTCCGTTCTCATTTCTCGTTGAAACAAGCGAAGGATCATCAGTAATCAATTCTTCTACGCGTTGAATATGTGCTTGCGTCAGATCAGGCGTACGGAGTATTTGGAACAAGAGGTCTTTCGGCGGCATTTTTTCTCTATCTTGTTCTTGATGTAGTACCTGTTCCTTTAACCCTGTCCAACTTGCAAACCCGTATTCACGGGCAATAACGAGTTGCGCGTGTTGTAAGCTAAATACAGCACGCTGTATTTCTGTGTCTGTGGCATCAGAGAGTTTTGGAAAAAAGGAGCGAATCCGCTGGAAAGCGTCAAGAGAACCGTCCTTATGTGCCTTAAGCAGCTGCTTCGCTTGAGACTTAAGGTGTTCAAGGCTCGGATTGAGGGGTAATTGCTTCTGTTGCATGAGAATCTCCTCTCGTTACACCTGTCGTCCGCATTTACAGGCAAAGAAAGAAGATTACAGTGATTCGGAAGAAACAAGGCAGGTTGGACCCTTCCCGCGGACTGGAGGCTTCCTTGTGAAGCTAACAGTATATATGATACTATACGCTTGCTGTTTTGTCAAATTAAAATGTGTAAGTGTGCAAACGCACTGTGAATTCAGTTGACATCTGTTCATTTTACATGTTATTGTTATCCTCAAGAAATCTGCATTGTGGAGGAGAGAAAGTTGTGGACCAACCGTTAAAAGTTTTTATTACCTACTCAGATAAAAATACGGCGGAAAAGGACGAGTTGATAACGCTCCTTGAGCTCTTGAGACGCGATGGCATAGTTGAGGTAATTCATAATGATTCAAAATGAGCAAGAACTTAAAGCAACACTGAATCGCATTGAGCGCTTTCAAAAACAGGTCGAAAAACTCCAGCAGGTTGAAACTAACCCACGCAATTCCGTAGACATACCAGAAACAATTTCAAATATCATTTTGGAGGAAACCGTGAAGAAATATTCCATTGCTATTATTGAATCTTGGTTAAGATCACCACACAGTCCCCAAGAACATATTCTTGAAACCTTAGAAATCCGATTCGGAGTTGATGCCGCACAGACTTTCAAGCCAGCATTGGATGCAATAGATGGCTTACAACACCTTGAGCAGTTGCATCGCGCTGCGATCTTGGCAGAAAATGTGGAGGATTTCCAACGGGCTTTAAAGGGAAACGAAGTTGAAGGCTTCTTAGAGCATCGCAAACATACGATGCCGCAATATTCGGAGGCTTATCCTCGCGCAAAAATCAAAACATCGTAATCCTGCCCGCCATACATAAATTGGTTTTTGAACTGACCTTCACAGGTGAATCCGGCATCTTCCAATACTTCTGCTTTCTTCTTAGCACCGCTGTCAACATAGCATTGCACCTTCGCATCAGGGAATGCTACTGACGTAAGTAAAGTGGGAACTTCGTCGGCAAAATTAGAATGGAAGAAGAGGTCCAACACTGCACTCGCGGGCCGCCAGCGTGTATCACGACTCACAGTCGCCCATCCGACGATCGCACCATCCGACGTAATCAGCAACTTCGCATCATCGTAGACATCCGCTGTTTCCAAGTCATGTTTAAAACCCAGAAAACCGCCTTCCATATTCGTCGGTCCGTAGACGTTCCATATTAGACTCCGCAGTGCCTCTCCATTGACAATCCCTGATAACGCAGTGACTTTCGGCCAATCGTGCCATTCAACGGATTTTGGTTGCGCAGGTGTAGGTGCGAAGTACTGTTTTTCAAAATCCGCGTCCACGTGATACTTCATGAAACCGGACTCCGGAAACACGCTCTCAAATCCGAAACTGTGGTAAATGTAATACGGATGGCTGTTGTATCCGGTGCCGAGGTAGAGTGCGTACCCCTTTCGCCTCCGAAAGTCCTCCATCTGATACGCCATCACGCCTTTGCACGCCCCTTTTCTACGCTGTTCCGGCATTGTGAAGACGTGTCCTAAAATACCGATGCCTTGATACTCGACCGTCATAATGTTAGTAATAATGCTCCCATCGACTTTACCGACATAGAAACGCGTCTCTAAAGCGTCAAGTGTCTCCGTAACGCACCGCTCAATATGCCACTTATAGTTACCAGGTTTATGTCCAAGAAACTGCTTTATCTCCGCCGCGTGTGGTTCATCCGGTGCCGTAATCACACCGATTTCCATGTGTTCATCCGTCTTCAGTACTGCTTCGCCGAGTTTATGGTACATAGCTATCTCCATTCGCTTGATAGAAAAAAATAAATTGACAAAAATCGTGAAAATATGGTATACTTAAACAGGCTTGCTGTCAAGCCTTGAATGCTTGTACCGCTGACGTGTACTGTCGCAGCGCGTGCAAAGTTGATATGGAGGGACCATGGAAATAGAGCAGACACTGGTTTTGATCAAACCGGATGGCGTTCAACGTGGGCTTGTTGGCGAAATTATCGCTCGCTACGAACGCAGAGGACTCAAGATTGCCGCGATGAAGCTGCTGCAGCTTCCGCGCATCACAGCAGAAGCACTCTATGCTGTCCATCACGGGAAATCATTTTACGATGTCCTCATCGAATTCATGACATCGGCACCTATTATTGCCTTGGCTATTGAAGGGCGGAACGCGATAGAACTGGTGCGTATCCTTAACGGAGAGACCGATCCAAAGAAATCTCAACCCGGAAGCATCCGAGGCGATTTCTCTGTGGATATAACGCATAATGTTGTACACGCATCGGATTCCCGGAGGAACGCTCAGCGCGAATTGGATATCGTGTTCGCAGCCGACGAACTTTACGAATACAACCGTGCGGATGAAGACACCCTTCATGTTAAAGCGGTGTAACTTAGACACACTATAGTTTGGACAATATTGTGAAATTATGCTGCCTTGTCAAAAGGCAAAGGAAAATGAGTCGCCTTCTTTTTTTAAAAAGAAAATATTTGACAAAATTCACATTTTGCCTTATTATAGTGGTCGTTACTGATTGGAACACACGGTGTAAAAAACACGACACGCGCAGTTTTTTTGACCCAGAGCTGAACGTTAGGTGGTAAGCATGCGGAGCGGATATATCCACTTTAACATCTCCGAAATGGCTCTCCTCATCCCTCAACTTGAGGGTCTGTGCGGTGGCCCTGCGGTCCGCCGTGGCTTTGGTTGCGCGTTCACGACCTATTGTGTTAATTATAATTTAATAATGCCCCCCCCCCCCCCCCCACTCAACAAACGTTAAGTATTTTGCTTCACAAAGTTCTGCACACGACCGCGTCGGTATTTGCTGCCGCGGTTTTTTTCGCGCCTGCACGTGTTTTGTCATGTGCAGGCTGTTTTTGTTGTGGTGGATGTTCTTAGAAGCGTGTGTTCTTAACATTAAACCTGTGTGCGTTGGTTACCTCGCAACAGCACACTGAAGCAGATAAAACGAGGTTTAGAAATTTGAGTTTGATTTTTAACTGACTATGGCATTTGCTATAAGTGTATATGGTGAACCTGTTGTCTGTAGGTGTACATATAATTTTATATCAAACCATGAGACGCAGAATCGTGAGAACCTCATTCGCGGATTCTCGCAAAACATAAGGAGGTAATAACCTTGAAATTGACTAATATTTGTGTGCTAATCGTCATGCTTATCGCTGTAGCGGCTTTCAGTGTTTACGCCGCCAAAGACGATTGTGAAAACTTAGATGGCGACGGTGCGAAACCGATCAAAGAGGTCGGCAAAGAAGCCGACGGGACGCAGAACGACTATGACGAAGTCGTTGAAGAAGATGACCGGAAAGGCGTTACTTATCTCTCCTTCATCGGTGGTAGTCAACCGAAACCGAACGCTTGTGGACTTTCTCCGAAAAACCCAGAAGCCGAATGGACAGGTTGGGGTGGTCCCATAGATACAGATAACGCCACCATCGGCGAAGGTGCTGGCACCCGTAACCATATCGTAATCGGTGGTATCTACTTTGAACGTGGACTCGGTTCACACTCTGTCGCCACAGTTGTTTACGATCTAACCGGTGATAACTACCTTAAGTTTGAGGGGTATGTCGGTATGTCGGACGAAAAAGATCCAGGAGACTGCGGACACGGTGGCAGCGGTGATTTTGTGTTTTCTGTTGATGGGAAACAGATGTTCAAATCTGAGACACTCCAAGGTACTGATGGTGGAAATAACGTTGATGCTGTCAAGGTAGAGTTTGACATCCCTTCCGGCGCGAAGGAACTTGAAATCATCATGGGTGATGGTGGCGACGGTGCGGGCTGCGATCACTCCGCGATCGGCGATGCCAAGCTCCTGAATGCACAAGCACTCGCCGTTGAACCTGCCAACAAACTCCCGACAATCTGGGGACATCTCAAAGATAGTTATTAGAGACCAGATAACTCGTGGCTAAAAACTGAATATTTTCGATCAAAAAATGGAGGTTTAGAACATTGAAACATAGCATCCTATTTGCTTTAAGTGTATTATTCATCATCTGCCTCGCTTTCAGCGCTTACGCTGCCAAAAGCGACTGTACAAACATTGAAGGCGACGGTGCGAAACCTATTCAAGAAGTATCCTCAGAGGATGTCGGCGTTCAGAACGATTACGATGCAGTCGTTGAAGACGACACGCGAGACGGTGTTGTCTATCTCGCCTTAATCGGTGGAAGCCAACCGTCGCCGAATGCTTGTGGACTTATTCCGAAAAACCCTATAGGCGAATGGACAGGCTGGGGCGGTCCACTTGATACAGACAACGCCACCATCGGTGAAGGTGCCGGAACCCGGAACCATATCGTTATCGGTGGTGTCTATTTCGAGCGCGGGCTCGGCGCACACTCTGTCGGCACACTCGTCTATGATCTGACAGGGGACGATTACGTCAAATTTGAGGCGTATGTCGGTATGTCCGATGAAAAAGACCCAGGAGACTGCGGACACGGTGGCAGCGGCGATTTCATTTTTTCCATTGACGGCACAGAAGTCTTCGCATCCGAGACGCTTCAGGGAACCCTGGATGGTGAAAATGTCGATGCACTCAAAGTCGAATTTGAGATTCCGACAGGGGCACAAGAACTGACAATCGTCATGGGTAATGGTGGCGACGGTGCTGGCTGCGATCACTCCGCAATCGGCGATGCCAGACTCCTTACGCTGTCGGCAACCGCTGTTGAACCTGCCAACAAACTCCCGACAATCTGGGGACATCTCAAAGATAGTTATTAGATCCGAACGGACGCAAGATCGGTCTATTTGCTTGCAAGATTGGAAGGTTGGAAGTGTGGAGGACGTTCCACCCGCCTTCCAGTCTTCCTTCTTTTTTATTAAGGCTATCCGCGTTATGCGCCCGTCCTATTTCTTTTCCCGAAGCTGCTTCAGCATTTCCGACGCGTTCTTGTTATCTGGTTCCAACTTCAATACCTCTTCAAACGCACCAATCGCCGCCGGAATATCCCCAATTTCCTTGGACGCGATACCTACCGCTTCATACGCGCGGACGTGTGATGCATCAAGTTCAATCACCTTCTCAAACCGTGCAATCGCTTCTTTGTAATCCCCTTTCGTCAGAAAGATGAGCCCAAGTCTATAAACCGCTTGCACGTCGGTTGTGTCATCGGTAACAACTCTCTTGTAATGCGGTTCTGCCTCAGTATAACGCCGCATCTTCCAATAAACACCGGCGAGATCCCGATGCAACGCGCTTTTTGTCGGTAACAGTTGAAGTGCTTTTTGGTACTGGGCTATTGTCTGCTCCAGTTGTCCGATGTCCTCATAAGCCGTGGCAAGGTTGGCGTGGACATTCGCTAAAAATGTGGTATATTCCGAATCGCGGGCTTTGTCAGATCCGTGGGCATTTCTGACACTGTTGTGGAACAGCTGAATCGCTTTTTGACCTGTTAGGATTGCCGCATCGGTCTGTCCGGTTTCGTAGTAGATTTGCGCCATATGGTTGTAGGTCTGCACTTGTAGATAAGCAATCTCGTCCGGTTTCTTCTGCTTCCGAACCTCTTCATCGCTGCGGAGTAACGTTTGTGCATGTTCCAATGCTGCGAGTGCTTGCAGATATTTTTTAATGTGGAGGAGTGAAACGCCGTAGTCGAGCCACACATCTATATCCTTCTGTGTGCGTGAAATTAGGACTTCAAATTCGGTGACAGCATCTGCATAATTCCCTGCTGCCATATACCGTCTACCGCGTTCTGCATGCAGCGGTGCTGTGACACCTGCCCGAAGCACATCCCACCAGAGTGGATCGTATAACGTACTGTATCGGCTCGGTTGCCGCGCCGCTTGTGCGTGCTTCTTCGCCGTTTCCTTATCACCGAGTACAGTTGCGACTTGCGCCATGAGTGCGTGTGCCTCGCTTTGGTCTGGGTTCAGACGGAGCGCGTTCTCCAGATGCGTTCTGGCAAGTTTCACTTGTCGCTGAGCGAATGCGATTTCGCCGATCCAGAGTTCAGAGAACGGATTATCCGGTTGGAGGTCTTTGGCGTTTTCTAAGTGTTGCCGTGCGGCATCAAACTTCCCTAAAATACGGAGTGCAGAGGCGAGATAAAGGTGTGCCGGTGCGTAGGTATCATTTAAGGTGAGCGCACGGTTGAGGTATTTCGCAGCTGCCGCCGGTTCACGCCGCGCCATCAAACGTCCGAGAAAGTAGAGCCATCGGAATTCATCAGGGGCGAGGGTATTCGCGCGACGATAACACGCTATCGCGGGGACCTCCCAGCGGTGGCTGAGGTAGAGATGCCCCAATTGTCCCCAGACCTCGGCATCCTCAGGGGAATTCCGAACGGCTTTTTGTGCTGTTTCAACTGCCTTCAAAAGCCGTTTCTCCTCAACCAATCCGAGGTCAGCAGGCTGCGGAATAGCGACTTCGCCTTTTGCAGGAGCGAGACCGTCAATTAGCAGGAGAAGAAGCAAGACGGATATTTTCTTCAAAACGGTACTCCTTCACCCTGAGACACCGTTATACGCCGGTTCGCAGGTGTTCCCTGAAATGTTTCACGGCTGCCGTCTTGCCATCGCACCTCAATCGCCTCAATTTTGTCAATTGAGCCTAACCCGAAATGCACGATCGGGTCGCTGCTACTGAGATAACTTGTTCCGGGCAGCACGTAGCCAGTCAATGTACGCGATTCTGTTCGGAGCGTTACTTGTGCACCGTATGCATCTCGATTGTCGGTGATCGATCGCACGAAAAGATAGTGATGCTCTGGCGGTGGTGCATCGTTTCGGAAAAGCCGGAGTCGATTATCGTGGCTACCGACAACCATATCAATATCGCCGTCCTTGTCAATATCGCCGAAAGCCGTGCCTCGGCTCACTTCAACGCGTCTTGTGAAGTCAGGTGCGCGTGTACTTACGTCTGTGAAGGTGAAATTTCCTGCAGCGTTTCCGAATCCGGTCCGATTGTTTTGAAAGAGGAGGTTCGGTTCGGCATAAAAATTCCAAAATTCGCCAATATCTGCGCCTTCCAAAATATCGTCGCGCTTCACACGACCATTGACGAGTGCGATGTCGAGATCGGAATCGTTATCAAAATCGAGGAAACCGCACCCGAAACCTGTAAAAGGTAGATCGATGCCGGCGAAGCCTGCAACCTCAGTCATGTCAATGAACCCAGAATCGTTAGCAGCGATATAGAGCGTATTCGTCTCACTAAATAGATGTGTTATAAATAGGTCTGGTCGGGTATCGGTGTTGACATCACCGACAGCGATACCCATACTCGCTTCAGGTTGTCCGTAGGCATTAAACGCAAGTCCGCGCAATATGGCTTCCTCGGTGAAAGTGCCATCGGTCTGATTGACCCAGAGATGGTTCGCCTCCCCATCATTGGCGACATAAAAATCTGCCCAACCATCACCGGTTAGATCGAGACAGACCACACCGAGCCCTCTGCCGGGCATTCCGGCGATGCCTGCCTGTTGCGTTACATCCGTGAAAGTGCCGTCGCCAGTGTTTCGGAACAAGCGATCCGTCGTCGCTTCAAAGACACTCGGATGGCAGTAATCCGGGGCACTATGTTTCCCGCGACAGGTTGTCTCTGGATCGAACCGGACGTAATTTGTCACATAGAGGTCGAGGTCGCCATCCCTGTCATAATCGCCAAAAGTTGCGGACGTTCCCCAGCCGTCGTTTGAGACCCCTATATCTTCCTGAGTGAATGTCCCGTCACCGTTGTTTCGGTGGAACACATCGGGCCCGTAGTTCGTTACGTAGACATCCAGATCGCCATCGTTATCGACATCGCCGACTGCGACACCTTGTCCGTATCCAGTGTGTCCGATACCGGATGCTTCTGTCACGTCAACAAATGATCCATCAGGTTGTTGTTGAAAAAGCCTGTTCGGTGCAGGTGAATTCCTCTTTCTGGGGGGTGGGTACCGGATATGCAGGATATCCAGATCGCTGTCCTGATCATAGTCCAATAGTGCGACACCGCTTCCCATTATCTCCGGTAGTGCGTGCGTGCCGGGCGGCCAGGTTGTCTCTGTCTGTGAAAGACCGAGTTCTGCGGTCACTTCCGAAAACAGGGGTGCCTCCGTTTCGGCGCGCCCTGTCCACACGAGAAGTCCAACAACAGTAAGCGTCACAGCGCATAGTGTCGTCAAAAAGGTGTTATCCGACATTTGCCAATCGCTCCCTACGGCAAAATTACAAATTCCAATTGCCGGTGTGCTTCACGTAACGCTGTTTCCACTGCCTCTGGTGTTTCAGCACGGGCAAAGATGAAACCGAGATAGCGGGCACCTTCCGGTAACGGAACAACCTCACCACCGATTGGAATCGTGATATTGACCTCAACGATCCTGTCCACGCGATGTGCTGCTGTTTTACCGCGTACCTCCCCTAAGATACCGGCTTTCGGGACCGGAATCATCATGACCCCCGCTGCTTGTTGTTCGCGTTGGAACGTCTCCACCGGTTCACCAATAGCGTGTCGGATGACGAGTTCCTCGAGAGATATACCGGTTCCGAACCGCAAAGTTCTGGCGCAGAGTCCACCGATTGTCCGGGCGGCGATCTCAATGAGATGTGCACCCGTGTCGTTGTAGCGTAATTCAGCGTGGACGGGCCCATGTCGCAGTCCTAACGCATCGGCAGCTTCCGCTGTCGCGTGATGTAATGCCACTTGAATATCTGTAGACAGACGGGAAGGCGTAATATAGAGCGTTTCTTCAAAAAAAGGTCCCTCAAGCGGATCAGGTTTATCGAAGATCGTCAGGGTCTTAAGCACACCATCTAAGAGGATACCCTCCAGTGCCACCTCTATCCCCGGAATATAGTCCTCAACGAGCAAATATTGTGATAGATGCTCTTGTGAAGAATTTATTGTGTCGGCATTCCGTAAAGTGTGTAGGAGTTTCGTTGTCCGTTGGAAAGCATCAATGAATTCAGCGGGTGTATTCGCACGGATGACCCCTCGGCTTGCGGAGAGGGACAGCGGTTTGATAATACACGGGAAACCGATCTGCGTTTCAGTCGGATCGTCATAGATGGAGAAGCGTTGATAAGCGGGCACCGATACGCCGTTCTGTGCCAATGTCTGCCGCAGGAGATACTTATCACGGGTGGCTTTTGCTGAAGCGACGGGGTTGTGTGGAAGTCCTAAAACCTCTGATGCGGTTGCAGCGAGCAGCGTTGTATCGTCATCAACGCCGATGATGGCTGTGAGCGGATATGTGTGGTTAAATTCAAAGATGGCTTCTGTCGCGACGCTTGGTGCGCTGAAGTCAAGCACAAGTGTGTGCCGGGGTGAGAGGTCTGCTGTTGTTGCTGCTTCCTCGGAGGCGACGACGACTTCAACATCGAGTTTAAGAGCGGCTTCAAGGAAGTCCGTGGCACGGTACGTGCGTGTCGGAAGGAGCAGGAGGATACGCGGCTTTTCTAACGTGTGCTGTTGCATTCGGGAATCTCCTGCTTTGTGGTAGTGGCGGGCGCGCGTATAGGCGCGCCACAGCGGATCGTTGTTAATAAGTTATAACTTATAAGTTATAAGTTAAGAGGGTTCGGAACGGTCACGGAAATCTTCCACCAACCACTTATAATCCTGTTAATTGGGACGCGAACCGCGTAGAAGCTTCTGATACGATGCGTGGGCATTCTGAGCGTCTTCCTCACCATCAAGGACGCGACGCAGACATTGCACAAAACCGATCGGGTCATCTTCACCAAAGATAGTGCGTCCGAACAGAATCGCTCGTCCACCGCTGCTAACGACATTGTGTGCTAAAGCGAATGTACTACGAGCATTCTGACGCGGACCCCCCAACGCACCGATGACCAATGTCGTATCGAATTGGCACAACTCATTCCAGACATCGGCAGTCGTGTAGGCAGTCTTGATAAAGCGTGGACGTTGGTGTTTACGGAGGTAACTCATTGTGCGGACGATAGAATCAGCGACGTACATACCGCGCTTCTCATCATCCATCCCTGGTAGTTTAATGTTCGGTAAAAAAACCTCTAAGAGATGATCAAATCCTTCAATCTCACCGACAACATGCGCGAATTGCACATAAGCTTGCAACATCCGTTCATCGGCAATCGGATCGTTGTTGAGTGTGATGGAATACAGCCCGAGATTAACCCTACATTCCAACGCGGGCCCGATGAGTGCCTCACAATAGCGTTGCATGTCTTCTGGGAATACCGTCTGGAACGGCATCGACAACTGTGAAGTGTAGACCCCGAATCGTGGGTTCCAAATAGCGGTTTCCGAATTCATCCGAACGATCGGCGTGATCGGTGTAGTCTCAAATAAGTTTTCCTCAAGCGCAAGTGTTTCTGCATCGGCAGGGGTCATCAGGAGACCGTCGAGCTGACCATCGGCGACAAGATCGCGTTGCAGCTGCAAAAACTCTGCATGTGTACGGTAGTGCGGTTTTGGGTGCTGTACCTGTCCGAGTCCTTTAATTCCAGCGGATGCGAGTGGGTCCGCTGCGAAAACCAAGATCGGACGCTGTGCAAGTAGGTCAGTATCGTCAAGTTTTTCAAATATCCGGTTACCCATTTATTATGAATTCCTTTTTAGAAGTTAACAGTTAACAGTTACAAGAGGGTTGGTTGTCAGTTATCGGTTATCAGTGGTCAGTTAAAGAGGTATCTGATTAACAAAAACGTCTCTTAACTGAAAACTGAGTACTGTTAACTGATAACCCCTAAAAACTGAAAGGATTTTTGAAAAAATCCGTACGGACAACTGTTAACTATTTTTAGAGTGTATTTGTTGGATCGATATCTACCACCAATTCAATAGCCTTCGATATTGTGGTTGGTGGTTCGTCCGTGAAACGTTTAAGGAGTTGACTCATTTTTTCAGGATTAGCACTTCGGAGCAGCAGATGCCACCGAAATTTGCCTTCGATTTTTGTCAATGGCGCGGGTGCGGGACCGAGGATCTCTATCATTGTCGGTTCGGTATCAGCGGTTCCGTGATCCGTTCGCCACATCTCAAGTTGCTCTCGCGCCGCGTGAGCCGCCTCAATAACCTCTTTCTCGTCCCTACCCCGAAGTAGAAGTGTTGCGACGTTGGAGAACGGTGGATAGCGCAACTCGCCCCGCGCCTCTACCTCCTGGGCATAGAAACCGATGTAATCGTGCTGCTGTGCTGATTTGATGCAGTAATGTTCAGGCATATAGGTCTGGAAGATAACCTGACCTTCAAGCTCGGCACGCCCAGAACGTCCTGCAACCTGTGTCAGGAGGCTGAACGTCTGTTCACTGGCTCGGAAATCAGGGAGGTTCAAAGCCGTATCCGCGGCGATAACCCCGACAAGTGTAACGTTCGGGAAGTCCAACCCCTTCGACACCATCTGTGTCCCTATCAGAATGTCAATTTTCTGTTCTTTGAACGCCTCTAAAATTTGTTGATGTGCGTTTTTCCGAGCGGTTGAATCCGCGTCAAACCGCCTCACGCGCGCATCCGGAAACGCTTTGTACACTTCTTGTTCGACCGCTTCAGTTCCAGCACCAAAAAAACGGATCGCCTCACTGCCGCACTGCGGACAGACCTGATGTGTGGAGCGTGTACGACCACAGTGATGGCAGGTCAGCTGCTGCGTTTGACGGTGATAGGTCAACGAGATTGAGCAGTTGTCACACTGTTCAACATAACCGCAATTTCGACAGAAGACATAAGTGGAGTGTCCGCGTCGATTCAGAAATAGGATAATTTGCTCTTGTCGAACGAGGCGTGTCTCTATAGAACTTCGGAGTAGCTCTGAAAAGATGGTGCGGTTTCCTTTTTTTAATTCGCTGCGCATATCAACGATGTGAACATCGGGCATTTTTCTATCAAATACTCGATCCGGTAGATTTAGCATCTGATAACTCCGATGCTGTGCCCGGTGGAAACTTTCAAGCGACGGTGTCGCACTCCCTAATATGACAGGGCAGTTCGAGAGTTCGCTCCGCTTCTGTGCCACTTCACGCGCATGGTAACGCGGGGCAGTATCTGATTTATAGGAATCCGAGTGTTCTTCGTCTATAATTAACATTCCGAGTTTCTGAACAGGCGCAAAGATCGCGGAGCGGGGACCGATAACGATATCGGCTTCACCTTTCTGGATACGGTGCCACTGGTCATAGCGTTCTCCATCACTCAGGCGGCTATGTAGCAATGCTACGCGTTCTCCGAACCGTCCAACAAATCGAGATGCGGTCTGGGGCGTGAGCGAAATCTCTGGGACCAACACAATGACAGATTTTTCGTTCTCGAGCACTTCCGCCATTGCCTGCATATAGACCTCAGTTTTTCCGCTCCCTGTTACACCGTGGAGTAAAAAAGTGAGTGGACTGTTACGAGTATCCTGGGCAAGTGTTTCGCGAATTGCTGCCAACGCTGCCGATTGTGCTGGATTTAAAGGGAGGGGTTGCGTCGGCGCGATGGATTCGGTACTCATCGGATTACGCACCGTCTGTGCTTGTGTAATACGAATAACGCCACGTCTTTCGAGGGGGCGTAAGATCGAAATGCTTGCATTCACCCGTTTCGCTAAGTCTGCTGTTCCCAAAGGGACACCTTCTTTGAGAAGGCGTTGTAGGACTTCTGCACGTTTGACATCGGCGGCGTGTCTATGTTTCAATGAAGGCGACGCGTTCTCGTCCGTGTTCCCCTTGAGCTGCGCAATTTCGGTTTCAATATCGGTCTCCGGTAAAGCTAACGAGGCGACTGTGGTTACCTGTGTGCTCGCTTTCGGTTTATGGGTAATGTCAAGTGTAACGATCTTTTTCTCACGGAGTGCTGTAATCCTCGGACGGACATCCTGGACGCTCATATTGGCACGTCTGGCAATTTGGTTCACAGAAAGTTCGCCTTCCGCCTCCAAAAGCGAGACGATTTTTGTTTGAACTTTTCCAGCCGGTGCCGGAGCCTCGGGAAGAAGGCGCACCTGCTCTCTTTTCTGGCTTCGCACGGCGGCAGGCACGGCACAAAAGAGCGATAAACCCCACGAGCAGACGTAGTAGTCCGCAATCCATTTCGTAAGCGAAAGCATCTCAGCGGAGAACATCGGGGTCTCATCAAGACAGGCAGAGACATTTTTGATGACTTTCGGTGCCAGGTCGGTTTCGTCGATCCGTTCGACGACAACGCCCTCCTGCTTCGTTCTGCGAAACGGTGCTAACACTCGGACACCCGGTTGCAGAACCGCATCCAACTGCGACGGTACGCTGTAGGTAAATACCTGATTCACTGATAGCGGAAAAGCAACGTTTGCATAGCGCATAATTAGTTAACAGTTTCAGTACGGTTTTTCTCCGAAAAACCTTTCAGTTTTGAACAACAACTCGCGCCTAAGTAAAAGTATTTATAGACGAGTTGTTGGTCAAAGTTAAAGAGGGTTGTGTCAGTATCAGCAATCGTTCCAGTCACAAGTTGTTAACTGAGTACTGACAACTGATAACTATTTTATTTTATCCATCTGTCAAAAAAGCCATGACCTGTTGTATGTCTTCCCATACATCGCGTTTGGCGTTCGGGTTTCTGAGGAGGTATGCGGGGTGATAGGTCGGCATAACAACTGGTGGTTTCTTATGTGGCGGGAAGTTGAGTCCAGCAACCTGGCAATCGTGAAACTCACCGCGTAACCTCGTTATACCTGTTTTAGTGCCGAGCAACATCTGCGCCGCGAAGCTACCGAGTGCAACAATAACCTTCGGTTGAATCAGTTCTATCTGACGGATTAGATAAGGACTACAGGTTTCAACTTCATCCGATGCAGGGTTCCTATTCCCCGGTGGACGGCATTTAAGGACATTGGCAATGTAGACATCCGAACGTTTAAGTTTCATCCCTGCCTCAATGATCTGTGTTAGCAACTGACCTGCTCTACCGACGAAGGGTTCTCCCTGTTTGTCTTCATCGGCACCCGGTGCTTCACCAATAAACATGAGGTCCGCACTCGTGTCTCCAACGCCAAAGACGACGCTATTTCGTGTCTCATGCAGCGGACACTTGGTGCAACTCTCAGCATCTGCAGTTAGATTCGGTAGATCGAAGTCTGCATAAGGCAATTTCTTTTCTGGTTCACGTAACTCTGTTTCTAAGAAACCGAGTCGAAGTTGTTCTTCCATGTATTCCCTCACACTTGCGACAATTTCTATATAGGATTTTCTAAGGTCATCAGTATCCATTGGCGGCAATCCTCAGATCCGGTAGATGCGGTTTTGAACCACACAAGGCTTTACCAAAGATTAGTTTCGCATGCCTTCAATTAAGGACATACCGTCGAAAAAAGAGACATACAAGAAAAACGCGATGAGAAAGACGAACGTAACTTGTTGGACGATATCTTGTGCTCTGCGTGGCATCGGTTTACCACGGATTTTCTCAACGGCAAAGAACAGCAAGAGACCACCGTCAGCGATCGGAATTGGCAACAGGTTGATGATTCCGAGGTTAATACTGATAAACCCTACAAAAAAGATGAAGCTGCTCAAACCGAAATTGTTAAATATATTACCGGTTATATTTGTAATGCCGATTGGACCCGCAAGTTGTTTTGGGGATACCTCACCACCGATCAACTTTTGCAGCGTTCTACCGATAGCTGTAAAGGTCAACCACGACGCTTCAAGCCCTTTTCCGAACGCGGCGAGGATACTATATTCTGGGAGCGGTGCCAGTTTGGGTGCCAGCTGCATCCCGCTGAGGGTGGTCTGCCACATCAACCCGAACATGACAGTCTCTGGATCTATTTCTGAACTTTCTGTTTCACTTGCGAGCGTAATCGTTTTCGAGGTACCATCCCGCATCAAGTCAATTTCGATGGGTTGGTTTGCCATTGTCCTGAGTTGCGTATAGAGCGTCATATCATCTATTATTGGTTCTCCGTTAAGTTTAAGGAGGACATCCCCATCCCGAATTCCAGCTGCTTTGGCGAGGCTTCCTTCTTGGACGTTTGCAATCACACGCCACTCTACCGGCATCTCTAACGTTAGTTTCTCATCCCCACGATAAATACCGAGCGTCAGAGCGTCTCGATTTTCGTTGATTTGTTTATAGAGTGCTTTATATTTCTCGTTGACCCAGTTTGTCGAAGGGTGCCAGACCTCAGAGCCGAAGTATGGTGCGCTATGGAGGTTTTCGCCGTTGATGCTTACAATGAGGTCATCCGGCTGAATCCCGGCTTGCGCGGCGATGCTCCCTTCTCTGACCTTACTGACGACTGTTTCGTGCCGAATGCCGACCCGAATTTTACCAATATCACCTCTGATACCCGCCGGTATAGCCTCCGGTTTAACAGTAAGCGTTTGGTGCGTGCCATCCCGTTCCACAACAAGTTCAACATCCTTGTTAGGGCTTAAGCCAATTCCTTGTTCAAACGTGGCCCAATGACGGATTGACTCTCCATTGATTGAAACAAGTGTGTCGCCGGGCATAAGGCCCCCCGCTGCCCCAGGCCCATTGTCAGCGACCCATCCTATTTGAATTGTATCTTCCTTTGTATCTTCCTTTGTATCTTCCTTACCGAGTGGTATGCCTGTCAATCCACCGATGAGCCGAGCATCATCTCTATCAAATCCAGTCGCGAAGACGAGCGAATACGCTAAAATACCAAACAAAAGATTAACAGCGGGCCCCGCTGCGACGACGAAGGCGCGATTGCCGATCGAAGCACTCGCGAATTCGCCGGGGGCACCGGTCTGTTCGCTCGGGTTCTCACCTTCCATCTGGACATAGCCACCAAATAGTAACATGGAGATTTTATATTCTGTCTCACCTCGCTGAATCCCGATAATTTTTGGACCGAAACCGATGGAAAAGGTGTTCACCTTGATACCGCACCGTTTTGCGGCGTAAAAGTGACCAAGTTCATGGATAAAAATAAGAAAACCGAGAGAAATAATTGCCAGAAACACCGTCCAGAAGTGCGGAAGGAAGGAGGTCATTAAGTCCATTAGGTCAAAGAAGAATTCCATGTTTATTATCCTTATTTTAAGAGTGGGGTTTCACGCCTCAACCCCCCACTATTTTATTTCATTGTGAGTGACTTTTTATGAGTGAATGTGCGGTTGCTTTTGCCCATCGATCGGCTTCAAGGATGTCTGACAGCGTCGGTTCTGCTGTCACGAGATGCTTATCCATTACACGTCCGAGAATCGCTGGTATATCCATGAACCCGATGTCTGCGTTAAGAAACGCTGCGACGACGACTTCATCAGCACTGCTGAGGACTACAGGGAGCGTGCCACCGACATCTGCAGCCGTATACGCCAGAGAGAGACACGGAAATTTGTCAAAGTCAACCGGTTCAAAGTTTAATGTACGCGCCTCCTGTAAATCTAAACGTGGCACCGGTGCAGCCAGCCGCCGCGGATACGTCAAAGCGTATTGAATCATGATACGCATATCTGTGGGACCTAATTGTGCGAGCGTTGAACCGTCTGTCCATTCTACCATAGAGTGGACGATACTCTCCGGGTGGACAACGATGTCTATTTTTGAGAGTTCTATATTAAATAGCCACTTCGCTTCAATGACTTCAAGACCTTTGTTCATCATTGTTGCGGAGTCGATTGTGATTTTTCGTCCCATTTTCCAATTCGGGTGCTGTAGTGCTTGTTCGGGTTTCACAGAATAGAGTTCGGATTTCGGGACTTTTCGGAACGGGCCTCCGGATGCCGTAATTAGAAGGCGATGAATCTCTGTCTGCCGGTGGCGTGCCCCTTCCAAACACTGGAAGATAGCACTCATTTCGCCGTCTATCGGTATTAAGTTAACGCCGTTCGCTTCGACCGCCGCGTTCACAAGCTGCCCTGCCATCACCATGACCTCTTTATTAACGAAAGCGATGTCTTTACCGGCGTTGATCGCAGCCAAAGTCGGTAAAAGTCCGGCACTCCCGCCCATCCCATCCAAGACTTGTATCGCTTGCGGCATCGTGGCGACGGCTTGAAGCCCTTCTGTACCGGCGAGGACTTCTGTCCCACTGATGTCTCGGATGCGGGTGCGGAGCATCTGTGCTGCAGCGGGTTCATTCAACGCCGCCAGCATAGGTTGATACCTTCGGATTTGTTGTTCAAGGGTATCAACGTCTCGGTTCGCTGCAAGTCCGACGACTTTAAACTGGTCAGGGTGTGCGTCAACAACGCTGAGGGCATTTTTTCCGATTGAACCCGTGCTACCGAGTATGGCGATATGCTTCATGAATAGTTATAAGTACGGATTTCTACGAAATCCTTTCAGTTAACAGTTATAAGTTAAGAGGACTCTTGTACTTATAACCCAAGTTGCTACCTTTATCCAAATAGCTGCTTTATACTCGTTGCGATAACAAACAAAAGCACTTTCAACTCAAAACCGGCTGCTGACACCGCATGAATCGACTTGGGGAAA
The DNA here is from genome assembly GCA_022827225.1 of Candidatus Poribacteria bacterium. Lineage (GTDB taxonomy): Bacteria > Poribacteria > WGA-4E > WGA-4E > WGA-3G > WGA-3G. Next base: position 23 of record JAJDTJ010000112.1, on the reverse strand, counting down.
AGTTGTTCAATGAGACTGATTGT
>JAJDTJ010000091.1 GCA_022827225.1 Candidatus Poribacteria bacterium | reverse complement strand
TGTTTTTGCCACCTTATTCACCCGATTACAACCCGATTGAACACGACTTTGCGAATATAAAACGTCTCAGAGAATACAATGCTGATAGAACTATTGATGAAGTCATAAACATGTATCTTTAATTCTAACGCTTACTATAGAAGTCGCCGCGAAACCCGAAAACTCAAAACTCGTCGGGCTTGGCGAATTAGAATACGTGCAGGACAAGCACCCGGACATCGTTGCGAAACTCCACGCTGCTGCTATTGACGAAATCGAACGCCGCGGCACAGATCCAGCAATCATAGCATGGCTCCGAAGCGGCGGCGAAGACGCGTTTCCCACCGATGCCAATTACTGGGACGGCTTCCCCGGACCCGCAGGCTACCGCCCGTATTTCGGTAAACTCTACACCGGCGAATAATTTCTAGCACTTATCCAAATCCCTTTACAGGCGAGGTTTCAACCTCGCCACATTTTTCCTTTCAAAAGATGCAGACTTGACAAAGACACCCGATTTTGATAACATATTGGCGTAGTTGTTCAACTGAAATACTGAATCTGATCTTTAAAGTTAGGGGAGAAAACCATGCCACACACATACAAAGCCTGTCTCATCGGATGCGGACGGATGGGGGCAACTATCGACGACGAAGTCGCAGGACGACCCGATAGCTTTATCTGGCAACCCTTCTCGCACGCCGCTGCAGCCGTCGCGTGTGAACGAACCGACCTCGTCGCTGTCTCGGATGTCTTTGAGGAGAAAGCCGAAGCCATCAGACAACGCTACGGTGCCGAACGCGCCTATACAGACTACCAAGAGATGATCGAAAAAGAGAAACCCGACATCATCTGTCTCGCCACGCGTCCCGGTCCACATGCTGACATTACTGTTTTTGCTGCCGAGAACAACGTCAAGGGTATCTACTGTGAAAAACCGCTCTGCTGCTCCATGGAAGAAGCCGACATCATGGTAGATGCCGTTCAAAAGCATGGGGTCAAATTCAACTACGGCACGCAACGTCGTTACATGCCGATCTATCGCAAAGTACGTGAACTTGTTGACACAGGCGAAATCGGTGATGTCCAATGCACCATCGCACAATACGGTGCCAGTTCCGCACTCTGGGGATTAACCCACGCCGCCGATATGCTCCTCTTCCTTGCAGGCGATCCAGAGGTCGATTTCGTACAAGGTACTATTAACTGTTCGGATTCCGACTGGGACGGCAACCGCATCAACATTGACCCCGCTATCACCAGCGGCTATATCCGTTACGCCAACGGTGTCCACGGCTATAATACCGCTGGCACCGGACCCGAATATGAGGTTTGTGGCACTCGTGGCAAGATCCGTATACAAAACAACAGCAGAGAAATCCAATTCCGAAAAAAGGACGGAACCTTCTATGAAGAAGTCCCGTTTCCAGAAACATCCCGTGCGACAGGCACCGTGATGGGTATCACAGACATCGCCGAGGCACTTGACGAAGACCGAGAAACGAAGGGACCCATCCATCTTGCCCGCCGGAGCCAAGAGACACTCATGGGTATCATCGAATCGCACCGACTCGATGGTAAACGCGTCTCACTCCCGATGGAAAACCGTTCGCTTTATGTCTCAGGAAAAAGTTGGTAAAATTTCGCGCACCCGCCATCCGTACTGCAGGGTATTTGATAAGGGTATTTGATAGGGTGTTTTTGCGTGTTTCTGTGTATTTCTTCACGGTTTGTAACCTCGCCAAAAAAATATGAACTTAGAAACCCGAATCCAGCAATTCCGTGAAACCTTTTACAACGTCAAAGCCGAGGTGCAAAAGCGTATCGTCGGTCAAGATGCTATCATTGAAGGCGTGCTTTTTTGTCTACTCGCTAACGGGCACGCGCTCCTTGAAGGCATCCCCGGCTTAGGTAAAACGCAGCTGATCCACACACTCAGCGAAGCACTCAACCTCGAATTTAAGCGCATCCAATTCACACCCGATATGATGCCTTCCGATATCACAGGTACAGCGCTGCTTGTTGAAGACGAACAGGGCGGAAGGCATCTCGAATTCCAACAGGGCCCGATCTTCGCGCAACTCGTCCTTGCAGATGAGATCAACCGTGCCACACCGCGCACCCAATCCGCACTCCTTGAAGCGATGCAGGAACGGACTGTCACCGTCGGACGCAACAGCCATAAATTAGAGGAACCGTTTTGCGTCTTGGCAACCCAAAACCCCTTAGAAATGGAAGGGACCTATCCGCTGCCAGAGGCACAGCTCGATAGGTTCCTATTTAAACTTCTCATCAACTTTCCAAGTGAAGACGAGATCGTCGAAATCCTGCGCCGCACGACCTCCGGTACCGACATCACTATCGGCAAGATTGCGAACACCGAGATACTCAACCAGATGCGCCGACTCGTCCCGCAAGTCCCGATCGCCGAGCATGTAGAACGTTATATCATCCGACTCGTCCGTGCCACACACCCAGATTCCGAAGATTCACCAGAACTTGTGAAACGCTATGTCCACCTTGGCGCGGGTATCCGAAGTGTCCAAGCGATAGCCCTCACTGCTAAGATTCACGCCCTCCTTGATGAACGCTACAATGTCGCCTTTTCGGACATCGATGCCGTGCTACTCCCTGCACTCCGCCACCGTATCCTCCTCAACTTTGAAGGACAAGGCGAAGGCATTGAACCCGACACCATCGTCAATGAAGTCCAAAACGCCATAACCCCCGCGCTATAACCGCCACCCACATACTATTATCAAAAATGTCCGAAAATGACAATGCAAAATTTTATATTGTCAAAACTGACTAAAAATGATAATATAGAATTCTATATTATCAAAAACAGTCAAAAACAGTAATATGAAAACTACCCATAAAATCCTTTTTCAAGATGCACGAGATTTGACAGAAATTCCTTCAGAAAGCGTTGACCTCGTTGTTACCTCACCGCCGTATCCCATGATTGAGATGTGGGATGAGATGTTTAGTCATCAGAACCCAAAGATTCAGGATGCGTTCGCGGATGGTGATGGAATGCAAGCGTATGCGTTGATGCACCAGATCCTCGATGCTGTATGGAATGAGGTGTTCAGGGTTTTAAAGGATGGCAGATTTGCATGCATTAACATAGGGGACGCGACAAGGACGGTAAACGGTAATTTTTGTTTGTATCCGAATCATGCCAGAATTTTGACACACCTGTTAAAAATCGGGTTCTCAGCATTACCTGATATCCTCTGGCGAAAACAGGCGAATACGCCTAATAAATTTATGGGATCGGGTATGCTGCCTGCAGGAGCTTATGTGACACTGGAACACGAGTACATTTTAATCGTCAGGAAAAGATCGAAAAGAGAATTTAAAACGGAAGCCGAAAAAGCAAATAGACGTGAAAGTGGACTGTTCTGGGAAGAGCGGAATGTCTGGTATTCGGATGTTTGGACAGATATTAAGGGAACAGATCAGAAACTCCCGAAGGCGATGTCGCGGTTGCGGAGCGCAGCATTTCCTTATGATTTAGCATATCGACTCATCAATATGTATTCTGTGAAAGGTGATGTGATCCTCGATCCGTTTCTGGGGACAGGCACCACGACCGCGGCCGCGATGACATCCGGACGCAACAGTATCGGTGTTGAGATTGATAAGAGTTTTCAAACGGTTATTTGTCCGATTGTGCACCATATCGTAGATTTTTCAAATGATTATTTGCACGATAGGTTGCAAAGACATTATGCATTTGTCGAAAATAGAATCCAAAACTCGGGGCAGTTGAAGTATACAAACAAGTATTACGGTTGTCCCGTGGTGACGAGCCAAGAGCAGTTTATTCTCTTGAACGGCTTAAAAGAGGTTCACACACACGGAGATAATAGTTTTGATGTCGTGTATTCAACGAAACCCCAAACTTGGAATTTTGATCAACCTTCAGAAGCAGTGGACAGTAATAAAATGAAACTTCACACAAAACCTTTTCAACCCAGTATGCTGGACACACAGTAACTTCACATTGCCAAATGGGTATCTATGAAAATCAAACTCAAAAACGCTGAAATTCAGGAATATGTAAACGCTCCTGCTTCCGCATTTCCGAAGTACACAACCCAGTTAATGAATGTCGCAAATCAGAATTCTCAAGCGACGCGACCGAGACACGTTGGACAATTGAGCGAACTGATTCAGGAATTTCCGGGACAAACTTTTGAAGAATGGGTTACGTGGTATCAAGAACAATATCCTGATGCAATCGATGAAGCAACGGATAGAATAATCTCAATGGTAGAAAACTTCAACGAAGCTGTCGAAAAAATTGACCGTGCTATGGTTAAATCATGGGTAGAAGATCTGGTTCTCGTCAAGACTTTCGCCGGACTTAGATTTCAGGAAGCAATCCTGAAAAAGTTGGCGGAAGTAAAAGGCTGCGACTACCGTTTAGCAGAACCGCATGAAGAATCTCAAGGTATAGATGGTTTTATCGGTGAGGAAGCGTATTCTATCAAACCCAGCACCTATGATGCAATGCCAACTTTAGCAGAATCCATAGAGGTGAAAATCATTTTTTACGAAAAAAAGTCGGATGGTGTAGTATTTGAAATACCGGAGGAGTAAGGAGGCATATCCATCTGTGGATCTTGCCGGTAGAAAGTAGGGAGATACAAGAATGGCTCACGTTTGGAGAAAAAAACACAAGAACAGCAGTAGAACCCTTGATAAATTCTACACGAAACAGGCAGTCGTCAAAAGGTGTTTAGATGAAGTCAATAAATTACCTTACAAATATGATTGCGTGATAGAACCATCTGCGGGGGATGGTGCTTTCTATGAAAATATCGAACATGACACCAAAATAGGAATTGATATTGATCCGCAACACGGTGAGATTATCAAAGCGGATTGGTTCAATTACAATATTAGTGAAGTGTACGAGCGCGTATTGATTATAGGGAATCCGCCGTTTGGTCAATATCAAAAGTTATCTTCAAAATTTATATCGCATGCCCTCTCATTTAGGAATGTCCAAACAATTGCTTTTATTTTACCGGATGTTTATAGAAAACATACACGGCAAAAAATATTGCCTTATGATTGGAGAATCGTTTCCATCACTGAATTAGGAAGGGATTGTTTTACACTGGAAGGAAAAGCATATCATGTGCCTGCAAGTTTCTTCATTTTTGATAAATCAGAAGGCAAAGATTTAAGAGTTAATCCGAATGCCTACACAGAAACGAATGATTTTAAATTCTCCAATAAAGATGATTTCGACATATTCGTATTCGGTGCTTCCCCAAAAAGAATTACAAAAACGCCAACACCAAACAATCGAGGATATTTTCTTAAATCCAAAATTCCAGTAGAAGATTTAATATCCAGAATCAAAGCAGTTGATTGGAGTGGAAATTCTTGTGCAAATGGCGGTGTATATTGGCTAACGAAATTTGAATTTTTGGAACAATATATAAAATGCCACGAACCAAATAGAACTGAAGAAAGCCAGGCGAGCTTGTTTGATCTCCTTTATCGCAAAGAGGATGATATTTTCAATCCTGAAACAGAATGAAACCATCCATCTCGCCTATCCTTCTACAAACGCTTTTTTTCTTCCTGTCCTTTATATTGCAACTGATACAACCGATAGTAGATGCCACCCTGCTGTAACAACTCGTTATGCGTGCCTGTCTCACGGATTTCGCCGCGATGCATCACGATGATCTTATCCGCATTCTGAATCGTCGAGAGCCGATGCGCAATGACCACGGAGGTCCGATTTTCCATCAGCCGACTCACCGCATCTTCAATCAGGAGTTCAGTTTCGGTGTCAACGCTTGAGGTCGCTTCGTCAAGGATGAGAATACTTGGATCGGAGGCTAACGCACGCGCAAAGGCGACCAACTGTTTCTGCCCAACGGATAACCCCGCACCGTCCTCCTTAATCTCCGTACCATAGACATCCGGCATCTTCTGCACAAACCGGTCTAAATGCACATTTTTTGAAGCGTGCTGCACCTGTTCCGGTGAGATCGAGGGATTTCCTAGCGTGATATTCCGCTCAATTGAATCAGAAAAGAGGAAGATATTCTGTTGCACAATACTGATCGCACCTCGCAGGTCCTCTAAGTTCATCTCTCGGATGTCAACACCGTCAATCAGGATTTGTCCTTTATTGATTTCATAGAACCGACAGAGCAGATTGATAATAGAGGTTTTACCCGCACCGGTGTGACCTACGAGTGCAACCTTTTCACCCGGTTTCACCTTGAATGAGACATCCCGCAGCACATAGTCCTCGTCGTTGTAGGCGAACCAGACGTTCCGAAATTCGATCTCGCCCTTCAAATCGTCAGTGCCACTTTTAGGGGCAGCAGAGGCAATCGTCGGCTGTGTATCAAGGAGTTGAAAAATACGCTCCGAAGATGCCATCGCGTTCTGGAAGATAGTATATTTTTCGCTCAGTTCGCGGATGGGCCAGAAGAACTGTTGCGCGTAGCCCATGAACATCACCAGTACCCCAAAGGTCAGGTCATTTTGTATAATTTGTCCGCCGCCATACCAGATAATCACGGCTATTGCAAGCGATGCCATTACCTCTATCAGTGGGTGAAAGATCGAAAAATAGAAGATGCTCTTCAGGTTCGCAGCGAGGTATCGCCGGTTACGCTCGTTGAAGCGGAGATGGCTCCGTCGTTCCTGTGCGAACAGTTTCATTGTGGTCATACCGACGATGTTTTCTTGTAAAAAGGCGTTGATGCGCGCAAGCTGCTTACGTTGTTCTCGAAAGGCACGACGCGAATAGATCTGATAGACGAGCGTCGCACCGAAAATGATTGGAATTACCGCGAACGTTACCAGGGCAAGCCGCCAATTAAAGAGAAGCATCACGACAACAATCCCACAGATACGGAGCAGATTCGCGAAGATTGTAATCACGCCGGAGGCAAAGAGTTCATTGAGGACTTGAACATCGCCCATAACGCGGGTCATCAATCTACCGACCGGATTTTTATCAAAGAACTGGACATCCAAACGCTGTAAATGCGAAAAAAGCGTCTGACGGAGATCGTACATCACATGTTGCCCGATCATCTGTGTACGATACTCTTCAAAATAACCAAACACGAAGACGCTAACCAATCCCAACACATAAAAAATAGCGATTGTCCTTAATCCCTCTGATATGCCGGGCGTAATGTATTGGTCAATGGCAAGCTGCACCAGAAACGGTCCCGCCAATTGCGAGAGTGTATTCCCGACCATGAGAAATCCGATGATGACCAGCTGGAATTTGTACGGTTTGAGGTACGAAAGGAGCCGCCGCATCAACACCCGGTCATAGACTTTCCCGAGGTCCTGCTCCTCATCGCTATATTCGTATAGGTCGCTTCCCATGCCAAACACAGGTGGATTCCTCCTTTAAAGTTTCTCAAGTTCCTCTTGTAAAAGTTGTGTTTCATAGATACCGGCGTAAATCCCGTTCTGCTCAAGGAGTTGTTCGTGCGTGCCTGTCTCAACAATGCTGCCCTCATCAAGCACAACGATGTGATCGGCATCCTTGACTGTAGAGATACGGTGCGAGATGAGGATTGTTGTGCGATCCTTCATAATTTCGGAAAGTCGATTGAGAATCGTGTCTTCCGTTTGGGTATCCACATTTGCGAATGCGTCGTCAAGAATCAGGATTTTCGGTTTAATGATAATCGCTCGCGCAAGTGCAGTCCGTTGGCGTTGCCCACCTGAAATTGTCATCCCACGTTCACCGAGGAAGGTTTCTAACCCATTGGGGAACTCCTCAATTTGTTCGAGGAGGTCTGCGGTGTGTGCTGCGTCTCTTATCTGTTCTTCGTCCGGCGTATCGAGACCGTATGCGATATTGTTTCGCAAATAGTCAGAGAAAAGAAACGGTTCCTGTTCGACGACCCCAATATTGGATCGGAGGACTTTCAGCGGTATATCTTGTATGTCTATGCCGTCCACGAAGACGGTGCCACGCTCTGCTTGACGGATGCGTGGAATCAGGTTGACAAGCGTAGATTTCCCGGACCCCGTCCCGCCGACAATCGCGAGCGTCTTACCGCGTTCAATTTTGAGGTTAATGCCCTTAAGGACTGGCGTTCCATCGGGATACGCAAAATTGAGGTCCCTAAATTCGATTTCACCTTCAATATCTCTGACCCCCCATTTCACCTGCTCACCATCGAAGATTTCGGGCTTCTCATTGAGAATCGCTTGGATGCGTCCCATAGACGCTGCGCCGCGTTCAAAGGTGTTCACGATGAAGCCGAGCGTAATCATCGGACGGATGAGCATCATGAGATAAGCCTGGAACGCGACGAAATCGCCGAGCGACATTTCACCACCGATAACACGGAGACCACCCATCCAAATCAAGACGACGATACCGATCCCCGGCAAACAGCGGAAGATCGGAAAAAAGAAAGTCATCAGTCGGATCTGTTGGTGGTTACGGTCAACAAACGCTCGGTTCAATTCTTGGAAGTGTTCGATTTCGCTCGCTTCCAGTGTGTACGCTTTCACCACACGGACCCCAGACAAATTCTCCTGCACTTTGGTGTTCAACGTTGAGAACGCCTCTTGGATTCGCTCATAACGCGCATGTAACCGTTTCCCAAGAAAGCGAATCAGGAGTGCAAGCACGGGATAAGGCAGCAGGGCGACAAGCGTCAAGCCTACATCAATACGGAGCATGATGGTGAGTGCAAGTCCGAAAAATACGATGGCATCTGCTGTATACATCACGGCACTGCTCAGCACCATTCTGATGGCGTTTAAATCACTTGTTGCTCGCGTCATCAGGTCGCCCGTACGGACGTTATCGTAATACGCAGCGGAGAGTTTTTGAAGGTGAAGAAAAAAATCGGCACGGAGGTGAAACTCCATCTGCCGAGCGACACCTTGGATAGTACGCCGTTGGATGAAACGCAGAATACCCGCAAAGAGCGCAATCCCAAAGATGAGTGACGCGAAAAAGAGAATCCGTTCCCGAGATATCGTAAAGATTTCTCCGACATAATTCTCGTCATACTGACTCCGCCACGTGATCTCTAACTCATCAACAATGATCTGCAGGATCTTTGGGCTGATCAGCAGAAGCACATTCGTCACAAGCACAAGAAAGAAACTGAATATAATGGCGTAACGATACCGAATGACATATTTCTTGAGACCGAGTAGACTCCGAATGGTGGGACTCCTTTCCGGCGAGTGCGTCTTGCCGCGCGTCGTTATTGCTTATTTTGACGTAAATGTTGGATATGTGTTTAATCAAGTTTTCGCGAAGGTCAACAACGCTTTCCTGTAGGCGCGCGTGTTTTGCTTGGGTGTTTCCCGCGCCCCCAATCTCTTTTTCGTAGGAGCGCGTGTTTTTGCTTGGGGTATTTGATAGGGGGTTTTGCTTGGGTATTTCTGCGGATTTCTGCGGATTTCCCGCGCTCGCGACCCCACAAGAACGCGTAAAAGTGCATCCAAGAATGCGTATAGGTGAATCATTGCGCGGTGAAATCTGTTCCACGCCAAGTACATAAACGGAAACACTGTTCAATCCAAAAGTATAGAAATTACGAAGAGGACAAAGCCTATGCAAAACAGTAAAAAATGGTCGCCTGCTATTATGCAGCCTGAAAACAGTGATATAACGACTTGGGTACTTCCTGAAGGTGCAATTGCTCGGTTAGGACAAGGAGATATGATGGCAGATAGCACACCGCAACCGATTGCGCCCTCGCCAGATGGAAAGTATCTCGTCATTGGCAATCGTATAGGCGTCTGGTGGTATGATCTATCTACCATGACTCCTGTCGCGTTGTGGGACACAGGTAGGGGATGGATTACTGCTGTCGCCTTTTCTCCAAATGGAAAATGGCTTGTCACTGGCGACGGCGAAGCGGTTGTCAAAGTATGGGATGCGCAGCGCGGTATCTGCATTTCCGAAATGGAACGAGATGAGACGAAGAACGATTCAGTTTCCCATTTAGTCTTCTCGCCCGACAGTCGGCACCTTGCATCCTCTTGTGAGTGGGATTATATTCTGTATGTCTGGCATGCAGAAACTGGCGAACAGATTGCCAAATTTCACAGTGAAACCGATTTCAGATGGTCCGGTGTATCCACACGTCCTATTGCCTTTTCGAGCGACGGCATTCTGTTGGCATGCACAATGCCTGATGACAGTTTACTGACGTGTGCAGACACCTCAGGCAGAATCCGAACACCTGAGCACTCTTTTAACTATATTGCAGTCTGGAATATGAAGACTGGAGCGCGGGTCGCCTGTCTCACAGAACCCACCGATTTTGCAGAGAGCCTCTGCTTTTCGCCGTGCGGTCAGTTTCTCGCATCCGGTGGCCAGAAGGGATCGGTACGGGTGTGGGCAGTCGCCACTTGGGAAATGAACCGGGCATTCCACACCTATGGAACAACTCCAAAGAAAGTCTTCTATTCGCCGGAAGGTATACTGTATGCTGCTGAAGTGTCTGATGATACCTTCGCTGTGTGGGACGTAGAATGTGAGAAAAAGTCCAATATTTATCTTCAAACACACCACGGCCTTCAAGGCAGCCATTTACCAAAGGAATGCCCTTTCGTCTCGGTAAACGAACGTGAATTTACGGTGCGGAATGTCGGCAACTCCCAACCCAAGACGTTTAGTTATTCATATATCGGTGTTCCTAATTCTGTCGTCTTTTCGTCAGATGGAAAAACCCTCACAGGTGGCTGCTGGGGAGAAGGCGTGATGTTATGGGATGTTGCCAATCTGTCCGAACCGCTAAGCCGTTTCAATCCGCCCGGGGGTGACTTTACTGTCTCTATATCCCCCGGTAAATTTTATGCAGCTGGCACCGGCCCCGGCCCCTCCTTCAACTCCTTCAACGCTGCGAGGGTATGGGAAGTTGGAAACGACAAAATGCCAATCGCTACTGTCCCGCTTCCTGAGCAAGAAAATCGGGTAGCCGTGGGAATATCAGTATTTGCACCCATAAGCAACCTGATCGCATGCGGCGATAATGAAGGTACACTTTATGTGATGGATGTGGAGCAGCAGAACGTACGACACACACTCAAAGCGCATACTGGGTGGATACGTCTAATAACATTTAGCCCAAATGAAAAACATCTTGTGAGTATCAGGTATGCCGGCCCCGAATCCCGGCTGTGGAATGTTGAAAGTGGCGAAGCAATTGAAACGTTTCCAAATAAAACGACACACATCGCGTTTTCACCCTGCAGCACCATAGTTGCTTGTTGTGGAGAAAGAGAAATTCTATTATGGGATATTGGTTCTCGTGAAATGATAAAGACTGTTCCACAGCCGAAAGATAGTTGGGGAACTCCATTTGCATTAGCGTTCTCACCGTGTGGTCGGTATCTGGCATCTGGCAGCTGGTGGCAACAGGGAGTGGAGAAAATGGCAATTCGGTTGTGGGATGTTGAAAATGGTGAAGATATTGCCACTTTCAGCGGACACAGCAGCGATATTCAGGACCTTGCTTTCTCACCAGACGGGACAATGTTAGCAACTGGTAGTTATGATAAAACCATTCTTCTCTGGGATTTGAAACCCTATATAGGTGCTTAGCACTTCAGCAAGCGCGCGTATTCTCAAGTTGACGCGCGTAACTACAACCAAGGAGTTTAATATGAAACAAAATCGAAGACCGGCACCATTCAATGTCGTGCCAGATGATCCCGAAGGAATTACATGGGCATTACCGGAAGGCGCAATCGCCCGACTGGGGAAAGGAATTAGATTATCCAGTGGGGGGCCAAGACTAGCGCTACCCCCGGATGGTAAGTATTTCGGCGTTCAAACCTGTATAGGTCTCTGGTGGTATGAGATGGCATCAAAGCCACCTATCGCGTTGTGGGAAACAGAACGAGGACTGATCTCTGCTACCGATTTCTCGCAAGACGGCGAGTGGATCGCTATCGCTAATTATGACGGTGTTATTAAGGTAGTGGACATTCAGAGTGGTAAAAATATCGCGCAGATAAAGCGGACAGAAGAACATAATGTTTATTGGCACATTAACTTTTCTCCGGATCATAAGTGGATCGCCACCGCGAATTTTCACGGCATCGTTGAAGTGTTAGATGTCCATCGCGGTGGGTGCGTCGCAGAGATGGATCGAGGGGACCGTGAAGCGAAAGGGGCTGATATTTCCCAACTTGGATTTTCACCCGATGGACAATACATCGCCGCTATTGGAAGGGACCCTAAAGAAGGCATGCAAATCCATATCTGGCACCCGACAACGGGGGTGCCAATTGTCAAATTTGCAGGGAGTAGATTTACGTTCTCTCCAGACAGTCGCCTGCTGGCGGGCGCGACTCCCGATGAATCCTCAAATGATGACGATCGCGTTGACCGATGGATCTCAGTGTGGGATATAGCGAAGGCGGAACGCATTGCTCACTTCGCAGCACATAACGATTGGGTAGATGCTATTACCTTCTCATCGTGTGGCGAATTCCTTGCGTCGAGTAGTCGAGATGAAAGCCTACGCGTGTGGGATGTGACAAAAGGTGTACAAAAGAGGGGTTATGAAAACTTTGGAACGTCTCGGACAGTGCCATTTTATTCCGCAGAAGGAGAGTTATTCGCGATTATAGATGGACAAGACACCATTGAAGTCTGGAATATGGAACGCCATGAAAAAATAGGGGTTCCGGACCTACATCCGAGGAGTATTGATGCCGCATGGTTCAGAAAGTTTCCGCAGTTGGCTCTTGCTGACATGCCTACCGACACTACACTGAACAAAAAGCCTCAGTCTGCCAACATACATACATTCTCAACAATTCGTGAATCTGCTTGTTTCCCAGATCCTATTATGTTTTTGCCGAATGGAAAGACGCTGGCGATAAGAGGATATCGCAACGGTATTGTGTTATGGGACGTTGGAAGTAAGCAGGTTCGGGAAACATTACTGAAGGACACACGTATCACCTCTTTTACTATTTTACCTTCTGGAGATATGCTGGCTGCCCATAGTGAAGACAATAACATCAAAGTTTGGGATGCCCGGAAACCTGACACACCGATCGCAGAATTCACCGAAACCGATCCGGTCCGATTGGTATGGAAAATAGCATTCGCACCGACAGGGGATCGACTCGCGGTTGGCAGTAGAGAAGGCACAATCTATCTATACGATTTCAAATATCAGGAAAGGTTGAAAACCCTCACAGGGCACACAGATTTCATCTCGTCGGTAACCTTTTCGCCAGATGGCACACTTCTGGCAAGCGGTTCAAGCGATGACACCAATCGTCTGTGGGATGTCGCTTCTGGTGAAGAGATTGCAACGTTCCCTTTAGATGAACCTCGGACGATGAAGATAACATTTTCACCGTGTGGCAATTTGATTGCGGGCGGGATGTATGGCGAACTCCGCGTGTGGTGTGCAGAAAGTCTGACAACGCTTTTTGCAATACCACAACCAGAGACGCGGAAACCGTATGCTTTGGCATTCTCGCCGTGTGGTAAATATCTTGCATCGGGCACTTGGTGGGAAAAAGGAATGGAAAAGATGGCAATTCGGTTATGGGATGTCGCAAGTGGTGAAAACATCGCTACCCTCTGGGGACATCCGACAGATATTCAGTCGCTTGACTTTTCGCCAGATGGCACACTTCTGGCAAGTGGCAGCTTTGACAGCACCACCCTCCTCTGGGATGTTAAGTCCTTTATAGGTTCTTAATTTTGTGATGCAATTGGACACTCAAAGTACGGAATTTTGTGATGTGTCTGTCCGTTTGATCACGCAGATACGAACAAACGGCAGAAAAAAAATGGCGGTAGGTTAAATGTAAAAAATGATTTGACAAAACCTGTCTAAAATGGTAAACTTTAGTTTTAAATAACGGAAACCTGAAAGTTCCGCACTTCGTCCGAAAAGACAAAGAAAGGATAGCAATATGGCATCACAAAACGAACTAAAGTCAATGTTAAATGCACCTATCGCCTTAGCACCGAACACCTACTTACACTTCTATAATGGTGGGAAACTCCGTGCTGAGTTTATGGGTGAAGACGATCCGAAAGATGACTTCTATTCCGAAGAATGGATCTTTTCCACAAACCGAGCAATCACACCCGGCAGAGATAACCCTCCCGATAAAGGCTTCAGCCGCGTCGAACTCCCAAGCGGCGAGGTCGTCCTGTTGAAGGAATTACTCGACGCGTTCCCTGAAGAGACACTCGGTGGCGCGCATATCGCTAAATACGGTACCGACCTTGGTGTACTCCTCAAGATTTTCGATGTCGGTGAAGGCGCGCATATCCCGATCCACTGGCACCCGAACCCCGATTTCGCACAAGAACATCTCAACTCCCCGTTCGGTAAAAACGAGGAGTGGATCGTCATCGGCACACGTCCGGGCGCGAAAGCCTGGATCGGTTGGAAAGAAGATATGGACAAAGCCGAGTTCCGTCGTCTGATGGAGGCACAAGATGTGCCGACCCTCCGAAGTCTCATGCACGTCGTTGAACCGAAAGTCGGTGAAGCCTATTTCCTGCGCACACCGATCGTCCATTCACTCGGTACAGGTCTCTGCATTCTCGAACCGCAAGAACCTACCGACTGGAACATCCTCGCGGAATGGGAAGGATTTCCGTTTGAAAGGGATGACGGACACCTCGGTCTCGGATGGGACCTGGCAGTCGATGCCGCCGAGTTTGATAAACTGGAACTCGACTATCTTAACAATTACATCCGACGCACACCGGAACTTGTCCGAGCAGAAGGCGATAACCGCGAAGACCGTATCGTGCCAGAAGAGGCTTTAAAGTTCTTCGGATGCTCGCGCCTGACAGTGAATTCAACGTTGAGTATGCCAGCAGGTAAAGGCTTCTACGCACTCGTGACGTTGGGCGGTGAAGGTGTCCTGCGCGGCGACTTTGAAGACGTTCCGCTCAAACGCGGTAAGTCCGTTTTCATTCCGCGTTGCCTGTCCAGCTACGTCGTCGTTAGCACCAGCAATACACCGATGGAAATCATCTGTTGCTATCCACCAAGCCTTTAAATCGTAGTAGGCGTACGCTGTATGCCGTAACGACTTGCTGTGTGACGCAAGCGGTAGCACGCAATGTTAGACTTTAAACCCCCTAAACCCAATACAATTGTGATTAAATTAGTCGGAGCCGTTATGCCGCTTGTTAATCGCTGGCATTTGAAAGGGTTAACGTTAGATATTGATGCCGAATCCATTACGCGTCTGAAAATGACGGACGGGTGCCCGACTGTGCTGGCTCCGAACCATGCGGCATCCGCGGATTCAGCGGTGGCGTTCCTTTTGTCCAAACACCACGCTCAGCCGTACTACTATTATATGGCTGCCCGAGAAATTTTCGACATAGGGAAATTAGGCGGGCTCCGCAGTTTTCTGATGCAACGGTGCGGCGCGTTTTCGATTGTCCGGGGTACCGCAGATCGAAACGCTTTCCGTACAACACGCGAGATTTTATCCAAAGGCGACCGACCCCTTGTTATCTTCGGAGAGGGTGAAATCTCGCGGCAGAACGATACCGTCATGCGTTTTGAGAGAGGCGCTACGCAGCTCTGCTTTTGGGCTTTGGATGACATGCAAAAAACCAGCGTCAGCAAACCGCTCTACATTGTCCCTATCGGAATCAAGTACCTATATCCAGAGGACATGTGGAACGCTATTGATGCTGCACTCACGGCATTAGAAGAGACGATCCTCCCATCTACCGAGCGAACGCCAGTAGAACGCTACGAACGATTACGGCGCATCGGTGTCGCTGTCTTCAAAACACTTGCGGCGGAATATCAATACAAGTTGGACGACACTCTGCCATTTGATGAACATATTCAGAAACTCAAAGCGCAGATATTGTCCCACACCGAACAAATTATGGGCATCCACACAGATGGCGATATGCTCACACGGGTACGTGCCTTGAAAAACCTCGTCGATGCCGAAGTCTATAAAGACATCGACGAGATGACCGAATACGAACGGAAGATCCATGAGGAACTGCTACAGAAATTCCAACAATTCTATCCGGATCTGAATCGGTTAGTTAATTTTATAGCGATTTCGGACGGGTACGTCGCCGAAGCACCATCGGCAGAACGATTCCTTGACGTGATTACCCGTCTGGAGAGAGAAGTCTTTGGGAGAGCAAAAAAACAGGGACCGCGGGTCGCGTCAATTCGTGTCGGTGACCCCATAAATCTCCGAGATCGCTACGATACCTACAAGATAAAAAAACGAGAAATGGTAGAACAGGTAACCCTCGAACTCGAAATAGCGGTGCAGACCTTGGTTACCGGTGTATCGTAATTGTGCTATAGCAGAAAACCCGTATCCCGTAATGAAGCAGATCGCTTATGGGGTTTTGCTTAAGAAACGCCCAAGCAAAAACGGTGTTTCTGCGGATTTGTTCAAGTACGCCGCAAAATGGGGGGTTTTTTGCTTCGGTGTTTCTTTGACGCCAGAGCGTAGCACGGCGAAGTGCTAACCTGTGTCGCTGCTCCGCAAGGGAAAATTAAAAAGATCCCACTGCAGGCGCGGTTTGGAACCCCGCCATTGTAAAGACAATTACGGGTTTTACTATAAAAAAAGGAGAAAAACATGGCAAAAAAATTGTCAATTGGAAGTTGGGCTTACGCATTTGGCCCTTATGAAGATAACCCAGTCCCGTTTGATGATGTTGTTAAACGGCTCAGTGAACTCGAATTCGATGGCATCGAAATCGGCGCGTTTAAACCGCATATTGACATCAATGACTACCCGATGAAAAGTGATCGGGATGCCGTTAAAGGTCTGATCGCCTATTACGGACTCGAAGTCTCTGGCTTAGCCGCCGACTTCTGGTCGCATCCGGGTCCCGGTACAGATGAAGCACAAGAAGACGATAAATACTTCAAACTGTTCAGACAGAACCTCCAACTCGCGTTGGACCTCGGATCGCCTGCTATTCGGGTAGATACTGTCAGCGATCCCGAAGAGGGAATTCCAGGCGTTGAACGCGAGAAGGCATGGGATCGGATCGCTTCCGTTTGGAGACGGTGTGCCCAAGCCGCTGAAGACCACGGCGTCCTAATGCTCTGGGAATTTGAACCCGGATTCATGTTCAACAAACCGAGTGATATTATCAATATGCCAAAGGCTGTCGATCATCCGAATTTCAAAGTGATGTTCGATACATGCCACGCACAGATGTGCGCAGTCGTCGGGGCGAGACAACCCGGGGAAACGGAAACACTCGGCGATAACGGTGTCATTGATCTCGCACGGCAGCTCAAAGGGCAAATCGGGCACTTCCACCTCATCGACTCCGATAATACGCTCCATGGCGATGAAACAAGCACACACGCGCCTTTCGGAGACGGTGTGCTCGACTTCGACGCAATCATTCCTGTTATCATGGACGAAACCGGGTACGATGGCGATTGGTTCTCTATCGATCTCTGTTTCTGGCCCAACGCATGGGATGTCACGGAAGACGCGAAGAAATTCCTAACACCCTATCTGGAACGGTATTAGTACCATAGGTGTCGGTTGTCAGTTTTCGGCTAACTCGTTGTGGCGGTTGTGATCTTTCTCATCTGCCACAAGTGGCTCTTATCTGAAAACTGAAAACTGAAAACCGAGAACCATTAGATATGCTGAATCTGCGTTCATTGGACCCCTTAATCGAACTCGCTTTTGAAGAGGACATCGGTATCGGTGATATAACGACAGACGCAACGGTACCAGCCTCGCGAAAGGGAACAGGGGTACTTCTTGCCAAAAGTGACGGTATTGTCGCCGGATTGCCGATCGCTGAACGGGTGTTTGAAAAGTTAGACCCGACGTTGGTGTTTCACTCGCTTGTTGACGACGGTGATATGGTCGTCGCAGGCACATCTATTGCTGAGGTGCAAGGCAGTGCCAAGACCATCCTGATCGGCGAACGGACGGCTCTCAACTTTCTGCAACGGCTCTCTGGAATCGCCACGCTCACGGCACAATTTGTGGAGGCAGTCGCTGATTACGATGCCAAAATTGTGGACACCCGCAAAACTGCAGCAGGGTGGCGAGCCGCACAGAAATATGCCGTCCGAATCGGCGGCGCACAAAACCATCGATTCGGTCTCTACGACGGCGTATTGATCAAAGACAACCACATCGTCGCCGCCGGTGGCATCCGAAACGCTGTTAAACGCGCACGGCAAGTCGTTCCACATACAGCAAAAATTGAAGTCGAAGTCGAAACCGCCGAACAGGTGGATGAAGCATTAGACGTAGGCGCGGATATTTTACTTCTCGACAATATGCCACCGGGTATTATGGCACGCGTCGTCGAAGCGGTAGGAGACCGAGCGATAACGGAAGCTTCCGGTGGGATTACACTCGATCGCGTGAAAAACGTGGCAGCAACAGGCGTAGACTTCATCTCTGTCGGGGCGTTGACGCACTCAGCGATGCCGATGGATATCAGCCTAAACCTGACGCTATAGACATGGCACTCCGCTGGAGTGCTTTATTGGAAGTGTAGGTTTAGGCTTCTATAAACAACAAAGGAACTTAATTTTTAATGCAGGAATTCTTGAGCCGCTCCTTAAATCGAGAAAATGCGGTTCGCGGTACAATCCTTTTCATATTGTGCACATTCGCTGGATTATTTCTCAGTTTTTTGTGGAGCGGTAGTCAAGACATAAAGCAAGTTTTTCGCGAGATGCGGGTCGAGATGCTTCTCGGTGCTTGCCTATGCATGTTCGTAGATTGGTTCTTCGGCGCGCTCCGTTTCCACGTTTTCATTCGGAAAGTGACACCGACGATCCGATTCTGGGACAGTCTCCGTGCGAATTTAGCGACGCTCTGTGTCTCAGCCATCACGCCGTTTCAGACAGGGGGTGTCGGGCATCTCTATATCTATGCCCGGGCAGGTGTCCCGTTATCAGGTGCGATAACATCAGGTATTATCTGTTTCCTTTCGACACTAATTACCCTTATCCTCTCTGCGGGTGGAATCGCTTGGTTAGATCCACCATTTCTACCGAAAGGGACAACATGGATCAGTCTATTTAGTTTTGTAATGTTCGGCTTGGTGTTCGGTGCGTTTCTCTTGCTACTTTTCAAGCCGGAGGTCATTTTCCGTTTTTTTCACTATCTGTGCGATGCTGTGCAGCGAAGGTTCACCCGCCTTGCACCGATCTTAGAACGCGCCACATCACGCGTGGAACAACTGGTTACTGAACATAAAACGTTTACGACGCTGTTCCTACGCGAGCACAAATTGATCTGCGCGTTGAGCGTACCGCTGACCTGTGGCTTCTTGGGTGCCCGAATCGTCGGCAGCTACATCGTCGTCCAAGCACTCAACGGAGACGCAACATTGTGGGAACTCTGCGTCATTGGGTTGGTGTTGAACTTTATTGTGCTGTTCGCACCGAGTCCTGGGGCAAGTGGAGTTGCGGAAATCGTAACCGTTGTACTGATGGAGAGCCTGATTGCTAAAGAACTGATACCACTTTTCGTACTGTTGACGCGATTCTTCAGCATCTACTGTGCTGTCGTTGTTGGCGGTATCGTCATCGGTTTACAAGTCGCCAAAGATTTTAGAAACCCAAAAAAGACATAGCGAAAGATGTTATATTGGTAAAAAGAAGGAGATATTATGGCAACGATTACATTGAAACTTGACCCTACAACGACGAAACTCGGTTGGATCGGTACCGGTGTGATGGGACGTTGGATGTGCCAACACCTGATGGACCTCGGATACGCAATGACCGTCTATAACCGCACGAAATCAAAGGCAGATCCACTGCTCGAAGCAGGCGCGACATGGACGGATTCACCCAGCGAAGTCGCAGCGGCTTCCGATGTCGTTTTCACAATTGTCGGATTCCCGCCCGATGTCCGAGAGGTCTATCTCGGCGATGACGGTATCCTAAAGGGTGCGAAATCGGGAAGCATCATTGTCGATATGACGACAACGGAACCCTCACTTGCACAAGAGATTTACGCCGCAGCGCAAGCACAAGGTGTCGCCTCGGTAGACGCGCCTGTCTCAGGCGGTGATGTCGGCGCGAAGGAGGCACGCCTCTCTATTATGGTCGGCGGCGACGAAGATGCCGTGCAAGCCGTGATGCCGCTCTTTGAAGCGATGGGAAAGAACATCGTCCACCAAGGCGGTGCAGGTGCCGGACAACACACCAAAATGTGTAATCAGATTACGATTTCCGGGACAATGATCGGTGTCTGTGAGGGGTTAATCTACGGTCACAAAGCCGGTTTGGATTTGGAAACAATGCTGTCATCAATTAGCGGTGGCGCAGCGGCTTGCTGGTCCTTAGATAACCTTGCACCGCGAGTTCTCCAGCGGAACTTCGACCCCGGCTTCTTCGTCGAACATTTTATTAAAGACATGAGCATCGCCTTGGACGAAGCACGCAAGATGAACCTGAGTCTGCCAGGACTCGCGTTAGTGCATCAACTCTACACAGCAGTCCAAGCACAAGGACACGGTAGGTTAGGCACACAGGCTTTAATGTTGGCGTTGGAACAGATGTCCGGCGTAGAAACGGATTAGTTTCCCGCGCTTCGTAACGATGTCCATTGCTGGTGCGGCTTTAAACCGCATCAGCAACACAATATACCCTCCGTTATATCTTCTCTCGGAAGAATTTCACTGTCCACACAGCGTCGGCAGCGTCGGCGTTAAGAACATCCTGTTATACAAGCCGTCCCCTCAAACACACGCTAACGCACCGATTTCAAATTGGGAGAAAAGTTAGTTCAGGCAAAAACAGAGACACACGCCATTCAAATCAAAAACTGCCTGATGCCCCATTGGTTCGGACGTTTTAAGCGAAAGTCTATTATGGTCAGGACTTACTTTGAACGTTCGATACCGACTTTGGTGGAACCCAATTGCGAAAAACCCCTCAATTATTTACACACGCGAACGGAACCGTAGGGGTTGGGTAACCCAATCCCTACAAGCCTGTCATGTGGGACCCCATCGTGGAGTGCTCACATATCTTCGGGCTTTACTATAAAATTCTGAAATCCGCCCTAAACTTTTCCAGTTTCGTATCTATAATTACTTAAGAATGCGCAAATTTGAAAAAAATGTAAATGTACCCTTTTGACTTCCACTTCAGCAGCTGATTTTCACCAAAAAAACTCTTGACAAGTCCCTCCGTTTCATATACTATATTTCACGATGATTGTTGATTACAATAGAGAAGATTTATACAATTCCAATCCGAGATATGCTCTGTAATACCGCATCTATCTACAACCCAAGTTGTTTAACCAATATCCGCACCAAACTTTCAACAAAATCTCCGCCGCTTGCAACTTTTCTCGGCAGATAGTGTGTAATGCAATAATACGCCCGAAAAGTGATATTTACTGTGAAAATTCAGGAGAAAAACAGTGGCTATTCACTGAGATTTGCCTGAATTTTACAAGATTCCATGCACACGGAGATTTGATATGCCCAAAACAATCTTACGATTGAAAATCAGCAATTCCAGATCACTTCTACTGTTCACCGTCACAACCCTCTTGATTTTTACTTCAGCTGCTTTTGGAGATGAGAACCAATCTCTGTTTCACCTCAAAGACCTTAAAGACCCCGGCAGTTTAGCGGTAAAACTTCAAGACACGCGCGCTGTCATATCGCAACACATAGCTGCGCAACTCTCTGCTGAGACACAACAGTTAGTAGCTAAATATGATGGTATAAGCAATCCGTCCGCAGAACTTCAGAAAGCACTGCTTGATGATTTGAACCGGCTCCTTCAAGTGGGTCCGCTCTACGATGCCGATGGTTTCACTGATATTGAACTCAGCGAACCGACCAAAGAACTTCTTACACAAAACCCCAAAAGTGGAGAAACATTGATTCGTCTGAACCGCCGCCTCCTTGCAGATGCCTATCCTTATGAGTTAACCTCACTGACAGAAAAACATACTGCTGAAGATTCCAAAGGGATTGAAAAGTGCAAAGAGAATTTACGGCGGATACAACAAGCAGTCGAAAAATATCGCAATGCGACAAATAATGATCCGCAGTGGCTCTCTGAACTTGTCCCAGAATACCTTGACAAAAAGGACCTTCTTTGTCCTGCGGATACAACAAACGGCAAATCCGGGGTTTTAACAGATGGTGCAGAGGATCCGACACTGCCGTGCAGTTATCTTTACGAATTTCGTCCCTCCCAGAAATCAAACCGAAAAATGATATTAACACACGAAGGCGATATGCTACCTTTCGTCCGCTGCGAACACCACCTTCTTAACCTGAGCGTGGGCGGAAAGCTCTATCGGAATGGTCCGCAAAGAGAGATTTATAAAGGTAAGATGAAAGTTGCGGTGGCGCGAATCGATGCCTCGGGCAACTTATACACACAACTCAAAGCACAACTTGGAGAAGAGTACCTCAAATCACAAGAAGGCAAAGATTTACTGAAACAATTACAAGGTTCGCTACCGTCTTCAACGGCATCAATTCAGCAGCAACAAATGAGCCTGATAGGCAAACCGATGCCTAATATGCGT
The DNA here is from genome assembly GCA_022827225.1 of Candidatus Poribacteria bacterium. Taxonomy (GTDB): domain Bacteria; phylum Poribacteria; class WGA-4E; order WGA-4E; family WGA-3G; genus WGA-3G. The sequence goes on along the minus strand of JAJDTJ010000091.1, from coordinate 2,162 downwards.
TGGACCGATCTATCCGGAAAACCTGTCGAATTAGAGACTTTTCAAAGCGAATTTATTCTCCTCAATATCTTTCCGATCACATCTGACACGTGTGGACCAAAGTTGCAACGCTTGGAGAAACTGCTTAAAAACTACGATGTTTCCCAATTACAAGTCGTCGGTGTGAGCACCGATGATTCCGCTGAGGCGATTGAGACCTTCAAGGAGAAATACGGGCTTTTGATGCCTATCTGGATGGGTCAAAACATACAGATACAAATTTCTGCCGATAACGGCACCACCAAATCTCAAGCGCAGCTGACAACGTTCCTTTTAGATCGGGAATTGATTATCAAAGATATGGTCATAGATTTTGATCCAGATATCCTTTCACAAAAGGTTAAACAGTTTGTCGAATCCAAGGATTAGCACATCAATTTTTGCAGAGCTTTAAGGTGAAAACATGTTACGAACACTTATCCAAAAAGAGATAATGCATCATATTTTGAGCGTCCGGTTTGTCGCGCTTCTTGTGATGTGTCTCCTACTTGTTCCATTTACACTTTTTATCAACTATCGGAGCTATCACCAAAACATTGTTGATTACCAAGAAGCCGTGAAACTGGCGAACATCGAAGAGACTACAGTAAACCCGAAGATGCCGCTGGAACCGGAGATTGAAGTTTCCAAACTTATCCTTAAACCGACACCTTTGAGCGTTTTGGCAAAAGGATTAGAGGACTCACTGCCAAGTTATCTTGGAATGACGCGCAATGGAATTACACAAGGTTCTCCAACAACATTTTCTTCGCCTCTCTCCGAACTTTTAGGCCATCTCGACTTTCTGTTTGTGGTAGGTACTGTTTTCAGTTTGCTTGCGCTGCTGTTCACATTTGATGCGGTTGCTGGGGAGCGAGAGGTCGGAACGTTGCGAGTTACTTTAGCAAATTCGCTGCCGCGGGACATCTTCTTATGGAGCAAGTTAATCGGTGGGTATCTTGTGTTCGTAGTGCCGTTTTTGGTGTCGCTGCTATTCGGTTTACTCGTGCTTGTCTGGCAAGGGTTTCCGCTCGGTGAGCCCGAAATCTTTCCACGGGTCCTCAGCTTAATAGTTGTTTCGCTCCTCTACATCGCGGTGTTTTTTGCGATCGGAACAGTGATTTCGACTTACTTAGATAGTGCCAAGACAGCCGATGAATTAAACCTGTAGATTTCCGAACATATCTGTAGAAACAGACTTTGGACTGTTGCGATAGGTCGACTGCCTATCGTTTCGGAGCTACGGTCTTGCAACCACGCCTTATACGTAGCAGGCTTCATCAAGCAAAGCGTGAATCCATGTTAGAAATCTAACAAGGATACCACGCGCGCCGTTCAAATCCCGATGCATGGACGAACCATCTCCGGAGGTGATGATTTTAGAACCGCCAAGTTTATTCTTCGTTTCGCCTGTCCAAGAAACTGTCTTTGAGGTGTAAGCCTCATTGACAACGATAACATGTTTCCCACATTGCTCTGCTTTATGAAGCAAGCGTTGCTTAAACTTATAGTGTGAGAGTGTCAACATTTGGCGGACAGATTTCTTTCGGATACGCCGACTTCCGCGCTGGGTCATCTGCGAAGTATCGAAAGTTGGCAGAAGAATCACATCGAAGTTTGAGACGAGAAAATGCACCAGTTTGCAGTGTAGTTCCTTGACGAGACATCTTATACGCTTGTGGATCTGATTCGCAGCACGGCGCATCGTTCGCTTTTTTCGTCTGACGGTGCAAGTCGCAATACAAGAAAGCAAACGGTCAAGGTGAACACAGAGACGTTGAATACGGTTGATGGCTTGCGTTCCAAGCCACCCGAAACCTGTCTCTGAAAAGTATGTTAGAAAATCACGCACGCCTGGGTCTAAGGCGACGACTCGCATCGCACCTGCTGGCGTTTTCTTTTTTCTTTTTCTGTAGGTGAGGCACAAATACCAATTGCCATCTTCATAAAGAAGGCGTGAGTCTTGAATCTCATCTATAGGTCTCGGTTCGCCTTTCGCACGCTTCTTATAGAACTTGGCAGGAAGTTTCTCGGTATATTGAAGATCACCAAGAATGCGCGGATATATGCCATTTTCACGGATGGCGGAAGTCGGAATGAAAAGCGATTGCGTCGGCATCCTGCGACTTTGGAAGCGAAGTTCC
>JAJDTJ010000009.1 GCA_022827225.1 Candidatus Poribacteria bacterium | reverse complement strand
ACAATCAGTCTCATTGAACAACTTTTTCCCAAGTCGATTCATGCGGTGTCAGCAGCCGGTTTTGAGTTGAAAGTGCTTTTGTTTGTCATCGCAACGAGTATAAAACAGCTATTTGGATAAAGGTAGCAACTTGGGTTATTTTAATATATATCCCACTTTTTGAGGTACATCAGCGGGTAAATCCGCTTACTGACTGCCTACTATTTCAGAAGTATGATTGAAGTCAAAGAACTCACAAAATCCTATGGTCCGTCCTATGCTCCGACGGTTGCTGTCAATAAGGTTTCTTTTCAGGCGCACGCTGGCGAAGTATTAGGTTTTCTCGGTCCCAACGGTGCCGGAAAGACGACTACGATGCGTATCCTCACCTGCTACCTTTCCGCTGATTCGGGGAGTGCGACCGTTGCCGGGTACGATGTATTTGAAGAATCCATTGAAGTCCGAAAACGGATCGGTTACTTACCTGAAAGTGCCCCGCTTTACACCGATATGGGTGTCCTTGAGTACCTGAATTTCATGACGCAGGTGCGGCAGCTTCCTAAAAGCGAGCGAAAAGAGCGGATTCGATCGGTTATTGACACCTGCGGACTTGAAGCGGTCATCCAAAAAGACATCGGTGAACTTTCCAAAGGTTACCGTCAACGTCTCGGATTGGCACAAAGTCTCATTCACGACCCTCCCATCCTCATTTTAGATGAACCGACCTCTGGGTTAGATCCCAACCAGATTATTGAGATTCGGAACCTGATTAGAGACATCGGGCAGGAGAAATTGGTGCTCTTCAGCACGCACATTTTGTCGGAAGTTTCCGCCACCTGTAGCAGGGTTCTGATTATCAACAATGGGGCGATTGTCGCTAACGGCACGCCAGAGGAACTCGCCAGTCAGGCGAAAGGCGAAGAAGTTGTCCATATCGCCATCCGGGGTCCGCAAGAAGCGGTTGAAGCGCGATTCGACGAATTAGACTTCGTTTCGCAGTGGACGCACGTTGAAACGACTGACGATATCGTCGGTTATCAGATCAACGCGACGCAAGAGAGTAATGCTGCGGAGGCACTCTTTCACGTCGTTGTGCAAAACGGGTGGAGTCTTACAGAGCTCCGTCAAGAATCCGCAGATTTAGAAGATGTTTTCCTTAATTTGACAGATAAAGAACAGACATAAGTCCAAAGTCAACAATCCGCAGAACAAGCGGATGACAGTAATGATGACGAATAATAAAAGATTATGACGAATATCGCAGCTATCTTTAAAAAGGAATTCAGAAGTTATTTTAACTCGCCTATCGCGTATATCTTCATCACATTTTTTCTCGGTCTCTCTTCATGGCTTTTCTTCCGGGGTTTTTTTATCGGTAACCAAGCCGAAATGCGCGGGTTCTTCGGGTTAATGCCGTGGATATTCCTGTTTTTCATTCCTGCCGTTACGATGAAACTCTGGGCTGAAGAAAAGAAGATCGGGACCATAGAAATCCTGATGACGCTACCGATTCGAGATTATGAGGTTGTCTTAGGAAAATTCTTCGCGAGTTTCGCGCTCCTTGTCGTGACTATCCTCCTCTCACTCGTTATTCCGTTTTCAGTCATGTACTTTGGTGATCCGGATGGCGGTATTATTCTCACCGGATATATCGGACTCCTGTTGATGGGGGCGGCATATCTCGCTATTGGGTTATGCACCTCAACGCTGACTGAGAACCAAATTATCGCCTTTATTTTGGGAATTTTCATCTGCTTCGTGTTGCTTATCATCGGCGAAGATATTGTGCTTTTCAATACCCCGGACTGGCTGTTCCCAATTTTCAGCTACCTCGGTCTCGGCTCACATTACAGCAGTATCCTACGGGGTGTGCTTGATTCCCGCGACCTCATTTACTACCTGTCGGTGATCGGTTTTTTTCTATATCTAAGCACATTGGGAGTTGAAAGCCGTAGATAGCGTTAGAAAGGAGTTAACTGTTTTGGCTAATAAACGGATCAGATATGGTGGCAACACGCTCGCCTTTGTCGTAATTATCCTCGGGATCCTTGTACTGATTAACTTTCTATCTACACGCCGTTTTGTTCGGACGGACCTCACTGAGGACAAACGCTATACCATCTCGGGAGCAACCAAAGATGTATTGGGTGCGTTAGATGATATCGTTACAATTACGGTGTACTTCTCTACCTCGCCAGCCGAAGTCGCACAGGTCGGACGTAATGTGAGAGATATCCTCGACGAATACAAAGCGTTCTCAAAAAATCTGCAGATCGATTTTGTGAACCCAGCAAACTTTGACGATGCCCAGAAACAGGAACTCCGTTTTAAAGGCATTCCTGAAGTGCAGATCAACGTCATGAAAAAAGACAAAGCGGAAATCGCGAACGTCTATATGGGTATCTCAATCGGTTACAGCGGTAAAGAGGAGACTTTGCCGATTGTGCAATCAACGGCGAATCTCGAATATGAACTAACCTCTACGATCCTTAAGGTCACTACGAAGGAAGCGAAAACGGTTGGATTTTTGACAGGGCACGGCGAATTTGATATCAACGCGCAAAACTATCAACAGTTCCGCCAACTCTTAGATAAAAATGGACAAGGACAATATAATGTCACTTCTGTCAGTCTGCAAGATGGAAAAGCGGTTGATGAAACTGTGTCAACGTTGGTCATCGCAGGGGCACAGCAGCCGTTGACGGAACGTGAGAAATACGAACTCGATCAGTTCATCATGCGTGGCGGTAGAGCCGTCTTCTTAGTCGACCCGATCCAAATACAACCCGGTACAATGCAGGCGACACCGTTAAGCACAGGATTGAACGACCTTCTGGAACATTACGGAGCCAAACTCGGTAATAACCTGCTTATTGATAGGAGATTCCACGACAATGCGCGCTTTCAACAAGGTCGGATGACCATCTTCCAACCGTATCCGTATTTCGTCCAAATCAGGAAACCACATTTCTCGACAGAACACGCTGTCACAAGTCAGTTGGAAACATTGACGTTACCTTGGACGAGCTCCTTAGAGGTCATAGCAAAGGAAGGGGTTACCCCAACGCCGTTAGCAAAGACAAGCCAATTCGGTCAGGCTCTACAAGGTTATTACAATCTGATGCCGAATTTCCCGATCCCTGATACAGAGACACAAGCGTATCCTGTTGCTGTCGCACTGGAAGGCACATTCAAAAGTTTCTATGCCGATAAAGAGGTACCACCGGTCCCAAGTACCGATGCTACCGGTGCCGAGGACGGGGAAATGCCTGTGTCAACACAAGATACCGAAGAGCCAACAACGATAACCGAAAGCGCACAGACACAAATCGTTGTGGTAGGTACCGCACAATTTCTAACACAAATGCGTCCCGACGGCGTTGACTTTTTCTTAAACACTGTAGATTGGCTGACGCTTGGTGACGCACTTATAGGTATCCGGTCACAAACGATCACAAATCGCCCCCTTCAGATAAAGACGCGTAATGGTGAATTCCGTGAACCCTCAGAAATTGAGAAAAACCTGATTAAATACCTATGTATTGCAGGTATCCCGTTGTTAGTTGTCATCTTCGGACTCGTTCGGTATATCTTAAGAAACCGAGCGAAAAGGATGGTTGAAGCCTTTAGCACTCGATCTATGACTACGGATTAAGAACCAACAGAGGAGATTCTAATACGGAAAATGAAGACGAAACAACTTCTCATTTTAGGCGGCGTTTTTGTTTTCTTACTACTCGTCGTCCTGATTTTCGAGAACCCTTTTGGCAAGAGCGAACACGAAAAGAAAATTGAGACAGCGATGCCACTGTTTCCAGACTTCGATAAGGAACAGGTCGCGAAAATAGAAATCATCGCGCCCGATGGAACGACGACGCTCACAAAACAGAATGGTGAGTGGGGGGTCGCCTCAATGGACAACTACCCAGCCGATACCGAAGGCGTTGCACAATTGCTGACCAAAGTGACCGAACTGAAAAATACGCAGCGCGTCTCCAATAACCCCGAAAAGCAGTCGGAATTTGAGGTAGACAGCACCGGTGTCGAAGCGAAACTGATGGATGCAAACGATAAACTGTTAGCACACCTGTTTGTGGGAAAAATAACGCCGGGTTTCTTGAGCAGTTACGTGCGTGTAGCAGATTCCAACGATGTGTATGTCGCCCAAGGCTCTCTCCAATCCGTTTTTAACAAAGGCACGCGTACTTGGAAAGATAGAACGATCTTCGATTTTAATAGGGGTACCACCACGGAGCTTAACATATCTTCACCGGACGAAACAGTTGAACTGCGCCTCGATGAAAATGGAGCATGGCAGATGTTGAAACCTATCGCTGCTACTGCTAACACCACTGAGGTTGATAACCTCCTAACAACGCTCAGTGGGTTGAACACAGATGATTTCGCCGCGGCAAATGACGATCTTGCTGTGTACGGTTTAGATGTCCCGCAATCCACGATCTCTGCTGTGTTGAATGATGGCACAACGGCAACACTTCACATCGGAAAAGAGGAGGAGGGCAAACTTTACGTCAAACGCGACGACACGGAGACTGTCTTCAGACTCTTTAAATCGAATGTGGATAGGCTGCTAAAGAAATCCGATACGCTTAAAGCAGAGGAAGCACTACCAGAAGTTGAAACCGAGTAGCGAAATTTTAATAGTTGTCAACTAATACTTTGTAGTGGTTACCTCTCCTGCTACTGCCACAATATACCTCTTTAACTGAAAACTGAAAGATTTTTTTCATAGAAAAAAATCGGACTGTTAACTGATAACTATTAAAGCGGCACAGTTGTCGTACCAAGGAGATTTATTTTGAACTATTTTAAATTTTTGTGTTTGGGGTTGATCGTGTTGTTTGCCATAGTAATCACCGGATGCGATCAGTTTGTGATGCCAGTTCTACCATCACCAGACAGTAGGAGCGTCCACGTCACTGGCACCGGCTCGGTCACGGGGGAACCGGACATCGCAACGCTCTACTTAGGCGTGTCTGCTGAGAAGGAGACGGTTGAGGCGGCGCGCGAGGAAGCCGCAAGCGCGATGACAGCGGTGATAGACACTCTGAAAAATAACGGCATCGCTGAAAGAGACATTCAGACAGAGAATTTCAGCATCTATCCGCAATACGATTACACGGAAGAGGGGCGCGTCCTTCGGGGTTACAGGGTGAACAATACCGTTAACGCGAAGGTCCGAGAATTAGAGAGCCTCAGCGATATCATCGACGATGCCACCGCAGCAGGCGGCGATATTATTGTGGTCAACTCTATCCAATTTATGATTGAGGATCCCACACCACTACAAGCACAGGCGCGTACCTTAGCAGTGAAAAATGCTGAAGCGAAGGCGCAAACTTTGGCTGAGGCGGGTGGCGTTACGCTCGGAAAACCGATCACCATCACTGAGACATCGTACGCTGCGGGCCCCCCGATCGCCTATGCTGAAGCTGCCGAGTTTGCTGCCGATAGTGCGCGAACTTCGACTCCCATCCAAGCCGGTGAACTCACTGTCACAGTGAACGTCACCATCGTTTACGAGATTGAGTAAAGTCTTCTCCCGAATAACCACAGGGACAGGCTTCAGCCTGTCCCTACTTTCTTTACCGAATGACTGGAACCGAACGCTATCCTTGTCCCTCCGTGAACTTCCGAACACTGAGACACCAGACAACAACCCGTTTACCGTTCATGTTATGCGCAGATAGTCAATGGAACGCTCCTTCAATTATCTCTGAACACCCTCGCAAAATTGTATCGCCATTGAAGTGCAAAACTCATGCCGCCTTTGTCAGCATAAGTCATCGGTTCCTGAAACAGGTGCCCACAACGTCTGAAGACCATTCTGGGCAGCAGCTAAACGAAATCCTCCTATACCCGCAAAGAGTTCAACTGTTGCTTTAATTGCTTCGGAGGACATTTACCGCTCCTCTTAAGTTGATAGATACGTCTGAACAATAAGAAATTTTCCATTAAAATGATGTTGGAGAGTAAAAAAATCCATTTGTCTGAATAAATGGAATAAGTCATTTATTTTTTCACTCAAGCAAAGCTAACTGTTTCGGAGTAGGTTTATCGGAGGGTGCAAACTTTCTGTCAATCTCACTATCACCCCAAATTCCCTCTAAATCTGGTGTGCATGCATAATCCTTGAAGAAACGAGAGATGTCGTCTGATTTTCTCCGTTCGGCAAGTCTTTTTTCAATGAGGGCAACATTCTCTGAATCGAGTTCAATCCCGATCGATTTTCGTCCCAATTGCTCCGCTACAACAAGCGTTGTTCCTGAACCTGCGAACGGATCCAGAACAACATCACCCGGATTCGTAGAAGATAAAATAATGCGAAGGAGGAGTTGGATAGGTGCTTGCTGCTTATGTAGACGGTTACCGTCTGCATCGCGTAACGCTTCATCACCCGCAAAATAGCCGGAGGTTAATTCGCGGATATCGTCCCAGACATCGGTAACGAACATGCCATTTTCCCGCGCATGCTTGTACCCCTGTGGCAACGGTGGATCAATACGTAACCTATGAAAAACGCGTGGGGTTCTGCCTTTCGTTGCAAACGCAATGATCTGGTAGTGCTTACCGAAACGTTTTGTCCCCGGCACCGCCGAAGTCTTCTTTTTCCAAATGATCAAGTTTTGAAAGGTCCAACCCGTATCGCGCAGGGCTTGCAAAACGAATTCCGTATTCTTTTCACGTTGCATAAAATAGATTGCACCGCCCTCGGAAGTCAATGCGTACACCTTCTCGCAGATTTCGCGCATCATTGAATGGCGGATCCAAAAAAGACAAAGCTACGCTTGAAGGAAAGTTACCGCTGTCCAAAGCAGTTGTGCAATTCTCGTGTTGGACGATGCTGTTCGTTCTAATTGAAGTGTCCATAGTGTTTACGTGTATTTCGCAATCTTAACTGAATGAAAATAGGCGTGAGGATACTGTGTCAGTATGTAGAGTGCTGGAAAAACGCAACCCTACATGACAGGTGAGAGACAGGCGGCAGGTGGATAATTTGACTACACGGAATACTGTTTCAGGGTGTCGTCGTCCAAATTCTCCAAAACGTCTTTCGTATCGTCCTTCTGTCCTGTACCGAGTTCCTGCTCAGAGAATCCGTGGCCTGCGATCACTTCTTCGGCGACAAAGATCGGTACCTCACATCGGATCGCAAGTGCGATAGCGTCACTCGGACGACAATCGACCTGAATCGTTTTACCGTTCATATTTACAGTGAGGTGTGCGTAGAACGTCCAATGGTCATCGACTTGTTCGACTGCGTTTACACAGACATCTGCCACCTTCGACTCAAGCGTTTCAATCATAGTTTTCAGCAGATCGTGTGTCATAGGACGCGGGACCTCAATATTTTCTAAATGCATCTGAATGGCCGCTGCTTCCGGTTCGCCGATCCAAATCAGGAGTATCCGATTTGCCTCGCTCTCTTTCTCTTTAAGCACGACTATGGGTGTCCCTGTACTCCGATCAATTGAGAGAAAGTGAACCTTAACTTCGGTTTTTTCTTGTTTTTCTGTATCCATTTTGTCCATCCTTCATTAGTCTTGAGCAACAACTCGCACCTTAGCAAAAGTATCTGTAGACGGGTTGTTGGTCAAAGTACTCAGTTATCAGTTAACAACTTGTGACTGGAACACTTGCTGATACTTCCACAAGATACCGCTTTAACTGAAAACAGAAAGGTTTTTGGCAGAAAAACCGTACTGAGTACTGATAGCTATTAAATCAATTAATCGGCATCAGGTGTATCATCTGAATCTACTTGTGTATCGACTACTAATCCGGAAGCGTAATCCCGAACGGTGCGTGCGATTTTATCGGTATCAAGGCCGCTGAAACCGACAATCTCCTTGAGTAAAGGGACTGCTGCGCCAGCGTTGACGATTGAACCCAGGATACGGTTCATACCGTTGCTACCATTGCTATTATTTCCGAGATCAAGGACTCGGATGCTTTCGATGCGTTCCGCGGGTTTCATCAACTCGCTTGTTACTTCGGGGAGTGATTCGACGAGTGCCAGTATCGCGTCACTGACGAGTACTCTCGGTTCTGCCTGATTCTTGGCGGCAATAGATGCTTCCTCGCCATCGGCCATCGCCTTCGCTTCAACGAGGAGTGCCTCAGCGAGAATCCGTTGTGCTTGTGCCTGAAGTTCGGAGGCTTCAAGTTCTGCCTTAGCGGCTTCAATAACAGCATAAGCCTCCGCATCAGCGTTGCGTTCTTTGGCGATGCGTTCCTCATCGGCTTCTTGCTCGGCGCGGATGAGTTCGATCTTGCTTTTACGTTCCGCTTCTTCGAGTGCTTCGGCAGTTAAAACAGCTGCTTCGGCTCTCGCTTTTTCAGCGGAAATACTCAAAAGTTCAATAAGTGCTGTCTCACGTTCCTTCTCTTTGACTGAAACGAGGATGGCGTTTTGGGCTTGTGCCTCTTTCTCTTCACGATCCTTTTCAATCAAAACGATTCTACTGGCGATGCTCGCTTCCTCGACGGCGCGTTCCTGCTCAATTTTAGCAGTTTCAACGGAGAGATTACGCTCAATTTCTGCTTCCTGGACCGTCCGTTCCTGTTGAACACGTGCGATTTCGATCGCCTGCTTTTGCGAGATTTCCGTCTCTTCGACTTGGCGTTCCTGTTCAATCCGAGCGGTTTCTAAGTGCTGCTTCTGCATGATCTCCGAAGATTTGACCGCTTCTTCCTGTTTGATGCGGGCTTCTTCAACGGCTTGTTGCTGCTCAAGTTTGTGCGCCTCGACCTCGCGCTCCATCTCCGCCTTGTTTGTGGCGATCGATTTTTGTTGCTCTTCCTTGGCAAACGCAAGCCGTTTCTCAACTTCTAAGCCCTCTGTTTCCGTCTCCTCTTCGCGTTGTTTGATTTCCAGTTCGGCTTTGAGTCGGTCTTCTTCGCGCTTGACCTGGTTTTCGTGCTCAATCCGAGCGGTTTGCGTCTGCTTATCTTCGACTTCCTGCTTAATCGTCTGAATGGCGACAACATCAAAACGGTTATTCTCGTCAAGCGCATCCAGTGGGGTTTGGTCGAGATTGGTGACAGCAACGCTCTCTAATTTGAAACCGTTCTGCTCAAGGTCATCGCGACAGGCTTCCTGAACTTGATCCGAAAATTCTTGGCGTTTTTCGTGCAGTTCTTGGAGGTCCATCGTTGCAGCGACACTTCGTAAGACACCGACAAGTTTACCTTCAAGGAGTTTATTGACTGCATCCGGCGTTAACGTTTTATCACCGAGACTTGCGACAGCTTTGAGTACATCTTGTTCATTTGCTTCAATTTTGACATAAAATTGTGCCTCTATATCAACCCGTAAACTGTCCTTTGTGATAAGCGCGCCTTGACCGGTACGTTCAACAGGTAACTGGAGCGTATTTAAGGAAATGAGTTGGTGCGTGTTCGTGATTGGGTTGATAAGGGTGCCCCCAAAGACGACGCGTTTTTTTCGTCCGCCGGAGACGACTAATGCTGCATCCGCCGGTGCTTTTTTGTAGAAGGAACGATAGACTAACAGAAAAATTACGACTAAAGCAACAACACTACCGATAATAGTTAAAAACAAATTGGGATTCATATTTTGATTCTCCTCTCCAGGTTAAGTTAATTCAGCAAGAAAAGGTAAAAAAAACGGTGAATTGACGCTAATCTATTTCACTCTTTCTCACATCAAAGATCCGCTTTGTGTGATCATAGTTTACAAGAATTACGGTATCGCCTTTGACAGGCGTGGTTTCATCGGATTTAGCACGGCAGCTGACAGTTAATTCCGGACCGTCAGGGACTTGGACACGCGCGGTTCCAAAAGTTGTGGTAATTTGTCCGCTAATCACGCGTCCACTTAGACCGAGCAGATGTATATCGCTGATGGCTCTCTCACTTTCCGGGAATAACTTTGAAAGCCCGAGAGAGATGTAGCGCGTACAGACAATACAAAAGAAAAAAGCAATGGCGCACGATATCCAAACCCACTCCGGTTTTTCTGGGATATTAAGGAGTGCATTGGCAATAAGTCCAGTGATGCCCCATGTCCCAAATAACGACATCAGCACAATCATTAAAGGGACCCTGCCAACATTCAAGAACCCAAAAACGTCGCCGAAAGAAGGGGCGTGTGCGCCGGTATCTGCGTCCACATCCGCGTCAACATCCGCATCTATATCTGCGTCAACATCGGCATCTATATCCATATCTGCGTCTATGTCCACATCCGCATCTATATCTATATCCATATCTGCGTCTATATCTATATCTGCATCCACATCTGCGTCAACATCCGCATCACCGAAATCCATTGCCCCTGTTGCAAGTCGAAAGAGTGCAAACAGGAACACAATAACCAACGGTGCCGTAAACCAGACGTTATATGAGGCGAGGAAATAAGTCAGGAATTCTGTCATGGCATCCCTTTCCGCTTTGTGATCTGCGCAGTGATGTACATGTATGCAGATCGGGCTGATCGGAGGTTGATATTATCAATCCAGTGAACATTACGTACAACGCTAATTTCGAGTCTCGCTTGGCTGAGTAACCGATGCTTGAACTGTCGGACTAATCTCACTTCGCGAATTTCGGCAAACGATAGGTTACACCGGATATTTGCGTAAGAGACAGCGAGACTGCCTATATATCGCTCATCTAAAACCAATACCCGTCGTGTCGTGATAAAGACGAAATCTGGGCGCAGCATGCTCGAACGTCCGAGGATGCATAGACAGACCTTTTCATCCTCGTGTGTATGTGCGTGCACAGTTTTTTGGATACGAGGCGGCATTTTGGCGAATTCAGCCATTTCATTTTTCAAACAGGTGTATTGTTAGTGAGAACAGACGGACTACGCGGAAATGGAGGTGGCGGGAATTGAACCCGCGTCCGAAGGCAGTTCAATAGAGGCTACTACATGCTTATCACAGGTTTTGAGGTTCGCCTATCAGACTCCCCTGTGCAGGATTCATAATAGACTATCTCAAAAATGGTTCGCGGCACGCCCCTTGAGAATGAGCGAGCGGCTAGCCCGTATTGCGACGCTTCAACTTCCCTGACGGGCAACAGGTCGGTCAAGCGTAGCCGCGCTATTAAGCGGCTAATGCTAATTCTTCATCAGCATTTATAAATGTTCCGCCTATTTTACGAGGCCTGCGGAGACCTCGGCATGCAACCTATATCTCATTTACCTTCGTCGAAACCATTACACCCCCAGATTGTCAACAGATATTTAGAATTCAGACCTGTCAGATTGGGCTTCCAACGCTGCAATATGCCTATGCGTTAGTTATACGATCGTATCTCGTTCGCGGCGGCATCACGTTCAATTTTATCACGTTTATCGTAAAGCCGTTTCCCCATCGCTACCGCCAATTCCACCTTCACCTTACCGTTACTGAAATACGCCCGCGTCGGAACAATCGTCATCCCCTTTGATCGGAGTGAGCGTTCAAGTTTCGTGATTTCTCGACGATTTAGCAGCAACTTGCGTTTCCGTTTCGGTTCGTGGTTGGCAAAATTGCCGTGTTCATACGGTCCGATGTGCGCATCAATCAGGAACACTTCGCCTTCTGTTACCTGTGCGTAACTGTCCGTCAGGTTCAAGCGTCCGGCGCGAATTGCTTTCACTTCGGTGCCTTGCAAGACGACACCGGCTTCATACCGATCGCGTAGGTGATAGTCATACCGCGCTTTCCGATTCACGGTAATCGTTGGATTTGTAGTATCCTTGGCACCTTTCATAGCGATGTTAAGTATAACATAAAATTAACCGGTGTGCAAGAAAAAAACACAAAAACACATAGGTATTCGATTGCTTGCGGAATTGGACTTGCGGAATTGGAAGTGTTTCCCCTGGGAAGATTGGAAGCGTAGAAGGATGTTCTAACATCCTTCCATCGTTTGGTATCCTCACTATTCACAAGTCCAATCCCTTGGTGCCACTACTATTAAACGATGGTCAACTCTATAAGGTTGAGTGAAACGGAAAATAGATGTCGAAAATTTGAAGATTTTTGTTAAAATCGGATTTTAGTTGAAAACGTGGAACATATCTGATAAACTATACTACAAATACCGCGTCGTTGGGTGCACAAAGCCCCATGCTTTGATTGCGCCCCAAAACTGAAAAAGGAGTTTTTGATGCAAGTACTTTATGATACCCGTGCACCGAATCCGCCGTCACGTGCGATTTTGATAGGCGTTAAACTTCGAGACAACGTGATGCACGAAACAGAAGAATCGCTCCAAGAACTCCGGCAACTCGCGGAGACTGCCGGTATTGAAGTCGTCTGTGAGACAATTCAATCCCGTAACGCGCCAAACCCGACCTATTTTATCGGTGAAGGAAAGGTTGAAGAGCTCAAGCCGCTTATCGAAGAGCTCAACGCGGACGCAATCATCTTTGATGAAGAGCTGTCGCCAGCGCAGAACCGGAACCTTGAGCGGGCACTTGATGTTGCTACAATTGATCGGACGGGACTTATCCTTCAAGTTTTCGCGCAGCGGGCATTGACTAAAGAGGCACGGTTACAGGTAGCCTTAGCACAACTTGAATACGCGCTGCCACGCCTGACTCGGATGTGGACACACCTTTCACGGCTGGCGACAGGCGGTGGCGGTAGTAGACGGCTCCGGGGTCCTGGTGAAACGCAGCTTGAAATGGACAGACGCTGGGTGCGCAGGAACATCGGACGGGTCAGAAAAGCCCTTCAAGCCGTTGAAAAGCAACGCGCTGTCCAGCGGAGAAATCGTTCTGAAAAAATCAAGGTCTCCCTCGTCGGATACACCAATGCCGGAAAATCGACACTCTTCAATCGATTGACAGGCGAAAGCGTCTTGGCAGAAGACAAACTGTTCGCGACTTTAGACTCCACCACGCGAAAGGTGGAGCTCCCGCAAAAGCAGCAGATTCTGCTTAGCGATACCGTCGGATTTATTAAAAAACTGCCACACCAATTGGTTGCGGCATTCAAGGCGACACTTGAAGAAGTCGTTGAAGCGGACCTCCTACTGCACGTCGTTGATGTGAGTCATCCAGAGGCGGAAGCACAGATCGCCGCTGTAAACGAAGTCCTTGACGATTTAGAGGCTACCGACATTCCGATGCTCATGATTTTCAACAAGATTGACAATCTCCAAACGGAGGACGACCTACAAATCCTACGGAGCCAGTATCCAGACGCACACCTAATCTCTGCACATCGCGGCGATGGAGTTGAAACATTAATGGAGGCGTTATCAAACCGTTTTGCTGAACTCGGTACGAACCTCTCACTGACGATTCCGTATACGGATGGAAAAGCACTCGATTTGCTCTACAAACACGGTACCGTGCTTAACGCGGAATACGCATCGGACGCCATTCATGTCAAGGCACGCATGCCGAATCGCTACCTCAAATCGGTCTCCGAATTTTTGGTCTCTTCCTGAAGGAAAGGACGCAAACACAGATGCGATGGCTCGACCAGACCGACATCGGACACGACTTACAAATCTGCCCAGATTGCGACAGGGCGTATGAGGTGCTTGATCAGTTTCAAGGGTATCCGTTGGGAGATGCATCGCTGAATCCAATTGACGCCGTCTTCAATGATGCTTACTACGTCGCTATTCGGTGTCCGCAATGTCTTGAAATTCGGTACCTCTGTATACAATCTCTAACCGCTACACAATTTCATAGCGAAAAGGAAAACAAGGAAAAGCAATGAAAATAGGCGTTACCCAAATTATACTCGGAAACATGTCGTTAGACGATACGCTCTCGCTTTGCCAAGATGCTGGATACGATGCCGTTGAACTCACTTTCGGTGAAGGCAAAGACACGGACATCAATATGAGTGATTCGGAGCTTCAAGGCATCGCTGCGAAATGTAACGCGGCGGGCATCGAGATCGGGAGCATCACAGCGGGTTACTCGGATCGCGGGAACCTTCTCAGTCTGGATGCGACGCAGCGTGAAAAAGGCGCTGTATCTCTTGCCCGCGGTTTAGAGGTCGCCGGTGCCCTTGGTGTCGGTGGGATTCTATTACACCCGGGTCAACTGACCGTTGAAGGTACCTATCAAGAGGTCTGGGATAATCTCGTCGGTATCCTAAAAGACTTAGCACCGTCCGCTGAATCGCATCAGGTGGCGATCGGTCTCGAAAACGTCTGGAACAAATTTCTACTCAGTCCGAAAGAGATGCGCGATATCGTCGATGAGATAGATAGCGAATGGGTAGGTACCTATCTCGACACAGCGAACATGATGGCTTATGGTTATCCAGAGCATTGGATCCGTGAACTTGCACACCGCATCAAACGGGTACACTTCAAGGATTTTGATCGTGGTGCCCATAGGTTCGTTAATCTCTTAGACGGTGATACCGATTGGAAGGCGGTTATGGAGGCGTTCCGTGCTATCGGTTATGACAGTTATGTTATTCACGAGGTCGGTGGTGACAGAGAAGCCCAAATCGACTTGGCGAAACGGATGCGTCAAATCGTTTCGATGTAACCGTAAAAAGAGAGTAACCGTAAAAAGAGAAGGCGATGGCTCTACAAGGAACCATCGCCTGATGCCGGAGGTCGGACTCGAACCGACATGGACCTAGGGCCCGCTGGATTTTGAGTCCAGTGCGTCTACCGATTTCACCACTCCGGCGTTTGCAAAATACAAAATAAATTATAGCACACTTTCAATAAAAGGTCAAATTTTAAAAAGAACATGGCGAATCAACAACGAAACCTCACATCTGAAAACATATTCCAACGCCTTCTTACGATCGTGCTGGCATTCCTTAGCCAGCTGCGTGAAATAGAGATGTGGCGGGCTTTATGGCACTGGGTGCTTTGGCGCGTTCTGCCGAAACGCCGCCGAATTTTTAAGCTGATCCAAGAACTCCAGCCGCTGCACCAAAACGCATCTCCTGAAATGCGTACCCTCAGAGACGAGGTCTTCACGAAAACCTGCTTAGAACTGAAACGTCCGGAACAGGAACAGGTTCTCTTGGACGTTCTTAACCGTGTACACCATCCACTCGGATTTGAACAAATCTTCCTTGCGGCGATCTATCCGGTATTAGTTAAACGAGACATGGCGATAATCCCGATCACGACTGAGACCCCACATCGGCTTGATGTGGAAATCGGTTACCTCGGACATAACGAAGATTATTTCTTCTGGGTTTTTGAGATTGACGGAACAAAACGTCTTACACTCGGAACGCCGCTCAACCCGAGAGAGGAAGCTCGGGACGACAAACGCTATGTTGTGTATTCGCTGGGTAGTAATCGATTGGTAGACACAGAGTTTGCTGAATATGCCGAACGCTGGCTACTGGATTCACCGCGTTTAACAATAGCACTCCCACTACTTGCTGCGGCTTATGCGGATCAGTGGATTCTCAATGCGCGTCTCTACTTGAACCATATCCTCACAGACCTAAAAAAGCGGAACTATCAGGTCACAGCAATGACAATACCTGATTTTGAACGGGAGCGGTTGTCACTTTTACGCCGTCTCTCCCTGGACCGGCTAAGAACACGTCGACTTCAGTCCGAACGCCGAAAGCGGTAAGGTAGATACCGGGTTCAATTGAGAAACAGACCCCGGGGATCAAGGCGCGGGCATCACGTGTCTCTAAGTTGTCTAAATTTGCCCCGTTGCCGTGGATAACCGTGCCGATATTGTGTCCAGTGCGGTGGATAAAATATGGACCGTATCCTTTTTCGGTGATATACCCTCGGACACAGTCATCGACTTCATAACCGTGAATCGGTGCGTCTGCCTCCCACCTCTCCTGAATGAATCTTATCGCTCTGTCCCGTGCTTCTTTGACGATATCGAAAATCTCAACATATTGTGTCGGTACGGTTTTTCCGGCGTAAGCGACCCATGTCGTATCGGCAAAAACCGCATCTGGGTCCTTCTGCTTTGCCCACAAGTCGATTAAGATGAAGTCGTCTGCCTTAATTTGTTGGGTATTTGTCGCGGCGGGAGCGTAATGCGGGTCGCTGCTGTTTGCGTTCACAGCCACAATCGGCGGATGGTCTGTGACGAGGTCCATCGCTGCAAATTGTCCGAGTATCTCCTGCTGAACGTCATATTCTGTAATCGTTTTTCCGTCTCGGAGCTGCGAACCGATCCAGTTGAAGGCATAATCTTTCGCTTGTAGCACCAATTTTGCGGAAAGTTGATGTCCTATGGCTTGTGCCTCGCTCAGGCGCGCTTCTACCCGCTGTGCCAGTTCTGCAGATGTTTGTACTGCAACGCCGAGTGAACGAATCCACTCCAATGTACCGGCATCTACGCGTGAAATATAGGGAATTTCGGCGTTTGGCGAGTACTCCATCGCAACAGTTTTGACATCGGCGATCAGGGTACGGATTGCGTCGTTAAGTTCTTCCCACCCCGCATAAAGCGCGACCTCACCTTGTACGTTGACAAAGTTTGATGTTTCTATTTTATGGACCAACCATCGCGGTTCACCCTGTTTAGGGATAAGGCAGAACCACCGGCGGGTGATATTCGCGCCTGCCAAACCTGCGACGTTCTGTGCGATCGGGTTTATCCCACGAAAATCGTATAGAAGCCACGCATCTAAATTTAATTCTGTCAGTTCACGCTGGATTTCGGTTATTTTCATGTCAGTTAGAGTTCCCTTCTTTGCTAAAACGTCTAATCTTCTGCACGGCGTTTTCTCCTTATATAGTCTTCATAGTACTTTTTTCTTGTATTGATGATAGACCAAGTGGCAACACCAATACCCACTATAGCAGCGATTGAACCTATGGTGATAACTACTGCAGTCATTTGATTACCCTCAATTGGAATCTATTGCATGAATGTTCGCGTAAAGTGATTAGAGAAACTGTATAAACCTACCGGAAAACCTCATCAAGCCGCCAAACGAGTTTAAGTGCATCCGACCAGCCTATTTTGGCAAAAAGATCTAACAAGTTGAGAAGGTCGTCCAACGCTTCGCCGTCCCGCACTTCATGCCGGTAATCAGCGAGAATAATTTCTACGAATTCTACAACTTCCCTAACGGCAAGCGTATCAAGCGTATATCCGAACTTTTCACTTGATTTTACCACCTCTGTTGCTAAACGCAAGACCTCTTTCGGATTGCATCCGAGGAAACTCCTTAAAAGTTGCATGAAATAGTGCGCTGTCGGCGCAAACATAATTCCGCTTGAAGGGTCTTGCGCGAAAGCAATAACCTTTTGCATCAAAGGTTGGACTTCACTGTAGTAATCACGACGTAAGTCGTCGGAGATTTCCTCAACACGTTTTTCAGACTGATCTCTTTTATAGGCAGCGGCAAAGTAGAGACGTGTAATAACTTCATCAACCACGTTGTACGTATCATGTAATCTTTGTACATTTTCTTCAGTGCCATCTTCTTTGACTATATGATACAATCCCTTAATTCTATCAGAAACTAGATCAATTACTTGTCCCAACCACTCAATAGCTCGTTTTGCTCTTTCACGTTCCACATCCGTTTCAAGGTGCTTCGGCTGGACGTAATCACTCACGACCTCAGATACGGCACGACTCAGCGGATTAGCAAACCGGATCGGGTCTTTGAAATACGTATCCTCAATTGTTTTGAATGCCCATAGATTTTGGCGATCAATTCTCAGCCACATCAACAAGACGATAAAGGAATCTGATGGCTCTAATCCTTCTGTAGGTGGAGGTGTATGCTCCAATAGTTTTGCCATGACGCGGATCGTCTTTTCCTCATTCTCTTTTTCCCTTGCAACCACCCGAGTTAATGTATGGTAGAGAAACTTTTGCACGACCCGATTCCGCTCATGTGCTGCCCTTTTGTCCATGATATGCCAGAATCTTTCTGATGATTTGTTGTAAACAAGAAATAGCTCCATTGCTGTTACCATCCGAACAGACGGTACAACGTCCCTGGCCAGCGTCTCAATCGCGTCTAACATTTCTGCATCAGGTTGGTAAAAAGCAAACCTAATCAGTCCACCGGCAGCTTCGTGTCTTGCACACGGTGAATACCCTGGGGAATTGAATTGATCATCGTATTCGGGATTTGGTTTAGGTTCTTCATGTTTCGCTGCCTCCAAGAGGACTTTTCGACAAAAAGAAAACTCGCTGTTCTCAAGTTTATTGGCAACTCGACCGAGAATTGCCACACAGGCAGCTAATTTATGCCAAAGCGAATTCATTACCTCTTTATCGGCTTCTGTATTATTCTTTACTGCAGTGTGTGCCTTCCGTAATTGCGGTAAAACCAACTTAGAGGCTTCCATAGTTGGTACACCATTCATCCAATCTGAGTTAAATTTATTGAGAGGGGCGGAAAAGCGTTGCAATCCTTGATTTTCAGACTTAGTTATGTCAACACCCTGTGTTTGAAACCATTTTTCCTCAGTAACAGCTTCTGTCTGGGTACTGAAACTTACCAATGGTCGATTTTTCTGAATATCGTTCTCACGCACCATCTTTTTTCGGATTTGCTTCGCTTCATCTGTAACTAACAAATTTTCAGGAATTCGTTCAAGGAGCCGATTTCTTCGAGAGGCAAGTGCATTGTGGGAATCCTCATCTGTCGCTTCTTCTGGAAGTGCCAAGATTTTTTTTTCAATCTGACGACGTTGGTCCAACCTAAACTCAGACGCAGCGGTTTCTAAAAACATGCCGAGTTCATCACGGGTATCGTTACCTCTCAGAATTGGTTCCGCTCTGCACAATTCAAATAAATGCAGCGCGAATATCTTCGGAAACTGTGACGCAGTCCCTAAAAGTCGTTTCCAAAAAAACGCTACTATCACTTCATCACGGAAAATGTCAAGCAGCGAATCAAGGTACGGATCTTCCGACATCGCCAATTCTCCGATATATTCAAACAGAGTATCCGCCATTTCAATCGGTTCATCAGAGGAATTTCGCGCTCCCCATATATAACTGCCATCTTCCATAAAGTAAGCGGGTTTTCTACGAAAATTGAAGGTATCTATCATATCCTCAATTTCCACACCTTCTTTAAGGTATCGGACAATATATTTTCCAACAATGAAGACATTTAAACTTCGGATTACCGCTTGTGTTGCAGGTAACGGGGCTGCTCTAAGAAAACCAGGAAAATGTTTTATCAACCGATATCGGCACATGCTGTAATCCTGTCGGCGGGTGCTTGTCATAGCTAAAACGCCGCTACTGAGACTTGTTTTTGCATCACTGGATTCATTGTGATGGAATACGGTGCAATAAATTGAGGTAACAAACTCAGCGTCATAATCCCAAATCGTATCAACGTGTTCAGTTAACCACGACAGAAACTTTATAGGGAAATTATCTTCCTTTGGTAGTTCAAGAACTTTTTCAAGAAGCATCCGAGATTCTTCAGGATTCGTGTGATATGTTTGGGCAACAAGTGGCACTGCCCAACGTCCGCCAAACCGATCATACCAAGTATTTTTGCCTGCTACTCTTTTCTCCCATACCCATTTAAGTAACCGTCGTCCAATCCGTCCACAAGCGTCCACAACCTCTGAATTTTTGGGATCTCCAACTCGTTCAAGAATCGCCGAAGTAAGATTTGCCAAATCCCAAGCAAATTCCTCGTGTAAGTGCCGCGAAACCTGATCGAAAGAATTGATCCAAAGTGCGTCACGCTTAATTTGCAAGGTTTGAAGTGCCTGCAAGATGCGTGTTACTGCTTCGTTTGTGATTTTTTTTTCTTCAGCGTTCCGTAGTTTCTCTAAAAGCGGTGTCAATTGCTCAATCTCACGCGCTTCATTGGCAATAACGCTTGTTGGAATCAAACGCGCGATGAGACGCAAATGTACGGATTGATCATTTGGAAAAATGTGCCAGAACGCCTTCCAGAAACTTTTGGAGTTATAATACCAAAGGCGGGTGAAAAAATAGGTGAGACTCGGTCGTAGAAAGAATGGTCGTGACGCATCGTCAACAAATTCCTCAAGGCATTGGGGTTCATCATCAATAAGCAAAACGCTAATTGCGTAATCAAAGAGAATATTGTGAGAAAAGGCAATCCGTTGTCCAGTAGAAGACACCTTTGCCAAAATTTCATCACTTTGAAGATCATTCCATGCTGTTTGGGTTAGAGTTTTACGAACATCGCTCTGTTTGATGCTCAAAGAGCGTTGATCAACCATCTTACGTGCGATTTCTTCAAGGACAGTTAAACGATTAATTTCATTGCTAGCGGACTCTATTCGCCGGTGCCAAAACAGACGCAGCAACTGCACTTCAGAGCGCATCTGACTTAAAGTGCTTAATTCCTCATCCGGTAAACTCTTGAGAATCTTTTGCAGCAGCCAAAGATTAAACGGGTTTGCAAGGATATTTTTAAAATCGTCAGAGCCATCGTCGTAAACAGATTTCGGACAGCCAATTTGACTTAATGCTTGTAATATCTCCTTCTTATTGAACGGTGGAATTGTGAAATGGCGGCATAAAATTTTGTTGTTAGCATCTTGAGCTGGAGCAGTATCGTCACGATTGCCAAACAAGTCTAAGAGTTCTTGCGATTTCGTCGCATCATAAGTGCGGACAGTAACAATAATATTCCACGACTCTTTGAGTTCATAGACTGCACGCCGTATTAACTTTAGAAAGCGATTGCGCGTCTCTTCATCTCGAGCAGCATCAAAGGCATCAAACAGGAGAATTGCTTTATCGCTTGATACCGGAACGGATTTCAACTTTTCAATCAGGTTACCTTCGTAAAATAACTCTTGCCGTAAGGTTTCGGCAGTGCCATCTCCAAGCTGGTCAATCCGTAAAAGGAGGTGCGGTATTTCAGAGGATTTTAGACGTTGGCGAAGTTCTTTCAACACGTATGTTTTTCCGATCCCCGGGCTACCGATAATAACTCCATTTCCTCGTGAGGCGAAGTCCTGTAAGTCATTCAGGAGTTTCTCCCGTTTAATTTTCATCATCAATCCCCCGTTCCATCCGTTGATTCACCTGTTCCGACCAATCCATATCATCAGTCTTAGGTTGATTTCTAACTTTGCACGCTTCACCAATTTCATCAAGTATACGATCTAATTCCTGGTGTGAGTTGTCAGAATCTTCGTAGAATATAGTATCAACGCCATACTCTCTTCTGAGTCCGTCAGCTCTGGTTTTTAAATTTTCAGCATTTTTATTTGAATTTTTAGCATTTTTAGAAGAAATACTCATGATAGCGAAGTGAATCGATTTGTCCCATCTCCACAAGTCAGCACTGACAGTTTCCAACATCTTGTTAAAATACGGATCCGTCATACTGAAACCGATAAACACTACACGGCGAGTAGCCAACACAGCCCATAATAATTTTCTATACAGCGTCCATTCAGAATCTTTCTGGACATGATTCGTAGAAATCCCTAAACCATAAATTCTGCGGTAGTCTTCAATACTCAGAATTATACTACTTGGTAAGTTAAATCTCCCGTGTAAGTGTGCAATCCGCCGAGTCATTCTTTTATCATTATTCATTGCCATTAGAAATTCATTTACCTGTCCAGCGGAATTCTCGTCAATAACTAACCAATTATCATAAGCAAAACGCGGTTCAATATCACCCAACGCAGCTTCAAGCACAGTATCATAATTTGTAGTCAAGATGCCTCTGAAGGGCAATGCGACAAGTTTTGCGTGGAAATCCGTAAACGGTGGATCCTTCGGACTGAATAGATTCTGAAGCAAAGCATAATATCTACTTAAGCCATTCATTTCCTTGCTGATATGTGATTTAATGTCTTCCGCGTATGCTAAGGCATCACCTTTCCGATTTTGATCAAGACCTTCACCAAAACGATTGGCTAACTTCTCCAATTCTTCCAGAAGGCCATCCCAAGTTACGTAACCGACACGCGCGCTACTTCCGGCTCCAACCATAAGTACAGCCTCGCCAGAGACAACAAGTTCTATCAACTCACGCTTTCGTTCTTCGTTTTCGTCTCGTTCTTCAGGTGTGAAAATTTCTTGATTGTTCATGTAAAGAGCAAGAACAATAGCACAAGTAACCAGTGAAAAATCTCCGATAATCTTGCAGACGAAGATACTGCTAAACTTATGAATTGCTATCCTAAAAGTCCTTCAATATTATTGTAAAATGACACTGCAAGAGACCAATGGAAATCCTTTCAAGGGTGCGTCACTATAATCTACTTTAAGAAAATAATAGCATATCTGAGCAAGAGAATCAAGAAAAATTGAGGTGGTAAGGTGGCTGTTTATAGTGGATCCCATAATTAATGAGACATTCTGTGCACAGGCTAACAGCCTATGCTACAAAGAAAACACCAGATAGGGCTCGTGTTACAGTCTGTTTTAGGACTTGAATGTTTCTTTACTTTTAAACTTTACTATAGTTCTCAGTTTTTAAGTGTTTTGGGTTGGCAAATCGCGAGCGACAAGAAATACCCAAGCAAAAACACTCACTCCTACATAGGATTTATTTTTACAGGAGAACTACACTTTCATCAACACAGGCTAACAGCCTATGCTACAAAATATAGAACTTTCACCAACACAGACTGAAGTGTGATTATTTTATGGTGGGCAATTCGTTAATGATGTCTACCGTTTCCAAGCTCACCGTAATCACCTTGCCAATCAACCGAACAATATACTGCCGGTCATCGGCACGGTTCGGGTCGTTAACAATACCGCTGCGTTTGTCCGTCTTTACACGATACTGATCGACGATCCACTCCAATGCAGAACGCGTGCCGAGTCGGTAGTCAAACACTTTTGACGGGATACCGGATAGCGTTAGGAAATCGTTGTAGATCAGCGCGGTTTTGTCTTTGGAGAGTTTCATCTTCTCAACACGCCAATTGAGGGGTGTGTCCGGCGTTTGGAGGAACTTGAGTTTATCGTATTCGGGTTGGGATTCGTAGTTGACGTGGATATCTGCTAAGCGTGCGCCTGCGTCTGCGAATCCTCGGAAATCCGGGGCGAAAGGGATATGTGGTAGGTCGCGTTTGAGGTTCGCTTCGTACTTTTGGCGATACTCTGGATGATGGAGGAGTCCGTAGGTGTAGTGGAAGATGTCCCATTTGGTGATGGTGTCGTCGTTGTAATGCGTACGGAATGCTGTCAATGCCCAATCGGTGATGTTCTCGCGGCGGTTTGTACCGTCCTCGTCGTAGATGTAGAACGGGAAGCATTGAGTTCCATCTGTTGAAGTTATCGTCAAATTCGGGACTACATTTGTAAAATAGCACCAAAAGTCAGTACGCCCACCAATACTTGGAACACAAATCACCCGATTCTCTTTTTCAGCCTCAAAAGTGGGAAAGATAGAAGAAAAGCGCGAAACTTGGTCATTCATAATGGAATCAAAAAACAGATTAGATTTTGTGAAAGGACGATAGAGTGAATCTCTTACCTTGTGTTCAGCATATTCAGCAATTTTGTTTCGTTTCAATTCGCTCTTTAAGTTACGACTCCACTTGATTTTTTCGTCATCAGATACCACAAAATCGTCAAGGTTAGCATTTCGATCTGTTCTTTGTCCCCATCGAGCAACTTCAGCGTTATAAGTTTGGATCATGTTACTCATGTTTTCAGTGAGTACGTTTCGATTGAAATTGTAAACCCATGCATCACGGTTCGTACTGACACCAAGACTGTAAGTCTTGAAAATCACACCCGTTGCTGCACCTTTAGCCGCTTTCATCTCCTTAGTCCCCATCGGAATAAAGGTGTCAAATTCAGCATGGAGACCTTCGGTGAGCCACGCATTCCGTTTGTCAGGCGTTACTCGCTTCCATTCAACGTTTTGGTAATGCTGCTTTGAATTGAGATGGTCATACTTATCTTCCTTCCGCCAGAATTCATCAACAGAAGCGTAGAAAATTTGCGTTTGTGATTTTGTGCTGTCAGTCTTTTTAATGAAAAAATTAATACTCACGCCAACCTGAATTCCAAACACATTGTGCGATGTACCTGAAAGCTTCGGATTCTTACGAACATTACCCCCCAGATCCAAAATGTAAATAGTGTCAAACTCCTCTGCAAGACGTTTTCGCATGCCATCAAACGCTACACCGTCGAGAAAGCCGTTATTTGTCACGAAAGCCACAACGCCATCCTCACCAATTCTATCGGATGCCCACCGAATCGCCTTGACATACGGATCGGAAAGCTTATTCCTGAGCGTTGCTTTCGAGTCTTTTGCGTAAGTGTCTGCCACTCGCTGGTCCATCGTCTTATATTTTCGGTTTTTGTTGTTGTCGTTCTCGTTGACCTGTCCCATATTGTACGGTGGGTTGCCGATGACAACGAACATATCGGTCTCTTTCTGCTTTTCCACACGTGCCGTGTTCGCAGGCGTGAGGAGCTGCAGCTGTTGCTCCTCTATCATCTCAAATGTGTCCACGAGACAGATACCTTCGTAGGGGAGATACCGGTGCGTGGCGGTGTAGAACTCTTGCTCGATATTCATACAAGCGATGTAGTAGGGTAAGAGCATCACTTCGTTACATTGGAGTTCCGGCGGGTCAGCGGTATATTTTCGCTCCAGTGAAATGGGGTCAAGTGCCTGCATAATGCGGACGATGAAATTGCCGGTGCCCACGAACGGGTCGATGATATGTACGCCGGTATCCGAAAGTGAACGATCAAACTCGGTCTGCAAGATGTGTTCGACGCTTTTCACCATGAAATCGACGATCGGCTGTGGTGTGTAGACGATGCCATGCGTATCCGCCACCTTGACAGAGAAGCCTTGAAAGAACTGCTCGTAGACGGTATTGAGAAACCCCTGTTTTTGCGAGAAGTCGGTAATCGTACTGGCAGTCCCTTCAATCGCAGCATAGAACGGCTCCAGCGGACGGAGAAACTCGGAACGATTCAGCGTCCGTTCTGTGAGCACATCGATGACAGTCTCAATTTCACGGGCGATAATATTTCGGCGTGTAAAGTCAGGATTATCAAAGACGGTGCGGAAGATGCGCTCTGTTAATAGGTGCTGGATGAGCATCTCCTCAACGGCAGCGATAGAGAGATTTGGATTAATGGAGGTCTGGCACTGCTGATGAAAACGGGTGAATGCGTCTTGAAAATGCGGATTGTTTCGGCGTTCCGCTTCGATTAACGCCGCCAATCTGTCCCCGAGTTCCGGCACCATCTCTTTGAAGTCAGTGACTGCGGTATGCCACGCAGTGATATTCTCCTCCTGATAGGCGAAGAAGGTCTGCAAGACGTGGACGAGATTTCTCGGTTCAGTGATGTCGAGATCGAGCTGCAACTGTCCATGTTGATAGAGGAGCGCGTGTGTCGGGGATTGGACGACAATGTTTTTTGAGGGGTAGCCTGCGGCGAATTTCTTGTCCGCCTCAACGTGTAGGTCGTCGTGTGTATCTTTTGCTTCCCAGTAGCCGTGTGGTAAACCGAAGGCATCAACGACTTCCCCGTCGGGTATGATTCGCGTTTTCTCTGGTGTGTAGTGCGTTTTTTCACAGAGGAGTGTGAGGTTGGATCGGTGGCAGTAATGCTGTAGCAGGTTTTGGAATGCGGTGCGGACGGTGCTTTCGTTTTCCTCGCCGAGTTGTGCATATTTTTCGAGTTCGGTATAGTAGTTTTTGATGGGTTTGTGGGTCGTTTTGATGTTGATATCTGGCATGATGAGTTGTCAGCCATCGGCTGTCAGCCTTAGGTTAATTTTGAAGGCGGTTCCGCTGGTTTAGGTTCTTTTCAAAAGGTCGTTAATACGCTATATATGATAACATATTTAATCTAAAATATCAATTTTTTTTATTGTCCGACACGCGAAGAAATGTTGACAATTACGTGCTGACACCGTATAATATCCACCAAATCAACAATGAGCGGAGGAAAAAATGAATTTTAACATCACAAACTTTGATAGCGGTTTCTTAGGAGCGTTGAGTTCAGTAACTGTGTTCTGGGGAATTGTGGTCGCGGTTTTAGGGCTCTTGATAAATATCGTCTTTGCGATAGCTGTCTACCGAGATGCCGTCCGTTTAGATCAGACAAGGGTTCTGATTATCGTAGGTCCCATGATATGGGGGATAGCCACCCTTTTTGGGGGTGTCGTTACAGCGGCGATCTATTGGGCAATGCACCATTCACGTCTAAATTCAGATATCCCGATGACTTCCACAGAAGATGAAAAGGATTAAACTAAATTTTAGGTCAGATGGATTTCGTCTGATCACAAACCTATGAATGCATCCGAAAAACGAGAATACCGCGAGCAGTGTCGGCATCCTGAAATCCAAGCACTCCGCCCCGAAACAGAGGACATCAAAGTGGTATGGATACCGACCTCCGAACAACTACAGCAACTTTTGAGAGAAAAACTCCCATATCCGGATCGGTCCGTTTTGCAACGCACCGCAGACGGTTGGGAATACGAGACCTACTTTCGTGAATGGGCTGCCGATTACGGCACCTATATTGATACGCATCGACAGTTCGTCGGAACTGATGCCGAGAGCGTGCTTTTGCAAGCACTGATGGCACTGCTCGGTATTGGTGAACGATGGATGGTTTAGTAGAGGAAATTATGAATTTTCAACGATTACTTACAACGGTTGAAGAGTATAAACTGGAAGGCATCTCGCTTGAAACCTTAACAACACTCTTGAATGACACCTTTGGTGATTGGCTTGCATCGCAAGGCGTAAGTTCCCTCACGATGTTCGGAGATAACACAGTATGCCTGAACGTGAGAGGCGAGTTAAAACACACTACATCAGTAAAGGGAATAAAAACACACTCCCGATTTCTTGTCATCTCACTGGACCAAGTGGCTGACAATCCCGAGGCGATAGCGGATGCACTCAAATGCTATAGTTCAGAGGGTGATGGTGCTTATGTTTGGGTTATCCCGGACGGCTACATGGCGGCTCTAACACCAGCGGAACAGGAATGGGAGGAACACGGTGGCGGCTATTTCTCTCACGAGTCTATATGCATCTCCAACACCGCTGATATAGATACCCGTTGTCTTCTTGAGGTGCTGTATGAGGATACGACACTGGAAAACATCTCTTGTGAATTTGATGTACCTGCGCATCGTTCAGTGCATTACCGACTCGATAAGCTCAAGAACGAAAATGGCGAGCCGTTGATTGCCAAAGATGCCCCTGTTAGCTACAAGATCACGAGTCGTGATGCACGGGTCGTTGTCCAAGGGTCGCGTATCCTAACAAGCGGCGAAAACAGTATATTCGCCAGTTTCGGAACTGTGATGGCATGGTGCCCGATGTAGTATTTGACATCCGCCGCTATTTGTGTTAAACTTACGATATTTCCAAAATTAAAATATTGGGATTCTGAAATCATGAAACATCAACACAACCCCTTATCTGCCGAAGCTTACTTCATGGCAGGCAATGAAAAAAGCAAGTCAGGTGACTATAAAGATGCTATCGCCGCCTACACCCACGCAATTCGAGTAAAACCAGATTTTGCGCGTGCCTATTACACGCGTGGAGAAGCAAAGGACAAATTAGGTCAGATATCAGAAGCGACAACAGATTTCCAAATTGCAGGAAAACTTGCAAAACAAGCCGGCGATGTCAGTCTCACAGTCACTATTGAACAGAAACTACAACTACGCCGAATTACTTCCGAGCCAGGTAAATGTGGTGGACGTCCCTGTATCCGAGGTATGCGAATTCGAGTCACTGATGTCTTGGGCTTACTTGCTAACGGCCTCTCTTTTAAAGAGATTCTTGAAGAGATGCCGGATCTGGAAGCCGAAGATATTCTGGCATGTCTTCAGTTCGCCGCACATAAGATGGACGCACCCGTAACTACGATATGAAGTTTTGGATCGATGCACAACTTTCTCCTGCCTTGGCACCATGGATTACTGACACCTTTGCAGTCGAAGCATTTTCTGTTCAACGGCTTGGATTCCGAGACGCGAGCGATGAAGAGATATTTTTCGCGGCTCGCGCAGAAAAAGCAGTTGTGATAACTAAAGATCAAGACTTTGTGCAACTATTAAACCAACTTGGTCCTCCACCCAAAGTTATTTGGGTGACTTGTGGAAATATACCAAATGCTCAAATGCGTAACCTTTTGCTCCAGAACTTCCAAGGTGCTCTCTCACGTTTCCAAGAAAGTGAGTCACTAGTAGAAATCCCCTAACCCCTCTGTTTCGGGTTCCAGAAGGCGCAAATCACTGCGGTAATCGGAATTGCAAGCACCAAGCCGAGCGTGCCAGCCAGCAGCCGTACAATCTCAGCGGATACAACGCCGATGCTCAGGAGCTGTACGGGTGGCGATTTGAAGAAATCTAAGTCCGGTGCTATAATCGTGACGACCAGCAACAACTCCACACCGAGATACGCGAAGACCAAGGTATTCACCATTGTCCCGAGGATATCCGTACCGACGTTGAGACCGGAGGCGATGAGTCGCCATGTTGGCATGTTCGGGTTGGCTCTACGAATTTCTTCCATACTTGATGCCACCTCGATCGCGCCGTCAACAGCGACACCTAACACGCCCATCAACATCCCTGCTAAAAGGATCTGAACGAAATCGAAGGGTGGCGTGCGTGTTGCCTCTATAATGTCCGCCGAAATCGCGTTCTCTAAACCGGAGAAGTGGAGATGCTGCTGCGCGAACAGGACAATCAGCCCCGCAACCAAAATACCCCCCATCGTACCCAGCACGGCTGAAAACGTTTTCCGACTCGGACCGATGACGAATACCAGAGACACAAACGCCACAGCGCCCGATGTTAGCGTAACGATGAACACTGCGTTCGCGCCGCCTGAAATTGATGGGAGCATAAAGAAATAGATAACAGCGGCAGAGATTAACATCGCACATGCTGTCCGGATGCCTTCAATCCGGCCGACGAGGATAATCAGCAGCAGCATCCCGCCAACCATCCAGATCAAGAATCCGTCTCTACCATAATCTTGGACGATGTTGACAAGACTCACCTGCTCAGGGATTCCGCCGACACGACAGAGAATAACGTCCCCCGGTTCCGCCGGGATACTCAACAACGGCATGTTGTGATTCACGATGTTTCGGAACATCAAGCGTCTGCCTTTATACATCCCGCTCAGCATCTCTACTTCAAGGATATGATGCTCGCTTTTCGACTCATAGACGCTGAGAACGGTTTTCGCGTCGTGCTCCATTTCACGGACACTGTATGTCTGCTCGTATTTCTTATCCGAAAGCAGCCAACGACTGTCCTTCCACGGTTTGATTGCGACAATGACTTCATCAGATAAAGGGATATTCTCGTTATTGAAGGCTTCACGCAGCGCAGCAGGAACGATGCCGTTGTTCAGATCGGTTATAGCACTGCTATCAATGTTAAAGAGGAAATTCGCATTCGATTCAAGCAGTCGGACAACTCTTCCTTTCGCGTACTCCGATTTGTTGACAAGATTTCCGTCTACATCCACTTGCTCCGAGATAGTCGCCGAAAGTTCATGCGTCCGGAAATAGACGAACGCTGTACCGAGCAGGACAACAAGCATCGCAATCGGGACGGCGATCCGTGCTGCGCTGCGAGGCGGATCGGCACGGAACAACTCCTCTAACTCTTCTTCGGAAGGCAGGTCCTCATGGATTTCGGATTTATCCACTTTCGCGTATTGTGTCAAGAACCCCGCGACCGATGCAGCGATCGGGACCGTCAGCACCAGTCCGATAGTGCCTACCACCGCCTGAATAATCGCGACAGCTGTTGCTTCATCATTGACGAGTCGGAGAAATGGGTAGATGATACCGACTTCTGGGAAATCGATGCGCGGGAGTAGCATCGTCATCATGTGTGCGCCGAGGTAGGCGAAGATGAGCGTGTCTGCCATCGTTCCCATAATGTCGCGCCCGACATTCAACCCTGCACGAATCGCTTGCCGCACCGTGATGTTCGGATTCACCTGTTTGACTTCGTGAACACTTGAAGAGATGGACATGCTTACATCCATCATTGCACCGACTGCACCCAAGATGATGCCGGCGGACAGAATCCCTGTGAAGTTCCAGTGATGGGAGGCGGGGGTTCGCCATAGCGCGATTCCGAGTTCAAGGAAACCGAACTCTTGTGCCAATCCTGTCAGTGCCATGACGTGTTGACTGATGATTGACAAGACACCGACAGCCGCCAATCCGCCGAGTGTGCCGAGTACACCGGAAATAACCTTGAAACTAAACCCCGTAATTAGCAGGAAGGTCGTTAATGTCAGTAGTGCAGCGATGAGGAGAGCAACCGAGATCGGGTTATAACCACTGATCGTCAGCGGCACTAGCAAATAAAGCACAGCAAACGCAGTGACAAACAGCGTTAAGATCGCGCGGACACCTTTCATCCCAGCGACAAGGATCATCAGCACGCCTAACGCACCAGCGAGATACAGCAGGAACGGTGTCCGGAAGTACTCACGCATCGATACGTTGTCAATTTTCGGATTCTTCGGATCACGGATCGGAATGTCAAGGAATAGGACATCGCCCTTTCGCAACACGCGGTCTCCGAAAGCGCGTCCTGTCCAGATGTTGTTTACCTGAACCGTCTCGCCACGAAACTGACCGGAGAGGATGCGAAATGCCAACACTTGGTCGGCTTCATCACTCGTATCTATACCGGTAACACGTCCCAAGCAGACGAGTACCTGTAACGCACCGTCGTACGTAACTTCCGCGAACCGATAAAGTCTCACATGGAACACCGCAACGCTCAGTAGAATAAGCACGATGCCGATGATTTTGATGTTTCTTTCTCGCATATTGTGTTTTTATTTTCAGTCCGAGAATGTGACACGTCTGTAAATATGACGTAACTGGAGTTCACATTTAATTGAATTGACAGGCACCATATCGTCAAATTCTTGAAATTCAGTAACCTTTCTTTGCAAATTATATGCCAACCAGAAACACTACAGACCGCTTATCCAGGCGTTAAAACTGCCCAAATGAGTGCAGCGCACAGAAGGAATTGCACGCATTCGTGCAGAACAATGGACCGCGACGCTTCCGGTAGAAACAACCGCCTAATCTCGACTTAGAGGTGCTTCCGAATATTTTCGGCGACACTGCGTGGAATTCCTTTCACAGAGAGCAGACCATCAAGACTCGCTTCACGGATTGCGTCAATAGAGCCGAAATGCTGAAGCAGTGCCTGTTTACGCTTTGGACCGACGTTCGGGATCTCATCAAGTACCGACTCACTCAATGACTTCTGACGGAGCCGTCGATGATAAGTAACAGCGAACCGGTGAGCCTCATCTCGTAGGCGTTGGATCATGTGTAAGGTCGGGTTATCCTCTCGCAACACAATCGGTTCCGATTTATCTGGTACAAAAATCTCCTCAATCCGTTTCGCCAATGCGATCATCGGAATATCGGGGAGTTCGGAGGGCGCGAAGGTCTTCATAGCCGTCTTCGCCGCACTGAGCTGCCCTTTCCCACCATCAATCAGCATGAGGTCTGGCAGCTTATTAAATTTCTCATCGTCTGCAAGGGCGCGCCGGAAACGGCGGACGATCACCTCTTGCATCATTGCAAAATCGTTCTGTCCGTCAACCGATCGGATCCTGAAGCGTCGGTATTCCGATGAAGCCGGTTTCCCGTCCTCCAAGACCACCATCGACCCGACAGCGAACTGATCACCGAGATTGGAAATATCGTACGCCTCAATCCGTCTGAGCGGGTGTTTCAACGCAAGTAGTTCTTGGAGTTCAACAAGTGCGGGTTCCACACCGCTGCTATAGACCACATTCTGCTCACGCTGGGTCAGGAGAATCTCGGCATTCTTTGATGCCAAAATCTGTAATTTCCGGAGTCTACCGGCTTTCGGCATAAGCAACCCGACACGGCTCCCCCGCTTTTCGCTCAGCCAATTTTCGATCAGTTCTACCGATTCAATCTGCATCGGTAAGACGATTGTCTTAGGCACGAACACAGCGTTCTGATAATATTGCGAAATGAAAGCACTTAACGCCATTGCGAGCGATTCCGGATCTGCATCGTTAAGGTAGTAGTGTTCACGTTCAAGAAGTTTTCCATCGCGTACACGCAACAGTTGAACACAAGCAATATCCGTTCGTGCTGCGATACCGATGACATCCTCATCTGCAGCGGAGACGCTATCTATATTCTGTGTTGTAATCGCCTGTTGAACATCTTTAAGTGTGTCCCGATGCTTCGCTGCAGTCTCAAAATCGAGTGCCTCCGCAGCGGCTTGCATCTGTTCTGTCAGCTCTTTAACAACGGCATCCGTATTCCCACCCAAGAACTGACACACCTTCCGAACGATGTCGTCGTAATCTGCTGTATCTATTTTATCTGCACAAGGCCCCGGACACCGCCCGATATGGTAATCCAAGCAGACTCGGTACCTGTTGCCTGTTTTCGTCAGCGGCAGGGTGCAGGTACGGATCGGAAAGAATTTCGTCAACTGTTTAAGCACCTGTCGTGTTGAACGGACATGAACGAATGGACCGAAATATCGTGTCCCATCGTTCTTGGCAGTACGCGTAATATGAATGCGCGGAAACGGCTCGTTCGTTGTCACGCGTAGGTACGGATAGCGTTTATCGTCCTTCAGTTTCACGTTGTAGCGGGGTTGGTGTGCCTTGATGAGATTGTTTTCCAGAATCAGTGCTTCCACCTCTGTCTCGGTGGCGATATAATCGATCTCTGTGACATACCGCATCATCTGCGAAGTCAAGGCATGTGCAGACTTTTCTTTGAAATAAGATCGCACCCGAGTCCGCAAACGGATCGCTTTCCCGACATAGATGACGCTGCCATCGGAGGCTTTCATCAGATAAACCCCGGGCACATTTGGAAGCGACTGCCACAATTCAGGCGGTGCCTGTGTTTCTCTGGTGTTTTCGCGTTCTTCTGACTTCATCTTTACGTCCTTTTTCAATGCGTGGTATGCTCACCGGATCACACCTACGCTTCAGAAAATTGAACTTTAGCGTAGATCGCCTGCAAAGATAACGCACACCTTATTGAAACGAGATGAAACACATCACTGAGCGATCGAAATTCTGTCAAATCCCACTCTTGTCCCTGTCGTAGATAGTGTTCAACACAAACGCGGTCCTGTGAAATGAGCACATATTCGTGTAAGGAATCAAGTTTCTGATAGGCTGCGAATTTATCACCTCGATCATAGGCTGCCGTTGATGGTGAAAGCACCTCTATTAACACAGTTGGATTGAGAAGCGTATCGAAGTGTGTATCGTCAAAGCGCGGCTCATCACAGACAACAATAACGTCCGGATAGGTATAAAGTCCTGCTGCACTCACTTTGACACGCATATCGCTTGGATAAACTTCACACGACCGGTCCCGCAATTGAATATAAAGTTCACCAACGACGTGAGTCGTAATAAGGTTATGTTTGCGGCTTGCCCCCGGCATTGCATGGATCTGTCCATTGCGGTACTCACTTTTAGTAAGTGCTTTCCGTTCCTTGGCAAGATACTCTTCAGGCGTTAAGAAAGCTTGTGCCGCAGCAGTTTCTATAGTTTCCATAATTTGCTCCATTCTTACTTGTGTTTAAGATAGAACCTTCTCATACACCGCCCGATAGATCGGTCTGCCCTCCAAAACATACTTCATTTCATAGTGTGTGGTAATATCACTATCCGGTTTGAGACCTGCATCAATGGGACGAAGTACCGACAAACCTGCAAGCCGTTCCTGAATCTCTTGAAAATATTCCTCGTGGTCTGTGACAATATAGAGTCTACCGCCCCCTGAATTGAGTGTGTGCGTCAAGGCTGCCAAAAAATCTTGGTTCCGAAAGATTCGTCGTTTCCGCTGTCGTTTCCTGGGCCACGGATCCGGGAAATAGATGTGATACGCCTGCACAGACATCTCAGGCACATATCGTGTCAAAAAGTAGTTGGCATCCGTCCGCACGAGTCGGACATTCGAGAATGTGCCGGACGTTTTATCGATCCCAAAATGTCGGATATGTTTTTCAAACCGCTCCCGTGTCAGTTCTACATATTTCTGTGCTCGCTCTACACCGATATAGTTAACCTTCGAATGCCGTTTTGATGCTTCAAGCAGAAAACGTCCTTTCCCCGATCCGATCTCTATCTCGACTGGATAAGTGTTCCGAAAGAGTCGCTCCCAATTCATCGGTGCGTCTAATTCACTGAGCGGAATAATCTGTTCTGTTACAATGTCAATCACTTGGGAGTGGGAAGTCGTATGCTGGTAGTAGATTTCGTTATAGTTCGGATTTTCACGCATTCTTTTAAGATTCCGACAGATATTTATGGAGGTGCGTTTTAACCAAATTGTCCTGTGGTTGATACCCTAACACCTCAACGGCACCGCTGATATCGAGATAACTCTGCTGATACCCGTCAGAGTTCGCCGAGCGTCCGTAGGTAATGAGATACCTAACTGGTCCATTGTAATCGACAGCCAAACCGAAGAGTTGAACGCAATCTCGGGGTGTCAGGAGTGTGCTACAGTGTCGGATTCCACTTGGCTCGTAAGTGCCGTTGAAGCTCCCGATACGGATACTGATGAATCGCATACCGTGTGCATCCACGAGATAGCGTCCTGCGATTTCCGCCATTCCCTTCATCGCACCGTACCAACCATCAGGTCGAAATTGATCTCCCGTTGAGAACCGGGGTGGCGAATTCAACCGCTCATTCCAACCTGAGACGTGATTCGTACTGGCGTATACAATCTTCTGAATCCCGCCCTCTCGTGCCGCTTCAAACAGCGTCATAGACGCGCCGATGTCACTAACTTCACCCGGCACCTTTCCAAGCGAATCCTGACGGATATAAGCGAGATGCAGCAACACATCGTGGTCACGGCAGAGTTCTTGCATCGCAGCGTAATCCCGAATATCTGCTTGGACGCCCCGTGAATTTGCCCCTACAATCGGATTGATATCCATCAATGTTAATGTGTAGGTATCCCGTTCTTCCCACGCTTTCCAGAGCGCGGTGCCGACGGTGCCGGCTGCCCCCGTAATCAATACGCGCTGTTTCATCTCGTTTCCTCAAATTGAAACTATTTCCCATTTTCGGTGTCTAACGCCGCCATAATATCAGCATGTACCGCTTTCGGGTCCGCCACCGGCTGGACGTAGAACCGATCAATCGCTCGTCCACCTAACCCCGAACATTTACACATCTCAACGTTCAATCCGTGCTTCGCCAAGATACCACTGAAGTAGTGGAGGAACCCGACCTTTTCCTCGCCAACGACGACAATCTCGGAGTAGCTGCGTGCTGTCTCAACGGTGACCTCGTCAACCTCCCACGTCTCATTGAGGTTTAGGTAGTGCTTCTGAAAAATCTGCTCAAGCGTAGTTTCCTTTGCGAGGAGGCTCCGGATATCAAAATCGATATCACGCTTGAGTTCCTCGTCAAGCGGCATCGGTTCGCCGCGGTGATGCGGCGGTTGGTGAACAAGTCGATAAATTTCAAGTTCGATATTGGTGTCCTGTTTCGTGTAGACGCGGGCATCGCGAACATCTATACCGTTGGCGTAAAAGAGTCCGCTTACTGTGTGCAATTTGCCGATTCGGCTGGGGCTGCAGAGATGCAGTTCTGTAAACCCCGGGCGATCTACAAATTGGACGATCCCGGTAATTGCGGTTGTATCTTCCTCCGTAGTAGCCGCTTCGGCTTGTGTCGCCATCTTTATATGCATGGCGATCTCCTCCGGAGAGACACTAATACGGTAAGAGACAGGCATGTGATGAAGGAATTGCTGAAATTCCTCAACCGGTGCGAAGGCCCCCCACTGTGTCTCCTCTTGCCCGACAAAACGGGTTCGCGCAGCCTCGTATAAACTCTTCAGGTTATGTTTAACAACGTGGCTGAAATTCTGTGAACCGTTGGCTTTGGAATCGCAATAAGTCAGTAGATAGAGTGCTGTCAAACGCTCCAACGAGTTAACCTTCTTACAGAATTCTGCGATCGTACGCTCGTCCCAATGGTGATAGCGTGCTAACTCTATCATTGCGAGATGTTCTCGGATGAGAAAACAGATATCGTCTGTCTGTTGCGAATTGAACCCAAATTCGGGTGCGATGCGTCTCGCTTTTTCTGCGCCGGTCGCGGGATGGTTTGGATCCGGCTTGTCTATATCGTGAATGAAAAGTGCCATATACAGTGGACTTGCATCTGAAAGCGAGCGGAATGCCGCGTTGAGCTCCTCTAATTCGGAAGTCGGGGACGGTGACACCGGCGAACCTAAACCGCCTGCCCCACCAAATGGACTGCTTGACTCAGTTTGACGGATTTCATCGAGATAACCAATCGCGACGAGCGTATGTTTGCCAACTGTATATGGATCGAGGCTCCGCTCACTGCGCGTCATCATTGCCCTTTCAAAAAGTCCGCCACCTTCTCCGAGACGCGAGAGAATGCTCAATCTGTGCAGACGGGTTAAAGTCTTGGCGACGTCACCAGGCATGTTTATCAATTCCGCCATTCGACGTTGGAAAGTCCCCCAATCAAAGGCATCAACATAACGGAAGATGAACGTAGAAAGCGAAGCATCAATTTCAAAATCGTATTGTTGGAAGTAGGTAAACAGGGTAAAGAGATTATCTGCATCAAGTTCACCGAAGTTATTATCAATGCAATACAGCAGGTCTGTCCGGACGGCAAGGACATCCGAGATAGGAATCCCATTGGCTAACATCTTTCGGATCAGAAGTTCCGCCTTGAGATGTAGATATTTCGCTTTGGCATAATATTCAGCCATGAACTCGTAACGCCCTTCGTCCGTTTCGTCCGTTAATCCGAGTACCCGTGCGATCTCTGCCTGCAATGTATCGCCCTTTTCAGGATGATAAGAGAGATCATCGTGCGGAGCATCGGCTAGGACATGCAGAAGATTCCGCACCTTAAACATGAAATCAAGCGAGGGCATCAGCTGTTCGTCGCTGTAGCGTTCGTAGAGTTCAGGAATCGACGTAAAGTTTGGCAGTCCACATATCCAGAGTGCGTACTGAAGAGTTCGCAGTCCGCCTCTCCCGGTTTTTACATTCGGTTGGTTGAGGTAGATGGTATCCTCCGAAGCCTTGAAAGCATCCGCTTTCGATTTCAGGAGGTCCAGCACGAGCGAGATGTCCGATTTTTCGGAGTGCACGGCTTTCCGGAACCGCTCGGTTAGCGTCGAGTCGCCGGCAATAAAGCGCATATCAATCAACGCAGTCATATCCTGATAATTCCACTTCGAGATATCCGCAAGTGGACGATAGATAAAGCTGAACTCAAATCCCGGAATCACCGAGTGAAGGCTATCAAAAAAATCGTAGAACCATCGGATCAGTTCAAGCGTACTCTCATCGTAGATATCCTCTAAATCGACAGAGGATGTGTAGATGACATCTACATCCGAAAAATAGCAGAGTTCGTTTCTACCGTAACTGCCGACCCCATAAAGTGCGACATCCGGTGCCCACCCTTCCAATTCTGCCGTTAAGTCGCTGGTATCAACGTCTGGAAGCTGGCTCAGGACATCGATCTGCTTCTGGAATTCATCGCGAATCTGAAAGGAGGCGACCTCATAAACTTTCTGAATAACGACATCCCACATCTGCGTATGGGTCTGACATGCACCGAAGCCACTTTCACCCTTCAAGATACAGGTTTTTAGCTGCTCCCGTTCGGATTGGATGAAAGCAGCGAGTTGTTTTTGCAAGGCTTCAAAAGTCACATCCAGGTCCGGCACATAGGTATTGAGTCGTTTTTGAATATGTGTGGTATCCATTTCATCTTCTCCAATGTATCAGAGCAGCCTAATTGTCGCGTCGTTCAATTTTCTTGAAAGAATAACCAACGTTTGAATCAAACCTATTATACAGCAACCCCGAAAAAAAGACAAGCCCGAATTAGGAGAAAAAAAAATGAAAATTTAATTTGACAACCTACTGTGTAATATTGTATAATAATTACACGTAATTAAATTAAGTTGTATTTCAACAGAAAGGAGATTAGAAAATGCCAAAATTTGGTCCAAAACAACAAGCCAGAAGACCGCGTGAGAGACGCGGCCCCCGACGCGCAAGAGGTCAGGGAAGAAGGAATAATGTAGTTATGGTCAGGGTTGATGAGGAAAATCTCAGTCGGATTGATGAACTCGTGGCATCCGGACAATTTAACAGTCGGTCCGAAGCGACTGCGTTCCTCATCGGCGAGGGTATCAAATCCAAGCAGGAAATGTTCGATAAGATAGCCGAAAAAATTTCTCAGATAAAAAATTTAAGAACCGAGCTTGGGGAAATGATTGCTGAAGATACCAAACCGTCCGAAACTGCTGATCAGAGCACCGATAGCGCACAATAGTACAGAGGTAAAGGACGATCCACCTTAACGATGCATTGGAGAAAGCGGGTGTCCCGGTTACGTTCTACAAGGTAGAAGGCGGCGGGCACGGCTGGTTCAGGGATCCGAAAGTGCCAGAATTGGCAAAAGCGTTCCTTGAGAAACACTTGAAACCGACGCAATGGCGATAGGTGCGTTTTTCAACAGCGCTTACACGGCTACTTCAGTGTGACTTGCGGATCGTCCTCATACGCTGAATCTATTTGAACCAAACGCTGTAAAACGAGACAGAACAATCCGAACAGTGCCTTTAATCGTTCTGTTTCTTTGATAACGCCAACACACTCAAAGTACAACTCATCAACGCCTTCAGGAAAATCAGTGCCGAACCAGCCTTCATCATCTTTGATCCTGAGATGAATCCGTGGCTGGCTTTGACATAACTCCTTTATCCTATCATCAGCGAGTAGCAGTTTGATTTTCTGTGGATTGTTGCCTTTGATTATAAACTGCTTATCAAAAAACGGATCCCCTATTTCGATGTCCTGCATACCGAAGAATTTACCGATTGAACTGAAGAATCCTTCACGAGAGATATTGAAATAGAGACCGTCCTTGTTTACAAACGGTGCACGCATCCGAGTAACTCTATGTGATGATTTTCCAGTTGAAACGACGTAAGTATCAAGTAGGATTTGCCACTCACCGTGCTTATAAATGAGAACATCCGTGCCCCAGAAGCCCCCCTCAATGAACTCGCCACCTATATCTGTGGCAACCTGTGTCCAAATCTCGTCCTTGGACGAACCGAAAATAGATTTGCGTTTACTCATCTTTTTTTTCATAGTATCGATTTTTGAAAATGGACGTTTAACAAAAGTCGCACTCGCGAGGATATGAATTAGCGTTTCACTGCGACAGAAACGCCATCGCGGAGTGGAATAATCGTCGTAAATACATCAGGCGAACTATAGAGGAGGCGTGTTAACTCTCTAACACCGACTGTGGCGGCGTGGAACCATTGCTCCCGTTCATCGAGTCCTTCTGGCGAACCACCGGGTTCTTGTGTGACGACGCGTCCACCCCAGATCATATTATCCGTAATAAACAGTCCACCACTCCTAATCCGTGGAATCGCCTTGTGAAAAGCTTCGGGATACCCGTCCTTGTCGATGTCGTTGTAGATGATGTCGAACTCACCTTCGGTTTCGTCAATGATTTCCAGAGCATTACCAACTTTATAATCAATACGATCTGCGATACCACCACGGGCAAGATACCCCGCTGCGCGCTCGGCGTTCTCCTGCGAACCATCGGTACAGATGATACGTGCCTCCGGTTTTTGGAGTGCCTTCGCCATCCAGTACGCCGAATAACCGAATCCTGATCCCATCTCGAAAATCCGTGTCGGATTCGTCAGCAGCACCAATTGATGTAAGACCCGCCCGACAAGTGGACCCACAATTGGAAAACGATTTGCGCGTGCGCGTGCCTCCATCTCTGTGAGTACTTCATCTCGTTCAGGAATAATGTCAAGTAAGTAGTCGTCAATCGACGGGTGAAGAATATCCAAACGTTGCATAGATCACTCCTATTTTGTCTGATGATGGATCAGTGCGCTTACAAAGTGCCTACCGAGTTAGGGGATGCCCTCCTCTCTTTTCCATCTTTCAAGCGGATGTTCGCGTGGTGTGAGCGGCATAGGCACACGAGTCTTCTGACGATGCGATTCCCACGTCGCATGGATCATCTCAAGGCAATCTCGACCATCCCTACCACTCGCGAATGGATCTCGGTCTTTTTCAATCGCTTCAACGAGATCGCGTAGCATGAGGCGTTGTAATAGCAATCGTATGGATGCCTTATCCCGTGGATTTCCCTGTTCGTCAAGGTCCTCGGAGGCAAGCTGCACCGGTTCCCACGCTTCTGCCGGGGTCTTATGTTGTCCTTTGTGGATGAACATCGTCGTCCCGACACTTTCCCGGATCGCAATCCTGCCTTCAGTGCCGATAATGTCGATGCCGTAGGCGTTATCGTTGGTCTGTGGTTGCGCGAGGAACTGGACATCAGCATGGATACCGTTCTTGAAGCGGAAAGAGGCATGCCCCCGCTCTCCGAGCACAAGCCCCGCATCTCGGTCATGCGGGTGAACTTCTTGGGTATGTTTGATGTCGTCAACGGTTGACTCGCGTCCGTCCATCTGCACGAGGTGTGCGTGTGCCCATTCGACATCGCCGCCGAAGAGGCGCAACCAATCGTAGAGATGTGTGCCCATTTCCATCAATGAGTTGCCGACCTTGCGTCCGCCTTTGTCGGTTGCCTTCATCAGCACGACATCGCCAATCTCGCCTTTCTCAATCAGTGAGAGGACGTGACGGTTGTATGGACTGGCGCGTTTGATGTGATTAATGGCAAACTTGACGTGGTGTTGATCACAGGTTTCGACCATCTCATCGGCTTGAATCAGATTGAGGGCAATCGGCTTTTCACAGAAGACGTGGATACCGCGCTGTGCTGCGGCAATCGTTGGTGGGTAATGCATGGGTGCCTGCGTTGGGACAATAACGATATCGGGTTGTTCTTCATCAAGCATCTTTTCGTAGTCGTCATAGATGGCTTTGACTCCGAACCGTTCGCTCCATGCTTTCGCTCGTTCAGGGTTGATTTCTGCTCCAGCGATGAGTTTGCAGTTCGTCTCTACCCCTACCGCTTGGGCATGAGATCCGCCCATGCCACCTAAGCCGATAATCGCGATACGATAGTTGTTCATGCCTGCCTCCGAAGTTTGCCAAGAAGAGTGTGCTATTTTATACCCATCATAGCAATTTCAGCGTTGGAGTGCAAGAAAAAATTGAAGAAAATTCTGTAAATATAGTTGAATAGAAGAAAGGGAGACAAATTCGGAAAAAGATGGGATGGAAGGAAGGAAGAATGGAAGGATAGGTCCCTTCAATCTTCAGTGCTTTGCCTTCCAGCGACCGATCTAATAGATAAGGAATATAGCAAATGACAAAAGAGCGAATTCGGATTTTAGTTGATACTTCACGCGATACCGGCTGGTCAAACGGATTAATACGAATTGAACCGGACAACATCTATCAAACGACTAATAACCGAGATTATCTCAGCAGGGGCGAGGTAACCTTGAAGAAATCCGCAGAAATCCGCAGAAATACCCAAGCAATTGGAAATCCGCAGAAATACCCAAGCAAATACCCCGAGCAAACACCCTCAAGCAAAAACCCGCTACAAAATTACGATGTACTGACGATTTGCAGCAACACATCGTTAAAATACACCGATGCCGAGCTCCAGCTGATCCGAGAGTTTGTAGAAAATGGCGGTGGGCTGCTTTTAGCCACCAGTACAAGCCGGTTCGAGCGGGATGTCCGTGAGCCGGTCTCAGAATTAGGAATTAATCACGTCGCATCTCTTTTCGACGCACAATTTCTTCCGTTACCTGAAGGGCAAGGAGAAATGGATACCGACGCGAACCCGTTGCGCGGTTATACAAAAAAAAATCTGCGCCTCACTGACCACGAAATTACCGATGGATTGGGAATTGATGACCTCGGACTTACATATTGCGGTATCCTCGATATCCCCGTGGATGGGAACGTTTTTCTTCAACACAATGAGACAGGGGAACCCGTCGGAGCGTGCCTCCATTTCGGATTAGGACGCGTCCTGCTAA
Source organism: Candidatus Poribacteria bacterium (assembly GCA_022827225.1). Classification (GTDB taxonomy): domain Bacteria; phylum Poribacteria; class WGA-4E; order WGA-4E; family WGA-3G; genus WGA-3G. The sequence continues at coordinate 14,363 of JAJDTJ010000009.1, read as the reverse complement.
TCAACACGCAACTCTTTCAATGGGAGAATCACCCTGTATCCGGGCGATTCATCGATTGGCTGGGCATCAACAGCGAAGAAACACCCCAGCAAAAACCTTCTTCGACAACAGGGACCCAGACAATCCCCGATGAAATTCCGATCGACGAACAGGTCAAAGAGGACGGAAAAATCAAAATTTTCTATACTCAGTTCGTCGAGGACCGTGTAGATACCTGTCTGGCTTATGCTAAAAAACTGATGGAGGAGATGTTCCCGAAATTCCCTGAAGGTGAGAAAATTGAATGGAAAATCGATCTGATTCCGTCGTGTGTTCATAAATACGGCTCCGGTTGGGAGGATTCGGTCATGACAATCGGGACGTGTGTCAGCCCCTCAAGACTCGCCTATTCGCTTGGTGTTGAGGCGAGCGGCTTGATCGCAGAGAAAACCCCGTTTGGGAAGGCATCGGATGTTCTTTTTGACGGATACCAATTTTTCTTCGGTATCTGGGCGATGAAATTACTCGGATTTGAACGAGAAGCCGCAGAGATGCTTGACGAAGTTGATCGGCAATTTCATGAAAATGCCGACGAGAAACTGGTTGATGTCGCGAAGGTTTACGAACAACGCTCTCACAAACCGATCTGGATATTGAACGAACTCCTTGAGAAATATGGGGACGAGTTGTTTGTCCGGCTCACTGAAGTATTCTCCGGAAAGCAAATCGATACAGAAGAGAATATACCGCACCCAACCTTCTCACCGGTGGATAGACAGATCCATTATCTCAGCCGAGCGGTAGATGAAGACCTATTTCCATGGTTTGAAGAGATCGGCACGACTGTCCATCGGCTCCCATTATTCCCGAATAACAGCGACGAATTTGCGGTGGAGGTCCGTGGATACCTCAACGCAATGATTCGGGACACAAGCATAGATACAAGCGACAGAATCGATGCAATCGAGAGTCTTCTCGAAATCACTGACGACGCTGAGCATCGGATTTCGGCGTTGGTTGCTAAACTGGACACTTCGGATAGATACGAACAACTGATTGCAGCGACAAAACTGATCAATAGCTGCGATGACCGAGCAGCAAAAGTACTTGAAAAATTTACAATTGAAACGGGAGATGATGGACTTGTGGCGATGGCGATACTGATGTTGGTTCGTAATGGTCAAGGCGGCGAAGTCGCAGATCGGCTTGTGGAGATTGCACCGCACCAAGATCACAGATACCAACTCGAAACTGGATATCTACTTGCCAAAATTGGGCACCCAGCCGCCGAAACGTTCTCTTACAAAGGACTCACCGACAAACATGGGACGCCTCTCCTAACGATGGATGTTAAACGCAATGGGGACTTATATCACTATCCGATCATCGCGGGCGATCGCGTTGCCATTTGCAATGTAATGCTCCATACACACCATTTTCCTCACAACACGCACGTTCCGGGTACTTATGTGAGCTGGGTGCATACCACGCGAAAATATCGCCGAAAGGGATTCGCGCGATGGGCATTCGGTGCCTCAATGTCGCATGAACTGGTCCGCCAGTATTCTTGTATTTCTCTTCACACTGGTACAGATAATAACGCCCATGGAATGTACAGGAATTTTGGGTTCGTTGATGGGCTATCGACGCAAGAATTCACCAAAGCGTTGCGGTACGAGCAGGCAAAAGTAGTCGAAGGCTTAGTCATCCGCCCTTACGCACTTGGGGATGAGGTCGCGATGGCAAGCGTACTCAACACATTTTACGTGGACCGGGTGGAACGCAGACCGAGACGTGCCGAAAGGCGAAGAACCTCGAAAACTCGGTTGATTTATCTCGCAGAGAAGGATGGAGAATTGCTTGGATATGTGCAAGCGCAGTGCTATGAGAAGGTAAAGAGTGTCCACATCACAGAATTCTGTCTTAAACCCCTACCTTCCGAAGGTTCCACACACCCGGAAGGTCTCCTTGAAGAGGTTGGTGCCGCGCTGCTCTGCGCGTTGCATAACGAACTGGTGAAGCGTGAATATAAACGGATTCGCTACGAGCCGGAAGCAGAAGGTGACAAGCATTACATCAGAACGCTGTTCCACAACTTTGGATACACGTCAGCGGATGTAGGTTGGGTATGGATGTTCAAGCTCGTCAACCTGCCGATGCTACTTGACGAGCTTTCCCCACTACTTTTGAAACGATTGAACGAAAGTGACACTTACAAAGACTGGCAAGGGACCATCAGCATCAAGGGTTCGGAACATCGGGCAAGTCTTACCATTAAAGATGGCGAAATCCGCGTATCGGAGGAGGTCTCAGAACGGACTGGAATCTGTCTTTCTACGGACGATGACACAATCACCCGTTTCATTTTAGGTGTCGTCACACCCTACGAGGCATATATCCAGAACCAATTACACATTGCGCCGACAGTCAACAGTTCAGTAACCCGTTTGTTAGGGACACTTTTCCGTTCACACCGGCGATAGCAATTAGCCGTCGGCATCGGTAAAGGGGTTTTCACTGATAGCTCTTGAAGTTTTACGGGTATTATTGGATTTTCACGCTTGCCCAAGTCGTTGTCACCTTATTTGTATCGGGGGTAACATCGTAAAATCCGTCAGTGTCTAAAGCGATATCAAATGGGAAGTCCAGTCCAGTAAGAACATCTGTGACGTTTGAACCGTCAAGGTTCGCCCGTCTAATTTTGCCTATTTCTGTCCAATAAATTTTGCTCCTTCCCTGTCCGTAACATATTTCTTGAACAACAGAAAACAACAAAACCCCAACGAAAATAAGGACGATCCACTTTTGCATCAAAACCCGATTTTTCATGCCATAGACTCCTTGCATGTGAAAGTTTGCAAATCCGTTAGAATTTTCTCATACCATTTCTGATTATAAAATTCTCGTGATTGCCATATTTAGAACCCGACCATCGCTCGAACAAACGTTGCATTACTGGTCGTCCGTTGAAACAGATTCGTGATTCTACGGTGTCCCGCAAGAATGACTATATAGAAACCGATCCAATTGCCTCTGTTGATGGCTTGGATTTCAAGGATACGGGTTCGCAGGTCGGGACGATATAGGTTTGGAACGCTAACGTCAGCTGGAAAAGTGCGCAGATAGTTCCTGAAGTTTTGATCCCGATTGGAAAACTTCCGATATTGGAATCCGCCAATGATGTTTAACCGTTGTGTAAACTGATAATCGAGACGAACACCGAGCACATCCTCTCGACTGCGACGATTGAATCGCAAATATTCAACAGGTTCATTATCAGTCGGAAGAAACAGGTCTGGGTCGAGTGTTTTCGGGATTTCTTCGGCAGTCCGGTCGAAAGCGCGGTCCCAGACGTATTTAACCATCGGTGTTAGCGTTAAATCGTCGACAATTTTGTTGACGAGCGGGAGTTCCGCAAATGGAATCTCATATTTCGCCTTCAGAATAGTGAGTTGACTCCGGATGTTCCGTTCGGGGTAACGGCGTTTTTTCCAATTCGCAGCGTCATAGATTAAACCGGTGTCAGTCGGATCAAGTGCGTTAATCCCATGATCAGGATAGAACGGGGATGTCCGTCCCTCTACGTTAAGCCGGACCTGATCAATTGGCACCATAAAGTCAACGCGTTCATCGGATTTAAAGTTCTCTGATACCGGGTCGTATTCAACATCTCGGAAAAGTGCCTTCTCTCCATCCTGTTCAAACTGTTTTTGCATGAGAACGAACAATTTGGCTTCAAGCGTCAAGTTTGATACTGCGGTATAGAGGCATTGAAGCGTTGTTGTATTCACACGTGCGTTGTAAAAATCGAGTGCGTCGTTAATGTGAATCACCTGCAATTCGCCAACAGGCAAAACGATAGCGTAATCCGGGATATCGTCTTGTACTCGGACAAATCGGTTTTGGAAGTGAATGCTGCCGAAATCGGGGATGTCGCGCTTATAAGTGACGTATACGTATTTAGCGTTATTTTTTCGTCGACTCGAAATTTCGCTCTCATTTAACCAACCGGCTTCAACAGCGAGGTTATCAAACACGTCGTATTTCGCTTTGAAGTGATACCCGTGACGGTCTATGCCGTATTCGTATTCCGGTTCAAAGTCATCCTCAATCGAATCAACAGTCCCATTATTATTCAGATCCATAAGGTTCGTAAATACAGGTGGGTCGGCTTTAAAAATAAGAAAATCTTCTTGGAAGTCTAATACGCCGTTCTGGTTTCGGTCATCAGCGCGTGGAATTACGCCATCGAAGTCATTGTCATCGGGCGAGTCATCGTCATCATCGTCATCCTCAATGAGTGTATAAGTGGTTGCGTCCCATGGAACGAGTTCCTCCGCGATTCGTTCTTCCAAAGGTATATCGAGGCGTCCGCGTTCCAGTGTGTAAATTTGACCTCGGTTCGGATGTGCCCCAAAATTGAGGTAGTTGGTGGTGTAGCCGGGATCAATGTGGTACAAGACGCCTTCTAAGTGGAGTTTGCTAAACCGAGACTTCAGTTGGATGAACCATGCGGTTTCCCTACCGAGTTTTCCGTCGCCATTTTCATCTGTGCCGTCCCCGCCTAAAAAAGCCTCGAAACGTTCACCTTCGGTTTCCGAGTATGTCGGAATGCCATTTGCGTCGACCGGGAGTCCGTTCCTAAAATTAATAGAGATACCTGTCGGCTCCTCACCACCTGGTCCTTGAACAGTCGTTTTGATGCGACTAAATCCAACCTTATCTTTCGGTATGGTCGGATACTGTTTGTATTTACCGTTAACAGAATAGTGTGTCCTGATAAAAACATTGCCGACAGTCCCCTCAAGGTCAAGTCCGTAGAGTGCTGCAGCACGGGCGGCGCCATAGCGGTATCGGATTTTCCGAGGTCTCCCTTCACCTGTCCATTGCGTCGGGTTGTTTATAAGTTTTTTCCTATTTCTGATATAATCCGGAGATTGACCGTAATTCCCGGGTGCCTCAATGATGTCGCGATACGGCATCTGAATGTGACCATCTGTCGTTTTAATCCACTCTTGCAGGTCCGGGTTTTCCGCTGCGCGATTTGCTGCGCTAAAGCCGATAACAGCGATATTGTAATCGCCGGCGACAACCATATCAAATACAACAGATTTGACGGTTCGCGGGTCAATGTTAATCTTCGCATCGGTCAGAATAAGGTCGTATTTCATTTTATTGAAACCGTTGACGATCTTCCATTTCCCATCAACGGAATCGCGTATTTCGGAAGGCCCTCCGATGTGGTCAACCGGCACAAGTTCGTCAGCGAAGACTTCAAATCGGTGCGTCATTTCAGGGAGCGGTTCGGGTTCAATGCCTTGTTCTATATCTGTGGGGATTAATTCTTCAAGTTCTTGTGTGACGATCGTAACCTTCATGCTTTTGAAGGCTGCACCGACACCCTCTTGGATATGATGCCTATGCCTGTCTGGATCATATCCATCAAAATCTGTGAAGACACCCGTGTGGTTATCTTCAGGCGAGTCATCACGGAAAACAACGGATATTGTTTCAGGGGGTGTATTGGCAACCGTCCCCATCAATGAGTTTATCAGGCGTTCTGGATGTTCTTTGTGCAAATTGACGTAAGTAAATCCGACGCGGAACAATCCGCCTAAAACCCCTTGTCCGCGAAAACCGACGAGGCGTGCGTTTTCAATGTTCCTAACACCTGACACTGCGTTCAACCCGTTTCGCCGCCCAAGTTCCTGTCCGAGTATTTGGTTTGGTGGATTATCCGTTATTCTAATAGGGTTAGAGATACGTGAGTGGATGAGGCTAAAAAGATGGTGCTCTTGCGCAAAAGAGATGTCCCACCGAAGTCCATCAAACTCGCTTTTGTATAGAATATATCGGTTTGGAAACAGGGTAGCCGGTTTCAACCGCAGGTGGTCGCCAATAATAAACTCGGTATGTCTACCGAGAAAGGTTTCTTCAGCTATAATCGTCCGGTCCAATTGAGCCGTGAAACGAAGCGTATCGAGTTGTCCGCCCCAGCCAACAACTAATTTACCGTTTTGATCAAATTCTTTCTGATCGGTGTATGAATTGAGTTCGTTGCCTTCCACGATTTCTTTACCGTAAAGATCGTAGAAGAATTGCGGTTCTTCTTCCAGTTGGAATCTGTTTGAGAACTTAGCCTCGCTTTCAACGGTAGGCAAAAGCGGTTGATAGGGTCCGAGACTGCTCGCACCACAACCGTAGAACACAGAGATACTCAGAACGCAAGTCCCGATAAGTATAAAATGAATCGCTCGTTTTAACGCGTTCATCGGTTTGTGTCTCTCCTTCGCCTTCACCAGCCCGATAGGGTATTTCCGCGGATTTCCAAACTATAAATCTACTGACTTGATTGCTTTATGGTGCCCCATGTGGTTGTCAGTTTCCGTTGTGCTTCAACTGCCCAAACACCACTTCTCCAGAGGTCATAGCCATTATCGGACGCATCTTTGAAAAGGATTGATCCAGGTGCTTCGTTGAAGTGCCAAAGTGAAATGGTATGTTCATCGACTTCAAATTTCTCTTTCGGTACTTCCCACTCCGGTCCTACATATCGCACGAGGTTGGAAATCCGAACTTCATCAATATACCCTTGTACTTTCATATTGTCCCCGACGAAATGGCTCCGATTGAGATTTTGTGGCACGATTCCACCAATCCGAAGTGGCTTGTCTGACTTAATGAGGTGTCCGCCTGGGCAGCACCAGTTGCCACCTTTTCCGTTAAACCCCATTCCTGCCCCTGCATCGTAAATCGCTGTGACGTGTACCCATTTCTTTGTAGGTAAGGAGGCACCTCCACTGGTCAGTGATCCGGCTGCACCTTCGGCGTATCCCCATGCCCCTAACGTGTTTCTATTTCCATGAATAATCAAATTAAATCGTCCCTCTTGCCCAATAATTGACCAGAAAGCGCCGGGTATGGGCGGCTCTTCATAATAGATCCATGCTTCAGCGGTCAATCCTTCAAACTGTTCATCGGGAAACCACGCCTCAGCCGTCGCCACAAAATCGTGTTTTTCATCCAGCCTCAACATACCGCCGCCTGCTGGTGAAGGCGGTGGTAGTGCTTTGATACTGAATGGCATGAATATGAGTATCGAAAAAATCAATACAAGGATTTGTCGGTGTAACACTTTTGCCTCCTTATCTCATACAAAGAGGGTGATGCCATCTTGGCATTTAATCGCTGTCAGATTTCTTCAGTCTGCCCCATAAAGTCGTTTGTGTGTTCACAGTTGGAGAAACCGAGAGAAAACCGGCAGGGACCCACGCCGGAAAACTATCCATTGCAGGATGATCTGTTAATCGGCGTGATTTGCCGCCAATGGGACTGATGAGATAGATATTTGAATCTCGGTTCAGGTTGCCCCACGGGTTTTCAAGTTCTGATTCATAGGCAATCCATTGACCGTCCGGCGACCACGCCGGGCTCTCGCTCCATGTTTTCTCCGGTGTCAACCGCCGACTGTTTTTGCCTTCTGCGTTCATAACATAAACGCCGCTTCCCGCAATGTCTAAAATATAGACAATCTGTTTCCCATCGGGAGACCACATCGGACTGCTCCCGTCTGCCAACCTTCTTTGCCTTCTCCCATCGGCAGTCATCACGTAGACCGACAAAAATATCTCCTGATCCCGATTGGAACTGAAGATAATCAATTCGCCATCCGGCGACCACGACGGATTGCCATTACTCGCCTCGTTTGTCAGTTGTTGAACCGCTTCGCCGTTGACATCTATTTTGTAGATATTGGACTGACCTGATCGACTGGAGGTAAAAACAATGGATTCACCGTTTGGGGACCAGTCAGGACTCCTACCTTCTGTGAGCCAGTGACGCTCTTTTGTCGCTAAATTCATCAGATAAATATCTCGGTCAGATACATAAGCCATCCATCGTCCATCCGGCGAGAACGTTGGCGAAAAATCCCATGATGGGTGGTTTGTGAAGTTTTCGATATGTTTTCCTTCTATATCCATAATATAGATATCACTATTCCCTGTTCGCCGGGAACTGAAGGCAATGTGCGTAACATCAGATGCGTATACGCAAGGGGTTACGGCAAGCAGAGCACCCGCTAACAGCATTATTGTTCCCACAATATAGGTAATTTTTTGTTTCATTTTGTAATCCTATCACTACGCTTCCGAACTTCTATACTTCCAACCTTCCAACCCATCCGAAGATCAAAAACGTCCATTTAATATCGGCACTTGCTTATAGAAAAACTTAATCTTCTTTTTCTGCAGCCGTGTAAAACTGAATTGTCTCAATGCGGCTGTTGACAGTTCTTGAGAGTTTTATGATTTTGACAGCATCTGTCTCCGCAGTGAGCGGGATTTCAAACGGAAGCCTTCCGCCGGGCACTTTCTTAACGAGTTCCCACTGTCTGCTCTCATCACGAACATGGATTTCGAGGTTTCGCAATAGTCCAGAACCGAGCAGTACAATTTTGCGAATGTCTGCGCTTTCGGGGAGCCAGTAAATTTCGCCGTGGAAAGTTACCATCCCGTCCACTGGGCGATCAATCAAAGTATACTCCGGCCCCGTAAAAAATGTTGCGCAGCCGATCTGTGATAGACATAAGAGCATAAAAAGTAGACATTTCCATTTTTTCACGGTTTTACCTCCTTAGGTAGAGGACACCAGGTTAATGGATGGATCGATCCAAGCACTTGAGAGATGGGAAAGCCGTTACATCGCTCCGTATTTACCCAAGGAGGAAGGCTTTCCCATAGGTTTACTCAGCGTTCTAATATTTCTAATATACTGACTAAGCAATTTTCGTGCCAATGCCAAATACGTTAAATATGCCCATGATCTTGGTATTACAGTTGTTAAGTTGCACAAAAAGGAACAAGACTGACTAAAAATGCCCGAAGAGGTGCAGCCTTTAATCTCCTTTATCAGCAACGGTGTAAAATTGAACCCGCTCAATGCGACCGGATCCAGTCATTGCGTGTTTTACGATTTTGACAGCATCTGTCTCAGCGATCAGTAGGATTTCAAACGGGAATTCGATTCCCCCGGGTACTTTCTTGACCGGTTCCCATCGATTTCTCTTGTCCCGTGCATGAATTTCAATGTTTCGGATTTTCCCAGAGCCGAGCAGCACGATTTTCCGAACATCCGCTCTCTCTGGGAGTGAATAAATCTCGCCATGGAAAGTCATCTTTTCACTGACTGGGCGATCAATCAAAACATACGTCTGCTCTGTTAAAAGCGCAGCGCAGCCAATCTGTGATAAACACGCGAGTATAAAGAGTAAACACGTCCACCTATTCATAATCTTTTCTCCTTCGCACATGGCACAGACGAGTAAGTAAGTAAAATGGGAAAGCCTTTGCATCGCTCCATATTCACCCAAGGAGGGAGGCTCTCCCATTGGTTTACAGTGTCGTAAGCAATTTCCGTGCCAAAGACAATTCACGCGTGAAATCGTGTTTTAATACATATTTCCGGCACTTTTATCCAACAATACACTTTTCAGTGTTCAATTTCTGGACAGTTTCGTTCAAATAGATTCTGTAGAACTTCTTGACATTCGCGAATCCTCCAAGTATACTTAGCGGTAGAAAGAATGTTTATCTTATGAAAGGAACACCAGGCACAATGGCAGACTTTTACACAGTTAAGAAACAGGATGGACGTTGGTGGTTCATCACACCTGACGATGCGCGGTTCTGGTCCATCGGCATGAACCATATCGACTCGGCTGCGTTGCGGTATGTAGAGTCGGATGGCGTGTGGGAACGCGAGTTCAGCAATAGCCACGAACAGTGGCTACGCACAGTCGCCGATGATCTGCGTGACTGGGGCTTTAACACGATCGGCTGGACCCAGGAAGTCGTAATTATCACGCCAGGCTACCACCGCCATTCGCGACCCTTCACTTATGAGGAATACCAATGGGCGGATATGCCTTACTGCCACCTGTTACCTTTCACCGAGGCACATCAGTGGCAGGTCGAGGTACGTATGCCCGACCTAATGCGTGCTGACTTCGAGGAATGGTGCGACTACGTCGCCCGTGATGAATGCACACGCTTGCGCGACGATCCGAAGCTTATCGGTTACTTCTACTGTGATTGTCCGCAGTGGGTGCACACCTCACCTGACACGAAGTGGCGCGGGTCGTTAGTCGATCCAGAGCTGCTCGAATCGGAGGCAGGGCGGCGCGAACTCTCGGCGATTGCCGAACGCTACTATAGGGTTACCCGGGACGCTATCCGCCGCTACGACCCGAACCATCTAATCCTCGGTGACCGGTGGGAGGCAAACGCACTGTTGCCCGAGGAAGTCGTCCAGGCCGCGCTGCCCTACGTCGATGTGCTTAGTTTTCAATGTTTTGGGACGGTGGGGAACATCGCCACGAAGATGCAGCGCTGGGCAGGCTTTGCAGACAAACCGGTTCTGCTGGCAGACGCGGCGGGACATATACGCGCCCATGGCGACACTAAATGGCCACCTACAGCGGACCGCTTGCACGATACAGACCACTACCGTCAAGTGATGGACGCGCTCTGGGATATCCCACAATGTGTCGGATACCACCTCTGTGGTGCTTACATTAAGAACAACGCACGCAAGTACGGATTTCGCGACCACAAAAACAATCAGATTAACGAGACGATCGCTGGTATTCGCGCCGTCAACACCGAAATGCAACGGAGACAAAACCGATAATAATTTTCACGGCTGCGTTTTTCCTAAGTATAGCATCTACCGTGAATGGAGAAAAAAATCGGAGGTGAATATGATTGAACGCTGGGGAATATTTGAATTGACTTTGAATGGAGCAGACACAGGGAACCCGTTCACCGAGGTTGAATTAACAGCAGAATTTAAACAAGAGGGTCGGACTTTCGAGCCTCATGGGTTTTATGACGGAAACGGAATATATAAAATCCGATTCATGCCTGATGAAGTTGGCGAATGGACGTACACGACGAAAAGTAATCGCGCCGAACTCGATGGTCAGACTGGGCAGTTTATGTGCATCGAACCGTCTGAGAGGAACCACGGACCCGTACGTGTCTATAAAGATTACTATTTACAATACGCCGACGGTACACCGTATCACCAATTTGGGACGACCTGCTATGCCTGGGCACACCAGGGAGATGCGATGGAGGAACAGACCGTCAAAACGCTCGCCGAGGCACCCTTCAACAAGATGCGGATGTGCATTTTCCCAAAAGACTATGTTTACAACAAAAATGAACCTGTCTACTACCCGTTTGAAGGCAAACCGCTAAAAGATTGGGACTTCACAAGATTCAACCCCGAATTCTGGCAACACTTTGAGCAACGCGTTCAAGACCTCTTGAATCTCGGTATTGAGGCGGACATCATCTTGTTTCATACTTATGATCGATGGAATTTTGAGAATATGGATGCCGAAAGCGATGACGGCTATATCCGATATGCTGTCGCGCGATTGGCAGCTTTTCGGAACGTCTGGTGGTCCCTCGCAAATGAATTTGACATCATGCCTGCGAAAGAGGAATCCGACTGGGACCGGTTTTTCCAAGTTATCCAAGATCACGATCCCTATCAACGTTTACGTGGCATCCATAACTGCAGACGTTGGTACGACCACAACAAACCGTGGGTAACGCATACCAGCATCCAAACGTCCAACATGGCAGGTGGCATCAACTATCGTACCCAATACGGAAAACCTGTTATCTACGACGAGTGCCGATATGAAGGCGATGTTCCGCAAGGATGGGGAAACCTCACCGGTGAACAGATGGTCCAAAACTTTTGGGCAGGCACCCTTTCCGGGTGCTACGTCGGGCACGGAGAGACCTACAAACATCCGGAAGACCTCCTCTGGTGGGCGAAAGGTGGCGTACTTCGGGGTGAAAGCCCACCGCGGATTGCGTTCCTCAAGGACTTCATGGCGGACGCACCGCCGTTTGATACGCTTGAGCCGATCGGTGATGACAAAGGACGGTATATCCTCGCGAAACACGGAGAGTACTACCTAACTTACACAACTGCCCCGCAGACAATAACACTGGATTTGCAAGGCGAACAGCCGTATAAAGTTGATCGTGTGGATACCTGGAACATGAAAGTCGTCCCCGTTGGTACAGCGCAACCTGGGGAACATACGTTTGCTTCGCCGTATGGCGGAGTTGCGTATCGCTTTACACCATACGCACCGGGCGAGAAATTCCGTCCCGAAGCAAAGGCATCCGCTGATGTGCTACAAGGCAGTGCACCGCTCACAGTAAATTTCTCCGCAGCTGGGGATCTGGCACACCACTGGACTTTCGGAGATGGCACAACGTCCACTGAATCGAATCCGACGCACGTCTATGAAAGCCTTGGTCAATACATTGCAACGCTCACAGTGATGGACCCGGAAGGTGACACGGCAACGACATCCCTTGCAATCCATGTATCACCGGAAGCACCGGCTGACATCGGAACGCACACAGAATTCCCCGGCTCGCGCGATGCACTCGTGTTTCTCTGGCACGGCACGCTTGCGGACAGCGGGGAAATTGAATCCCGCGGCGATGCGACAATTGGTGAAGATGGACAGATAGATTTGACAGGCGGTGCCTTTCTCACTAAGCGTGTGAATGAAACGCTTCTCGCAGCGTGTCAAGCGAGCAACCAGTTGACGCTTGAGTGTCTCGTTACGACGGATAACTTGAATCAGAGCGGGCCCGCGCGGATCATCTCGTTCTCGAAGGACATTACCAATCGTAACTTCACCTTGGGGCAGGACGGAAACCGGTTTGCCGTGAGGATCCGTACACCACAGACCGGTGGGAATGCCACCGATGGCGAGTTCTTTTTCGGAAAGGTTGAGGCTGGAAAACCGACACACGTCATCGTCAGCTATTTTGATGGGAATATCTACTGTTATATTGATGGCGAACTCGTCTATGTTAGTAACAGCACGCAAGGCGATTTCAGCAATTGGGAACTTTATCCGTTGCTCTTCGGAGATGAAGCGAGTGGCGGTCGGAATTGGAAAGGTAAGTTGAGCCACATAGCAATCTACAGCCGGTTCGTCGGCGTAGAGGAAGCCGCGCATAAGTTTAAGTTGGTTCAGGGGCATAAGAATTAGCATGTTATACTACTGCTGGCGAGGTTTCTGAACCTCGTCAGCACCCTAATTTTGTAGCATAACCTGTTAGGTTGTGTCGGTTTTTGTAGTATAACCCGCAACAATTTCCCTCACACCATCAATCGGATTGAAGCTATAACCGCCTAACGCAATCAAATCGGCATTGCCTTTCGGTGGGTTGTCAAGGCAGTTTGGATTAAGCACGAACAGCGGTAAGTTCATGTCCAGCGCCGTTTTTGCGGTGTAAAACGTTCCACTCATTTTACCGTGAGCATCCCGCTCAGGTCCGGATTCAATAACGACAACTGCCTTAGAGAGAGCACATACAAGTTGATTTCGCGCCAGCGCATACCACAAGTGCCGCTTGGTATCTGGGTCAAATTGCGAAACTGTAAGTACATCTCGATCCCAATTGAATTTCTTAAAGGCACTTTTTTGATGCAGGTGCTTGATGCCGTTAGACAGAACGAGTGTCGTTGTTCCGCCCGCTGCTAACGCCCCTAAATGCGCCTCTGCGTCAACACCTTCGGCATATCCAGAGACGATATTTATGCCCTCATCTACAAGTTCACCAGATAGGTTTCTCGTAATCTGAACTCCATTGTCCGATACATCCCGCGCCCCAACAATCGTGACGCTATCTGACATGAGACGTTTTTGCTGCCCCTTAACAAACAGGACCGGTGCAATTTCAAGGAGATGCGGCGGAAAATATGGGTGACCCGGGTAGATAATATTGATTCCGTAATCTGTAAGTTGATCGTATGCTGTAGATACCTTCTCTCTATCCTCTGCTCGAATTTTTCCTGTAAGGATTTTCGCCAATTCCGGAAATTGTGCCGAGAGATCGCTTTGGTTGCGCGGCAACATTTCTGGATTTAGGTTTTTTGCTTCCAATATTTTGGCAATAGAACCCAGAAGCTTGGGACCTATACCCTGTGTCTTAAAGAGTCGAAACCAAAAATAACCGCTGTCGAGGCTCATCTTTTCCTCCTTTACTTTCTTGTGTGCCAAACGGTTCAGCTTGGCGCATCACTTCATGTAACCCCGCCTGTTATTGCGTATTACATGGGTCCTCATGAAAATACGTAAGTCCTATATTAACTTGTTTTTTTCGTAAAAAGGTTATATAATTTGAGTTTGTTGTATATACTAAAGTTTGGACGATATTGTAAACTTATGCTGCCTTGTCAAAAGGCAGGGGTGTATCGTCTTGAAAACGGACATTAATATTCTGTGAGTTTGTTTTTTCATTGAACTTGGCAAAAAATCTTGAGACCGCTATTTG
>JAJDTJ010000118.1 GCA_022827225.1 Candidatus Poribacteria bacterium | reverse complement strand
CCCGATTGAGATTAAAAGATCGTCACAAATCGTATAAAGTGCTACAATAGTCAAGTCCATGGGGTTCTCCTTTTGTTTTTCGGATAAAAACACTATAAAGGATATCCCATGGATTTACAAGTGGCAACTTGGGTTATTATACAAAATTTTTTCGAGATTTCAAACGGCATTCTACAAGACACATCGTCTATACAGTGAACGCTTCGGTGAATATGCGTTTCATAAGTTGTTACAATTTCGATGTCACCGAAAGCGAGGTAACTGATTCCAAGAAATAACAAACAATCTACAAGGAGGCTAATCATTACAAATCGCATTTTTGGCTCCTTTTAATATCGGAATAATGTAAAATAAAAAGCCGTAATTTGGCTAAAATTTGATGCCCGTTGATGAAGTGACGTAACTTGGGTGTCAAAAGGTTGCATTTTTTAAAAAAAGTTTGAAAAACAGTAGATAATTGAGATAAGAATCACGACTTGATTGCGATTTTCTTTTGTACATCTTAAAATATATGGTATACTTTGTATACAGGCTTTCGGTATATCCTGTAGGTTTGCCAAACTTGCGGGACAAAAGTTGGAACCACGACACGTTTATTCGGAGGCACGAAATGGCACATCAGATAACAGATGAACAGTGGGAACATTTTTGGGAAAACGGCTACGTGCGCATTGGACAGGTCGCAACAGACGCTGAACTTGTAGAACTGCAGCAGCGGATGGATGACATCATGCTCGGTAAAGCCGCGTTGGATTACGACCAGATCATGATGCAACTTGACCGAGAACCGGGCAAGAACTCGCCAGGACCGCAGTCCAAAGGGCATAAGGGGGCGACATTACTCTATCGGAAGATTCAGAACCTTGAACTCGATCCGATCTTTTTGACGTATCTTCAAAAACCGGTTTTTCAAGAGGTTTGTACGAAGATTTACGGAGAAGGTACCCCCGTTGCCTGTTTCCGGGCGATGTTTATGAATAAACCTGCACACGAAGGTACTCAACTTACGTGGCATCAGGACAGGTGGCGGGATCTCGACCGCGACCCGCAGATTACGATTTATACCGCTCTGGATCCGGCAAAAATTGAGAACGGCTGCGTGCATATCATTCCGAAGTCGCATAATAGGCTCATCAACCCCTCAAACGGATCTGGTTTTCTCACGCAGGAACACATTGATGACATCGTTGCGAAGGCTACACCGCTACCGATGGAGTTGAAGGCGGGAGAAGTCGTCTTACTCCACAATTGGATGCTACACAGTTCTGGGACAAACGATACGGATATTCCGCGACGCGCGTTCAGCGTCTGCTATATGCATGGTGATACACAGTCGCATCACGGACATACCTTTACGCGGGTATTCGGTGATGGAGCGATTAGTGTTGCCGATTTATCGAAGTTTAACTTTGAAAGCCCAATCGTTTAGATTTGGGAACAAGTAAAATAGAAGAACCCAATGGAGGAATATATGGCGAAAATTCGACTTGCCATGATTGGATGTGGTGGGAATTCCTCAGGCCACGCCAGACGGATGAATGCGAACCCCGACGTGCAAATCGTCGGTACGTGCGATGTGAATACGGAAATTGCCGACCGCTATATCGATCGGAACATACCCGACCTCAGCCCGCGTCCGGGTGCTTATGACGACATCTCTAACATGCTGAAAGAGACGACCCCAGACGCGGTCGTTATTTCTACACCGCACACGCTCCATTTCGAGCAGGGCATGCAGGCACTCGAAGCCGGATGCCATGTGTTGATGGAAAAACCGATGGTCACGTCCTCTAAAGATGCGTATACGCTTGCTGAAAAAGTCGAAGAGACGGGACTCACGCTTACCATCGGTTACAATACGCCATGTACACCGAATTTCTACTACACGCGAGAGGCTATCCGAAGCGGAGAACTCGGTAAGTTGGAATTGGTGATCGGTTATATTACACAAGGTTGGAAGGGCGGCACAACAGGGACCTGGCGGCAGAATCCGAAACTCTCTGGTGGTGGACAGGCGTACGATAGCGGGGCGCATCTCCTCAATAGTCTCTGTTGGGCAGTCGAGTCGAAAGTCGCCGAAGTCTATGCTTATACCGATAATCAGGACCGTGATGTAGACATCAATTCGTCGATTAACGTCAAATTTGAAAATGGTGTTCTCGCTGCGATGGCGGTGAGTGGTAACTGTCCGAGTCCGGGGGGTACGCACATGGCGTTGGTGTTTGACAACGGTCGGATCGAAGTTGACGGTTGGGGTGGCGGCTGGATTCGCGTCTGGAAAGGTGGCGAAGCGTTAGACCCACCGATTACAGATGATATGTCCGCTGGTTCGCCTGATGATAACTTCATTGATGCAGTCTTAGGGCGAGCAGAACCACGGACAAATCCGATGAACGGGATTATCCAATCCGAATTGATGGATCTCATCTACGAATCCGCAGAGACAGGTACACCAGCACATCCGGAACGCTAAAAGAATAGGCGCGGTTTTCTAACCGCGCTTATCACACACAATTAAAAGGAGAAATTAAAATGGAGTTTACTGTTAATTTAACAACAGAACAAATTATTGATTTTATCCAGCAGATCCCACCTGAAGAGAAAATTGCGGTACTCACTACGCTTGCGGAACAGGCGCACGCCGAACACACTGAACAGATACAGTATGGCGAAGCAAAGGTTCGTAAAATATGCACAGCGCGCGGGTTAGATTGGGACGCGATGACCGAAGAGGAACGAATAGATTTTATTGATAATCTCGTTCATGAGGACAGAGAATGCGCCCAAAACTATCTCTAAGGTAACGCTTTTAATGTTGCACCTTCAGGGCGTGCTGTTACCGGTCTAATCGGCATCTTCTCGTAAGAGCGATACGCGAGTTCTGCTAAATAGGGGGTTTCAAGACGAATGTGTCCCTCCGCGCGTGAGTGCATGAGTGCATCAAGCACACCTGTCACAAGCAACGTCCGTTCCACCGGATACTGCGGCTCCCCTGTCACAAACATCTCCTCGATATTGAGACTCAGATAACTGAAATGCCCATGTGGGGGCCCATTTTGTAGGTAAACCTCTGTGGCATAATGCGTGTCCCCCGCTTTCGCCGCATACGCGAAATCTGAGACATAGCCATTCAACATCAACACCGCAGAATGGAACCCGTCACTATGCTCAATCAGAAACGCAGCTGGATTTGGACACCCTTCTACAATTGAGCTATCCGGACGATTTTCGATCTGTGCGCACGCTGCTTCTGCTAACTCCAGAGACCATTTTCCTGCCGCACCGGCTTCCCAGACCGATTTACCCTCCAGACATTGGATTGCGACGACACCCGACTCGCCACCGTGCCGGCGTTCAATCATACACTGCAAGGTCTCAAGCGCGTGGAAGCCGTAAGACTCCACACCGCCATAACCGATACCGATTGCGGAATCCAATTGGATGTCAAGGGGGTGTTCTATAAACGGTTTCCGCCAACCGAGCGGTAACGAAGAACCTGCCATGAACGGTACACCGAGTGCTTCGGCGCGCTCGTACATCCAGATGGCATCGTCCCAGTTGTAGGCGAGGTGTTTATCGCAGAAGACAGGCACAGATTTTCCGCTTGACGCGAAGACACCGCAAATCTGCTCAAACATATACCGTCGCGGATACATGTGCTGTTCAAATTCGTTATACGGATAATCGCCGTGTTCACCGATAAGGAGTACGCCATCGACAGCCAACTCATTGCCACCGAGCGTTAGTGCCTGCCGGATACTCGGATAGATCGGAACGTTATGTTCAGCTGCCAAACCGACCCCGATGTCTCGCGCGTCAACCTGATCGAGATAGATCGACACCAATTCGACACGCGGCATCTGCAGTCCGGTATCCGTTGGGAAACCTTTCATGTATTTGGTTGCAATGACATCTGCGTGTGAGTGCTGAAAATAGGTTGTGATGATTGCGGCAATCTTTTGAGTATCATCCATTTTCTTTCCTCTCGTTTATCGAACGATTTCGGTTCCGATCCCGCCTTCCGTGAAAACTTCAAGCAGTAGGGAGTGCGGAATCCTGCCATCAATAATATGTGTCTTATAGACGCCACCCATGAGTGCTGTCGTGCAGGCTTCCACCTTCGGCAGCATCCCACCGGCGATGCATCCATTGTTAACTAACTCGTCTACTTCCCGCATACGGATTGTCGGAATGAGCGATGCATTATCCGAGAGGTCTCGGAGGATGCCGCGTGTGTCCGTGAGCATGATGAGTTTCTCTGCTTGGAATGCGGAGGCGATTTCGCCTGCCATCGTATCGGCGTTAATGTTATAGGTCTGACCGTCAACCCCGACGCCGATCGGTGCGATGACGGGGATATATCCGCCCTTATCAAGGGCAGTGACCGACTCGGTATTGACCCCGATAATTTTTCCTACGAACCCCAAATCAACGTCAATCTCCTGTCCATTTTCATCTGTAATCTGTGTCTGTTGTTTTTCGGCGAGAATTAGGTTTGCGTCTTTTCCTGAGAGTCCGATCGCTTTTCCGCCGTGCAGATTGATATGTGATACGATCTCTTTGTTGATGGATCCGAGTACCATCTCGGCGATCTCAACGGTTTCAGCGTCGGTTACACGCAGCCCTTGAATAAATTTTGGGATTTTTCCGACTCTGTCCATCCATGCAGTGATCCGCGGTCCGCCACCGTGAACGATGATCGGTCGGATACCGACATACCGCATCAAAACGATGTCCTGCATAACGGATTGGATAAGCGTCTTATCGTCCATCGCGGCACCACCGTACTTGATGACGATCTGTCGGTCATAAAAGCGGCGGATGTAAGGTAACGCTTCAATAAGTACTTCAGCCGTTCTGTTCATTTTATTATTTGTTGCCTTCTATTTTCGCTAAAATTATTATACTATATGATACGAAATCCGCGAGGTATTGTCAAATTAAAAGTTGTCGGTTTTCAGTTATCAGTTTTCAGGACGCAACTGAATTGTGTTGACATAATAGATCAAAAACGGCATACTTGAAAAGACTTAAACCGATACTTCAAGGAAAACCGTTTTATGCAAATATCAGCCCAAATTTCTCGATTCCACGGGACAGGGGTCCCCTTTGAAGTCTGTGAAGTGCCTGTGATAGCCACGCCAGAGGACACGCTCGTTCGCGTCTCTCTCGCGACGATCTGTGGATCAGACCTCCATACTGTATCCGGTCGCCGAGATGCGCCTACGCCATGTGTGCTTGGACATGAAGCCGTCGGTACGATCGCAGCGCCGACGCGGCATCGCTCAGCGACCGGTGAGCCGCTCCGTGAGGGAGACCGCGTCACGTGGAGTCTTATGGCTTCGTGTGGTACATGCGACTATTGTACCGATAGAAATCTCCCGCAGAAATGCGGGACGCTCTTCAAATATGGACACGCGCGGAGCGAAGGCTCCACGACGCTATCCGGCGGGTTCGCCACCCATATTCTGCTCCGTCAAGGGACAGCCATCTATCGTATTCCTGACGGTATAACGGATAAAGAGGTTGTGCCGATCAACTGTGCGCTTGCGACCGTTGTAAACGGCTTGAAAACCATCGGCACATTTCCCAACGAGGCTGGGGTCATTCACGGTGCAGGCATGTTAGGCATCTATGCAGCGTGCTATCTAAGGGGAGAAGGCTACGAAACGATTGCTGTTGTAGATATTAACGACGGACGTTTGGAGATCGCCAAACGTTTTGGTGCAACACACACCTTCAACCCAGATAGACTGTCTATTGCAGAGATTGACACTGCGCTAAAAGAACTGACAGACGGACGCGGTGCTGATCTCGGTGTAGAGGTTAGCGGCGTAACAAGTGGATTACCGAACCTGATTGCATGGTTAGCCGTCGGTGGACGGTGTTTGACGCTTGGCTACGTCTACCCGAACGCGCATATCTCTGTCGATGCGGATCACCTTGTCAGGAAATGTGTGACAGTTCGAGGCGTTCACAACTACCACTATACTGCGCTCGGTGACTCGCTCCGCTTCATTGAAGAGAACCGGAGGCGCTATCCGTTTGAGGAACTGATTGGCGGGACGTATCCGTTAGCGGAGATCAACACTGCTTTTGCAGCAGCGAACCGTCGCGATGCCCTTCGCGTTTCGGTCGCGCCATCACTTTAAGAGTTGTCAGTTATCGGTTATCAGTTGTTAGTAAGGTCGCGAGCACGAAGAAACGCCCCATCAAAAACACTCGCTCCTACAGAGAAGTCAATCCAGCATCGCTTTCCATCCGTACGAACGGTAATGGCACCGAGTTGGTCGCTCCGCAACTGTACACACCCATGTTCTCGGTACCGCGCGACGACATCTGAATGCGGGAATTGATACAAGCTGTTTTGCCCGAGTGAGAAGATTGCATACTTGGGTTGGACTGCCCCTATAAACGGTTCGGTGCTTGACGTTCGGCTCCCATGATGCGGGACTTTCAATATCTCCGAACGGAGGTCCACCCCGGACGCGATGAGTCGGTTCTCCGCCTTCTTACCGATGTCGCCTGTGAATAGGATGTCCACCTCACGATAGGTCAATTTTATCACGAGGGAATCGTCGTTCCTATCCTGGTCCATCAGATTGGTCGATGCGGCATCTATCGGATGTAAGAGATTTAGTGTAGCGCTGGGTGTGAGTTCGATTTCTCCGGCGTACGGAAACGTATAGGGGATACCGTTCGCTTTCACAATCGCACGGAGTCGGCTATGCGTCTGGGAATCGATCGGTAGGTCGGAGATACCGAGGACGTGTCCGACCTCAAAATTCTGCAAGATATACGCGAGTCCACCGCCGTGGTCGATATCGGGATGCGTTAGTACCACCGTATCAAGTTTCCGAATCCCGCGAGAATCGAGGTAGGGTTCAATAATGCGTTTGCCGACATCATAGTCAACTTGCTTCTGTTTCTTATCGTCGTAATAACTCCGCTGTACACCGCCATCAACGAGCATCGTCCGATTGTCTGGAAATCGGACGAACGTCGCATCGCCTTGTCCAACATCGAGTGTGACCACTTCAAGTAGCCTTCCGTTCTCGTGAAAGGCGGTGTCCCAGACCCAGATAGCAATAACGGACAGTCCGACAAGGCTCGCGATTCGCCAGTACCTACGGACGTAGTGCCAATTCGCGATCCCCAAAAAGAGAACGACATAAAAGGCGCAGATCCCGAATGTCGGCGGTGCCAACTTTACGACACCCCACGCCTGTCCAAACAGATCAATCAACACTAAGAAGATAGAGATAATGGCGTGATTAAGGAGTACAAGCAGCTGCGCAAGTGGTAGATAGATAAAACCGACACATACCGATACCATCCCAACGGCAACAATCAATGATACCAGACCGACAGCAAACGGTCCCACGACGATGCCGAGCGGATAGGTTCGGAAGAAGTGGTAGGCTATTAAGGGTGTTGTCCCGATTTGTGCGGCGAGTGTCACAAGATAGGAGAGTACCAACCATTTAACAGCGGCATTCCTGAACTTTGTTAGGATAGAGATCGGCTGCTGCGAAGCTGCGTCGTCTTCATTCTCCCACAGCCGACGCAGTGGTTTCTCCATCTTCGGAACGAAATAGACGATAGCAGTGACAGCAATGAAAGAGAGCTGGAAGCCGACATCCCATAACTGAAGTGGGTTCAAGAGGAGCAGCACGAGTGCCGCGAATCCCAACAAATTGAAAAGATCGGCATCCCTATCAATGACAGTTGCGAACAGAAACAGGATCGCCATTAGCGAGGCACGGAAAACAGATGGACGGAAACCGATCAGACAGGCGTAAATAAGCACAGCAGCGATGGTTAGCAGACAGAGCATCTTCTGTGGTAAACGGAAGCACCGGAATCCGAAGTAACAGAACATGGCGACAAGGCCGACGTGCAAGCCAGAGACGGCGAGTACATGAAAGGTGCCGCTGTTTCGGAAGATGTCCAACGTCTCAGTTGGAAGATCGCTGCGTTTACCGAGCAAGATGCCTTTGAGGAGCTGCGCGTGCAAGGACGGTTCGGTTGTCGAAGCACCTGTATAGATAGCGTCAATGATCTGTTCCGTTCGGATACGGAGTGCCTCTATCCAGCGTAAAGGCAAAAACCCGTGCTGTTCACCAATCCGTAGAAGTCCTTTTGCAGCGATGATGCCGTCAACGCCTTGCCGCGCGAGGTAGGCGCGGTAGTCAAAACCGCCTGGATTCCGTTTGTCTTGTGCCTGCTCGAGAACACCGGTAAGGGTTACGTGTCTACCGTAGCGAAGCGGCACCGTTTTTTGGAACCGAACGAGGAATTTCGCTGATACTTGCTGTGTTGGATCCGATAGCAGTTGGAGTTCGCCGATGGCGTAGCAGGCATCCCACCTTTCGCCGCGCTCGGGTTGATATGTTGTGATGCCAGAAAAACTGACAGGTTCGTTGTAAAAGTGCGGTGGGATCGGTGAATGTGAGACGGTTTCCAGGCGGAGCATACCCCCCGCGAAGATCGCGAGATGGAGCAGCCCGTAACAAAGATAACGCATTCGGTGCCGTGTCGCGAGGCTACCGATTAAACAGAGGAGTGCAGAGAGCCAAAGCCATAAAGACGGTAGAGATAACCATCTGCCTACGATGATACCGAGTAGATACGGGATCAGAAAGTAGAGCGCGGGCCGCGGCGTGAACTTCATTCGTTCTACTGGATCTCTCCGTTCCATTCCAGGGGTGCATTTTGCAAATATGGCAGCAGCATGCCTTGAAGTTGTCGGTGTGCATGGTGCAAGTGTGCTTTAATCGTGCCTTCCGATCTGTTTAATAGCACTGCGATATCTTTGATCGCGAGTTCATTTCGGTGGCGCAGATTAAAGACCCGACGCTGCCCCGGCGGCAGTTTCTTCACCGCCTTTCGGATAATACGTCCGAGTTCTTTTTCCTCAAGGACTTTATCAGGCGACGGATGCGGATCCGCCAGATTTAGCATATCTTGGTCTTCAGCGTGTAATTCCTCAAACGGAAAAACCTTGCCTCGTTTACGTTGACGCTGAAAGTCGATGCTGCAATTGATAGCAATCCGATAGATCCAGCTATAAAACGCCGAGCCGCCTTTGAACTTCGGAAGTGCCTTGAACGCCTTTAGAAAAGCCTCTTGGCAGAGGTCTTTTGCTATCTCTTGGTCGCGAACCCGTTGGTACATGAGGTTGTAAATTTTCTGTTGATATTTGAGAACAAGCGGATTGAAAGCCTCTGTGTCACCGCGCTGAAACCGATTGACAAGTTCGACCTCATCAATCTGCTCAAGTTCCAAATCTGTATACACAACGGCGGGTTTTTGAGGGTATGTCATATCTTTTTTCTCCATTAAATTTTTCCAGTTGATGTGCTTTTTTAGTTTGCCGATTAACGATGTGTCGTTGCGTGTGACATTTATCCTTATTCATACACACCGCTGGTCCATAAAAGTTCCAAATTTTTTACATATAAAACGTTTTTGGATGCGGATCGGTTCGCTTAAATTTCGATCAGGAGAACAGGAACGGTTCATAATGGACCGTGAAAGTATTCGGTCATGATTGACACACCAACAACTTTAGGTTATACTAACAGCAATTGCAGCCTTTGATGTTAGGTAAAAAAAATTGGCTTCAAGTATTAATGACGCGATTTGTAGATAAAAAGGGTGCATAATTTCAGAAAAATTGTATTTTATGAGGAATTCCGATGCGTCGGTATAGCATTCAAACCAAAATTGTTCTCCCGTTTTTGCTGCTTTTTGCTGTGGTTGCTGTCGTGTTGTCTTTGGTATCCATTGAAATCTTCGCTTGGAAATACAGCGAACAGTTTATACGTGAAACAGAAGGGTGGCTTGATACCGTCATAGAAACGGGGTACTTTAATGAGGAAGACTACGAGAAACTCAAGCGCGCCTATAGCGTTGAGATTATGATTTTTGGTTCTGATTACACGCTGAACGCGACGACATTAGACGGACTCTCTAATGTTGAATCAGATTGGACGCACTTGGCTGATAAGATGCGGCTTCGTGAAATCAAGCCTTACTTAGAAAATCCGGACGAAACCTCTATTACACGGGATGTTACAATTAAAGGGAAACCGTATAAAGTTTTTTATATGCCGCTTGAACTTGGACGATTTTTCTGTTTTCTACGTCCGCTGGACGCGATCGCTGAAGCGAGACGGACACTTACGTGGTATATGCTCAGCATCGCGGTACTTGTTACAGGGTTGGTTGCTCTCATCAGCCATCTCATCGGAAGAAACCTGACGAACCCCATCAAGGCTTTGGTTGATTCTACTACACGTGTTGCGACAGGTAATCTTGATGAAGAGTGCGACATTAAAACCTACGATGAGATCGGTGACCTCGCTGCTGCTTTTAACCAGATGACGCGGGAGCTCAAGCAGTCTCGGGATAAACTCATTCAAGCCGAACGCTTAGCGACAGCGGGTAAGATGTCTGCTTCCTTCGCACACGAAATCCGGAACCCGTTGTCATCTATGCGGATGTTGGCACAGTTGTTGATAAAAAAACCGGAAATGTCAATCGAAAAACACCAGCAATCGCTCCGTTATATCCTTGAAGAGATTGAGCGGATTGATGTCATCGTTAAAGGGTTGATGGATTTCGCAGGTCCGACGGCACTGAACCTTGCGAAACAACCGATCGCGCCTGTTTTGCAAACCGTCTTAGCATTGATGGAAGCCAATTTGGCACACCATCAGATCGAGTTGGTGTTAGACTTGTTACCTGAAACCCCGGAAATTGAATTTGATTCAGATAAATTGAAGCAGGCGTTTATGAATGTCGTCCTGAATGCGATGGAGGCGATGCCGCAAGGTGGTGTTTTGAAGGTCTCTACGCTTATGGCTGAGGATAAAAGCATCGGTATCAAGGTCGCTGATACAGGTATCGGGATACCAGAAGGAGATTTGGAGCATCTTTTTGAACCGTTTTTTACTCGGAAAACGAAGGGTACAGGACTCGGTTTGGCGAATGTGAAACGGATCCTTGAGGAGCATGGCGGTCGCGTAGACATTGAAAGCACACTCGGTGCCGGAACAACGGTTTTGATGTGGTTGAAGGCTTTTCACGTGAAGTAGCGAAATTGTTTGAATCTCCAGCGGTAGATTAACTTGATACTATTTCCTGATCAGCATCTTTCGTGTGGCAGTGAAGTCGCCAGCGGTGAGTGTATAGAAATAAATTCCGCTTGTGACGGGTTCACCGAGATGATTTTTCCCGTCCCAGTGTGCAGCGCGGTTTGGTGTTTTATACACGCCAGCGGCTTGATGTCCTAACGGTAAGGTACGCACGATTCTGCCTGTTGTTGTATGTATCGTCAAGACGACTTCGGTTGGCATAGCTAACTGGTAAGGTATCCAAGTTTCTGGATTAAACGGATTCGGATAGTTTGCGAACAGTGCTGTTTTCGTCTCTATTTTATCTGAGTTCAAAGCCATCAAGAGATTTTCAAGGCTTGTGATTCCTTTTTGGAATTCAATGGACCCGTCGTATTCTGCCCACGCCATGTCTATCCATTGCTGGACTAATCCGGGCGAGATGGGTGCGTCCAAGTTGTTCTCTACTGGATCGTTTATGTACTGTGCGACAAGGACGAGGTCAGTTATATTGACGATCCCATCGTCGTTTATATCCTCATTTACACTGCTGCCGGGTTTCGCGGCGACAAGTGTATCAAAACGGCGTGCGACCCGAAGCATATCAAGGATACTTACTCTTCCGTCTCCATTGACATCTTCACGTCGCTGGGGGGTCTGATCTTGATACCCCGGCAGCCGTTCCTCATATTGTGTCTCCGTGTGAAGCCCAAAGAAGCCTGACCACCACCCTGCTTTTTCATAAACAGCAACTAATAAGACATTATCTCCTGCCAACAGCGTGATGTGCTGAAAGTGTCTTGATAATCACTTGCGTCTCTGTCTATAGCGTTGGTATGAACTAATGCCCCGTTGAGCCAGACCTTTACAGCGTCAGAGCTGCCGACAAACATTGTTGTCTCCTGTTCTCGTGGTGAGTTCAAGAGGATTGATCCATAAGCGACGTGTTCATCCACATTATCTAATCCTAAACCGATGTCGTTGACAAGTTCGTTGATGTTATTGCCCCCACTTCGGGGGAGTCGACCCACTGTCCATCTCTTATTCCCGACGGGATCGTACCGTTTTGCCCCGTGAGTTGCAATCATCTGTTCCGTTACGGTGCCGCCACTTGCCTGATTGAGAAAATCTGTGCCTGAAGCAGCCGCTGCCGCCCCGGACGCGTCACCCGTTGGGACGATAACCCATAACCAAGGTCCCGTGATTTTCAGTGGGGGGCGCACATCTCCAGGGTTACTGAACGTTGTTATAATAACATCTTTCGGCAACACATTCAGCGGTGAAAAGTCTTGTATGTTATTATTATTTAGTTCTATCCACGTCAAGTTATGCAGCGTGGCAAGTGCTGAGACATCCGAAATTTGGTTCTGTCGAAGACTCAAACGGGTCAACCCCGTTAGGCTTGATAGAGGCGTGATGTCTGTGATCTGGTTGCCGACGAGATAGAGTTCTTTCAACTGTGTCATCTCTGCTAACGGTGAAATATCTGTGAGTTCTCCGCCACAGATATCGAGGATACGCAGTTTCGGTAATACCGTCACAGCTGAAAGGTTTTCGATGGGGGTTCCCCACGTATGAAGCCGTCTTAAACTTATCAAATCTGCCAGCGGCGTCAGATCGGCTATCGGGTTCTCAGTGAAATGTATTGATTCGAGTCTTATGAGCCCTGCAAGCGGTGAAAAGTCCGTGATGGCGTTATGTGAAAGATTGAGGCTTGTCAGGTTGATTAGCCCTTTGAGGGGTGAAAGGTCAGATATGATATTACTGTCAAGATTGAGCACTTGCAGTTTGATTAAATCTTTAAGCGGTGACAGGTCAGATATACCGTTATCGTGAAGTGCAAGTCTATCCAAGTTCGTTGCAGCTGCCAATCCAGTCAAGTTAGTAATGTTCGCGCCCACCGCGTCAAGTTGTGTCAACGTTTCCATATCCGCTGCAGTAATAAGGGCGCCGGGTGCTTTTTCAAGTGCTTCTACGATTGCAGCCCGCAGGTTTGGATCAGGAATGTTTACATTTTGGGCGCATATCGCCTGCGGTAAGGTAAAAAGTCCGATATAAAACAAGAACAGGCTCATGCATAATTTCATGCGTTGCATCGATTTTAGTTCCTTCTTGAGAGCGGCGCGCGTGTCACGCGCGCCGTAAGCTTATTTCATCAACAACATTTTACGGGTAGTCGTGAAGTTATTTGCGGTGAGCGTAATAAAATAGACCGCGCTTGCGACCGGTTCACCGACATCATTTTTGCCATCCCAATACGCAGCACGGCTACGGGTCTGATAAATGCCTGCAGGCTGATGTCCTAACGCCAGCGTCCGAACGACTGTGCCGTTTGCGCCGTAGATTGTTAAGGTAACCGTAGCCGGTTTCGCAAGATGGTACGGTATCCACGTCTCAGGGTTGAATGGATTTGGATAGTTCGGCAGTAAAACCGTCTTTTCAGGCACAAAAGTGGCTAAAATATTTTCAAGGATAACGATACTCTGTTTAATAGCAGGTGTCGTGTTATCCATTGCTCGCAAGATGTCTAATGCTTGAGCAACAATGTCATGTGTCACCCCAGTAGGTAGTACAACATTTTGGGGTGCTGCCGATGCGTTTGGCTCTCCAAGATGTTGAGTTACGATTTCAAAGTCTTCTTGATCTATCACGCCATCGCCATTGACATCAGCCCGCGGGTTATCCGCCGGGGTTTGTTCATGAACTATCGCTGTCACCACAAGTAATATGTCGTTAAAATCAGTCTGCCCGTCCATATTCACATCCCAGGCTGGAATCTCGGGTTCATCGCCCTCCACAACGATGCGGAGCTCCGGTGGAATAGAAGGCACAGAACTTCCGGTTGCAGTGCCTGCTTCAAAATTTTCCAATGTCAACCGGCATTCTCCAGTGCCGACAACCGTAAATGTTACTGAGCATAACACGCCGTTGCCATCGACACTGCCCCCAGAGAGTCTTAGTGCTTGCAAACCTGTGATTTTACCGATGCTATTCTGAATTGTGCCTGCGTCGAAGTAGGTTTGTTCGTCCGATTCTTGGAGGAAATCGCCTTCACTCACCTCAACTGCGTTTAGCACGGCGGGGTTAAACACGAGGTCTGCTTGCCAACCACCTAAATTTTCCATATTCTCTACGCGTAGTTCGAGCGTAAATGTATCTTCAATCTCAAATTCTGTTGCTTCTGTAGACAACACGAATCGGGGACTGGGAATAAACACAGCATATTCCGCGTCACGTGCCAACCCGAAAAATCCACTAAAACCGCCATGTCCGTGGTTGTCAATCGCAACTAACAGTACATTTTTGCCTTGTTTGAGCGTTACAGGGAAGAAACTGGCATAATGGTCAGGATTTATATTTAGTGCTGTATGAACCAACTCACCATTCAGCCAGACTTTCAGAGCGTCATCGTGACCAACGAACATTTTTGTCTGTTGTTCTTGCGGTGAATCCAAAATGACAGCACCATAAACGATATGGTCATAGATTTCACTCCCTGTTCCCCAACCGAGAGCCTCTGTCATTCGGTTAATGTTATTCCCACCTGTGCCGAGGCTATGCCATGTCCATGCACTCTCTCCAACAGCCTTACCTGCTTTCGCGCCGTTGGTAGCAACTTTTATCTCAGTCGCTGCGCCATTTGTCGCACGAGACAAAAAATCCGTTCGGGTATCGAGACGTGTGCCCGGTACAATTGCCCATAACCACGGTCCCGTTATGTGCGGACCCCCATTGGTGGGAAACCCAGGATTCCCTGTCATACGGACAGCTACGCCTTCCAAATCGTCTAAAGGTGAAAAGTCGGAGATAGCATTGTTGCGCAGGTCTAATCGCTGCAAGTTGGTCAACTCGGACAGCGGCGATACATCTGAAATGACATTATTTTCAAGATAGAGTAAGTTCAAGTTGGTCAACTCGGACAGCGGCGATACATCTGAAATAAGATTGGCATCAAGATTCAGATGCGTCAAATTCGTGAGGTTTTTCAAGGGCAAGAGATCCGTTATCGCGTTATTTATCAATTCTAACCATCGCAGCTGCGTCAATTCCGCTAACGCGGAGATATCTGAAATACCGCAGCCGTGAATTTCTAACCGTCTTAAGGCTTTCAAGCCTGTCAGAGATGGCAACGCTGTTGTGGACTTGTCATTGCCATATTCTATCCATCTCAATACCCGCAAGGCAGCCAACGGTGAGAAGTCTGTTATAGGTGTCTGCCATGCATCTATTCTTTCCAAACTGGTTAACTTTGCCAAGGGCGCGACGTCTACGATTGGGTTCCCAGAAATCCCTATCCCTTGTAACCTTGTTAACTCTGATAGTGGGGATAAATCGGTAACACGATTCTGTTCAAGTCCTAACCAATCCACTCGGATTAACTTTGCCAACGGGGTGACATCTGTTATCTGATTGCCGCGCAGCTTGATGTTATTCAACTGTGTCAAGCCTGCAAGCGGCGATAGATCCGTTATCATATTGCGCCGAAGTTCTATCCGTTCCAGCTGCGTAGCGAATTCAAGTCCCGTCAAATCACGAATCCCTCTGTCATCTGCGATAATATTCCGCAAGGTTAACATCTCCGCAGCCGTTATCTCGGCATCAGCTGCTTTCCCTAAATGTTCCGCAATAACCGCATGAAGATTCACATCAGGGATATAAAAATCGCCCACCGGACGAATCGGTCCTTCTGTTTTAGGAGCAACATACTCTGGATTGAAAAGGGCATCACGCACATCGTGAAAATTATCTGTCCACGCATCCCGTTTGACGGTGCCGTTCTCCTCGACGAGCGGTGCCAACCCTAAGTTTTTCAAGCTCTGTTTCTCACCTATCTGCGTGAGAAATGCTGTGGTTTGCAACCCGACTGCTGCCGCAGCGTATGACACATCAAGCGGTGCTTGAAATGCCTCATGAAATCGTTGGACCGGTTCATTCTGATGTCTCTCAAAGAATTGGTTTCGTTCATCGTCACTCGCAAACGGTTCCGCAATTTTTGCGAGTGCAGTTTGAAATCTCTCCGTATCCGTTTGCAGCAGCTCATCAAGAACGGATTGTGGCGGATAGAGTCGTAATGCTTGTACTTTATCGTAGGGCGGGTTTTGGTTCTCGTCTATCGCCGCGCGGACACTGTCTGTAAAATCCTTCATACCTTCAGTATGGCAACCGATACAGGAGAGGCCATTCCGAACAGCCGGATCGCTCGCTGCAGGATTAGAGACAATTGTTGTTGGTGCTACGTCCAAACGATTACCGACAGCATCTGCAAGATAATATGCTTGTAGACCGTTCGGGAGGTTAAAGATCATTTCCCCGCCATCATGGGTAAAGTTAAGGGGGTGTGTAAAGATATTCTGTGAACCGACACTGCCGGCGAAGTCGTAGCTTTTCCAATAGGCGCCATACCTCGCGGTATGCCGCTCGACAATACGATTGTGATTCGATACACCAGAATCATTGAAACCGGCACGCCAAACGCGAACCCCCGGTGCACTCCGAATATTCACGGCAGCATTTACCTCTAATTGACGCTCTAATTCAAGTGTCGTCTGTGGAAGCCCTAAAATGTCATTATAGAGTGGAGGTAGTGATGCTGTGGCTAAAAACCAATCCACATCTACAAACGGTGCGAGGCTATTCGTTTCTACCCGCAGTGCTGTCATCTTTTCAAGGAGACTGGCTTGTGTTTGTGGATCAAACGCTGGGTTATAAGGATATGCAGACTCTATCTGCCCCCATGCATTCGTTCTGTCCCATTCATAATGACGCAGATCAATGTAAAAGATTGTCCCTAACGCATCTACAGGCGTCGGATTGGTAACTTCAAAACCCCAAGACAGACTGTTGACCAGTTTAGAAAGTGCAATACGATAGTCTTTCAACGTCTCGGGTGATTCGCCCGAATTATAGAGATGTGTCAAGGTAAAATAGCGCGCAGATGTCCTGTCAAACGGATCAAGTCCTTCAAGGTGGGACGCGATCGTATCGAGCATCGCATCAGGCGCAATAAAGTCAACTGGAGACGGGACATCCCAATCGGGTGCCCCCAGTGCTATCCAAAGGGCTATTGTGTTACTAGCTTCCTCTGATAGCGGCGGTAATCCAAGCGGCATCTGTGGACCCTTTTCAGTAGCACCGAGTAGACGTTTATAGAACTCCGATTCGATCGCATTCCCCGGCTTAACAACCCCGGTATTAACCAAGGCATCACGCTCCAGCAAGAGAATGTCCTTGGCATACCCGGTTGCATCATGACAGGTTGCACAGTTGGTTTCCAAAATAGCATACGCCTCTTGTGCTATATTCTGCTGTGCTTCAACACGGGCATATCCAACACAGAGGAATACGGCTACACATATTCCAATGACAGTATTTTTCAAATTTTTCATTATTTTATGACTCCTTTAGGACTTATCACCTCTTCCGCTACAAAACCCCGTGCTTTAGCGCGGGGATGTCGTGGCGGTTTTATATTTGAAGTTGAGTCGTCTTAGTATCTTGTAGTCTTCTGGTTTCGCTTGAAGAACGACTTGTTTGCTGCTATCTATTTTG
>JAJDTJ010000002.1 GCA_022827225.1 Candidatus Poribacteria bacterium | reverse complement strand
TGATGCCCGATTGAGATTAAAAGATCGTCACAAATCGTATAAAGTGCTACAATAGTCAAGTCAATGGGGTTCTCCTTTTGTTTTTGCGTTAAAAACACTATAAAGGATATCCCATGGATTTACAAGTGGCAACTTGGGTTATAAATAGTATAGCAAATAATTCAAACTATTGTCAATAAAAAATTAATAAAAAATGCTTCACACCAAATATCGGCGTGCTATATAGTGTTTATCGTCTGTTCGACTTGATTAGGTTGATTCCAACAAGGCGATATAAGGTAGATTCCGATATTGTTGTGCGTAGTCAAGTCCGTAGCCTACGATGAAAGCATCTGGCACCTCAAAGCCGATGTAGTCAATGGGGACAGGTACTCGACGTTTAGACGGCTTATCGAGCAGTGTGCAAACCTTAACGGTTTTCGGATTCAGTGTCCATAGGTGTTCACAGAGGAAATCCAAAGTCTGTCCGGTATCAACAATATCCTCGACGATGAGGATATGTCGCTGTTTAAGATAATTGCTGCCGCTGCGAATAAGTTCGACTGCTGAGGGTTGTGTATTGTTGTGATAACTCGTGAGTTGCACGAATTCAAAGCGAATCTGTACTTCTCTGGTGATGTTTTCAAGTTGTGCGCTGAATATAGCGCGAGAGAGGTCAGCGAAAAATAACACACTTCCCCTAAGGACCCCGAGGAGTACTAACTCTTGATTTTCATAATCGGCAAAAATCTGTGCGCCGAGTTCGCGAATGCGTTGCTGTAGGCACGACTCAGAGATAAGAACGGATTTAGGAAGCGGTTTCGTCGCTGCTGACATAACTTAGATAGAGATAATGCTGGGTGTGCGGTTCAATCTTGAAAGATTCATGGGTTGTATACCCGATAATCCACAAGATGACATCGCCGCAAACGAGGAGTGGAATATTATCGCGTTCGTGGCGTGGTACCTTGGCATCTATCAAAAAATCCTTAATTTTTTTCGTCCCTTGCATGCCATAAGGCTGGAACCGGTCGCCTTGTTGCCGGTTACGGACCCTGAGCGGGATCGCTTCTGAAAACGGTTCTGCGAATGCCTTCCTTAGTTTTTGATAATCAAATATTGCTTCAAATTTTCCGTCAGGTAGTGTGGATGTTCTACCAGATGTTACATCCCCCAATTCTGCGGTAATTTCTGCGTTTAGAGCCGCGATCAATGTTTTACGACCAGCGGTGATAGAATAGGAAAAATGCCCTATTTCAATTGTTTTTCGCTCGAAGATGAGACGTTGATATGCGCGCCGAAATCGTAAACCTTTCGGAAGTGGCAGTACAGCGTTAGATGCATCGCCTTGAATAAGACTTAGCATTGCGTCGCAGTGTGCAAAATAGAGATTGGTCACATCACCGCATATCTCAGCTACGCTTTCCCGGAGAATCCGCCTCTGCAATGCGATGTGATGCTGTCGAAATTTTTTCCTATCAAGGATAATAGTCTCTTTCGAGGCTTGTATTTGGCACGTTTGAAATGCTGTGCGAGCGACTGTATCAAGGTATTCCGATTCAGTGCTTAATACATCGGCAGTACGGCTTAATGCGGCTTTGATATTCGGATTATAATCGTTCTCAAGCCTTGGTATCAACTCGTGGCGGATGCGATTACGAAGATAGCGTGTATCCGTGTTGGTTGAATCGTGTCGCGGGACAATGCCGATGGACGTTAAGAACGCTTCAATTTTTTGACGTGTAAATCCTATAATTGGCCTAATAAATTTTGTATCCCTGACGGGGGTGATGCCTTTCAATCCGGTGCTTCCGGTTCCGCGAATGAGGTTCATCAGAACCGTTTCAGCGGTGTCATCTTGATGGTGTCCTAAGGCGACTTTGGTCGCGCCGGTTTCCGAACAGACGGCGTTGTAGAATTGATAACGTGCCCTGCGTCCGGCTGTTTCGACAGAGAGTTTCCACTGTTTTGCTAAATGGCAGACATCTACCTGCTGGATAGTGCAAGGCAGATTTAGGTGTTCTGCGTGTTGGCGGACGAAGTCTGCGTCTGCGTTTGCGTCTGGTCGGATGCAGTGATTTAGGTGTACAACGTGCAGATGGCATCTGAGTTGTTGACGTAAAGCGTGCAGCCCATATAGGAGTGCGAGCGAATCTGCGCCGCCTGAAACTGCGACAAGTACAGTTTCACCGTCCATAATCATTTTATGCTGTGCTATGAAGCGTTGCATCTGTTGGACGAAGTCGGCTGTCATGAGGTCGCCAATTTTCAGCGGCAAATTGCATCCTGCCCGGTAAAGGGTCGGACGATGCCGGTGCGGAGAGTCGAACTCCGGACAGCACGATTATGAGTCGTGTGCTCTAAACCACTGAGCTACACCGGCATTTTTGTAGGTAAGTTTCAAAATATTGCAGGGGGGGGATTTGAACCCCCGTCCTCCGGGTTATGAGCCCGACGAGCTACCTGGCTGCTCTACCCTGCGTCAAGAATTATTGTCAGGACTCACGCGAAATCAGCGAATTAGGTCTATGATGACGTAATCGGGTGCGGTTAGAAAACCGCACTTATTGTGGAAGTGCGTAAGTTCTAATTATATTGAATTATGGTCGAGGAGGGACTTGAACCCTCACACCTGTTTAGGGCGACGGATTTTGTAGGGTAGACGGCCAACGCACAGCTTTACCTGTGTTTTCAATCGTCCCCCTCCGAACCACGCTTGCACCTTTCAATGCACGTAGCTCTCCAGTAAGTTTTTATAGTGGTCTTCCATCATATTTTCCTGTATGGATTTTATGATGACAGTCCTTGCAGACGATGAGTGTCTTTCGTCTCATGCTACTCATGAGTTTTTGCCATCCTTCTTTGTTCTTATCAATATCACTCATTTTTCTTATGTGGTGTACTTCTATTTGATCTGTATTTCCACATATTTCACAAGTGTTATTCATAAGTCTTGTTAGGAGGTCAGACCTGACACTTTTTTTCTCATCAAGGACTTTTATGCCTTTAATTTCATCGTTGTATGGCTTATCTTTCTTACTCGGAAACTTTACCCATTTTATTTGGAAGTCGCCTAATGTAGCGATTAAGGGAGGTTTATCCCTCCTATTGACCTCTACTATTAGTGCTTTTACACCGTTGTTGCCGGTCCTCTTATACATTTGGCATATTTTGTTTACAGAGAGTTTGTGTTTGGATGCCAAGGTTTTCGCTGCGGATGTCATCACATAGTCCTTCAGTTGATATAATTTGCTCGATACGTTTTGAGCCATTATGTAATACTGATAGAGACCTTGAAACTCTGTATTATATGCTCTTATTATCATATAATCGGATAGTTCCATGTAGTAGGGTCTGTGATAGGCTTTACCTTTCTTAGTATACTTCCTTTTCCATTTTATGAACACGTCGTGAGGCAAGTCCAAGCGAATTGTTCCGTTTATTCTTGGTCTTGTTGTTGATTTCTCGGTAAAGATTTCGTAATTAAGAAAGCGTGCTTTTTGGTGTGTCGCGTTCGTTATTTTCGTTTTATCGTCCGATAGCGTGAGTCCAATTTCATCTTTGAGGAAGTTTTCGACTTCCTCTTTGATGTCCTTGGCTTCTGCTTTGCTACCAATAAATCCGATAATAAAATCGTCTGCGTATCTGACAAATTTTAGCCTTCGGAAATTGTCATCTTGAGGATTCGACCAAGTAAGCCCTTTGCTTTTAGCGATGTTAAGTTCTTTCCTTGCTTCTCGTGCTTCTTGGGCGTTATTTTCCTTCTTTGCTTTGTTGATCTTTCGCAATAGTTTAGCGTATTCGGGGTTTGTTCCTCTTGATTTTCCTATCTTCCAGATTTCAGATAATTCTTCTAATTTCTCATCTAATTCAGAGAGGTATATGTTAACCAGTAGAGGGCTAATAACGCCTCCTTGTGGCGTGCCTGAGTATGTGTTGTGGTATGTCCAGTTTTCGATATACCCGGCTTTTAGCCATATACGAATGAGTTTAATGAGTCTTTCATCTAAAATCTTTTTTCTTAGGATTTTCAGTAGGTATTCGTGGTTTATGTTGTCGAAGCAGCCTTTTATGTCTCCTTTTATAAACCACTTTGTTCCTTTCCACGCTATGACGATTTCTTCCAAAGCAGTATGACAACTTCTATTGGGTCTAAATCCATGCGAGTGATCTGAGAACTGGGGTTCATAGTATTCTTCCAGTATCATGGTTACCACACGTTGAACGAGTTTGTCTGTCCAGCATGGTATTCCTAAACATCTTTGTTTTCCGTCTGGTTTAGATACGTAGACCCTACGACTGGGTTTGGGTCTGTATTTTCCGGTTTTAAGTTCATCGATGATTTTATCTATTTTTGCGATCGACATTTCATCAATGTTTTCGGAATTGGACCCTTTTGTCATTGCACCTTTCTTTTTCGCCATTTGATGATAGGCAATTAGAAATAATTCTCTATTGCACATATTGGCGTATACGCGCTTTAGCGGAAGATTTCTTTTTCCTCTATCACTCACTATTCCAAGGTATTTATTCGAGATAATATGCATTTCGCATTACTCTTATATCTACTTGGATTAACTTACCTGTTTCCCTTCGTCTTCACTATACCTTCGTACAGTCTTATTCTCAGTTGAGAGCAACTACTATGGAAACTCCGTAGTCTTGGGGTTCTCACCCTTTAGACTATCCCATAGTTCCAATGTGTCAACGATAGAGAGACTTAGGCAATCTACTCATACGCTTGCCTGTGTATATTTCACAGTGTCTAAGAGATTTAGGAAGGCATTAGACAGACTTAAAGTCTAATGTCATCTCTTAGTCGGGGCATCACTAACCTTGCCCTTTTAGCCACACTTACTCCTGCGTATTAGATTTCGGGTA
The DNA here is from genome assembly GCA_022827225.1 of Candidatus Poribacteria bacterium. GTDB lineage: Bacteria > Poribacteria > WGA-4E > WGA-4E > WGA-3G > WGA-3G. Next base: position 7,712 of record JAJDTJ010000002.1, on the reverse strand, counting down.
GTATAACTCTTACCATATCTCTCAAGCCTCGAATAGCTTTGGATTAGGTTAGTTCATCCATTCTATCCTTTACGACTATGCTATGTTCAGGTTTAGATTTCTCTTTCCCCTAAAGTAGTTGGCTTTATACCATTTCCTAATTAGTATAGAGATTTATATCTCAATTGAGCACATTAGCACAATGGCGCACAAGTCCGTTGTGTCTACCGATTCCACCACTCGACCACAATAATATTAATAGTATACTCTATCCTTTGGGTGTTTGTCAACTTTTTTTGGCGTTATTGATAAAAAAACGCCTATCTCGCTATGTTTATGTGGAATTTTATACCAAACCCAAAAAATAAATTGGCATTTCAGGACGATTTAGTTCCCGATTGATTTTTCTTCTCACTTGACTTTTTTTTGGGAATCGCATATTATAGGGTATTATGAAAAATATCAAACTTGCATCGGGGCATGAAATGCCTATACTGGGTTTGGGAACCTGGCAGTTAGAAGGTCGCCAGTGTCGGAGCATCATCAAAGAAGCTATTGCGTTGGGTTATACACATATTGATACGGCGTGGATGTACAAAAATCAGCGCGAGATTGGGAGGGCACTTCGCGATATCCGTATCGACCGTGATCAGATCTTTCTAACGACCAAAATTTGGAACACGCACCTCAAGTATGACGATGTTCTTACGCAATTTGAAGTGTGTTTGAACGATTTACAGATGGATTACGTGGATTTATTGTTGATCCACTGGCCGAACGACGATGTCCCATACGCGGAGACGTTTTCTGCTTTCCAGAAGCTTCATGATGCTGGTCAAGTGAAGAGTATCGGCATCAGCAATTTTAGCGAGGCGCAGGTTGAGAAGGCGTGTGAGGTATCGGCACTCCCGATTTGTACGAATCAGGTGGAATATAACGTTCGCAGGAACCGGTCAGAACTGCGCGATTATTGCGGTGAACGCGGTATCGTCATGACGGCGCACCGTCCGCTTGCTGTTGGGAATCTTGCCAATGATGTGGTGTTAAGTGAGATCGGTGAGAAGCATGGAAAGACTGCAGCGCAGGTAGCTCTCCGCTGGCTCATACAGCAAGACATCATCACTATACCGAAATCGGGTTCAGTACCGCATTTACGGGAGAATTTGGATGTCTTTGATTGGGAGTTGACCGATGCAGAGATGCAAACGCTTGATACCGAAATATAGGGCAGATAGATGATTTCAGGGCATTTGTAGCATAACCTGTTAGGTTGTGTGTTTTCATGGATTTTCTTCAGGATCGTAGCTCTTAATGAAATAGAGAGCGGATTCGAGAAAGGGACGTTAAATTTCAAATCTGTGTTATTTAACCGCAAGGTATAATTAAAAAATGAAATTTGGACTGTTTTACGAGCATCAGATTCCACGTCCGTGGCATGAAGGTGCGGAGCATAAGTTATTCCAAGATGCGTTGGTGCAGGTAGAACTCGCTGACCAACTTGGTTTCGATTACATCTGGGAGGTCGAGCACCATTTCCTTGAGGAGTATTCGCACTCTTCTGCGCCGGAGGTATTTCTTGCGGCTTGTAGTCAACGGACGACGCAGATTCGTTTGGGGCATGGGATTGTATTGATGCCGCCGGCGTATAACCATCCTGCCCGTGTTGCGGAACGGATTGCGACCCTTGACCTGGTATCAAACGGTCGTGTAGAATGGGGGACGGGTGAGTCTGCTTCGCATATAGAACTCGGAGGGTTCAAGGTTGATCCGAAGCATAAACGCGAGATGTGGGCGGAATGTACGCGTGAAACGGCAAAAATGATGACGCAGTCGCCGTATGCTGGGTACGAGGGTCAATATTTTTCGATGCCGCCGCGCAATGTTGTGCCGAAACCGTTGCAGACACCACATCCACCGCCTTGGGTGGCATGTTCGAGTCGTGATAGCCTTCGGTATGCGGCGAGATATGGACTCGGTGCGTTGACTTTCGCCTTTGTCGATGCGAACGAAGCTAAATTTTGGGTGGAAGAGTATTACGAGATTTTTGAGAAGGAATGCGAACCGTTGACGCAGCGAGTCAACCCGAACATCGCCATGGTATCAGGGTTTTCCTGCCATAGCGATGAGGCGACTGCCGTAGCACGTGGATTAGACGGATTCCGTTTCTTCCGGTTCGCATTGGCGCACTATTATCACGGTGGCTCCCAGATACCTGGACAGACGGATATTTGGCAGCTGTATAGAGAAACGACGCAGGAACCGGCTGAAGGTAGAGCGGGTATTGGAACACCGGATCAGGTGCGTGAACATTTGGCGGTGATGGAAGCGGCGGGCGTGGATCAGGTCGTTTTCATTCAGCAGGCCGGTGTGAATCGCCATGAGGACATCATAGAATCGTTAGAGCTATTTGCGGCAAAGGTGTTACCGGACTTCAAGGCGCGGGATGTTACACAGGTTGAACAAAAAAATGAACGACTCGCTGAAGCGATAGGGAGGGCAGAGGAACGCAGACCGGCGTTGACGGATCTCGAAAAGGTCCCGGTTGTGGATGCCTATCCGGTGCTTAAGCGGAAGTTAGAAGAGAAAGCAGAAGAGGGCGGTCCCCCTGAAATAGGTGATGACGGCGAGAAATTTCTGTTGTCAATAGAGGGTGGGAAACGTATTCCTAATAATTGAACCTGGTTCTATAGACATATCACCCCTACAGGGTGAGGACAGAATAGAGAAAGTGTGTGAAAAATCTCCTTGAACCTTCAAACTCGGGTTAGACTTAGCCAAAAGTATAAAAAAATGAAAAACGTATTGGTAATTGACGATGATGAGAAAATTTGTTGGGCATTCGAGCAATTCCTTGAAAGTGAAGGGTATGCGGCGGATGTTGCAAACAGTGCCGAGGAAGGTTTACGCCGTATCGCTGCTGATAAGCCGGATGTCGTCCTACTTGATGTGAACTTGCCTGGGATGAGTGGTTTGGAGGCGTTAGAAGAGATTAAAACGCACCATCCCTGGGTAATTGTGGTTATCATCACGGCTTATGACGATGTAGAGACGACAATAGAGGCGATGCGTTTGCAGGCGTTTGATTTCGTTCCGAAGCCGATTGATCTGGATGTTGTCAAAAGTGTGCTGGAACGTGCGTTCCGAACACAATCTGTTCGCAGTTCTTTAACTGTGGAGATGACAGACGCACCATCGGTGCAGGGCGGGCACCGGTTGGTTGGCAAAAGCAGCCAGATGCGCGAGATCTACAAACTCATCGGGATTATGGCGAGTAACGCGATGACTGTGTTGATTGAGGGTGAGACGGGGAGCGGCAAGGATCTCGTTGCGCGAGCCATTCATGTAGGGAGTGAACGCAAGGAGAAGCCGTTTATCCCGGTGGATTGTGGTGCGCTCCCTGATGAGCTTTTGGAGAGTGAACTCTTCGGCTATGAAGCGGGGGCGTTCACGGGGGCAAAAACGGAGGGGAAGCCGGGACGATTTGAGTTGGCAGACGGTGGCACGCTTTTTCTTGATGAAGTTGGGAACATGACCCCGGCACTGCAGGTTAAGCTGCTCCGTGCTTTGCAGACCCAAGAGATTGAACGATTAGGCGGAACCCGTAGGCTTAAAATGGATGTTCGCGTGATCGCTGCTACGAATCAGGAACTTGGCGAAATGGTGAGACGTGGGCAGTTCCGTGAGGATCTTTATTACCGTTTCAAGCGCATTTCAATCCATCTGCCGCCGTTACGGGAACGTCAAGAAGATATTCCGTTACTTGTCACGCACTTCTTGCAACTGATTCAGGAGGAACTCGGCAAGCCGATTCGCGGTATTTCGGAGGAAGGGCTGAAGTTGCTGCGAGACTACCCGTGGCCTGGGAATGTTCGAGAGTTGGAAAATTGTATTCGAAGCGCAGCGACGTTGTCTCGGTCGGATGTGATTCTTCCAGATGATCTACCGCCGGAAATCAGGACCGGACACGCAGTAAGTACTACCGATGGCTCACAACTGGAAGCGACCCTTAAGTCCATTTTACGTGACACGATCCAGATGGCTGTTTCTGACGGGAAACAAGGGCTTTACGAAGATGTTGTCAATCAGTTGGATAAGGTATTGATTGAACTGGTATTAGATGAATTTTCGGGCAATCATAGCAAGACTGCCGAATTGCTGGGTATGAGTCGGACCACGCTTTTAAAGAAGATTAAACAGAGCAGCGATGCTGATTGACAGGACAGGAGACGAAACATTATGGGTTCGTGGATTCGGATTGCGCACCGTGGGGCATCAGGGTGTGCGCCGGAAAATACGCTTTCGGCGTTCAAGAAGGCACTCGAAATCGGTGTAGATGCTGTTGAATTCGACCTGCACGGGACAATAGATGGCGAAATCGTTGTGATACACGATGCGAGTTTGGACAGAACGACGAACCTCAGTGGGCTTGTTCGTGAAAAGACCCTTGCAACAGTGAAGGTAGCAGATGCTGGTGGCTGGTTTCATCATGACTTTGGCGGCGAACGGATTCAGGTGGATACGACTACGGTTAGGACAGTCGCCCGTGAGTTAGTGCCGACGCTTGCCGAGGCGTTGGAATGCATTTCTGGGGACGCGATTGCTGTGCTGGAAATTAAGGATCCTACTATCAGTGAAGCCGTTGTAAAAAAAGTTCGTGCCATGAATGCACTTGACTGGGTGGTTATTATCTGCTTCGATACTTCCGTTCTGCAAGATGTTCGCGGTTTAGAACCGCGTATTCCGACAGGGTGGCTCATTGGAAATCATAACAACGGTGCTTCACCTGCGCGCCTCTGTCAGCGATTGGGAAAGTTGGGGTGCAATCTGCTGAATGTCCATCACTCGTTAATCACAGCGGAGTTTGCTTTTGAAATCCGTCGCCGTGGCATTGCCCTGTGGTGTTGGACTGTAGATGACCTCAATCGGATGCGCGAAATGGAGACGTTTGGTGTGCAAGGTATTACGTCTAATTACCCGGAACGCTTCGTTATGGTTTAGTTTTGCTTACCTGTCCGCTTTTCCAGAAGGCGATCGCGATGTACGCGAAAATTGGATAGGACAACAACGCTGTTGACCAAGCGATCCCCTCTAATCCCCAATACTGCATGAACACCGAATTAAGAAACGGATTTAGGACGAGTCTAATGAGGGTTGCGGTTACGACGGTGCCGTGTGCCTGACGTGCGAGGTGTGCGCGGATGATCAACCTGCTCATTAGACGCGGTAGCATTCCAAGCAGATAGATCCCCAACAATGAAGCGATGTGCGACTGACCTGCTTCGGACAATTCGCCGTGTCCGTACAAAATTGAGACGATGTGCTCCCGAAGAAGATAAAAACCTGCCAAGAATGGTACCATCAGTATCAGTAGCACAATAACACCTTGCCAGACACTTCGTTGTAGTTGCGTTCCGTTGGGCGTTGAACCGTTTTCTGATTGCGACTCAGATGAAAAGATCTTTGCCCAATGCGAAAGTAGAACGGGGAGTGCTCCACCTGTCAGCCTTTCAGGGATTGCGCACAATCGGAGTGCGTAATCGAGTTTCGAGACGGAACTTGCCCCTAATGTGCTTGCCATCCCTCTATCGACGACGGGGTTTAACCCATCGGCAATCGCCGCCCCCATCATGAGTAGGCATTGATGGCGGAATTGTTCGGTGTAAGATGTCGCCCGTAAATCCAGTTTCAGGTGGTGTACTTGTAGGTTCAGAATAGCACAGCATTTTGGGAACAGAACAATCACTTGGAAAAGTTCACCGAAAATTAGCGCGAGCGGTATACTGAACCAAGTTAGGGAGGGTTTACATAGGTAGATAACCGCAATGACAAGCACAGCACAAAGCCCTTGCACAATAATAGGTAGGTGAAATACTTGATACGTGTCTAATATCGCCTTGAGCATCCAACGGACTGATGCAATAATCGCGAAGCAGAGAAACCCACACACGATACCAACTGTGGTACCCCGTGTGAGTCCAGCATTTGGAAAAAAAAGTTGGGAGATTGCCCAGGAAATAGCAACAAGAAGACAGCAGAGCCACGGTATTACTGTAATATAGCGGGAAAAAATGGATTGTACACAGCGTTGTGCCTCAGTTTCACCTTTCGCGCGGGCTTCGGCTAACAGTGGAACGAGGACGGAATAAGCGGAGGCGGCACTGAGCAACTGAATCAGGAACCCAGCGATCCCCCAATAGTAATAGATAAAGTCCATCTCCGCTGGGTCGCCGAACCAATTGGCGAGAACGACGTAGATGAGAAATGTGCCGGCATGTCCGATCAGGCTCAGGGGTGTAATAACGAGAATATTTTTTAGGATAGAGGGTTCTTTTCCGGAGGTGTTATTCGGCATGAATGTCTGACTCGTATATTCTCACAACCGTTCCTCCAAGAACGCAATCCCTGTCTCTAAATCAATCTCGTGTTCGCCCTGAAAATGGTCCAGGACTAACTGATCGCGTCGTCCGGATGCTGCATAGATTTTCTGTAGTTGTCCGAACGCTGCCAAGGCGTCCGCCTCAATAAAACACATATCATCGGAACCGATCTGCACCATACACGTCCGCGGTGCTATCAGCCCTGCTACGTCGGCGATGTCGCCTGCCTTGCGTAGCCCGAACATAAATTGTGAACCGCACGTATTGCCACGTCCGCGGTCATTGAGTGCATCTGTGAGTGTGCTGAGATAGCAGACGATGACCGCTGCTTTGACGCGTTGATCTAAAGCGGCGATGTAGGTTGTCATCGTACCGCCAAAGGAACACCCCATGCATCCTAAGCGCCGACTATCGACCTCGGGCCGCGACTGGAGATAGTCCAAGCACCGCTTTCCATCCGAGACATTCAATTGCAGCAGTTGATAACCGAAATACCCGAAGGCAAGATAGGCGATGTTGCATCCGTCGCGACCGGGACGGCGTGTCCATTCATCGCGATCCTTCCGCTCACCGAAGCATCGCCAATCCGGTGCGATCGTTACAAATCCACGCTTCGCCAATTCCACGGCGTATTGCTTCTGATAGTCATCAACAATGCCGACTGCGCCATCTTTACCGACCCCGTGTCCGTGTGCACACAAAACTGCTGGTGCCGGGTTTTCCGCGCTTGCATCTTCTGGTGTTAAAACGTAGGCTGGCATCGAAGAAAAGGGGTCGGGGTTAAAGATAATTTTTTCGCGTGTGTAGCCATCATGCTGTGTCTGCTCTAGGATTTCGACTTCCAAGGGTATTGCTTCTGGTGAGGGGCCCAGGTCTTTAGCGAGATTGCGCCGGAATTTCCGCCGCCACGTTTGCCAGTCCGTTTTGGTCGTTCCATTGAAATGGAGCGGTGGTGTCGCTTTTAGAAGTTGTTCGACGCTCTGCTCTGCTGTCAAAAAACGTTGTGCTGTCATAATTGTGCCTCCGTTCGCGAGGGATGCAATCCGCGTATTCGCGTATCGCTTAAACTTTTATCCCATTATCTATACGAAAAAGAAAAAGTCAAGTTTTAAGCAAGTTTCAATATTAAATGGACGTTTTTGCTCTTCGGATGGATTGGAAAGTTGGAAGTTAGGAGATAGCAACAAAATGCTTTACATTCCGTTGATTTTTCGGTATAATAACCCAAGTTGCCACTTGTAAATCCATGGGATATCCTTTATAGTGTTTTTAACGCAAAAACAAAAGGAGAACCCCATGGACTTGACTATTGTAGCACTTTATACGATTTGTGACGATCTTTTAATCTCAATCGGG
>JAJDTJ010000042.1 GCA_022827225.1 Candidatus Poribacteria bacterium | reverse complement strand
CGATGCTCACGATAAGGTTGGCAAGAAAGTAGAAAAGCGTCGTGAACTCAGGCGGAGTCGTCGTTCGCGTAAATGTCCGAACAGAAAGCATCGCAAGAACCGTAATGCGGGTCAGTCGAAGATACCTGCCGGGACGCGTGCTCGTTGGGATTGGAAGTTGCGTCTATTAGATTGGCTGAGTCAGTTATATCCCATAACACACGTCTGTGTTGAGGACATCAAAGCACGGACTCTCAAGTGTGCTAAGAAATGGAATCAATCGTTTAGTCCTTTGGAAGTCGGTAAATCCTGGTTCTATAGCGAAATACAGAAGCGTTGGCACTTGCTAACGCTACAAGGATACGAAACCAAAGAGATACGCGATAGATTAGGTCTGAAGAAGTGTAAGGATAAACTATCAGAGACTTTTGACGCACATTGCGTTGATAGTTGGTGCTTAGCTTATCATGCCGTAGGTGGACAGAGTATGCCTGATAATACGTCTATATTCTGTATATCGCCTATCCCTATTAAGCGCCGTTGCTTACACCGCGAAAACCCACAGCAAGGTGGGAAACGCCCGCGATATGGTGGCACTGTGTTAGGAAACGGTCTCGTCAAGAACACACTTGTGAGACACATCAAGCACGGAATAACCCGTATCAGTGGATTTGGTAAAGCAGGCATAGCGTTGTATTCCTTGGAAGGTAAGCGCTTATGCCAAAACGCTAAACAAAAAGACCTTAAGGTCCTAACGCGACTCAACTTTAACTATAGGAACGGTGTTTCCTCCCCCTGCTAAAGCACGGGGGTTTCCACACCGAAGATTTTGATGACAAACAACTGGAAAACCCTCATCACCGATTACGTCTGGGCCTCGATTGAACCCGAACGTCAAGTACTCGCCGAAATCGGAGCAGAACTCATCGCCGCGGAGACTGGCGACGAAGCGGAACTTAAAACGCTTGCACCGACAATGGACGGTATCCTCACCTGTTGGAACCCCGTTAGCGAACCCGTCATTGCAGCCGCGAAGAAGTGTCAAGTGATCGCACGCTACGGCATCGGGTTGGACAACATTGATGTTGAAGCCGCCACCGCGCACGGTATCGTTGTTACAAACGTCCCTGCTTATTGTATTGACGAGGTGTCTGACCACGCCATGGGACTCCTCCTCGCCTGTGCAAGAAAAATTTCACGCTTTCATTGGGCTGTTAGAACCGGCGTATGGGACCAGAACATCGGACCGGAGATGCACAGAATCCGGGGCAAAGTGCTCGGCATTGTAGGGTTCGGACGGATTGGGCAAGCCATGATCCCTAAAGCCAAAGCGTTTGGACTCACAATCAACGTCTGCTCGCCGCGCACAGACCCCGAATGCATTCAGCAACACGGCGCGCAAAAGGTCGCGTTTCAAGAACTCCTCGCAACATCCGATTTTATTACGATCCACGCGCCATTGACACCGGAAACCGAACACCTATTCAGCACCGCCGAATTCCGTGCCATGAAACCGACAGCCTTCTTAATCAATACAGCACGTGGCGGGATCGTAGACACCGCTGCACTTACAGCCGCACTTTGTAATAGTGAAATTGCCGGGGCAGGTCTGGATGTCTTGGAAACAGAACCACCCAACCAAAACGAGGAACTCCTAAAACTTAATAATGTCGTCCTTACACCGCACGCCGCATTCGTCTCAAAAGACGCAATCCTTGAACTGGAGGTCACCGCTGCCAGATGTGTAGCACAAGTGCTAACCGGAGAACTGCCGGAATCCGTTGTTAACCCATCGGTCTTAAAGCAACCAAACCTCCGAGCAAATTTTCAAAACATCAACCGAATCGAAAGGAAAAAATAAAAAGATGCAACAACTGCCAGATGCAACAGGACATTTCGGACAATTCGGCGGCAGATACGTCCCCGAAACCTTAATGCCGGCACTCTTAGAACTTGAAGACGCATACAATCAACTCAAAGATAACCCGGATTTCCAACAAGAATTCCGGTACTACCTCCGAGAATACGTCGGACGACCGAACCCGCTCTATTACGCTGAACGTCTGACAGAGACCCTCGGCGGCGCGAAAATATACCTCAAACGGGAAGACCTCAACCATACAGGTGCCCATAAGATCAACAGCGCCATCGGTCAAATCCTGCTCGCACGCTGGATGGGCAAAAAACGCATCATCGCCGAGACCGGTGCCGGACAACACGGCGTCGCAACAGCCACCGTCGCCGCAAAATTCGATATGGAGTGCGAAGTCTATATGGGTGAAGAAGACATAGAACGACAAGCACTCAACGTCTTCCGTATGCAGTTGATGGGAGCCAAAGTCTTGCCTGTCAGCTCCGGGTCACGTACACTCAAAGATGCAACCAACGCCTGTTTCCGCGACTGGGTCACGAATGTCCGTACCACCTACTTCCTCCTCGGTTCCGTTGTCGGGGCACATCCGTATCCGATGATCGTCCGAGATTTCCAATCCGTCATCGGTGATGAGGCGAGAGCACAAGTTTTGGAACAAGAAGGCGCTTTGCCGGATTGCATCGTCGCCTGTGTCGGCGGTGGCAGCAATTCGCTCGGTATGTTCTACCCGTTCTATGCCGATGAATCCGTCCGAATGATCGGTGTAGAAGCCGCCGGTGAAAGCATCCGTAGCGGACGACACGCCGCACCGCTCACCGCAGGTAGTGTCGGTGTCTTCCACGGTGCCAAGTGCTACCTACTACAGGAAGATGACGGACAGATAACCCCCGCACACTCAATCTCCGCCGGATTAGACTACCCCGGTGTCGGACCCGAACACAGTTATTACCGTGAAATCGGTCGAGCGGAATACGTCCCAATTACCGACGCAGAAGCAGTGGAAGGCTTCCAACTGTTATCGGAGACAGAGGGTATCATCCCCGCACTGGAATCCGCACACGCCATCGCTTACCTACGAGAACTCGCACCGAAACTCGATAAAGAGAAAGTCATCGTGGTCTGTCTTTCCGGTAGAGGCGATAAAGATGTCTACACCATCGCAAAAGAATTAGGCATCAGCCTCTAATTTTCAAAGAGCATTGTAAAAACAATTTGCTATCCAGTCCGATATATGCTATAATTCTGTCGTTTATCCGAAAAAACAGCAAGCGAGGTGGCACGATGACGCGCGAAACTGTAGACTCTGCCTCAAACCAGTCGCCACAGCAAAAAGTCCGTAAGTTCATCGGTTGGATACTACATCGAGACGGCCCCGTTCGGAATTGGCGGTACATTCCGACGCACGTGTTGCTCCGAAAACTACGGTCAGAATCCGCTGAAATGCGCGCTTATGCCGCTGAAGGATTAGGAGGGATCGGCGATGTACATGCCGTCGTACCGCTCATCAACGCCTTAACCGATAACAACTCGACCGTCCGCCGCTTTGCTATCTCTTCGCTCGGAAAAATTCGGGATACCCGCGCCGTTGATGTCCTCATCCCGTTTCTACAAGATGAAGAAGCAGACATGCGATGCGCCACCGCCGTCGCACTCGGCGAATTAGGGCTCAGCGAAGACAGGTTTTCAACGCCACCGACCCAGATAATAGAAGCACTAATACACAGCATGACAGACAACGATAGAGGGGTCTCCGCCGCCGCGATTGTCGCTTTAGGTAGAATCGGGAACCCACAAGCCGTCTCCCCACTCAAAGCACTCGAAGAAACCACCGAAAGCGAATGGATCCGCCGCTACATCAGCGAAGCACTCCATCAAATCGAAGAACAGAACGCATAACACCCCGAAACAGTCGGTAAATTCCAATTTGGCAAATTGCGAGCGATGTGCTATAATAAACTTGATGTGAAACCGAATCAATATAAGGAAAAATACGCTATGAAGAAGGAACAAATTGTCTCCCAAAATCCACGGATTATGAATGGCAGATTGGTTTTTACAGGCACTCGTGTACCGGTTGAAAGTCTAATTCAGCACCTTGCTGCAGGAGATTCACTCAATAAATTTCTTGACCACTTCCCGACAGTGTCGCGTGAGCAAGCAGTTGCTTACTTGAAAATGACTTTGGAGTTCGTGGATGCCCGTGCTGCTTGATGAGAACCTAACTGAAAACCCTCAAGAGGGGCGAAGTTGTGAACGTGAGCATCTAAAACCATTGCTGAAGTTATTATAGCAAAAGCGCGAAATCTAATAAATCCTTAAAACGATATGCCTCTGCTAATCATTGGACGCATTTTTGAATTTTAATTTGAATTAACTATTCCTACTATGCTATTCTAATAAAGTGGTTATGTAGTCGTGATATAGAAGAAGTTATGAAAGGTAAAAAAATTCCACAAACAGATTCAATTCGGGAACTCGCCGAGTTCTGGGATACACACGACTTAACTGATTTTGAGGACCAGCTTGAAGAGATACATGAGCCTGTTTTTCAGCCCGGGGTCACCGTTCGATTAACACTAGGAGACGCTAAAGTGGTTAACGCGATCGCGAAGGCGCGCGGCATCTCTCCACGGGCATTAATTCATGAGTGGGTTAGCGAACATATTGAAGGGTTATCAAAACCGGCAGCTGAGTCTTAAAAAATGCATGACTGACAAGGTTAGATCATCTTGACTTGGAACCTTATGCTCTTTTGCCGCATCTGTTTTGAAGGGCATCACAACTCTCTCTATCTTCAAAAATTATGAACGAAATCCAAAACTTCAAATCTGGCTACGTTAGCATTATCGGTGCCCCAAACGTCGGGAAATCGACGCTGCTCAATACGATCTTGGGGCAGAAATTAGCCATCGTCACCCCAAAACCACAGACGACCCGTAACCAGATACGTGGCATCCACACCACCGACACCTGTCAGATCATTTTCGTCGATACCCCGGGACTGATGACCCCCAAGTACCGTCTACAGAGCGAAATGGTCAAAACCGCTTACGGCGCCCTCGGAGATGCCGATGTCGTACTTTTCGTCGTTGATGCCGCCCACCGAAACCCTGACATCGAAGACACCATCCTAAAACGCCTCAAACGCACCAAACAGACCGCAATCCTCGTACTGAATAAAGTGGACCTCGTCGATAAACCGACCCTGCTCCCGATGTTCGAGGACTACAGCCAAAAATTTGAATTCGCACACATCATCCCGATCTCCGCATTAAACGCTGACGGGGTCCCAGTCCTTCTCGAGCAGATTGAAGATTACTTACCACTCGGACCGCTCTATTTTCCTGAAGATCAACTCAGCGATCTCCCTGAACGCTTTTTCATCGCAGAAACCGTCCGTGAAAAGATTATGCTCATAACGAAACGCGAGATTCCCTACGCCTCCGCTGTCGTCATCGAAGAATTTGAAAAACGTCAGACCAAAAAATCGGAAGAGATTACCTATATCCGAGCCGTCATCTATGCAGAACGACAGACACAGAAGCAAATCATCATCGGTAAAAGTGGTAAACTCATCAAACGTATCGGTCAACTTGCGAGACCTGATATCGAGAAATTCTTAGACACTCGCGTCTTTTTAGAGTTGTATGTAACAGTCAAAGCCGACTGGCGCAGAGATGTCCGCAAACTCAAAGACTTAGGCGGCTTTATGGACCTATAGTCCGTTTAATCTGAGGTATATCATCTACAATAGCTTAACATGGGCAACACATAGGAAGCTAAACGATTATGACAGAAGAAGCAATCCACGTCCAAGGTGCTCGGGAACACAACTTAAGAAACATTGATATCCAGCTCCCTAAAGATAAACTCATCGTTTTTACAGGCGTTAGCGGGTCCGGCAAATCCTCACTCGCAATCGATACCGTCTATGCCGAAGGACAGCGGCGATACATCGAATCTCTATCCGCTTATGCCCGCCAATTTTTGGGGCAGCTCGGAAAGCCGGACGTAGACGAAATCATCGGACTCTCCCCTTCCATCGCTATCAACCAGGGGTCCACAGGTCATAACCCGCGCTCCACAGTCGCCACCGTAACCGAGATTTACGATTACCTCCGGGTCCTCTATGCCCGGGTCGGTCAATTCCATTGCCCCGAATGCGGAAGTGAAATCGGTTCACAAACCGAGGCAGACATCGTTAAAACACTCCTCGACTATCCTCACCGCACAAGGCTCATCATTTTAGCACCCATCTCCAGAGGCTCCCGCGGCGCACACCAAAAGGTATTTGAAGACCTCCGAAAAGCAGGGTTCGCCAGATTACGAGTGGACGGCGAAATACACGAACTTCGCCCAGGATTCTCACTGAGTCGCAACCAACGCCACGATATTGACCTCGTTATTGACCGAATCGTTATTAAAGATGGCATTGAGGCACGTGTCACCGAAGCAGTAGACACAGCACTCGCCCGCGGAAACGGAGTCATGCTGGTTCAAACCGTGCCAACTGAAGCGGAGACATCGTCATTCCTGCCAAAAGAAGACGATCTCCTCTTTAGTAAAAACTATACCTGTTTAGACTGTGAAATTAGTTTCGTGAAACCGGAACCCCGCCATTTCTCTTTCAACAACCCCGATGGGATGTGCGAAAGCTGCAGAGGTTTGGGTGTACAAATGGGCATCTTACCGAAATTAATTGTGCCGGATGAAACACTCTCCATCATGCAAGGTGCCATTCGTCTATGGGGACCCCTCAACAAACAAAACCGTTCCACAGAAAAAGCCATCGCTGAAGCCGTCGGAAAACACCTCCGATTTAACATCAATACACCTTGGAACGAACTCACACAGGAACAGCGAGACGGTATCCTTTACGGCACCGGCGACGCTGTTCTCATAATTACGACTCCAGGCACCAGCAGACACAAACGGCGAAAACAGCGACGACAGCATCGCGTCCATTTTCACGGGGTCATCCCAGCCGAAGAACAGAAATACTACTTTGAAGACGGGGATAAAACCGACGAAGATAATTTTCCTGACTATTTCGTCAAAATGCCGTGTCGGGAATGTGACGGCACCCGATTGAATTCGTGGATAAAGTCCGTAACAATAGACGATACACCGATAACCGACATTCTCGAAATGTCTATTCAGGATACCACCGAATTCTTTAACAAATTAACACTCACAGGACGCGAAGCATTCATCGCCAAGGAACTCCTGAAAGAAATTCGAGGCAGACTCGGATTCCTTATGGGCGTAGGATTAGGATACTTGACACTTGCACGTCCAGCACCGACACTCTCCGGCGGCGAAGCACAACGCATCCGTCTCGCCAGCCAAGTCGGGGCAGGGTTACGCGATGTCACCTATGTACTTGATGAACCAAGCATCGGATTACACCCACGCGACCACGCCGGGCTACTGACAACACTCCTAAATTTACGAAACCAAGGCAACACCGTTATTGTTGTTGAACACGATGAAGCAACCATGTTAGTCGCCGACTGGATCGTCGATTTCGGGCCCGGCGCAGGGATAAGAGGCGGAAAGATAACCGACATCGGAACACCCGCACAGTTCATCAAGGAAAGCAACACACTTACGGCGCAATATCTCCGCGGCGATAAGGCGATTGTCCAACCGGAATCCCGGCGGCCCGCAGGAGACAGATGGATACAGATCCGCAACGCACGCCAAAATAACCTTAAAGAGATCAGCCCGAAAATACCAGTCGGCACCCTCTGCTGTGTGACAGGCGTCAGCGGTTCCGGGAAGAGCTCCTTAATCCACGATATCCTCTACAGCGCACTCGCCCGCGACCTCATGAAGGCGAAAACTGTACCAGGCGATTACGATGACATCCGCGGCATCATCGAAGACAAAGACGTTCCTATTTCCAAAGTCATCGACAAAATCATCAATATCAACATGGCACCCATCGGACGAACACCGCGTTCCAACGCTGCAACCTACACAAAGGTGTTCGACGCAATTCGATCGCTCTATGCCGGCTTACCAGACGCCAAACTACGAGGCTATAAACCGGGACGGTTCAGTTTCAACGTTAGCGGCGGGAGATGTGAAGCATGCAACGGCAACGGCGCAAAAAAAGTCGATATGGGGCTACTCTCCGATGTCTGGGTCGAGTGTGAAGTATGCGAAGGGAAACGCTTCAACAGCGAAACGCTCAGCATAAAATATAAGGGAAAAAACATCTCCGAAGTCCTCGAAATGGATATCGATGCCGCACTCGAACATTTCGCCGATATTCCGAGAGTCGCAAGAGGACTCCAACTCCTCCACGATGTCGGGCTCGACTACATTAAACTCGGGCAACCCGCACCGACACTCTCCGGCGGTGAAGCACAACGCATTAAACTTTCAAAGGAACTCTCCAAACGCGGAACCGGTAAAACGCTCTATATCCTTGATGAACCCACAACAGGGCTCCATTTTGACGATGTAAATAAACTGTTAACAATCCTTCACAGACTCGTAGACGACGGCAATACCGTTGTCGTCGTAGAGCATAACCTTGAGGTCATCAATTCCGCAGATTACCTGATCGACTTGGGACCAGAAGGCGGTGTCGGCGGTGGTACCATCGTTGCCACAGGCACACCAGAACAGATCGCAGAGACACCAGAATCTTACACAGGACAAGCACTCCGCGGCGATTTCGACCTCTGGCGGGACGCGAAGCGACAACTCATGAAACCGCCAGTCTTATCTACCGAGGGCGCAGACATCTTCGGACAGGAACAAGAGAAACGGACAGCAATCGCGGTACAGGGTGCTACGGAAAATAATCTCAAGAACGTCGATATTGACATCCCGCATCGTAAAATGACGACGTTGACCGGTGTCAGCGGCTCAGGAAAAACATCACTCGCACTTGACACGATCTATGCTGAAGGGCAACGACGTTATATTGAGACGCTTAGCACCTACGCACGTCAATTTATAGGACAGATGGAGAAACCGAAGGTCTCAAAAATCGAAGGACTTTCACCCGCAATCGCTATCTCACATGCCAACGCTGGTCAAAACCCGCGCTCAACGGTTGCAACAATCACTGAAATCCACGACGGACTCCGAACGCTTTATGCCAGATGGGGCAAACCCTATTGTCCCGATTGCCTCGAAGAGGTCCGACCCCAAAGCGCGGAGGAAATTACAGAGAAGGTCTTTGAACTATTCCCCGAAAAGCGAATGGATGTCCTCGCACCGCTCACAAACTTTATGCTACTTCCAGATGCTGAGGAAGGGGCAGTCCGAGGTAAAATTATTGACATCAACGCCAGCGAATCCGCCTACGGGTTGAAAGGCAACGAAGATTACGCCGATGTCTTCAGCCGGTTGCAGAGAGCAGGCTTCGCACGCATCCAGATTGATAACGAAATCCACCGACTTGACGAAGTACCCAGACTCAGTAAAACCATTCGACATGAAATTTTCATCGTCATTGATCGCGTCGAACTTGTTGACGAAGAAAAGAGCCGGTTTACAGAGGCAATCGAACTGGCACTCGTCCAAAGCGGCGGATTTGTACTCCTCCAAGAGACGCTTCCCACACCTCGCGCATCTACAAGAACGAACGGCTCTAAACAACAGAGAACGAAAAAACCGGACCCGGAGACAAGCACTAAAAAATTCTTCAGCGAACACGCCATGTGTGCTTCCTGTGGCAACAATTTCGGACAACTCACACCACGCCATTTCTCCTTTAACAACAAAGTCGGCGCATGTGTTACTTGTGACGGACGCGGGACGAATGTACACCCGCCACATGATCGATGCCCCAGCTGTCACGGCACACGCTTGAAACCGTTTCCCAGCTACGTCATGTTTGAGGACACAACCATCTCCGAATTGATGGAGATGTCGATTACCGAAACCATCGAATTCTTTAACACTCGTCTGAAACAGATCGAAACCGAAATCGCTGACGGCACCCGAAACGGTAAAGACGATCCCGCTGCAGCGAAAGGTGTGTCAACCTCCAGAGCAACGCATCCCGCACTCCATGTTCATACCTCACCCGAATTTGAAGCAGAAGTCCTTCGCCAAATTCAGATACGGCTGCAGTTCTTAGAAGATATCGGTCTCGGCTATCTCGCATTGGATCGCGGGGCACCGACACTCTCCGGTGGCGAAATGCGCAGAATCCAACTCGCGAGCCAACTCGGCAGCGGTCTTACAGGCGTAACCTATATCCTTGATGAACCAAGTATCGGATTACACCCACGCGACCAAGAACGCCTCATCGCTGCACTTAAGGAACTCCGCGATATCGGTAATAGTGTCCTCGTCGTTGAACACGATCGCGACACAATATTAGCCGCTGATCACGTCATAGACTTCGGTCCTAAGGCAGGCAAAGGCGGCGGTGAAGTCATTGCAACCGGCGCACCGGAAATCTTCACGCATAAACCGCCTGCCACAGAGAAATCGTCCGTCAAATCACTGACGCAGGCGTATCTCTCTAATGAAGAAGAGATCCCGGTTCCCAAAACGCGACGCACAGGCATAGGTAAACAACTCGCCTTATACGGCGCGGAGACGAACAACCTCAAGGATATCGATGTTAAAATTCCACTCGGAACCCTTACCTGTGTAACCGGCGTTTCAGGGTGCGGAAAGAGCTCACTCGTTGAAGGCACTCTAAAACCAGCACTCGAAAGCAAGAACTCTATCAAAGCCGACGGTGCCAGAGACCGCCTCCATACCCACTATATCAGCGATAGAGAGCGTGAACCGGTATATAGCGAATATGGGAAACCGGAGTATCGAAGCGTCCGCGGCGTTAGTCATATCAAACGGCTCATCAATGTTGACCAGAAAGCGATCGGCGAAACGCCGCGTTCCAATCCAGCAACCTATACCGACCTGTTCACGAAAATCCGAGAACTCTTCGCTGAGCAAAACGACGCAAAGACGCGAGGTTTCGGGATCGGAATGTTCAGTTTCAACCTCGCTTACGGACAGTGCCACGTCTGCGAAGGACACCGATTCAACCGCGTTGAGATGCATTTCCTACCGGATGTATGGATGCCGTGTGAAGCGTGTAATAGCACCGGCTACAGTCAGGATACCCTCGAAATCCGTTATAACGGCAAAAATATCGCTGAAGTTTTAGATATGACGGTAGATGAGGCACTCGAATTTTTCAGCGATAACTCACGTATCTGTCGGACACTCCGGATGTTAGCAGATGTCGGACTCGGCTATATCCAACTCGGACAATCGGCACCGACACTCTCTGGAGGTGAAGCGCAGCGCGTCAAACTCGCGAAAGAGTTGGCACGGCGTACAACCGGATCAACGCTCTATATCATGGACGAACCGACGACCGGCCTCCATTTTGACGACATCCAGAAACTCCTCAAAGTCCTGAACCGCCTCGTCGATGCAGGCAACACAATCATCGCTGTCGAACATAATATCGACATTATCAAATCGGCTGACTGGATCATCGACTTAGGACCGGAGGGCAGCAAAGGCGGTGGAAACGTCGTCGCGATGGGCACCCCCGAAGATGTCGCAAAAGTCCAAGAATCCCACACCGCACGCTTCCTACGTGAAGTCTTGTAGGAATAAACCACAACTTTTTCCAAAATTCAAACTTTAACACCTCGAATTTCTGCTTGACAAATTCTGGAATATATGGAATTATAGTACCATATTTTTTAGGAACCTCGTATCTATAATGCAAATTCCAGATTACTATCAAATCTTAGAGATTAGGCGCGATGCAACCGCCTACGAAATAAAGAGCGCATTCCGAAAACTCGCCAAGCGCTACCATCCCGACAAAAATCCAGAGCGGATCGCTTTTGCAGAAAAAATGTTCCGCGAAGTCTGTAACGCCTACAGCACGCTCCATAACAAAAAACAGAAATCCGACTACGACAGGGTACTACAGACAATCGAACGGCAGCGAAAATCGCACGAAACCTATCTCGATAGACTCAACCAGAGCTATGCTAAGTTAGAACTGTTGCTCGAAGCACTGCTTCATCAAAACTACGAAACCGGCATTTCTATGTATGAGCAGCTCCGGCACCACTCCGAAAAAACCGGGAAAGAGTGGCGAATTGACGACTTCCTGAGTTACGAAGAGAGCCGAGACTGCGAATTTCTCATTGCCGAAGCCTACCAGAAAATCGGGTTCTCTAACGGAGACGCGTCTTCCGACCTGGAGCGGCACCGAAAAATTGAGCAGGCGATGCTGATATATGAATCTCTCTTATCAGCAGAAACAAAACGTCCCTGTTTCAGACACTTTATCCGAGAAGTCAAGGAGCGACTCAAAGGCATCTATCTCTATCACTTCAGTATTGAAGGCTACTATCAAACATCTCACATCCCGTTGACGAAAATCCGGGCATTAAAACTCCCGAAGCGCGAAACGGCGTGGATATACAAAAAAATCGCCGAATTCTATGTTGAGATTGACCGGCATCCAGAAGCACGAACCGTGCTGAAAATGGCATTTGAACTCCAACCGCACCTTACCGGTGCCAAGAAAATCTGCCGAACTTTAAATATCAGCAACCAGCAATCTAACGCTTAGTTTCAAAAAAGAAAATGGAAACAATCATATTTTTATTACCACTACTTATTGTAATGGCGGGAATTTGGATGTATGCGTATGCGTATCACAAAGGTGTTAGATATATCTGTCCAAATTGTGGACAGCGACAAATAGGATGGTCAACACAATGCCCGAAATGTGGCGTTGTTTTCAAAGATTGGGATAGACAGGATTAAGAAGAGGAACCCCTAATGCGAAAAGAGATACGCTGGGAACGGATGTTCCCCGATGAGTTAGAAGCCGCGTTCAATGAATGTCCGGCCGTCTACTTCACCTACGGACTCTGCGAACCGCACGGACCCCAAAACACAGTTGGATTGGATGCACTCAAAGCGCATGCAATCGCTTGCCGAGCTGCGCACGCACACGGCGGCATCGTCGCACCACCAGACTATTGGCACATCCATGAACACGGCATGTACGCGAATTGGGCATACCAAAACGTCGGCGAAGCACGAAGTTGGCTCACGGCAATGCCAGCGTGGCAACACTTCAAAAACGTCTGCTACCACGTCCGCGCCGCCGATGCACTCGGATTCCATGCCGCCATCTTCCTCACAGGACACTACGGCCCCAATTGGCAAGACCTCAAAACACTTCTCGCCTTAATTCAGCCACACTTCGCTATGCGACTCTATGGACTCCCAGACTTTGAGGCGAATACACCCGGTTTCGACCGACAAGGAAACGGCGGAGATCACGCAGGCAGAGTTGAAACCTCGCTCCTCTGGGCATTAGAACCCGAATGCGTTGATATGTCCCGCATGCCTGAAGTCGACGCACAAGGACCGCACTTCGCAATGGGCAGAAACGCCTATGAATCAGATCGACGCATCGGTGAACGTATGGTGAACGATGAAGTCGCATGGCTCGGCAAAAAAATGGCGGAATTGTTGGAAGATTATACAAAACTGGAGATTTCCGAACGCAGACCCGTAACTTTTCAAGAAGTCGAGCAGATATGGGCAGAGACAGTAACACCCGCATTGAATACCTTTGAAACAATGAAAAATCCGAGTGAATCGCCACCCGAAGACTCGCAGTGGTTTCAACAGTGCAAACTTCCTGAACTCTCGTAAGAAAGAACAGTAAGTAACCTTTATAAAGTGAGGTAAATTAAATCATGAAAAAGAGGACTTGTCCAGTTTGCCAGCGTGAAGTGTAGCCTGCAACAACGGCGCAGGCGGACATACGTCAATCAATGTTATTCACCCAATTACCCTAACCGAACCGCAAGGAAAAATTAAAATATGGAAACGACAAACGGACAACTCCTTGAAAACTACCGAAAAGACGGATTTTTGACAGGCATTCCTATCACTGATACGACTGAAGCAGCACGCTATCAGCACGCCTACGATAAGTTAGAAGCAGAAGTCGGCAAAGAGAAATGCGAAATCGGTCTCATCGACTGGCATTTTGACCACCAATTCATCTGGAAACTCGCCACACACCCGAAAATCATAGATGTCATTGAGGCTCTCATCGGTCCCGATGTAATGCTGTTAGCCACGCATTTCTTTTGTAAGTACGGACCCCGTGAGAAATTCGTCGCATGGCATCAAGATGTAACCTACTGGGGACTCGAACCACCAGATGCGATTACCGCTTGGTATGCCATAGACGATAGCGACACAGGCAACGGTTGCATGCAGGTGATCCCCGGAAGCCATCAGCGTGGGATACAAGAACACGGAAAATCGAAACAGGCAGGTAACCTCTTGAGCATCAATCAGGAAGTACCCGTCACCGCAGCAGAAGCAGAGACCGCCGTCGATCTCGTCCTAAAAGCCGGTGAGATGTCCATTCATCATGGGCAGATGATACACGGCAGTCTACCGAATCACTCAACCCGCCGGCGATGCGGTCTAACAATTCGCTACATAGACCCATCAGTAAAACAAGCAGAGGATAATTCATTGAAACGTCCGTGGAAACCGATACTTCTACGCGGCAAAGACCGATACCAGCATTTCACGACTCTGCCAAACCCGTTCCCAATTAACGGATAGTCGCAAGCATCTTTTTAACAGTAAGGATAATCAGGTGAAGTAGCCGGGAACGCAGTGGAGGGGTTTTTGCTTGGGCGTTTCTTCAGATATACGGGAAGGTACGTGAATGCACAAATCCGCCTTACCGAACCGCAAGGAAACAATTAAAAATATTTACGATGCCATTGTCATTGGGGCTGGCGGGATGGGGAGTGCATCCGCATATCATCTCGCTAAATCTGGTGCAGATGTACTTGTCTTAGAACAGTTTCAACGTGGACACACCTTCGGGAGTTCGCACGGCGCAACCCGTATCATCCGATTTTTCTATGATAAGCCTTTCTACACCGAATTAATGAAAACCGCCTACACCGAGTGGCGCGATCTTGAGTCCGCATCAGGAAAACCCCTGCTTTTCATCACCGGAAGCGTATGTCTCGGCGAGCGCGGGAATCCTTATGGACAGTCTGTACGGCGAAGTTTAGATGCCGCTGGCGTTCCATCCCAGTGGTGGTCCGCGACACAATTAACAGAACGGTTCCCACAGTTCCGTGTATCAAACAATATAGACATCCTCTGGCAGGAGGATACCGGTTTCCTCCACGCTGCTGAATGCGTTCTGACGCACTTAGAATTAGCCGAACAGCACGGTGCAACCCTCAAAGAGGAAACCGTTGTAACCAACATTGACTGGCACGGAGAATTTCCGACTGTCTGCACAGATAACGACCAGTTCCGCAGCAAAAAGGTCGTTGTGACTGCCGGCGCGTGGACAGGAAAACTCCTCGCGGAACTGAATCTTCCGCTCACCGTCACGAAGCAACAAGTGTGCTACTACCAACCCACAGATGCTGACCGTTTCACACCGGATCGGTTTCCTGTCTTCGCTGAAATGACAGCGGACGGCGAATTTCTATACGGAATCCCGGCTTTCGGTTCCGGCGTAAAGATAGCACGCCACGGAAGGGGAGACCGCGTCTCTCCCGATACATGCCAACGCACACCAGATACAGATTATATTGCACACATTGATGCCTATGTTCAGGAACGCATGCCAGAACTCCGACGCGCCACACACGCCGAAGTCTGCCTCTATACCGAAACCCCCGACGAAGATTTTATCATCGACAGACACCCATACTGCCCAGATATATTGATTGCTGCCGGTTTTTCAGGACACGGTTTCAAGTTCTGTTCTCTCGTCGGACGCATCATGAGCGAACTTGCCACCAACGGCAAAACCGATTTTGACATCCATCCATTTTATATTGACCGGAAACCGAACACCTCAAGCGGCATTCCAAGGTTGCAAACATAACAAAACAGAGGAAACTGGACAATGCAAACAACACTTAAGGCAGGCAGCGCGACCGCGAATATCACACCACCGCTCGGCACAAGGATACCCGGCGGCTTCCGACCGAGATACGCCGAAAATGTTGATGATGAACTCTTTGCGAAAGCCGTCGTCATCGACAACGGTTCAACGCGCGTGGCAGTCGTCACGTGTGATCTCATCGCTATACCTGAGAAGATCGCAGACGCAGCCAAAGCACGCATTGCTGATAGATGTGGAATCCCGCCAGCACATGTTATGGTCAATGCGACGCACACACATACTGCTGTCGCTGTCACCAATCTTCTTGGGGTTGATGAAGATAACGGCTATACCGAATCTGTACCACTGAAAATCGCTGATGCAGTTGAACTCGCCGTCTGGCGACTCCAGCCTGCACGGGTCGGGTTCGCCAGCGTCAACGAGGATCGCATCACCTTCAATCGGCGGTGGCACATGAAAGATGGCACTGTCCGTTTTAATCCCGGTATTGAAAACCCAGATCTTGTGAAACCGACCGGGACAATTGATCCTGAACTGGCGATGATGTTTGTTGAAGCCGAAGACAGGACTCCGATCTCCGCGGTTGCTAATTTTTCGCTCCACTACATCGGGACAGACAACGGCAATGCCCTTTCCGCAGACTATTTCGGGCATTTCGATCGACTTATGCGACACTACCTCGGGGATACTTGTATCTCGCTCCTCTGGAACGCCGCATCCGGACAGATTAACAATACCGACTTCAGTGGACAGACGAAATGGACAGCGAGTGGACATCAGCAGGCAGCGAAAATGGCAAACGTACTCGCTGGGCATTTCATCACCGAGATGCAGTTCATGGAGATGCACGATACACTTGATCTCAGTGGGTCCCTCGCCACGTTAACGTTCCCCCGCAAACAGATTACCGCTGAAGACCTCAAAATTGCTGAGCAGATATTATCCGTACCCCAAGGTACTTACGACGCTTACGATACAGGCCCCTTCAGTTGGGTGGTCGGGCAGCCGATACCGCAAGCACTCGTTGATGTCTACGCACAGGAATGCCAGCGGATCGCCAAACTCCCAGCACAAATGACAGCACCCGTTCAGGTGATGCGGCTCGGTGAGGCAGCGATTGTAGCACTCCCCGGAGAAGTCTTCGTTGAAACCGGATTTAACATCAAATCGGCAGCTGATGCTAACCCACTGTTTCTCGTCAGCTTAGCAAACGGGTATATCGGTTATATCTGCACGGATAAGGCGTTGACAGAGGAAGGGGGCTATGAGACTTGGGCAGCGATGTCGTCACTACCGGATGTCGGGACAGTCCCAGCGATGGAAGCACTCGTCGCTTCTTTGTTGGACTAAAAAAATAAGAGGTAGGCACGAATGCCTACCTCTCCGGGGGAAATAGGATAGAACGTTAAACGGCAGCGGGACCTCTTTCACCTGTACGGATACGGATGGTTTCATCAATAGGCAAGACGAAGATTTTACCATCGCCGATTTTGCCAGTGGCGGCAGCCGTTTGAACGGCTTCGACAACTTTGTCAACATTCTCTTCGGCGACAACAATCTCGATCTTTAATTTCGGGACAAATTCGATCGTGTATTCGCTACCGCGGTACAATTCGGTATGACCACGGCTACGTCCGAACCCACGAACTTCACTCACTGTCATGCCCCGCACACCCACATTGCTGAGTGCCTCTTTAACCTCCTCCAACTTGAAGGGACGGATAATACATTCCAGTTTTTTCATGAGATTCTCCTTACTGAAAGTGGATAGAGTTGTATGGCAACTTTTGCTTTTCTAATCACGGCGTACCATCTTTATTTCAATATTTACGAACCAGTAGGGAGGACAGATACGCAAATCCGCCCTCCAGATGGCTTCCAGCACCTCTTGACACCACCTAAATATCGTGATACAGGAAGAACTCATACGGATGCGGCCGCATGTTGATCGCATCGACCTCGTTCTCGCGTTTGTAATCAATCCAGACATCCAAAACATCTTGCGTGAATACATCACCCTTGAGGAGATATTCGTGATCCTCTTCTAAGGCATCAAGCGCATCACCAAGAGATACCGGCGTAGATTCAATGTCCGCAAGCTCTTCCGGTTCAAGGTCATAGAGGTCTTTATCCAACGGATCACCCGGATGGATACGATTCTGTATCCCATCAAGACCTGCCATGAGCAGAGCACTAAAAGCAAGATACGGGTTACAGGATGGATCCGGAGTACGGAATTCAACCCGTTTCGCCTTTTCGCTCTTGGAGTAGACAGGAATACGGACGCACGCACTACGGTTCCGTTGTGAGTAGGCGATATTGACAGGGGCTTCATACCCTGGGACCAATCGTTTATAAGAGTTGGTTGTCGGAGCAATGATTGCACAGAGCGAACGAGCATGCGCGAGCAGACCACCGATATAATAAAGCGCGTCTTCACTGAGCAGTGAATAGCCTTGTGGATCGTAGAAGATATTCTTACCGTTTTTCCAGATACTTTGGTGGACATGCATCCCAGAACCGTTGTCTTGGAAAAGCGGTTTCGGCATGAAGGTGGCGACCAAGTTGTTCTCACGCGCCACATTCTTGATAATGTACTTATACAAGGCAATTCTATCGCCTGTTGTCGTCAACTCACCATAGCGAATATCAATCTCACCTTGACCAGCAGTTCCCACCTCGTGGTGGTGAACTTCGACATCAATACCGGATTCCATGAGCTTCAGACAGATCTCGGAGCGTAGGTCCTGAAGCGTATCCGAAGGCGGAACCGGGAAGTAACCCTCTTTGTAGCGCGGTTTGTAACCCAGGTTCGGGTTCTCTTCACGACCAGAATTCCAACTACCCTCAACAGAATCAACCGAGTAGAAACCCGAATGCTGGTTCTGTCCGTAACGAATATCGTTCAGAAGATAGAATTCCGCCTCAGGGCCCCAATAACTGATATCACCAATCCCCGTCGACTGTAAATAGGATTCCGCCTTCTGGGCAATATGCCGGACATCGCGTGTGTAATTCTCTAATGTAATCGGGTCTTTGATGTTACACGTGATACTCAACGTCGGAATCTTACAGACAGGGTCAATAATAGCCGTCGCTGGGTCAGGGAAGAGCAGCATGTCGCTCTCGTTAATCGCTTGAAAACCACGGATACTCGAACCGTCAAAACCGGCACCTTCTTCAAAAAGGTCTTCGGTCAACTCTTCAGCCATCATTGAGAAGTGTTGCCACATCCCCGGCAGATCCATGAACTTGAGGTCAACTATTTTCACATCATGCTCTTTAGCAAGTGCAATCACCTCACTTGGTGTCATTCACATATCCTCCTATTTCGGCATCATTTGCGAGCCGAAACTTCTCATTTAAACTATCTCGATCCACAGACCGAGACGACAATCGAATAAAACGGCATAGGGAAAACATAGCATGAAGCCCGGTGGTTTCCCTAAAATCCAGTTTTAATAACCCAGTTTTAATAACTTAGAAAAATACTATATGTTCGTCAATTGAACACGCAACTCACACAGGACTTACGCACGCTGCTCTTTTGTAGCATAAACTGTTAGTTTGGGTTTCCCCAGAACGCTGTGTTTACCAAAAAACCTCATCTAACAGAATGGGAACCACACTCAAAATCGCGTAAGTCCTGTCACACATTTGACAAGCGTCTTAATTGAATATCTAAGCAAAATTTATGCCAATCAGCAGTAACTGACGAAAACACGAAAATTTACATGTAAAACCACGAATTACAGCCGTCAAAAACAAAAAAGACACGGAACTTGCCGCTGCTACCCAATTGTGTCCACACCATGCTTGAAAAACTTCAAGATTTTGCTAAATTATTAGGCATAGCATTGCCCGTTTTTTGCGCGTAGCACCCGACACCTATTAAACCGCGACTTTTAGGTTATTCGTCCGAAAACTCAACATCTTTGGCGAATCGACTCGTTTCAGGACCGTCCTGACCAGCATATTTGTTCGCCGGTTTGAGTTGATACGGCACACGCGCAGGCGACGAGAGCTGCGCAAAAGTAAACGCACAGATACGCATACCCGGATATAATCTGACCGGCATGCGTCCGAGATTCCCCAACTCCAAGGTAGGCGTACCGACCCAACCCGGATCAAAGAGTCCCGCTGTACTATGGACGATAATACCGAGCCGCGCCAAACTACTTCTACCTTCAAGCCGCGCCATAACATCGTCTGCTAATATGAGCACCTCCTGCGTCGCCGCAAGCACAAGCTCACCCGGTTGAATCGTAAAGGCATCGCCATCCGAAACATCAACCCTTCGCATCAAATCGTTCGTATCAATCTCAGTACGCAGATCAATATACGGATATTTGCTATGTTCAAACACACGAAAGGTATTGCTTAACCTAAAATCAATAGAGCAACTGCCGAGTTGTGTTTGAAGGTCCGGTTCCGGGGAAATCTTAATCTTTCCCGCCTCCATATATTTGATAATATCTCCATCTGATAAAAACATGATTTGCCTTACGACCTCCACTATTCCTCAGCTAAAAACGCCTCTGGCGCGATGCCACGGTAGGCATAGTCTAAAAGGTTAACCGGATGCATCGCTTTCATAGATAAGCCGTGTTTTTGGATACCAAGTTGGATCTGCAGGAGGCAACCGGGGTTCCCCGTCGCAACAATGTCCGCATCAGTCTCAGCAATGTGTACCATTTTGCGTTCGAGAATCTCTTGCGAAAGTTCAGGCTGTGTGATGTTATAAATCCCCGCACTCCCACAGCACCATTCGGATTCGGTTAACTCAATCAACGCAAGTCCCGGGATCGACTGAAGTACCTTGCGCGGTTGCTCTTTCACACGCTGCCCGTGAAGGAGATGACACGGTTCGTCATAAGTAACACGTCTTTTGATTTCTCCTGTCGGTGGTATCATCTCAATTTCGGCTAAAAATTCGCTGATGTCGCGCATTCTATGGCTGAAATGTTCTGCCTTCTCCGCATAAGCGGGATCGTTTTCTAAGAGTACCCCGTATTCCTTAAGTGCTGCGCCGCAGCCAGCAGAGTTGATAATAATAGCGTCTAAGTCCTGAAAGCCTGCTCTTGGCAGGCGAGAACTACTGACCGCTCCAAACGCATCAATATTTTGTTTGGCAAGTGCTGAAGCGACATCTCGCAAGCCGTTGTGAAGATGTAGGGCACCACAACAGGTCTGCTTCCGCGGCGTAACCACTTCGCAACCGTTCTCCGTTAAAACACGGATAGTCGCAACGTTCGTTTCTGTGAAGACCTGGTTCATAATACATCCGGGGATGAATCCGACACGGTATCGCGTCTCGCCTTTGGCAGGTGTAATGTCACGTATCGTATACTTCAGTTGCGGCGACGGAATTTTCGGCAATAACGATTCCATCTCACCAAGCCGTCCCATCAATTTCAGGATACCCAATTTCTGGACGATCCGCCGGATGCCGAGACGTTGGTAGAGCCACATCAACTCAAACATCAAGTCCAAACGCTCTTTATTCGGCAGAAGTTGTTTGAAAACAAGGTTCGTCCAGAATCGATAAGCCACTGAGCGGGAAGCGTTCTGCTCATAGATGGACCGCGCCTCTTCAAGCAATTCGCCGAAATGGACACCGGACGGACACGCCGTCTCACAGGCACGGCAATCTAAACACCGGTAGATGTATTCCGACCACTCTTCGTTCAGCGGTGTGGCGTCCTCTTCTTTGAAGGCACTCCCCATCAAGTAGAGTCTTCCTCTCGGAGAATCTGTTTCTAAGCCTAATTCTCGGTAGGTTGGACAGGTGGGTAGACAGAGTCCGCAGTGTGTGCAAGCGTCCCATTTCTTCCAATTGAAGGTATCTACGCCGATAAGCGGTTGTGTGTGTTGGTTGGCCATATAAAATTTTTACGATTTATGATGAATGGATAACAACCCAAGCGATGAAAACGAAAAACAGCCCAATCAGCACGATCACAGCTATAGTTAAGTAGACCGGATTTGATCTTCCTACAAAACTTTTGTTAATATTCTCGCCGCGATCTTCCCGAATTTTTTCTGCTAACAATTCCTTTTCAGTTTTTGTGAGCGTCTCTTTTTTAACGGGGAGCTCCTTTGAAGCCGATCCCCTCTTCTGGCGTTGTATTTTTTTCGTAGATCGGTATGTCTTAAGACTAATACCTTTGATTTTGTACATTATTTTCTCCTGTTTAATGTTATCGTCAAACCTAACGCCAAAAGCAATACAGTTAGCACAATGAAACCGATCACATAAAAACCCCAGAGGATAAGGACCACAATCAAACCACTTGACGCAAATATCATATATTTTATCGACCTGCTACTAACACGAGCGGTAAAACTTTTTTTCAGATTCTCAGTACGACTGTCCCGAATTTTCGCAACAAGAAAAGCCTTTTCGTGTTGTGTTAAGACCCTTCTTTCAGAAGGCAGCTCCGTCAAGGTGGACAATAAATTACGTCTCCTCTTACGTCTCGGTAACACAAGAAAAAAAAGCAAAACACATCCTACAAATGTCATGATGTGTACGGGATACATCACTATAAGCCCTATAATAGCTCCCAGTTCATGCTTCAGATAATCCATCCGGGCTTCCCTGAATTAATTTGCTATTTACAGATTTCTAATGTTAGTTAAGAAGTCGTAATACCCTCATTTAGGCTCCCGGAACGATACCCTTGCAAGTCGAGCGTGACGTGTGCATATCCGAGTGTTTTAAAGTGCGTGCTGATGTCGTGTCGGACGGTTCTTGAAAGCAATCTCGAAATCTCTTGTGCCTCCAATTCAATGCGGGCAAGCTCACCGTGGTGCCGGACTCGGAATTGACGAATCCCTAAATCGTAGAGAAATTGCTCGGCTGCATCGACTTGCCTTAGCAACTCACGCGTGATACGCATACCGTAAGGGAACCGTGAAGAGAGGCAGGCAAAGGCTGGTTTATCCCAAGTCGGGAGTTCCCACGCCTTCGAAATCTCGCGAATCTCTGCCTTCGTCAAGTTGACATCAATCAGAGGGGCTTGGATACCCATCCGCTTTGCGGCATCCATGCCGGGGCGATGGTCACCAACATCGTCCGGGATCGCACCGTAGACGATCGTCCCTACGTCGTATTTTTCAGCGATCGGACGCAGTTTATCGAACAACTCCGTTTTACAGAAATAGCACCGATTCGTCGGGTTACTCGCATACCCTTCCAAGTCCAATTCTTGTGTGTGGACCGTCTCAAATCGGATCCCGATCTGTTTAGCAATATCCTGCGCAGCGCGCATCTCCCGGATCGGATACGAATCGGAGATAGCAGTCACAGCGAGGGCGTTATCACCGAGAGCGTGTTGTGCGGCTTCCGCGAGAAATGTGCTATCAACACCGCCTGAAAAAGCGACGATAACCTTCTGATACGCACCCAAGCACGCATAAAGTTGGTCAAGTTTCGTCTGTAGGGATGGTTCAATTTTCAGTTTTAACATACTTTTGAATAGCAAGTTTCGGCTTACAAATTACACCGAAATAGCCTCCGCATATAATACAACGGTTATCGGTTAATCTCTTGTGGCAGTCCAATTAACTATAGCTGCCACACAAACCCTCTTAACTAACAACTGACAATTAAAAGATTTTTTCGTAGAAAAAATCGTACTGATAACCATTCCTCAGGTTTCAGATATCAAGAGGGTCGCTCAGCTTGTTGTACCCTCAACAATTCGTCTTTCAACAACTGCCGTTTTAATCCGCTAATCCGGTCAATAAAAAGCACGCCGTTGAGATGATCTATTTCGTGTTGGAGGACACGCGCCAGCAAACCGTCGGCTTCAATGTGGACAGGTCCACCTTGAATATTAATACCCTCAACAACCACTTTTTCCGGACGTCTCACCTCTGCTGTCACATCTGGGATGCTGAGGCAGCCCTCTTCTGCGACGACTTCTCCATCAACACTTAAAATTTCTGGGTTAAAGAGTACAAGCGGTTCGTAAATCTCGTCATCATCTTCACCTATATCAACAATGATGAGCCGCTTCAAAACACCGACTTGCGTCGCAGCGAGTCCAATACCGTTGCCTGTAGCGTAAAGCGTCTCCAGCATCTGGTCAGCGAGTTGACGTTCCGCCTCTGTGATTTCGACAACCGGCTTGGCTCTTTTACGGAGGACCGGGTTCCCGTAATAGCAGAGCTGCAAGGGGGCTGTTGCACGCAGCAAGACATCATCTTCACCAACCACATCCGAGGCAGGGGTATTCTGATGCTTTCTTCTTCGTTTTGGCATGTATCAGACACGCCTCCCATTTTTGACAAAATAACCTTTAATATAGTATCATTTATTGTCAATTCTGTCAACAAAAAAGAAAAGTATACACTGTTGTATCGCTTGCATTTGCACTACAATCGTTGTAAAATAGATATTAAGCCTCATTAAACCCGCACACTGTATAACGCGTATCCACCGGAGTGTAAGTAGATCCTATGCGATTTTTGGTATCAGTCAGTCTTATCTTTTCTGTTTGGTGCAGTTTCGTACTCGCTGATTCAAAGTTTCCGCCTGTTCCCGAAGAGGCGTGGCTGTGCGGGACACCGCTCCTGCATCAGGAACATCTCGCGCAACACCTACTCCAAGAAGTTGCCCCCCAAGAAGTTGCCGCCGCACCTGCCGCACCCGTTCAGATCGGACAGACAGACCGCTTTTTTATTCACATTCCAGACGCAGAAGTAACAGCCTCCTGTATCGCTAAAAGTGAACATCTCTACGTCTACATTGAGGATTCGGTACGCGGTATGCTCACAGAGGCTGAAGCAACCGCAATCGCACGCGAATTCGACACACGCATCTATCCAAACGTTCGACGCTGGATGGGAACTGAATGGAAACCTGGACTCGACAGAGATAACCGTATTACACTATTGATGCACGATGTCGGTATGAATGAATCTGGACTCGATTACGGAGGCTACTTCGCACCCGCGGATCAATTACCTACAGCTCCGAACAGCAACCGTCGCGAAATGCTCTATATGGACATCTTCCAATTCAGAGAACGACCCCGACACACCTTTTATAGCAGCCTTGCACACGAATTCGCACATCTCGTCAATTGGTTCCAAAACGGTGGAACAACCGACCAACGGTGGTTAGAAGAAGGCACGGCATCCTTCATAGAGTGGGCAGTTTACGGCACAGTACACACCATTTTTGTTGACGGCTATCTCACGAACCCGAGTGTTTCGCTCGCGTACGCAAACACATGGGATGTCTATTATGGTGGAGCTTTCCTGTTCATGCTCTACCTTTACGAACAGTATGGCGGACGCGAACTCATTCGCGATATCGTCGCGACGGATACACTCGGTGAGCAGGCAATTGACGCTGCTTTAACCAGCAGCGGCAGAAGTGAACGCTTTCCCGATGTTTTCCTCAATTGGGGACTCGCGAATTGGAAAAACACACAAGCACAAAACAGAAGACTCGGCTATGACGCTTTGCAGAACCGAAAGGTAACCGCTTCCGTGCCGCGCGTCTTAAACTATCCAAACGCCGCGAACAGCGTCGCTATCAACCAGTGGGGCGCATACTACGTTCACTTCCAGAATCTACCCCAAACACTTGACATATCAATAACCGGCACAGGTTCCGGAAACCTCTACGCCATCACACTCTACCTCCCATCCAATGGACAGCCAGCCGTTACACCTGTTCCGTTTAACACTCGAAATCGGGGGCACATTCGGCGCGAAGGACTCCGGCGGAAGGATGAGATTATACTGATGGTGACAGCGGATACGCCACAGATGTTCAATTATACCGCCGCGAACACGCGCAACGATTTTGTCATAGACATACCACGTGAAAAAAAATCAAATACAGCACCAGAGTCCATAACGGCTGCCCTTGACAATCGTACCCAAGAGAGTATGCTACCTACCGGCCTCAGACCGAAAACGCAGCTTGAACCGATGACACACATCCATCTCGCAAGCGACTATACCGATATTACAATCCGTGAAAAAGATATTCCTTATCTTTATACGGCAAGCACCTGGGGATTGGAAATCTTCTCCTTAGTAGAACCGACAAAGCCTGTCCGTATCGGTGAAATCGCTACACCCGGTCACGCACGCGCTGTAGCCGTTGATGACGATACGGCTTATATCGCTGATGGTGCTGCAGGCGTACATGTTATCGATGTCTCAGTACCAACGGCTCCGAACATCGTCAAAACGCTCCGTGGATTCACCGATGCACGTAGAGTCGAAACTGATGGCGACAATCTATATGTCCTCGGGACAGCCCGCGGCTTACTCGTCTACAATCAACACGATGTCCGCAACTCCCCAACACCTCAACCCAGACGCTTCTTTCGGACCGCAGGCACCCCCCTGAATGTTGTTATCCGCGACAAAATCGTCTATGTCAGTGACGACAGACACGGATTATACATTCTTGAACAGAGTCCATTCGGCGATTTTGTCTTCCAAAGTAGCGTCCCAATCCTCGCTAATACTTATGAGATCGCGGAGACAGCGGATGCCATTTATACATTCGTCGCTTCAGGCAACCTCACCTTGGTCGATATTACCGATGCTGAAAACCCCGAAATGGGGGTCCGATTAAATACACCCGGATTCGCAACCAGCATCCAACTTCGCAACAATACCGTCTATCTCGCCGATCAACAAGCCGGACTCCACATTATTGATGTACGGAACCCACAACAACCGCGACGCATTTCCTCACAACCGACATTCGGGAACGCAACTGATCTCAGCCTCTGGGGCACCCTAGCTTATATCGCCGATGGAAAAGCCGGTATACAGACAATCGATGTCAGCAAACCTGAATCGCCGAAGTGGTTACACCACCATGCCTTCGGCGGCACCGCTTATGGCATTGATGTCGTAGAGACAACAGAAGGTCAACGGAGGGTCTATGTCGCAAACGGCGTGGCGGGGTTGCATACCCTCGAATTTACAACGCCTTATCACGGCACCCTGAGCCGAAATCTACTATTTCCTACCGATACCCCGACTTTCGGTGAGCAGTTCGGGGCAGCAAATTGCACCAAAGTCCGTGTACACAATGGATACGGCTTTGTCGCCGCCGATACAGGGATGTTCATCGTTCATCTCAATACGAATGCAACGGTGGCACATATACCGACAGAAGCACCCGTTTCCGATATTCTGCTTCATGACGGTTACGCCTATCTTTGTGCCGAATCACTCATTATCGTTGATAGCAGAGCACCCCAGCAGAGCAACATCGTTTCCAAACGCGATGTACCCGGGAGTGCTTACCGTGTTGTCGTTGACGCAGCAGCAGCAGCCGCTTACGTCGCCGCACTTGACGGTGGGTTGCACGTCTTTGACATAGCAGAACCTGCCCTGCCACGTCCTGTCGGAAGTTACGCGACGCAGGGAAATGCAGTCGGTCTCACCTTTGCCAAAGAACGTGTTTATCTGCTCGATAGCAGCCTTGGCGTTGCCGTACTTGATGTATCTGAACCTCACGAACCGAGATTGCACGGCACATACGAGAACGAAGACCTCCCTATCGACGCACAGGTCGGTGGAAACTATCTCTATCTACTTGATAGCAGAGGTGTGCAGATGATTGATACACGCACCCTTGAAATGACTTCGGCGCTTGTCTATAAAAATAACGAACTCTGGTTTCCATCGGAATTGAGGTTAACCGACGCTGCCCTCTATATCACAGATTTGTATCAACTCCGTATCCTTCGCGTCCATCCGGAAGGCACCTCGCTTGCGGTCGAAGAACGAATACCGTCTGACTCGATCTCTAATCTGGCAGATCCTGCTCCTGTTAACCGTTTAAGCCAAAATTACCCGAACCCCTTTAACCCAGAAACGTGGATTCCGTATCAACTCGCCTCAAACGTGAATGTATCCCTCCATATCTACGACGCACAAGGCAGAAGTATCTATTCCAAACCGATCGGATACCAAAAGGCAGGTTCGCACACCGCTCATTGGGATGGACGAAACGCTGCTGGCGAACCTGTCGCAAGTGGGGTCTATTTTTATTCAATCCGAGCCGGAAACTTCCACGCGACCCGAAAAATGATCATCCGACGGTAATTTCTCTCCACCATCCTTCCCTCCTTTAGTTATAATAGGACTTACGCATGATGCTCTTTTGTCCCACAAATGTCCCACAAACTTTTAGTTTGTGCTACCAGAACGCTGGGTTTTCCGAGAATTCCCATCTAACAGAACAAACTACAGTCAAAATTGCGTAAGTCCTGATAAAATTTTGTAACGCAAATTGACATTGAGACGTTAAATTAAGAAGTTAATCCGATATAGTCTAACAAACCTGTCTTCGTTCTTAAGTATGATATCATAGAGAGATTTCCAAGGAGATGAAAGTAACATGGCTACGAACAGCGTAACAGGGCGCTTTCGGGATCTTGAGATAGCATTTAGCATCGATAGTGATTGCACCATTATGAGTGTCCGGAATTTAACCGATGCCACGAGGCAAGTACGCGTGATGTATCAGAAACTTTCGATGAGCGGACTCGCCAATTGGGCGCAGTTTGAACTAACCGGCACGCCCGTCTCGCGCCGTCTTCCAGCAGAGATTCTTGACGCATATCGTTTAACCTTTTTTGTTGATAATGCCGAACCCGTTTACGCACGCGTAGAAACAATATTGGACGAATTGCACACACTCAAAACTGAACAGACAGCGGAAACCACACCGGAAGATACCGCTGAACTAGCGGCACCCAAACTTGAACCCGAAACGCAAGAAGAAGTTGACACGCCACCGGCGTTGAAACCTTTAGAGGATACGACGACCGAAAACGCCGCGCCGCCTCTAAGTGTACACAACAACACCGATGAACCTTCCCTGTCGGAAGTCAAGGCGACCCAAGATTCAGAGAAAACAGTCGAACATACCCCGACAACGGAACCCCCGAATCCACTTTCGACCCCTTTAGAAACATCCGGCGACGAAGCCGCATCTACTGCACCGGAAATCGAAGCAATACAACAGGTAGAACAACCAGAATCGGTGTCTCCAGCTCTCAAACAAAAACCTGAAGAAAGACATGCCCCCGTATCTACCAAATCCGTATCCTGTACTCTGAATACTAACGTCGAATTTAAAATTGAAGTACCCTCACTTCCACTGAGTGCACTCGCGGAACAACGGAAAGCAGAAGCAGCGGAACTTAACGCACGGAATACCAAGTCCAATAAGTTATCAAAACGTAAAGAAAAGGGTGTTTTTGGACATTTTGCCCAAGCCTTAGGACTCACCGCCGGCGGTAGACGCGGCAAAGTTTACTATCAGGAGAAAGGCGAAACTATTCAGAACGAATTCCAAGACCAACTCGCTAAATTGGAGAGGGATTACAATGAGGGATATGGACTCAACCTCTCTAACTGGGACCCCGAAACGCTCTGCGAAGAAGAAATCGCAATCCTGCTCCTGAACCTCATGGTGAACGAGGTGATCGCATGGCGGAAAGAGATCGGACGCACTACCCAGGAAGAGCAGGAAGAAATAGAACCGCTCGCTCAGACGCTTGATGAAGTCGATATACGTCTCAGACAGACACTCAAGCAGACGCGCGGTATGTCTACACCCTCCCCAACGCTGTTCCCCGATCTGCTCGCCGAAAATGAACGCGATGTAGAGAAAATTCAGAGTGAGTGCGACGCATACCTGCAACGCTTTGCCAGTAAATTGACCGAACAGGAGAGGAAGCACGCCTCAAAAATTGAGGTAATCATCTTCAAGAAGTTCCTCATCGAATTTATCCGAGATTTCCTCTTCGTCGAAGTTACAAAGAGCATAAGCGGAAATGCGTTACCTGAACGCCTCGAATGGTTTTTGGACCTCGTTGATTCCGAGATCATCCCAATTGAAATCGGCGTAACGAGAGTCTCACCTAATCATCACAGAGTCAAGGGGGCACTCGCCTGTGAATTTGAATCGGGGACAATCGTTGAGGTCGTCTCCCCCGGATTACAATCCAAGGATGGCAAACGGGTCAGCCAGATGGCTGTCGTTATTGAAGCGGAGTAGCACGAATGCAAACAAGCGAATGCTTGATTCAGAAAGTCAAGCAGATGCCACAAGTGAACCTCGGACATTTTCCAACACCCTTGGAGGAGTGCCCGCGCCTCTCCGAGGCACTCCGCGGACCCCGCATCTTTATGAAACGCGAAGATTGCTCAGGTTTGGCGTTCGGCGGCAATAAAGTCCGACAACTTACTTTTACTATCGGCGACGCTGTCGCACAAGGAGCAGACACCATCATACACGGCGCAGCTTCACAATCGAATCACTGTAGACAAGCCGCCGCCGCTTGTGGTAAACTTGGGCTTAAGTGCTATCTTCGACTCGCCCGAGACCACAAAAGTATCCTCCAAGGAAATCTCTTGTTAGACAATCTAGCAGGCACAGACATCGAAATCGTTGATGTACCCTTCGGACCCGAATTAGATGTCGTCAAACATGAACTCGCAGAAAAACTGAAGACGCAAGGACTGAAACCCTATGTTGTCGCATCACCGCGCTCGACCGCACTCGCCGCTGTCGCTTTTACATGGGGCATCGCCGAAATCGCACAACAACAACAACAATTAGGAATCGACGCTGATTGGATTTACACCGCTTCCGTAGGCGGCACACAGGCAGGACTCGTCCTCGGCACCAAAACGCTCGGATTGAATATGAAACCCTTCGGTATCGCACCAATTCGTTGGGAAAATAAACACGATCGTCTCCGAACCGCCGCAAACAATGCAGCCGAACTTTTGGAATTAGAGACCCGCGTCACCGATGCAGATATTCAGAACACAGATGACTATATCGGACAGGCTTACGGCTATCTCACACCCGAATGTATTGACGCACTCAAACTCGTTGTTAAAACAGAAGGAATTTTTCTCGATCCCGTCTACACTGCTAAGGCGATGGCCTGCCTCATTGACCACATTCAACAAGGTAGACTCGGACGCGACGATACCGTTATCTTCCTCCACACAGGCGGCACCCCTGCAATCTTCGCATATCAAGAAGAATTAGTCGCCAGTTTACAGGTTTAATCTTCCAATCAATACCTCGATCGCATCAGGACGGCACACGCACACCTGACGCGATACCACCCAAACATTTCTGATTTCCGATCAATTTCCTTGACACTTTTTCTAAATATGTTATTATCTTACGCAAGTAGGTGCTATGACTTCTATTCGCGCCCCAATTGCGGTGCAAACGTCCCCTAAATCGCACCCTTGATTTACTAAGGCAGGAGCATGCCGATGCTATTTCGCTTTTCGCTCTATGGGTTCCTGAAGAACCAACGCTATTACGATCAGTTTCTGTATCTGGTGTTTCTTGAAAAAGGCTTGTCCTATTTTGAAATCGGCATCCTGATCGGATTTCGCGAGGTATGCACCAACCTATTTGAAATTCCCTCCGGCGCGATCGCCGACCTCTATGGCAGACGACGTGCCATGATTTTTTCGTTCTGTGCCTATATCGTCTCTTTCGCAATATTCGCGGAGAGTACCTCGCTGTTTCTACTTTTCGCCGCCATGTTTTTTTTTGGATTAGGCGACGCATTCCGCAGCGGCACCCACAAGGCAATGATCTTTGATTGGCTCCGCCTTCAGGGACGATCAGACGAAAAAACAAAAGTATACGGTTTCACCCGATCCTGGTCACAGATGGGATCCGCTATCTCAAGTCTCATCGCCGGTGCGCTGGTCTTTTACCGAGGCAATTTTTCAGACATCTTCTGGTTCACGATTATCCCTTATGCAATGAATATCATCAACTTCCTCAGCTATCCGGCACACTTAGATGGTGATAAACAGAGCGAGTTTTCCCTGAAAGCGGTTTCACGCATGCTTGGCAGTACCTTGAAACAGTCCGTGCAATTCCGACCGCTCCGCCGTCTCGTTTTTGAAGGCATGGGTTTTGAAGGCATGTATAAAGCCAGCAAAGACTTTCTCCAACCGATACTCAAACAGACCGCACTCGCCCTCCCGTTACTTTTAGCATTAGATGAATCGAAACGGACAGCCGTACTTGTCGCCGGGGTCTACTTTATCCTCTATTTCCTATCGTCTTTCGCCTCTCGGAATTCCCACCGAATCTCGGATTGGCGGGGAGGCGACGAAGGGGCTGCACGCTTCATGTGGTGGATAGATCTGGCACTCTTCGCCTTATTGATTCCGGCACTCTGGTTCAAGTGGTACCCAGCCATAATTCTGCTTTTTGTTGCCCTGGCAATGCTCCAGAACCTCTGGCGACCCGGATTGATTAGCCGTTTCAACGCACAATCCACACCAGAGATGAGCGCGACAATCCTATCTGTTGAAGCCCAATCGAAATCGCTCGCAACTATCATCCTCGCACCGCTGCTTGGATTGTTAGTAGATTCAGTAGGTAACTTCTCGCCGGTCGGTATTGTTGGCACATGCATCGCCGTTGCAATCCTACTTGCATACCGCGGTAAATTAGAAGAGCGTCCCGTATCCGTAAAAAATAAATAAAAAAGCGCGGTCAACAGACCGCGCCTTACAAAATCAAATCAAACGTTTTAGAACCGTTCCGATTTTAATTCACCCCACTGCGTCGCTAACTTCTCTTTCGGGTCAACAGGGAACGGTGCTTCACGGTTCAGATCGTCCTCGGGTTCGCCTTCAAAATAACGGAAGTTATCAATCCAGAAATCGACATCCGATTGCGCGACTGACAAGCCGACCCACATGTCTCTTTCAACATCAGCACCCGATTGGAAGGTGATATGGTATTCCATCCACTCATCTCCCAATAGATTGATGGCACCGCCTTGATAGAAGGTCCAAGGGTCGTGTTGCATTTGGATGCTCAGCGTCACCTCGCGTGGCTTTTCAGAACGCGCCCAAAAGATCACTGTATACGTTTCACCTGACTTCATTGAGACATCCCGCTGCTTAACCTTGGCATGCCATGCAGTACCTGTTGCCTTATGACCAACGATTTTCAGAGACTGTTTTCCGTGCTGTGGGTTGCTCTTGTCAATTTCCATTGTATAGAGCCCACCACGGTCACAGCAGGCACCATCTTCTAATTCCCAACCTTCTATATCTTCTTCAAAACTATGGTTTTCAAGGAGGAGTTCCCCTTCATTCCATTTTCCCCAGTCCTGTGGTGTGCCTGCAAAGGCACTCAAACCAACAAGCATCGTAAATAACATCGCACTGATAATAATAGATCTCGTCACGTTAATTCCTCCGTTTGTGCACTAAAATATATCCTTAAAATTAATTCTCGCCTCGCATCAAAGATTCTACTTCAGGCAGGACTTGCGCAACTGCTGCCTGATCAACATTCTCGGCGACGCTGCCATAGCCTGCTGTCTGAATCATCTCCACGAGGTTTTGTCCTAACTGTTCAATCGTCCACGCGATTGAATCCGGCACACTCGCTTTATCGAGATGCCGCTGATCGTTCTCCCCAGAGGGATCATAGTGATAGTGTGGATCCTTGCGGAAACAGTCGAAACGGAGGAGTTGAATATCTTTACCGTCCGCTTCACCGTAAACACGCACAGAAGGCCCACCGTCTGCCCCAAAATTACGTTCGTCGACGTGGAGTTCAATACCACCGACTTGGAACACTTTTTCTTTCATCAATTTTTCCTCCAGTTTACAGCCAGTTTACAGAAGTATAAACATATTATACACGAAAGTTACAAACGTGTCAACAAAAAGTCTCGGGCAGCGTTGAGGTTAAATTCCGCCCTATCTACCCAAAATATTTTTTATAGCATTTACTATAAAAAAACTTGCAAAAAGGTTAAGAATATGATATACTATTAATAAATTTTGAGGCTATCTGAATTATTAAAATGACACAACAGATGCTCGACCGCTTCGGGCGGATCCATACCAATCTTAGAATCTCGGTTACAGATGTCTGCAACTTCCGATGCATTTACTGTATGCCGGAAGACATGACTTTCATGCCAGATTCGGCACTCATGACTTTTGACGAGATTTTGCATCTCGCGCGTATTTTCGTCGGGTTGGGTGTTAATAAAGTCCGAATTACCGGTGGCGAACCGCTTGTCCGTCCGGGTGTCCCTACACTCATAGAACGATTGACCGAGTTAGAAGGACTCAAAGACATTAGCTTGACAACCAACGGCATCGGGCTCGTTACCCAAGCGCAAGCACTCTACGATGCTGGACTTCGCCGGATTAACGTCAGTTTGGATACGCTTAACGAAGAGAAGTTCGAGCAGATGACCCGACGGAAGGTACTCTCTCGGGTGCTTAAAGGTTTGAGAACCGCACAAGAATGCGGTTTTAATCCGATTAAAGTCAACGCTGTCGCAATGCGGGGCTTCACCGATGACGAAATCGTCGATCTGGCGACCTTCGCACGCAAAAATAACTATCAACTCCGATTCATCGAATTTATGCCACTCGACGCCGATGATGTCTGGGGACGCAACATGTACATTCCTGGCAAGGAGATCATCGAAAAAATTAACGCGCTCTATCCACTCACACCGATTACTCAGAACGGCGAAGCGAAGAGTGACACTGCGAAACGTTATCGTTTCTCAGACAACGGGAATGAGGTCGGCATCATCCCTTCTGTGAGTGAACCGTTCTGTGAAAACTGCAATCGCGTCCGCCTGACCGCCGACGGAAAGTTTCGGACCTGCCTTTTTTCATTAACAGAGACAGACCTGCTCATTCCCCTACGTGAAGGCGTACCAGATGAAAAGATCGAAGCGTTGATTCTTGATGCAGTTGCGCAAAAAGAGGCAGGGCACAAAATTAATGCATCAGATTTCGTAAAACCGGAGCGGAATATGTCAAGAATCGGCGGATAAATACTGAAATTAAAAATGCCTGAAATACATCCGCGAGAAATACAAGTATACCAAACCGCAAGCGGACGGGAACCTTTCAACGAATGGTTGGGCACAATTCGGGATACAGAAATACAAGCTCGAATACGGGCACATCTCGAACGTCTTGAAGATGGTAATTTGGGAGATTGCCGGTCTGTTGGTGATGGTGTTTTTGAATTACGGATGCACTTCGGCGCAGGTTACCGAATTTACTTTGGTCAAATAGGTAACACAATCATTCTTTTGCTTTGCGGTGGGGATAAGTCTTCCCAAAGACGAGATATAAGACGAGCGAAAACTTATTGGTCGGAATATAAAAGGGGACACCTATGAGGAAAATGAGAACCTGGCGTGAATGTCTTATTGAGCAGCTTGCTGATCGCAAAAGTGCCATTGCTTATCTACAAGCAATTCTTGAAGACTACCAAATCTACAAGAGTCCGGCTGTGGTTCAAAGATCGCTCCTGACTGTTGTTGAAGCGCAAGGCGGAATTGTTGAACTTGCAAAGCGGGTAAATATGGACCCGCAGGTCTTCTCAAAAGTGGTCTCCAACGAGGATACGCCTTTGATTGAGGCATTCGGAATCGTTCTTAAGGCACTTGGCTATCAACTCTCAATCCAACCGATGAGATTGGAAGATCGCAATCTTGACGAGTACACCAATGTGTTAAAAGGGCAAAAGGCATCCACGCATGTGATGGAAAATTGAATCCCCGTAAGAAAAAGAATGAAATGCATTCGCAAACAACAAAGACTAAAAAATGTTCTAAATTTACCATAATCTCAAGGAGTCCGAAATTAAAAAATGAGCAACGAGTTGACAATTAAAGACTTGCACATCAGTGTGCAACAGAAACCAATTATCAAAGGATTAAGTTTAACTGTCCAACCGGGTGAAGTTCACGCACTTATGGGACCAAACGGCTCTGGCAAAAGTAGCCTCGCTAACGGTTTGATGGGGCATCCACTCTACGAGATTGACGCAGGTGAGGTGATTTTCGATGGTGTTGATGTCTTAGAATTAGAACCAAACGAGCGCGCCAAACTCGGACTTTTCCTCGCCTTCCAGTATCCAACGGCGATACCAGGCGTTAGCTTGGCGAACTTCTTACGGCTCGCTGTCAGCGCAGTGCGCGGCAAAGAAACCAACGGCGACGAGAAAGACAGACTTATCCCGATGCGCGAATTCCGACGTGAACTTCGCGAAAAGATGCAACAACTCGGCGTTGATGACTCCTTCGCAAGGCGATACCTCAACGACGGGTTCTCCGGCGGCGAAAAGAAGCGCGCCGAAATCCTACAACTCGCAATGCTTGAACCGAAAATCGCGATTCTTGATGAAACCGATTCCGGACTCGATATCGATGCCGTCCGAATCGTCGGGGATAGCGTCAGTCGGTTGGTCGGACCCAATTTAGGTGTGCTGATTATCACACACTATCCACGTTTATTGGAATATATCCGTCCCCAATTCATACATATCCTACTTGATGGGAGGATCGTTGAATCCGGTGGATGGGAACTCGCAGAGATGTTAGAGGCAGAAGGCTACGATCCTATTAGAGAAAAACACGGCGTCAAGGAGGAAGAATAAAATGGCAAATTCTGAAAAGAACACCGTAGAAGAACTCGGAATTAGTACAGACTATCAGTACGGGTTCCATGACGATATTAAACCGACATTCAAGTCACGCAAGGGATTAGACGAGGAAGTCATCAACCAGATGTGCGACATTAAAGGTGAACCCGACTGGATGCGACAATATCGGCTTGATGCTTATCAGATTTTTAAGCAGAAACCGATGACGAAATGGGGTGGGGACCTGTCACAACTCGATTTTGATGACATCTACTACTACGTTAAAGCCTCCGATCGGAGTGAACGCAGCTGGGACGATGTGCCAGATGACATCAAAAAAACCTTTGACCGACTCGGTATCCCTGAAGCCGAACGGAAATTCCTCGCCGGTGTCGGCGCACAATACGACTCCGAAGTCGTTTACCACAACATCGTCGAAGAATTGGACAAAATCGGTGTTGTGTTCCTCGATACCGATACCGCTGTCAAAGAGTATCCCGATCTGGTCAAGAAATACTTCGGTACAATTATCCCGTCCGCCGATAACCAATTCGCAGCACTCAATAGTGCCGTCTGGAGCGGTGGCAGTTTCGTTTATGTACCGCCAGGTGTAAAGGTGGAGTACCCACTCCAAGCCTATTTCCGGATCAATAGCGAAAACATGGGACAGTTTGAACGCACGCTCATCATTGCTGATGAAGGCTCGCAAGTACATTACGTTGAAGGGTGCACCGCGCCGACATTCAGCAGTGAATCCTTACACAGTGCAGTTGTCGAGATTGTTTGCATGAAAGGTTCGCGGGTACGTTATACCACCATCCAAAATTGGGCGGGCAACGTCTATAATCTCGTCACGAAACGG
This sequence comes from Candidatus Poribacteria bacterium, assembly GCA_022827225.1. Taxonomy (GTDB): domain Bacteria; phylum Poribacteria; class WGA-4E; order WGA-4E; family WGA-3G; genus WGA-3G. The sequence goes on along the minus strand of JAJDTJ010000042.1, from coordinate 15,350 downwards.
GCATTTGCCTATGAAGACGCACAGATGGAATGGGTCGATGGTAACCTCGGGAGCAAGTTGACGATGAAATACCCGAGCGTCTATATGATGGAACCAGGGGCGCGCGGCGAAATCCTCTCAATCGCATTCGCAAGCAAAGGGCAACATCAAGACGCAGGCGCGAAAGTTTATCACTGCGCACCGAACACCACCTCACAGATAACCTCTAAGAGCATTAGTAAAGATGGTGGCAGATCAAGTTATCGCGGATGGGTCGATGTCGCTAAAGGCGCGAAGGGATGCAAATCCCACGTCGTCTGTGACGCGCTGATCCTTGACAAGGATTCCCGGTCCGACACCTATCCCGTCATTGAAATTAGCGAAAACGACACGAATATCGAACACGAGGCACGGGTCAGCAAGATCGGCGAGGAACAACTCTTCTATTTGATGAGCCGTGGGCTTTCGGAAGAAGAAGCCTCCACAATGATTGTAAACGGATTCATAGAACCCCTCGTCAAAGAACTTCCGATGGAATATGCTGTGGAAATGAACCGGCTCATCCAACTTCAGATGGAAGGTTCAATCGGTTAAGAGGCTATCAGCAGTCGGAAACCATCAGCTTTCAGCAAAAAGAGGGTATTCTTAAACGAAAACCTCTTAAACCTGACGGCTGATGGCTGACAGTTATTACAAGGATAAAACAAAATTGCAAAAAGGTCATTTCTCAAAAGAATTTCTTCAAAAAATAGCAGCAACTGAACCGCAGTGGATGCATGAGAAACGATTAGAGGCTTACGCACTTTACGAGTCTTTGCCGATGCCGCATACGACCGAAGATGATATCTGGCGACGCACTGTTGATATGCGTACCCAAGATTATTGGCGACGCACGCGGCGATTTCTCCGCGCTCTTGATGTCGAAAAGTATCGCCCGAGTCTACCAACAAACGGTGAACCGTCCGCCGTAGATGTACCGGAAACAGGGTTACCCGGTCTCCCCTACGCGGAAGAGGCATCCGGTGTACTTGTACAAGTTGACGGGCAACGCCAACATATCTCCAACAGTGAAGAACTTAAGAAAAAAGGGGTCTACTTTGCGGACCTCCACACCGCATTGCAAGAACAACCGGAACTGCTCCGCGACTACTTCATGAACAAGGCAGTGACTTTGGAGACGACGCTAAAGAGCGGAAATATTGCCCAACATAATAAGTTTGACGCACTTCACGGTGCCTTCTGGCAGGGCGGCTATCTATTATACGTCCCGAAAGGCGTAAGCGTTGAATTGCCGCTACGCGTCTATATCAACATGTCCGAAGCCGATCAAGCAGACTTGTCACATACGCTTATCATCGCTGAAGAGGGGAGTCGGGTGGCGGTCCTGGAGGAGAACGCATCTACAACATCGGACGCAAGTGGTTTACATAGCGGCGCAGTCGAAATCTTCGCAGGGCAGAACGCAAACGTGACCTACGTACAGGTACAACGTTGGAATCGGACGGTCTGGAATTTCGCCTCACACCGAGCAAAGATCGCCAGAGATGCGCAGCTCTGCTGGGTCAGTGCCGCATTCGGCGGCAGGCTCAACAAGATGAACCAAGCCTCTATCTTGGAAGGCGCCGGAAGTCACGCACAAATGTTAGGACTCGCTTTCACTGACGCACGCCAACATTTAGATGTTAGCACCGCACAGGAACACATTTCACCGCATACCACCAGTGATCTGATGTATCGCACCGTCCTCAAAGATAGGTCACAGACCGCATGGGGGGGAAACATCTATGTCTATCCGGCAGCCAACCATACCGACGCGTATCAGAAAAACGACAATCTGCTGCTCAGTGAACGTGCACATGCCGATACTTTGCCTGGATTGGAGATTCAGGCGCATGAGGTGCGTTGCACGCACGGCGCAACCGCAGGAAAGATTGATGCCGATCAGGTGTTTTACCTCATGAGTCGCGGACTGTCTTACACACAAGCAGAAAAACTAATTGTTGAAGGGTTTTTTGAACCCGTCATAGAACGTGTCCCGTTAGAATCTGTACGAGAAGAACTCAGTACGTCAATTACACGTAAACTTGGGTAGTTGTCAGCGGAGTAGCCGTCAGCCGTCAGCAAAGAGGGCTTCTGTTAATCAAAAACCTCTTATTGCTGACAGCCGAAAGCCGATTGCTGATAGCCATCTTACTGACAACTTATAACTATTAAAAAAAGGAGCAACTCACCATGAGTCAACCGAAAATTATCGCTTACATGAAACCCGTCTGCGGATGGAGCAATGGTGTCCGGGCGATCTTCGCCAAATACGGTTTAGATTATGAAGACAGGGACATCATCAACAACGAAGACAACTATCGTGAAATGGTTCAGAAGACGCGGCAGCCGTATCAACCCTGCGTCCAGATTGACGACGTGATGCTTGCCGATGTCAGCGGCGATGAAGTCGAACAGTATTTGGTCTCAGAAGGGATCATCAAATCCAGCGACGCTGAAACCGATGTACCGACGGATCAAGCGTGCGAAGACCATGGACCGTCTGCCGTCAGTATCGGTTTCCCAAGCAGATAACCGTCTATTATTGTAGGCGAGGCGTTCATGCCTCGCCATTACTGATGTGAATGCACTTGAAGATGGTTATGTCAATATTCTATCGAGGAGCCGGAGTTGATACTTACTGCCACCTCAACGATCCGACAGAGATTGGTTTTACAGCAAGAGCACCGGAAGTGGCACCCACAACTGCTCGTCTAATGCAGCATATTTCAAGAGGAACTAACAACAGTCCTTTTATTTCTCTATCGGTCTCGTATGCAGTGGCTAGGGACTATGCACTATTAAGCAGTCCCGAGATTCCGACACCGAGCAAACCTGCCTATGTGTATGAGATAGAATTTCAAGATCCGTTACCTTCTGGCATCAAAGTGTTAGATCCGGTTAAAGAAGTTGCCCAAACATTACCGTTTCCACCTACTATTGGGCCTACTTACCAACACGACGGATCCCAAGAATTCCTGTTAGGCGTTGTAAATCCAAGAAATATGGGACATTTTTTGATGCAGCATTCGCAGCAGCCTCCGTTGGGTGAAGGCACGCCTCGTGCACCTAACTTGTCTCTTGAATTGGAAACATTAGTCAGAGCCTTACGAGATGCCGAAATTCTTGTGTACGGGACTATTCCCGCAACTTGTGTCGTGAATTGTTTTGATGTCTATGTTGATATGCCTCTTTCAGAATAAATAAGGAGGACTTTTTCATGAAACATATAGTTGATAATGTCAATAAACTTGAACTCACGTTCAAGACTATAGACTTGGAAGGGCGCGTCCCCAGTACTGACGCTATCGAGTTTTTGAGTGTGGAGGAACCTTATCGGGAAGGTCGTAGATATAGTCCGTTTGTGCGTGTTCGCTACGCTCTTAATGGTGTAAAACAGGATAAGGCTTTCCCGATGGATGTTGACAAAGGTATATTCCTTTCTATTGATGATGATGCGTTAGAAGAAAAACTACGAAAAATTGCCCCAAAAATCGTTGAGATTCTTCAGGAGCATGCTGCACAATAGTTAACCTGTAGGTCGGGTAGAGCTTGCGAAACCCAACATAATCCGCGATTCAGAGTAAAAAGAAATGAACACCCTATACTTCGGCGATAACCTTGAAGTCATGCGAGAAATGGACCCAGAGCACGTAGACCTAATCTGCACTGATCCGCCCTTCAACAGCAGACGAGACTATAACGCGGTTTTATCCGCTATTAAAAAAATAAATAAAATAGGGTAAAAACAATGCACACCTCAGAATTTCGTCCGCTTGATGTGGAACGTATCCGTAAGGATTTTCCGATCTTCGCGACAGAACCACCGTTGGCTTTCCTTGATAACGCCGCATCAACGCAGACAGCGCGTCCTGTCGTTGACGCGATGGATGCCTATTACGATACCTATCGTTCTAATATCCATCGCGGTATCTATCGCATCTCAGAACAGGCGACGGAGGAATATGAACGCGCTCGCGAGAAGGTAGCACGATTGATTAACGCACCGCGCACGCGCCAAATCATCTTCACCCGGAACACGACGGAATCCATTAATCTCGTCGCTTATAGTTGGGGAAACCAGAATATTCAAGAGGGTGATGAAATCGTCCTGACCGTTATGGAACACCATAGTAATCTGGTGCCTTGGCAGCTACTGGCACAGCGCACCGGTGCTGTACTCCGGTTCCTTGAGATAACGGATGAAGGACTGCTTGATTTCACGCAGCTCCAGGATGTCCTCACCGAAAAAACGAAACTCGTCGCTATCGGGCACGTTTCCAATGTACTCGGAACGATCAATCCGATCCAGTCTGTCACTGCGGCTGCGCATGCTGTCGGTGCGAAGGTCGTCGTCGATGCAGCACAATCGGTGCCACATTTTCACGTCGATGTTCAACAACTCGACTGCGATTTCCTCGCGTTCTCTGGACATAAGATGTGCGGCCCAACCGGTATCGGCGTATTATACGGTAAATTGGAACTCCTTGAGGAGATGCCACCGTTCCTTGGTGGCGGTTCAATGATCCGTGCTGTCGAGCGCGATGTATCAAGTTACGCAGACCTTCCAGCGAAATTTGAGGCGGGGACCCCAAGCATCGCTGAAGCCATCGGACTCGGACACGCTGTGGACTATATCACACAAGCAAACTTAGCAGCAATTCAGGTCCACGAACAAGAACTCTTAAAATATGCACATCATCGCTTAAAAGAAATCGAAGGTATCACCCTCTACGGACCGTCTGTACCGCATCAAAAAGCAGGAGTCATCTCCTTTAATATCGAAGGTATCCACCCGCACGACGTGGCGGGAATTCTGGACACGCACGGTGTCGCTATCCGGGCAGGACACCACTGCGCCCAACCACTCATGAAGCGGTTGGACGTTATCGCCACCGTCCGTGCTAGTTTTTACCTCTATAATACAGTTGAAGACGTAGATAGACTATACGAGGGGCTATGTAGAGCACAAAAGCTGATGACTCGGAGAAAATAATGAACATATACCAAGAAGAACTGCTTGACCATTACGAAAATCCGAGCAATTACGGAACATTACCGAACCCTGATATTTCACACGTGGAAGACAATCCACTTTGTGGGGATCAGATTCGCATGGACCTGCTTATTGAAGACGATAAAATTAAAGAGGTGCGTTTCTGTGGACACGGTTGTACGATTAGTCTGGCGGCTGCCTCTATGTTGACTGAGAAGATTGAAGGCAAAAGTCTTGATGAAGTCAAGCAGATCACAAAAGACGACATGTTGGAGATGGTCGGTATTCCTTTGGGACCCGTTCGCATCAAGTGTGCCTTATTAGCACTCAAGGTCCTCAAAGCCGGTGCCTACGGTATCAACTGCTGGCCCGGTGAGGAAGAATAATACCCTTAAAATTCCATACACACGAAAAAATTTGGAAGGAACGTAATGCCAGAATTCTATAAAGTTGCGAAAGTGAGTGAAGTACCCCCCGGCACGAAACACTTGGTCGAGGTGGACTTCGTCCCCGTACTACTCTTCAATATTGAGGGTGAGTTCTACGCGATGGAGGACGTTTGCACACACGATGGCGGTCCTTTAGCCGAAGGTTTTCTCAATGGCGATGAGATAGAATGCCCCAGGCACGGCGCACGCTTTTGTGTGAAAACCGGAGAACCGCTCTGTATGCCCGCTGTCGAAGCCATCGAATGTTACACCGTCAAAATTGAAGATGACGACATCCTTGTCAGTGTTGACTGATTAATCTATTACCTCATAAGGAGGAAATCCAAATGGTATCCGAAGAAACTGTATTAGAAACTATCAAAGAAAACATTATTGACCCGGAAATCGGCATCAACATCGTTGACATGGGACTCATCTACGGCGTTGACATCAACGACACCACAGTGGATATTACCATGACCTTGACAAGTCCAGGATGTCCTGCCGGTGGACAGATTATCAACGGCGCACAGCACGTCGCACAGCAACTTGATGGCGTTGAGGAAGTCAACGTCAATGTCGTCTGGAACCCGCGTTGGACCCCTGAAATGATGAGCGAAGACGCAAAGGACGAACTCGGTATTTTCTAACACCAGCAGGTACACACCGTGTGCCGTAACGTGTGAATTGTAAATCTTTATCGCGTCATGGACAGGATTGCAAAACAACCCAAACTTCTCAAAAAGCATGCCAACGTCTTTCAGATAGAGTGGAAAGATGGACATGTCAGTTGGTATCCGTACACCTATCTTCGGCAGATGTGTCCGTGTGCCGAATGCGCCATCGTTCGGCATAAAGGGCGAGATGTCCATTCCATTTTTGCACCACAAGGCGACGGCGACGTAACGCTGATCGAAGTCTCGGATGATATTCAACCCCTTGATGTCCAATTAGTCGGTCGCTACGCGCTCCAGTTCAGTTGGAACGATGGACACAACACCGGCATCTACCCGTTTGAAGTGCTACGTGAAACTTGTCCGTGTCCAGAATGCGCGCCTTTACCACCGATTCAAACCGAGGAAGAAAAAAGATAATGCAGATCGAACTCCCCGAAATTTCGCCACAAGAATTGAAACAGAAACTCGAATCGGACACATCTGTCCTGTTGTTGGATGTCCGTGAGCAGACCGAATACGACATTGTGCATCTTGAAGGCGCGCGGTTGATACCGCTCAACACGTTACCGCATCACGTGGACAGTCTTCCGTCAGACCAAGAAATTGTTGTCTACTGCCATCACGGACAACGTAGCCTCTATGCCACCGCCTATCTACAGCAAAACGGATTTAGTGACGTAAAGAACCTTATCGGCGGTATTGACCAATGGGCAGCCGAAATTGATTCAACCCTACCGAGATACTAAATCGTCTTGGATAGCATAAAAAAAGATTGACTTTTGCCTAAAAATGCGGTATCATCTAATCTTCGGGCAGGAGACCCAATGCTTTAGCGTTGGGAGGAATGCCCTGTCTTCTGCTTTTTCTTTGACATTCGTTGTCCAATGTGGTATGATATTTCTATTACACTAACAGATACTATAAGCGTTACCACTCCCTTCCGAGTAACCGGTGGGGACCCCGATAATGTGTCTACCTCCCACTTATCAGGGGATAAAGGCGAGCGACACGAGATAGACTATGAGATTGACTTTCAAATATCCTGTGTATCCGACACAGACACAGGAAACAACATTATTCCGATGGCTTGACCACCTTTGCGAGCTTCAGAACTCTGCCCGCCATGACCGCCAGGTTGCTTGGGAGACAGAAGGTGAACGCGTTTCTCTCAAGGACCAAAAGAACAAGTTAACTGTTGCCCGTAAAAAATACGCCGACTTTCGTGAGGTGCCCCAAGATATGCAAGCCTGTTCTTTGGAACGTACGGATAAAGCGTTTGATGGTTTTTATACACGGTGTAAAAACGGTGCAGGAAAAAAAGGGTATCCAAGACATCGCAAACGCATAAAGTCTATGACGTGGAAACTCCGTAAATACAAGGTCAAGAATGAATCTACGGGTGAATATGAACGCGTTCGCGAGACTCCGATCCGAGAAACGTCTTGGAAACATGACCGTTTGAAAGTGCCGAAACTTGGCGAAGTGAAGATATACATGCACCGCCCGCTTGAAGGCGATCCGAAAGAAGTCTCGCTGGTAAAAAAAGCGAGTGGCTGGTATGCTCATATTTCCTGTGAACTCCCCGATACGCCGAAAGTTGAACCAACAGATGCGATCGCTATTGACGTTGGCACGACAGACTACCTCACGACTTCCGAAGGTGAAAAAGAAGAGAATCCGCGTTGGTATCGTCAAGCCGAAGGGCTGCTCCGAAAACATTCTAAAGACCTATCGCGTAAAAAGTTAGGGTCTAACCGTCGAAAGAAACAACAACACAAACTCGCTTTGCACCATGAGCGAACTGCCAATAGACGCAAAGACTTTATCGGTAAACTGGTCTATAAACTTTTCCACCATAAAGACAACAATGTATTGGTCGCGGAAAACCTAAATACCTCCAATATGGTTCAGAACAAACACCTGAGCAAGAGCATTTCGGATGCGTCTTGGGGTATCTTCTTTAAGTGGTGTGCGGATATAGCCGAAAGAGACGGTCTGCATTTCCACCAAGTTGATCCCAAGAATACTTCGCAAACGTGCTCAAGTTGTGGTAAGAAGTCGGCAAAGAAACTCTCTTTAGCGATACGCACTTTCAGTTGTCAGTCTTGTGGCACGTCTTTAGACCGTGACCACAATGCTGCCCTGAACATCCTTTTTAAGGCAGCTGCTGCCTTTCGTGGAGAGCGGTGGGTTGCCACCCTCTATGAAACGAGAAACAAGAACGAAGCGACAAAGACAAAGGGCTTAGAGACTGCTGAACAACTCCTATTGTTCAACGCACTCAATACAAGCCCAAGTCTTTAGGCTTGGGTAGTTGACGTTGTCAATATGACTTCTATTCAAGGAAATACTTATGGCATCTCTTCCTGCACAAACCCTCTTCACCGCTGAGGAATACATCACCCAAGAACGGAAGGCACTGCACAAAAGTGAGTACCTCAACGGACAGATATTTGCGATGTCTGGGGCAAGCCGCGCACATAGTCTGATCACAAGCAACATATCTAATAGACTTTATAATCAATTGATGGAATCAGATTGTGAAGTCCATTCGAGTGATATGCGCGTACAGGCGAGTCCAACAGCCTATTTCTATCCAGATGTTCTTGTTGTCTGCGATGAACCACGCTTTGCAGATGATGTCTTCGACACACTTCTGAACCCGATTGTTATCGTAGAGGTGCTTTCACCCTCCACTGCAGCCTATGACCGAGGCGAGAAATTTGAACACTATCAGCAACGGACATCACTGCAAGACTACATTCTCGTTTCACAGCACAGATTCTGCGTTGAACATTATCGGCGGCAAGGTGAACAGTCGGAACATACCGAATTTCGCGCACCTGAAGATGTCCTGCCGCTCACCTCAATCGGATGCAAGATATCCGTGCACGACATCTATAGACGCGTTACTATTGCTGATTAAAACTGCCTCTTAGGTAGAAGCACGTCGTGCTCGCGATTCAAACGCATGTTAGTATAGAAAACGTAGCCTAAAACGAAGTGGAAAGGTTTTTGCTTGGGTATTTCTTTAGATTTTAAGAACGAACTTTCAAGGCACCAACTAACGTGCCTTAACCGCAAGGGAAATTAAAAATATGATCGTTGAATTTGAAAACCGATCCGGCGAAATGGAACAAGCCGACATGGAAATAGACGAACCGTGTCCAATCTGTTGTGGAATGCTTTTCCCTGTCGTTGAATCGAAGCCGGAGAGCGGGTACCGTTGTAGCAGCTGCGGACTCGTCTTTACACCTGTAGAAGAAGAAGAGTAACCTTACTCTTCTCAGATCCAATCCGCCCCCCAAAATTGCAAAACGCAACACCAGTGCATGCAGATTTAACAAAACTATAGCACGTAACGAAGTGGAGTGCGGATATACGGAAAGGGGATTGAAACCTATATCATACCTAACCGAACCGCAAGGTAAAATTAAAAATCAATTTCCCGGAAATCGGGAACTTCTATCGGCGCACCGCCGTTTGCAATGGATTGTTCTGAAACCAACCCCGGCACCGTGAAATCCATCGCCGTGTAGACATCAATCGGCGGAGTTGTATCCGTGAGGATACTATCAACAAAATCCCGCACCTTGAAATACTCACCGAGATCACCAACGCTTTCCGCTTCAGCAGGCGGGTTCTGCCAACGTTCCGGCAGGCAGTCCTCAAATTGGGAGAGCGGTCGCCACTGTTCAGTTACCGAGAACTCGTCCAACCAAATCTTCGGTGCAGCACCCAGCCCACGCGAACCCTCATAACACCCCTTTGTGCCTTGTAGACTGAAATAGGAATTTGCCGGACGGTTCGAGAGCATATCAATCCGAATCTTGATTAGCCCACCACAATCCGTTTTACACAGCATCATCACGGTATCCTCCATCGCGTGTTCAGGGTCGGTGTGAACACCGGTACCGAGACAACAGACACTCGCAACACGTCCACCAAACCACTGAAGCACCGGACCCAGGCTATGCGTCGCATAGTTACACCGATTAATACCGACCTGCCAATAATATCGCCACGTCGGGTTACCACTCGCATCGTGATGGAGCGACTTGACGTTGTGGAGGTATTCGCCTTCCCCGAAATAGACATCCCCGAACATACCGGAATCTACCATATTGCGGATCAGTACATTCGCCTTGGAATAGCATGTATTTTCAGCCATCGTATATTTAGCAGACGATTTCCGAACGGCTCGAACCAAATCGTAGCACTCCTCTAAGTTAACAGCGGCAGTCACTTCGCTGATAACATGTTTCCCGGCTTCCAACGCCGCAATCGACTGCGGCACATGGAGGTTCTCAGGTGTCGCAAGCACAACAAGGTCTACCGCATCCAGCATCGCTTCATAATCCGTAAACTGCTGAGGGACATTAAACCGTTCAGCAACGCTCTGAAGCGTTTCTTCATTGATGTCACAAAACGCCGTCACCTCAGTTTCTGCTATCGCGCTAAAAGGTGCCATGTATGAACTCCCACGATGCGCACCAACAATCCCTACTCTCAGTTCATTCGCCATTGTGTGTCTCCTCCGATTTCGGCATAACTTGCATGCTCCCGCAATTTACGTTGCAAAAGTCTGTAATGATAGCATAACACATTGTGCGGAATTTATCAGCAACCATTTGTGTCCGCCGATCTTCAAATAGCACCCGATTTTAATTTGAAAGCGTCCTGCAAATTTGCTATACTATAAGGTATCTGTTAGTTCCTTGTTAGTGCCGTATCGGACTGACAGAATTGCAAGCTCGGCTTGGAAAACATACTACGAGAGGCAATCTGAACGCAGCCCTCAACACGGGTTTGCAAGTTCCGTTTAACCTGAAATCAATGAATAAGAAAACGCTAGACCACTTGCTCATCGCGCTCACAGTCTTATTTGATCTCGGTTTCGTCGCCACTGCAATTGTTGTCGCGTATTGGGTTCGGTTTGAATCGGGTTGGACCCCGGAAGCACTCGCGTTACATAAAGGGGGCACCCCGCCGCTTGACGACTATTTCCGACTCATCCCGCTGATGGCGATTATCTGGTTGATGACACTGAAGGCATTGAAACTTTATCGCCCGGAAAGCAATGCCACTTTTTCGGCATTTTGGACGCTTTGCAAAGCTTCCGGTATCGCGCTCATTGCCACGTTAGCTGCCCTTTTTTTCATCTATCACCACGACGCTTACTCTCGCTGGGTCATGCTGCTCGCTTCTGGGTTCAGCCTCGTCTGGTTGTTTTTGGGAAGGCTCGTCCTTCACCGTTTCCGTCAAGCGATTCACGCACAAGGGGTCGGTGTGAGTCGTATCGCACTCATCGGTTATGATGCCCGCGCTGAACAGTTTATTGACGCATTAAAAGCAAAACCGAACAGCGGCTACGAATTAGTCGGTATAATCACCGAAACAGCAGATGCCGACACTTCAGAAATTCCACACCTTGGTGAAAATCGAAATATACTGGAAATTGTTCAAAAGCATCGACTTGACACGCTCTTCATCTCATCCCCGACAGTCCCGAACAAGACTATCCTCCAAATTCTCCACGCCTGCGAAGGCGTACCCGTCCAAATCAACCTACTCCCTGAGCTCTCCGAATTTATTAAAGGCGGCACAGCTATCACCTTTTTCGACAGTATACCGGTGTTGCAATTGCGAGAGACACCGATGCAGGGGGCACACGGTATCGCCAAGCGACTCATTGACATCCTTTTCAGCCTGTTTGCGTTGATTGTGCTAAGTCCGTTGATGCTAATAATCGCAATCGCAATCCGACTGACATCGCCCGGCAAAGCGATTTTCCGGCAAGAACGGGTCGGCAGAGCCGGAAAGCCGTTCAATATCTATAAGTTCCGTTCTATGCGCGCAGACGCGGAAAAGAAAGTCGGGCATGTCTGGGCAAAAACCGATGACCCACGCCAGACACCGCTCGGAAAGTTTCTCAGACGCTGGAGTCTCGACGAATTGCCTCAATTTTTTAATGTCCTCAAAGGCGATATGAGTCTTGTTGGACCCCGTCCAGAGATGTCCGGTCTCATTGACACCTTCAGTGAATCTATTCCGCACTATCTGGCACGGCAGCGCGTCAAATCTGGTATGACAGGTTGGGCACAAGTCAACGGTTTACGAGGCAACACTTCGCTTGAAGAACGGATCTCTTATGACCGGTACTATATCGAAAACTGGTCGCTCGGTTTAGACATCAAAATCATTTTAAAAACATTGTGGGCAATAAAAAAAGGGTAGCACTAACAGCTGCCAGAAATAGGTCCAGATGTGTTGTAGGAGAGATTATGTTTCGGAGTTATGCTTTTTTCTTTTTATGCCTGATAGTGTGTTTCATGGTGTATGGGTGCCAGCGGATTCAGCAAGTGATTGCGCCGGAGCCATCTGAAAAGCACGAGGTATCTGATGATGGGAAACGGGTTGTCAATGTTGGGTTCTATGCGTATTTCGCGCCTGTCAGTTACAGCGCAAACCCGGATCCGGCTTCTGATGGGTTTAACACCCATCTCGGTTATGAGGCAGACCTCTTGACGGCACTTGAAGCCATGGATGGAACGGGTATCTCTTTCTCCCGAAGTGGTATCGCTGAATGGTCTGGCATCTGGCTGAAGGCTGCCGAGCCCGAATATGACCTAATTGGGGGCGGCATCACGATCCTTGATTCTCGGACACAGGACACAACAGGCAAACAGGTTGTTGCCTTTACATTGGGACACATCAAGTTCCGGCAATCGCTCTTGGTACGTTCCGAAGATGCCGATCGACTCTCTAACTATGCTTCACTGACCCGTGATGTCAGGGTCGGCGTGCTTTCGGGGACAACTGGAGAAGCCCGCCTGCTCGAAATCACCGGAATGGTCAACACCGATGGTGTTCTCATCGAGGGGACCCGCATTGAAACATCCGCTGGCAGCGTTGTCGCTGATGGTACACAGCAATATAGCATTACCGCAGCCGGTTCTGCTCCGAGTTTAGCCGGTAGACAGACGCTTTATCCGCCTACAGAAAACATGCCTCAGGTGATTTATCTCGGCGACGATGTCGGTGAATCCGCGTTGTTTGAGGCTCTCACTGATGGCAGGATCGACGCAATCGCGAGAGGCGAGATTGGCAACCGTGATGCTGCAGCGGCGACCCACGGTGCCTTCGTTGTCACCGCCCTTGATGATCAGGTTGAATACGGCGGCTTTACCCTTGCAGTGGAAGATGTGGCTTTGCGAGTGTCTCTCAATGCATGGATTGACTATCTCACTGATGGCGGGAATATTGGATACGCCGAATGGTTAGCGGATCCGCAGGTATTTTTCAAGCGCGCACAAGCGCGCACAAGTATACAATAGCGTACGATTTCTGTAGGGGTTAGGGAACCTATGTCGTCCTCGCGCCCCTTTCATTCATCTAAAATTGTGGTATCTGCGCGGGTTGTTTTTTGCGTGTCCATCAATCACTGCAAACCTGCCAAAGTGCTTACCTAAGAGATGTCCTTCGTAGGAGGTATCCACCTATGGCTCAAGTGCCAATTCGCTTGCCTCACCTAACATATAATAAGAAAACGCAAAACCTTCGCGAATAATGTAGCCTTCAAACGTTTGGAATATAGCCATATCCATTAAACCAGTAGAGAGTTTTCGCTTTAATAATGATTTTGCTACATTTCCAAAACGCGAGTCCCCGATAGTCTAAGTTTGAAATCTCAAAATGCTATATATCATTACCTAGCCGAAAACCCTCCAATATTTTTTCTTGACAATTTTTATCAGGTCAGGTAAATTTGTTTTTGGACTGGCAGACTCGAATGCAAAGCAGCGCGTTGTAAAGTAGAATGTAAGTCCATCCTTATGCCTCCTTTTGTTTTCCTGACTTATAGGATAGTATAAGGATGGATTGACTCACACACAAAATCAACGCATTTCTGCGTCAAATAAAATACAAAAACAATTAGCACAAGCCGTAGTTTCAGAGATTCTTATGATGTTTCAATAGAAAAACAGGAGAAATTTATGGATAAAAAAGTCATACTGATTACAGGTGCCTCTTCAGGAATCGGGCGTGCTACTGCACAGAAACTTGCTGGAAATGCTTATACTGTTTGTGCCGCCGCAAGGCAGGTCGAGAAAATGGACGACCTAAAAGCATTACGGGTAGCCACTTTCAAAATGGATATTACACAAAAAGAGGAGGTAAACTCAGTCGTCGAGCACATTACATCAACGTATGGCGGTATTGACATCTTAATCAACAATGCTGGGTTCGGTCTGTATGGCGCGATGGAAGATATACCCTTGGAAGAAGCACGCTACCAATTTGAAGTGAACATCTTCGGTTTAGCAAACCTCACGCAACACGTTTTACCGAATATGCGTGAAAAAAAATATGGGAAAATCGTCAATATATCTTCAATCGGTGGGAAAACCTATATGCCCCTCGGAGCTTGGTACCATGCAACAAAACACGCACTTGAAGGATGGAGCGATTGTCTGCGGCTTGAAGTCACGCCTTTCAATATTGATGTCATCATTATTGAACCCGGTGTCATTGAAACCAATTTTGGAAATGTTATGATTGAACAGATGGAAAGGAGCGCCGGTGGAGGCCCTTACGCAGCCATCACAAGTGCCGTTATCAAAAGTTTTCGGAATCACTTGGAGTCGCCAAATTACGGATCCGATCCATCCGTCGTAGCTCACACAATTGCGCACGCTATATCTGTTCGGAAACCCAAAACCCGTTATGCTATTGGCAAATTTGCCAAACCAATTCTATTCCTGCGAAGATATACAAGCGACCGATTCTTCGATAGGATGATGATGCGGAACATATAAGGAGAAAACAATGAAAACGACATTATATCTGACATTCCTGACAGTTATTACCTGTCTGCTCACTATTCCTGCGGTGGCAACCGCAGATACGGACGAAGAAGAAGCGGTTGAAGCACCAGCCCCCGAGAAAAGCCCCATTAAAGTCGGGGGAGCGATGCGCGTCAACTACGCCTACAGTACAACCTACGGCGATGACGAAAATCCACATCCCCGCGGCGAAAATATCGGTGATGTGGACCTTGAGATTTTCCGTCTCAATGCTGATCTCGACTATAATAACCCAAGTTGCCACTTGTAAATCCATGGGATATCCTTTATAGTGTTTTTAACGCAAAAACAAAAGGAGAACCCCATGGACTTGACTATTGTAGCACTTTATACGATTTGTGACGATCTTTTAATCTCAATCGGG
>JAJDTJ010000026.1 GCA_022827225.1 Candidatus Poribacteria bacterium | reverse complement strand
GTTTTTGCCACCTTATTCACCCGATTACAACCCGATTGAACACGACTTTGCGAATATAAAACGTCTCAGAGAATACAATGCTGATAGAACTATTGATGAAGTCATAAACATGTATCTTTAATTCTAACGCTTACTATAGTACGTTTGGAGATGTCCCACAGGTAAGAACCTATTACGCTTTCCTTGAAAAGATGCACACGCCCGAACCCTTAACTATTGATAGTGTAATAGCGTTCGCCGCAGCGGATTTATATTTGTTTCCATCTGAAACCAAAGCGAAAGAACTTGAAAAGTTAAAGACTTTGGCAATACAGATCGAATCTGTCGGACTTTCTGACTTTGTACAGACCTATAAGATACGGATAGACCACGAGTTAGGTGATGGAATAGAGATTTATTACCCGGATGGTAGCAGGAAGGAGAGTGCTTCCCCGAAGCAAAGAAAAAGTCCTTACTATGGGCTTACAGAAACAATCATCTCAGTCCAGGAAGCGTATACTACGCGACAATCGAGTGCAACACCGGAAGCGAAAAAAAGTCACGGGAGTACCGATTAAAAAGCAGAAGATAAAGCACTCCCTACATAAGCATCCTTACGTAAGTCGCGCAACATGGTTGTTCTTAGTGATATGTTTCTTTATCACTGTCGGTACTCCACGTTTTTTTTCTTTGGACGCGCATTGGTCTAGCGATGAAGCTCGATGGCTCGTTCGCAGTGCTCAATTCATGGCTGAGGTCAAACAGGGAAAATTTTCGGAGACCCTCATCGCTTATCACCCGGGTGTCACGACGATGTGGATTGCAGGGCTACGCACCTTTTCTACAAAACCCGGCATGGATGTCGAAAACCTCGCTTGTGCGCGGTGGTTGATTGGCATTGTAGTGTGGATGGGCATCGGTATCGCTTGCCTTTTACTTTATAAGCTTCTCGGGCAGTGGATGGCACTCGCCGGCTTTGCGTGCCTCGCCTATTCACCGCTGTTTTTGGCACAGACCCGCCGTGTCCATACCGACGCGCTAGCCACCATTTTTATCCTGCTCACGGTGTTGCTATTTCTACTCTATTGTCAAAACAGAAAATATCGTTGCTATCTCATCCTTTCAGGTATTAGTTTTGGACTGGCAGTCCTTTCAAAAAGTTACGCTCTTGTTTTACTGCTATGGGTACCATTATGTCTCTTTCTATTCCGGAATCAGGAGAAACACATTGGGCAGTTTTCGACGTGTATCGCGGAGGGACTCTGTTTCCTTAACTGTGCTGTCCTAACGGGCATCGCTTTCTGGCCAATTTTTTGGACACCGCTTTTTGGAATCATGACGCTGTGTCTTTTAGGGCTCACTATCACGCTATCAAAGGGTATGCGGAACAAACGCTGCTCTGTCATGCTTATTCTGGCAGCATGCATCGGATTAGGGCTACTCTGTATCAGAGCAACACAAACTGTCTGGCACATCTTTGATAAAGTCAACTGGGCAGTCACAACGCCTCATGAAGTTGAACACTTCTTTTTAGGAAAAGTCGCCTACGACCCGGGCTGGCTCTTTTACCCGTTTGTACTCACCATCAAAAGCACACCGTTGATGCTACCCCTTGCACTTATCGGATGCATCCTGCTTTGGAAACGACGAAAACACTCGGAGGAGACATCACGCCAATTTCAAATGGCACTTGCATTGGTTGCCGGTGTTCTACTTTTCACACTCTGTCTTTCCGCAACAAGTAAAAAGTTCAGCCGCTATCTGTTACCGGCGTTTCCGATGTTGGAAATATTGGCTGCCATCGGGTTTGTAGAAGGACTTAAGTGGAGTTACGCCGCGCTGCGTTCGTGTTTTGGAACGGAAGCAACCAAGAGAGACAAACGGCCACTTGTTGTCATCGCCTGTTTATGCTTCTTTTTCCTTCAAGTTTTTCCTGTCCTTGCTCTTCATCCGTATTATGGAACCTATTATAACCTTTGTTGGAAGGTGACAGACATCACGAAAATCATCACCGTGGGCGAAGCTTCTGGTTTAGATATCGCCGCAAAATATCTCAATGAGAAACCAGATGCCCGTAATCTTGTGGTACAAGTTTCACCGCTTGCTACGGAGTTTGTGTATCACTACTTCCAAGGACCCGTATATCGAGCAGATAGACAGACAAACCTATCTCCAGATTACGAAGTTATCTATATCCGAGATTCACAAATCGGTAGAGTCCTCCAAGCTGGCACACTCAATGGTGAATTAGAAGCTGTCATCACCCTCAACGGCATTGACCATGTCTGGATTTATAAAGTGAGGTGAGGTCTGATGAAAATCTGTCTGCTCACACATGCGTATCCGCGTTTTCCGAATGACACAACCGCGCCTTTCGTCGAATTCACCGCAGAGACGCTCCAGAAACACGGGGTTGATGTCACAGTGCTCACACCCGATACGCCGAAGTTCGCGCGATTGCCTGCTGACCACAGTGTGAACCTGCACACCTATCAATACTTTTTTCCACGGCGGTTTCAGCGGCTCGGCTACGCTAACACGCTCGTCAACGACTGTGAATTAAAAAGATATGTGTATCTACTTGCACCATTTATGTTCTTGTTCGGTATGCTCCATCTCTTTTGGTTGCATCGTAGGTCCCGCTTCGACTTGATCCATGCGTTTTGGCTTCTACCGAATGGATTCATTGGAGCAGTTATCAGTAAATTATGTAACGTGCCCCTAATGGTTGCCTTGCGCGGTTCAGATATTTTCATCTCCAAACAGAATTTCGTCTTTCGTGGTATAGCGCGCTGGACGCTTAAACAGGCAACAATGGTGACAAGTGTGACACCCGCATTTTTCCCCGATTTAGAAAATTTTGGGGTCCCAGAGGAAAAAAGGCGGTTAATACCGAATGGGAGCCACCCAAGCCTGTTCCCTGTTCCCCTGTCTTCGGATCTCAGTGTCCTACGCCAGCAGTTGTCAATTCCAGAGGGAGATTTAATCGTTTTCGCTTTAGGACGTATCGTTTTGAAAAAGGGGTTTGACATCCTGATTCGGGCTCTCCCATTGGTTCAAGAGAAAATCTCCAATGTTACCCTCATCATCGGTGGTGATGGCACCGATCTTGAAAGACTGAAAACAGTGGCAAAAACACTTGGCGTTTCAGAGGATATCAGATTTCCCGGTACTATCAGTCGAACTGACGTGCCAACTTATTTTCATCTCTGCGACATCTGCACACTCCCTGCTATCTTTGACCCAAAGGGCAATGTGGATGGATGCCCGAATGTGATTTTAGAGGCGATGGCATGTGGAAAACCGGTCGTCGCTTCCGATATCTCCGGCATTCCTGTCGTCGTCAAAGACAATGAAACCGGGATTTTAGTAGAAGAGAAGAACGTTACACAATTAGCAGCGGCACTCGTTGCGTTGCTCACAGACAAGCCAAAACGCGAGCAGTTCGGACGTGCAGGACAGCAGCGAATTCTCAATGAGCTCACCTGGGACAAGGTGATTGAACAGATAAAGGATGTTTATCAACGCAGTGTCAAAAACAACGCCTGACACCCCTTATCTTTCTATAGTAATCCCCGCATACAACGAAGCGGAATCGCTCCCTATTTTGTTAGAGCAGATTCAGGCGGTACTGAAAACGCATGCCTATCACCGCGCCGAAGTTATTATTATCAATGACGGTAGCACGGATAGAACAATAGAAATCTTGGATGTGCTGTCGGAAATCCAGACCCACCAATTCACGATGCATGCCATCCATTTCAAACGTAATCAAGGCAAGGCAGAAGCACTCATGGCGGGATTCGCTGCAGCGACAGGAAACATTGTTATCACCATGGACGCTGATCTGCAAGACGACCCAAGCGAAATACCGAAGTTGTTGGAAAAACTAAATACTGGAAACTACTATGTTGTTTCCGGGTGGAAATATCCACGCAAAGATCCGCTGGAGAAGCGGGTATTCTCTTTCTTTTTCAACCGCATCACAGCATTTTTCACTGGCGTGAAACTCCACGACATGAATTGTGGGTTCAAGGTTTACCGTGCCGAAGTTATCAAAGAACTTCATTTCTACGGTGACCTGCATCGGTATATCCCGATATTAGCACATCAAGCAGGCTATAAAGTCGGTGAAGTCAAGGTGAAACATCATCCCCGGCGGTTTGGGGTCTCCAAATACGGGTTCAAACGGATACCGAAAGGCTTCTTTGACTTGTTCACCGTGTTATTTTTGACGAAATACCTCAAACGTCCGCTGCACGTTTTTGGCACGATTGGTGTAATCGTTGCTTTTATCGGTATCCTGATCGGGCTCTACCTCGCGGTTTTATGGGTGCTCGAAGGCGGTGTCGGCTTCCGTCCCCTCCTTATGTTATCTGTTTTGATGATAATCCTAGGTATCCAATTCTTCTCTATCGGGTTACTGGGTGAACTTGTTATCGGACTGATCTCCCGACTGGAACGACGCGTTATGGAAAAGAAAACATCAGAAAATACTCCCTCAGCAAGTAAAGGGACACCGCAAACATAATGTACGCCTCTCTGCTGAGATGCGGAAGACTGTTAATCGCAGCAATGCTGATCTTCTTCCTCGTCAAACGACTTTACAAACTGCTCGCGGAAATAGAAGTGAAGGTGATAGCGTTTCAGTCTCCACTCTGGTTAATAGTCTCTCTCATGCTGTTGCTTGTCTATTTCAGTATACTTGGCATTCCGTGGTTCTTCTCCTACCGGGTGGCGAGTGGCAAATCAATCTCTTTTCTATCAGGGTGGACATTTTTTCAGTTATCACAGCTCGGCCGGTATCTGCCGGGAAAAATCGGACAGTTTGTGTGGATGCTTTCTCTCTCGCGCAGGTTCGGCATAGAGAAGACCCCTGCTATGCTTGCCACTTGTGTTCAACTCACTTTTCAGTGTTGCTTGGGATGTATCCTCGGATTTCCTATATTACGGCACGCAGAAACTTTCCACCGCCAAAACTGGCTAACTTTCAGTCTCCAGATGCCCTATAAAACAGGCGTGCTCATAACGAGTTTCGGGATAGTGATACTTGGCGGAGGGGTTGCCTTGCTATATAGGCAATGCATCCGAAAAACCTTGCCGCGCCTGATAAAGCAATGCTGTGCGATGTTTTCAGTCTCAGGCGTTCTGTATTTTACCGGTGCTTATCTTTTCCTTTGGACGTTTTTAGGTATCGCCTTTTTTGTCTTTATCAAGAGTCTCACCCCCGTGTCCATTTCACAACTCCCTGTCGTAACAGGAACCTACGCTGTGGCGTGGAGCATCGGGTTTCTTAGCATTATCACACCGAGTGGCTTGGGCGTTCGAGAAGGGGTCTTAAGCCTGCTCCTAACGAGTGTCCTACCACCTGCAACAGCTACGCTTGTTGCACTCCTCTCCCGACTGTGGACGTTGAGTACTGAACTTATATTGATAGGCATGGCTTTTGGGCTTTACTGGTGGCGTTTAAGAAATTATAGTAAAACGAAAAAATAAAGAGACTTTTTCATCCCCTGGTAGGTTCGGTTAGGAAACCGAACCTACATAGAGTGCCCAATTAATTCTTAACTTTACTATAAACACCCATAAGGAGACTTCCCTTTTATGGCGGAAAGAACAGACCCTACCAAAAGAACGAATCATCCATTTTATTGTCAGTATCGTGCTGTCTATGAACATGCGGTGCAATTTGTACAAGCACAGCGGGTATTGGATGTTGGATGTGGCGAAGGTTATGGAACCTACCTGTTAGCACAACACGCGAAAGAGGTTATTGCTATTGATAAAGATGAAAAAACGATTCGACGGGCAAAGCGGAGATATGCCCTGCCTAATCTTAGTTTCCAGATTCAAGATGTTTCGGGAATTTCAGCGTATTCACCCTGTTCATTTGATGTCGTCTGTTGTTTTCACGTCATTGAACATCTAAAAGCACCGGTACAATTTTTGTCAGAGGTAGGAAAATGTTTATCGGGCCCCTCAGGGGTTCTTCTGATTTCAACGCCGAATCGGCATTCTCTATTTCGGCGTTCTACCGGTTTTCAATGGCCCTACCACGAACGCGAATACAACGCTGACGAGTTCCGAGACCTTCTTTTGACAGGCTTTAAAGATGTAACGCTTTACTCACTCCAAGGGAGTTCAAAAGTTCATCAATTTCAAGAGACGCGGGCCCAGCATATTCAACAGATTTTCAAGTGGGATATCTTGAAACTGCGGCAGTGGCTCCCCAAACGATTGTTACAATTTAGTTTTGATATCGGAGGTAAGCTGTTAAAGTTGTTCATAAGTGTTACTCGTGGGGCCCTGATGTACGGTCTCACCGTCTCCGATTTTTACGTCACAGAGAGATGCCCCAACGAAGGCCTCGATTTAATCGGAGTTTGTCAAACGCCGCGGCATGATTTTGAAGGAAAGTCGCCTTTGCGGGAATAATGAGGGCACGCAGCTCGCTCAACGCTCCAGTTGAAAGATAGCGAACATTTGCATTCAGTTTGCAATGACACCGTGTTCTTCAAGCCATACTTTCAGCGGAACATCCGCGTCTTTGGGTGAAAAATGTCCGTTTGCGTTAGTCCCGCCGCCAAGCAGTTGTTGCCGGATCGGATCGTTTCGCTCGAACATCTCCTTCGGGATCGTCATATTGTCCTTACTTCGGAGCCAACGGTAGCCGTAGCCGTAGAAGAGACCTTTACGCGTGATGTCGGAATCGTTCTCGCTGCGGGCGTGCCATAGGCGACGGTCAAAGAAAACGGCATCGCCGGGTTTACAACAGACAGGGGTCGCACCTTCCGGCATGGAGCCGTCCGCTGGACGCTCGAGCTTATCCCAGAGGTGGCTCCCCGGAATGACATAGAAATTCCCGCGTCCGACTTCGGAACAGTCGGATAGCCAGTAGACAACTTTAATGGAAAGGCGGGGACGTGGTGAACTTTCGATCTCAATATTAACGCGTCCGCTGTCTTGGTGCCAACCGAGGGGTGCCGGTTTACCGCGAACCGCCTCCGGACGCGGCGGTGTGACAATGAAATGGCTGTGGTAGGAGTAGATGTTCCATCCCAGAATACCCCAGACCTTCGGGAACGTTTTATACCAGTCCAGAATGTTTACGAAAATCTGATCTCTGCCGAGGAAGTTTGGATAGAAAAAGTTTTTATGCGCTGTCAACTGATTTTTGGTATGCGGGTCATAACCGGCATCAAGATGATCCTGATAGATGCTATCCACCCGTGCTTCGAGACGTTCAACAAGGTCTAACGGGAGCGCATTTTCAACGGTGAAATATCCATCCCCATTTAGACGGTCGCGCTGTTCGTCTGTCATCTGATGTTGTAGATGGCGTTCATCAAGCATAGATTCAATCTCCAATTCGTTTCCATATTTGTTTCAGTACACGAACCCCTTAATCCGGTAAAGGTCCTTCTATCTGATCCACAAGATGGATGGAGTGAATGACATCGCGGAGGTCCGTGAGCGGGACTGTCTTGTTGCGGACGCTGTCAACGAAGTGCTGGTGCATGGTTAGCACACCTTCATAACTCGGGTGATCGCGCTCGTCTACACCATCGACTTCCCAACCCCCCATCACACTTCTTTGGTTATTCTCATGAATTTCGATTTCTTCGGGAATCTTCATGTAACAACCGATACCGACACCGTGCAGCTCGGAGCGCAGCACACGTCCACCCGATGCACGACTTCCGAAAAGCACACCTGTGACGTTATTATCGAAACGGACGAAGGCGGTATAGAAGTTGCGTTGTTCCGCACCAAAAGTGTCGCGATGTGCCGTGACTTCCACAGGTTCGCCACCCGCCATATAGCGAAGTAAATCGACGACGTGACAGACATCGTTCCAGAGCGTCGTCGTAAATTCGCGATTCCCCCCCAACATCTGTTTGTTAAAAGTGGTAACGGCTAATGTTACGGGTCCCTTTTCTGCGACGCGGCGCATGGCTTCGCGGGTAACAGCTGCGTATCTGCGCTGGAACCCCACCATGCAGTAGACATCATTGGCGATTGCTGCCTCAAGTAATTGTTGGGTTTCGTCGCTGTTTGCACCCGGCGGTTTCTCTATGAAGAGATGCTTGCCAGCGTTGAGACAATCCAGAGCGGGTTGCAAAATCCACTTTTCGTTCATGACGCAATAGACGACATCTAAGTCCAAAGTATCTAACATTTTACGGTGATCTGTGAAGGTATGCGGGAACTCGTATTTCTGCGCGACTTGCGCAAGTTTTGCCTCATCGAGTTCACACGCACCGAGCATCTCGACATCATCTTCCAGACGGTTAACGCTCGGATAATGTGCCCCTTGACTGCGTCCACCTGCACCGATAAATCCTGCTTTAAGCATTGGAAATATACCTCTCCGTCTCAGTATTCACTAAATGGTATCCACGAAAGTGTTCATACTTTACCACAAGGTTGCATTGATTTCAAGAAAATTTTTTCAGCGTTTCGATAAAATTTGAATTGTCTCTCTGTTTTGTGGTATCCTTAAGATTACATGGATTCTCAAACAAGTCGAAACGTTCTCTGTTCATAGAACAGCTTGAAACTGAAAAGGAGAAACTCATGCCAGTTTTTGATGCAGAAGCTTTAGAATTTTGGGAAGAGCACGGTTATGTTGTCGTACCAGAAGCGGTGCCACTCGAAAATTGTCGCGCTGCGGAACAAGCCGTCTGGGATTTTCTTGAAATGGATGGTGATGACCCGGACAGTTGGTATCCTGACCCGCCACGCCGGAGTATTATGGTCGAAATTTACCAGCACCAAGCGTTGTGGGATAACCGCCAATATCCGCGTATCCATCAGGCGTTCTCAGAGATTTGGGGGAATGATAAACTCTGGGTCAGTTTTGATCGGGCAAGTATGAATCCGCCGGAACGGCCAGATTGGAAGTTCACCGGTCCTTACCTGCATTGGGATATGTCGTTGGATAGTATGCCGGTGCGTTTGAAGGTGCAAGGTGTACTATATCTGGCGGATACACCCGGTAATCAAGGGGCGTTTACCTGTATTCCGGGGTTCCATCGGAAGTTAGAGGCGTGGTTGAACGACCTTCCTGAGGATGCAAACCCGCGGCACGTCGTCCGAGATTACCAAGCCGAGGCGGTCCCTGTTGCTGGGAAAGCTGGTGATCTTGTCATCTGGCACAGCGCATTACCACACGGCAGCAGCCCGAATTCTGCACAACGTCCTCGGATGGCACAATACATCACGATGTCACCCGCACCCAATGAAGGCAAACAGACAAGCGAAGGCAGAGTCAAAGGGTGGCGTGAACGGCTAACCGGTCTCGGAAAAGAGCAGAAAGAGAAGGAGCATTACCACGGTAAGACAGCCGAGTTGACACCGCTCGGAAAGAGACTCCTCGGACTTGAACCCTGGGTCGCGTGATGCATCTCTATAGTTCAGGACTTACGTAAGATTGGAAGGGTTTTTGCTTGGGTGTTTCCCCTAGGAAGATTGGGGGTGTCCCGCCATCCTTCCGTCCATCAATATCTCTACCATGCGTAAGTCCTATAGTTAACAAATAGGGTGGGTGCTTGGGTTCGCTCGCCGGTGTGCAGCTCGTGCATGAAGGAGAACACGCTCATGTCGGATCTATTGGCAGCACGCGCTCAGATGGCGATGTCACTCGCATTTCACATCATCTTCGCTGTGGTCGGCATAGCGATGCCGTTGTTGATGGTAATTGCCGAAGGACTCTGGCTCAAGACGCGGGAAGAAGTCTACCTCACGCTGGCGAAACAGTGGGCAAAAGGTACCGCTATCATGTTCGCTGTCGGAGCAGTTTCCGGCACCGTTCTCTCTTTTGAACTCGGGCTGTTGTGGCCCAATTTCATGGCTTACGCCGGTCCAATCATCGGGATGCCCTTTTCATTGGAAGGGTTGGCATTCTTCCTTGAGGCGATCTTCTTAGGACTTTACCTCTACGGTTGGAACCGTATCCCGAAATACGCACACTGGTTCGCCGGTATGATGGTGCTACTCGGTGGCACCTTGTCCGGCATCTTCGTTGTTACCGCCAACGCTTGGATGAACACGCCTACCGGCTTCTCCATCGTCAATGGCGAGGTGACAGACGTTGATCCGATTGCAGCGATGCTTAACCCCTCCTCATTCAGTCAGGCACTCCACATGACGATCGCTGCGTTCCTCGCAGTCGGATTCGCGGTCGCCGGTATCCACGCCTATCTTCTCAGACGCGACCCGGATAACTTGTTCCACCGTCGGGCATTTGCGATTGCCTTGAGTGTCGGCACCGTGTTCGCAATCCTCCAACCGATTTCAGGAGACATCAGTGCGAAACGGGTCGCGAAGTATCAACCTATCAAACTCGCAGCGATGGAGGCACAATGGGAGACAGAACGCGGCGCACCTTTGCGTATCGGCGGTATCCCCGACGAAGATGCCGAAGAAACACGATACGCACTTGAGATCCCGAAGGCACTCAGTTTCCTCGCACATTCCGATTTCAACGCAGAGATAATAGGGCTTAAAGAAGTGCCACGCGAAGACCGTCCGCCTGTGACAATCGTGCACTTCGCATTTCAGATTATGGTCGCTTGTGGGATCGTGCTGATTATCACTGGACTCCTTGGCGGTTGGCTCGCGTGGAAACACAAAAGCCTGCCGACCCAACGCTGGTACCTACGGTTGGTTACGTTCTGCACCCCACTCGGATTTATCGCAATTGAAGCGGGTTGGACGGTCACGGAGGTCGGTCGGCAACCCTGGGTTATCTACAATATCATGCGCACGTCAGAGGCAGTAACACCGATGCCGAATCTTGTCGTCCCCTTTGTTAGTTTCACGGTGCTTTATATTTTCCTGTCAATTATTGTTATCGTCCTCTTACGCCGTCATATTTTCCAGAGTCCTCACTTGTAAGATAGGAAGCGTAGCGGAAGTTCCACCATCCTTCCCTTCTTCCACGCTTCCATTCCTTTAACGTTGAAAGTTGCTAAAAGGTGAAGAGAGTCCTATGCTGACCCTTGAATTCTGTATCGCCGGTGTGATGCTTATCTCCTTGATTATCTATGTATTGACAGGGGGCGCAGATTTTGGCGGCGGTATCTGGGACCTGTTTGCAACGGGTCCACGGGCGAAATCACAACGCGCACTTATCACACAAGCCATCGCACCCATCTGGGAAGCGAACCATGTCTGGTTGATCGTGATTGTCGTGCTGCTTTTTGTGGCGTTTCCAGTCGCATTCGCGGCGATCAGCACGGCTTTGCATATCCCCTTAACATTAATGCTCATCGGGATTGTGCTACGAGGTTCAGCGTTTGTGTTTCGCACCTACGATGTCCAATCCGATACAACACATCGTCGTTGGAGTCGCGTATTCGCTATTGGGAGTGTCATCACACCTGTGAT
Organism: Candidatus Poribacteria bacterium; assembly: GCA_022827225.1. GTDB lineage: Bacteria > Poribacteria > WGA-4E > WGA-4E > WGA-3G > WGA-3G. The sequence continues at coordinate 93,423 of JAJDTJ010000026.1, read as the reverse complement.
GTTGGGCGTTACGTTGGGGGCGGTTGCGTCCGGCACAATTCACGTTGACATAGAAACAGGCTTTGTAGATACTGACTTTATCTCAGCGTGGCTCGCCCCGTTTCCCTTCGCAATCGGTTTTTTCACCCTGACACTCTGTGCCTTGCTCGCTGCAGTGTACCTCACGCTGGAGACGGATGACCCCGAGTTACAAGAGGATTTTCGGCGACGCGCCCTCATCGCAGCGGTGAGCGTCGGCGCCATGGCGGGATTGAGCTTTATCTTATCTGCTGACGGTGCCCCGACAATTCGGCGTGGACTCGCAAGGGCATCTTGGTCAATCCCGTTTCAAGTCCTGACAGGCGCAGTGGCAGTGTGGGCAATCTGGACGATTTGGAACCGTCAATTCCGACTCGCACGCCGCCTTGTCCCGATACAGGTTACACTTATCGTCTTCGGTTGGGGATTGGCCCAGTATCCGTCCCTTGTCACACCGGACTTAACCTTTTCAAATACCGCTGCACCAGATACTGTACTACGTCCGGTACTGATTGTGCTGGGTATCGGCATTGTGCTGTTGGTGCCTGCGTTCTGGTATCTTTACGCTGTATTTAAGGGGGCATCTCGGAAAACCGAGCAAACTGAAGAGGAGATCGGTCCTTACCAAGACGGCTCGGCGTGAATCCCTACGGACGAAACAAGTTGTATTCCAAAATCGGACGGTAATAAGTCTCCTCTGAATCAAAATCTACTGGCGGGATGTCTATAACCCGCGAAGCGGAAGACGACACAATTTGATGGCTAGGACCTCATCGGACACCGGCGCTCTACGAAAAAATGAATGCGCCCGCTATACAAAGACAACAGGCGCATCAAAGGAAAAAGTTACCTGTCTTTCGGACATCAGAGCCAGTGATACCCGCCATTGATGCTGCATGCCTTAGGCCCGTTCTGACACCGCGTCAGACTCGCACCACACCCGGTCCGTTTACACGTCTTGACCTCCGTATGACGCTCCACCGCACCCGACATACACGTCCAATAGTGTTTCCCACAGTTTGAACAAGATGATACTTTGTGTTCCGTCCGAGAGGAAACAGACTCACGGCAATCCGTCCAAGAAGCACCACCACAGGCGACTATCGTCGGTGTAGATGGCGTGGGCGGCGGCGTGGGCGGTGTAGACGGTGTGGACGGCGGCGTGTAGACCGAACCATTACACGTCCCCGAATTACTACAACTACACGGTGAACTACAATGAGACGTACAATCTGAACAATTCGGCGTGTCGTCTGATACCGTCCAACGACTACCCGATACATTTACCGTATGCGTCACCTCATACGTCGATGAATCCGAATAGTTGTAGATATAAGCTGTTATCGTCCAGTCACCTGAAGTCGCATCACTCGGAAATGTATACGTAAACGATTCCGTCGTTGAAGAACTCCCACCGGTGTCGGTCTCTACATGGGAACCTAAACCCGATTCACCAGGACCCGCAACATACCAATAAACACTGCTAAATGGTGTGGCGGTCGCCAATTCAAACACGACACTATCACCCGCAGATGCTGATGACGAACCCGATAAACTTACGGATGGGCTACTTGTATTGCTCGAACTGCTGTCCGGGACATCCGAATGCGGTCCCCCGCCGTAGAGACAGTGTTCAGGGGTACAGTTCCTAAAAGGTTGCCCACAAGGATCATCATCACTAAAAGGCCACTTGTTGAAATTGCAGTTCCGGGGTCTATGCAGATTATAATCATCCTCAATACACCTGTAATAAATACCGTGAAAGGGGCATGTTAATTGGTGTTCCGTAGTCGTGCGTACATAATTATTACAACCCCTCTCACCAGCGGGACACAGAACGCAACCAGGCGGCGGATGGGGTGAGTTTCTGGACCCCGATTCTTCTGTGTCATTGACCTCTACAGAGAAAGTACCATCTAAACTGTAAGGGGTTGTGGGGACCGAGAGACTCGTCGCGCTGGGACGGTGTATCCAACTTTTGGTGGAACTGCTTGAATAACCGATAGACACATCCGCTTTTTTCCAGCCGGCAGCGGCTATCAACGTTTCCTTCGACGTGTTTGCACCGCCAACGTGCGTGTCAATGCCGTTGAATGTCGCCTTACCACCATCAATACTCAGAACACTTGTAAGATTCTCGGTAATCTCTGATTTATAACCTTTGTTCTCATACGGCACGCATGAATCATCATACGGCGGTTTATAACTGTTATCCTCCGGAAACGAATAATTATTTCTGTTCGGACGGCGGATTTCATATTCGTAATTGCCGCTACCATTGCTAAGATTCGCGTCACCACTTTCCCAAGCTCCAACTTTTATTTGGCGCGAACCACCTCCTAAATAAAGTGTTAAAGTGCCAGGGCCCTTCGCGTAACACGAGATGGTGTAGGTAATGAGGGACGGTACTTTCTCAGGATTCCATTTCTCATCCAGTATGCGTTGTGTATCACCGTGTATTTTCCTCTCCCCAGTGTAGCTGCTACCGTTTGCAGGGGTGGAGGTAATTGGGTGCGGATCCTCATCAAATTGTAGATCGAATTGTACATCTTGTGCTATCGCGAGTGTGTAGCAGACACTACAGAGAAACACAAGGAAGATTGCAAATGAAAAATGTCGGAAAATAGTTTGGCCTATATCCATGGTCATTTGTGTCTCCTTTGCATAACCGAATAATCAAGTATTTCAGTTGTGTAAATTTGTAATTTCACCTATAAGGTTCAACTTCATAAAACTCATACAGATGTTCAATACCCATTCTCTTGTAGAGATCTCTCGTTGCTTCAGCGCTCTTTGTTCGCCGTGTTTCTGGGTCAAGTTTATCGCCATAATAAATATGTTCGCGCTGCTGACTGAAAGAAGGTATTTCGCCTTGTGCGCTGTCAACAAGTTCCCGGATTTCCTGTCGAATCTGTTGCTCTTCAGGGGTCGGTTCGTCATTGAATCTGAGCATCTTTGCGAAGTCCAAGTCCGCTTGCAGTTTACGATACCGCGCGAACTGTTTAACGGTCGGACGAAACCCCTGTGTTCTGCCGTATCCCACAACTGCAGCAGTATTCCGAAAGTGTCTGAATCGCATCCCCCAATCATCTTCAATAATATGAAATTCATCGCCATTAGGCGGGTCGAATCCGTAGTAATTCCGATAGGATTCCAATGTTCTGGGATCCGTCCAGTCTATGACCTGCGATTCGGGACGTTCCCAGTCTATATTCAGCGGGTCGCCTTTAGAACGTTCCGGCTGCACGCCGCCCGATGGCAGTGACACTTGGACTTCGTGCCAATGGTCTCCGTGCGATTCCCATTTGTAGCCGGGTTTGGCTGCACGGGGCGGGGTGGATGCAATCCCTCGCTTGTTACGGATGTTCTCTAAAACTTCCTTTGACAGAGCTTTATACACAGTTTCCGGTTCAGGAGCAGGACGGCGCATTAACAAAACGCCCCCGAGTCCGAGACCGATGATAAGAATGAGGATAACTACGCCCCATATCCGTTTTTTAGACATGTCAGTTCTCCTTTCTTCCGAGAAGAAATCGGTTAAGTGTTCTGCTATACGTGATCCAGGTATAACAGGTAAATAATTCTATTTTATGGTATCCCCTCACCTATTGCTTTAGCGGTAGGGTTACCTGTCCTTCTTAAATAGTTGTAGGGCCCCTGCCATCTAAAGCGATGGACATCTGGGGCTCTGCAGCCCCGTGTCTGACGCAAAATGTGAGGCGGAGGGCACCGGTACGTGCGCCCCCTCCTGCGAAGTCACATCTTCGTGGAAGTGTCCCCCTTGTGAGATCCCCCCAACAGGGGCTTCGGTTTCTGTCGGTGTCAGGTTCTGTTTCGCGTTCCATTGTCGGACGCGGTCTTCTGTCTCGGCAGCGTATTCCGAACCTTTTTGATTTTCGTGATGCATGTAAAGCAGAGAACCCGCAACACATAAAATAAAAAATGCAAACGCACCCATAAATAGGCGGTTCGTAAAAATGTCTCGAAACATAATAAATCCCTCTTTTGTAGCTTATGCTGTTGGTTTCCTGTGCATCTTTCCTGCATCTACTCGACAACTTCAGCACCAAAACCCGCACGCGCTAATGCAGAGATTAGCACAGAACTTTTGACTTGACTCTTGACAACGACGCGTCTATCTAAAACCGAGACCGAGACGATCTCCAACTCTCCCTCTACCCCTTGAAGTGCAGACCGCACTTTTTCAGCACAACCGCCTCAGTCCATACTTTCAACACTTAACGCTATCACCTCGGGCGACGGACCGCAACCGATAAATAGGACAACCGCGAGCAACAACAAAACAGACGATAAACGGATAACAGACATAGGGATACCTCCATTATCTACCTATCGCACGCAGGATGTCTAAAGTGGACACACGCGCGACCGTCTCAAGTTTATCATCTTCAAAAACAAAACACAACCTTTGCGGACATCTTATCGCGTCTGTCATGAGCGGCACCCGCCACCGATGTTCACACCGACGCAACAACGGACGCTCAACCTCACAATCTGGTCGGACACAATTCGGCGGGTTTACATCAGGGACACACAACCCGCGCCGTGGCGGACAGGTAGAAGTCTCCGCAGTGGCACCGTATTCCAAGACCACAGATAAAACCGTCAATCCACAGAACAGAAATATCAGAATCAAAGTGCGGAACATCGTAGGGCTCCGTTAGGGTTCGGAGGCATGTTTAGAGAAGCCAAACGGAAACCTGAAAAACGGTGGCGTTCTCTAAACATCCTTCCTCTGTTATAGCGTGCTGGTTTCCATTGAACCGTTTTTCTGCTACAATTTGGAAACCGACACTGTCATAGTATTCTAAAACGCGATTTTGACTTACACTTCATACTTAAGCACTTAAGCAAGAACCGTGCCAATCGGTAAAATCGTGATATCCAATGCTGTTATATCTTTGCCTGTCAAGGCGGTCCGCGGGTCCATACCGGACGCGATGCAATCGAATTGCTTAAAGTCGTTTTTCGTCGAGTGTCGCAAAATGCAACACGTTTGGAAGCAGTTTGGCTTGCGGAGCCTTTGATAAAGCAGGTTCAGACGTGTTGTGTTGCAAAATGCAACACTGTCGCATTTTGCAACACACTTTTACGGGGGCAGATTATATTGCTTCAATTTTCGATACAGCGTGGCTCTATCGATGCCCAACGCTCGTGCCGCATCGGTAATATTATTGTCCTTCACTTTGACGGCGTGGACGATGGCTCTCCGTTCTACTTCGTCAAGCGGAAGAATAACAGTGGTATCTATCGGGGCATTTGTAGCCGGTTGTGAACCCTCTTGCGTCTGATATAACAGGAGGCTTTCGGGTTGCAGTCGGTCCGTTGTCTCATATAAAACCGCCCTCTCAATGGCATTTTCCAGTTCACGCACGTTACCGGGAAAGTCATGCTGCATTAACATTTGTAAGGCATCAGTAGAAATGTCGAGAATAGGTTTTTCGACGGCTGCGGCATATTTTTTCAGGAAGTGATGTGCCAAAATAGGGATATCTTCGCGCCGATCTCTCAGAGACGGAACCGTGATACGGAATGCCGCGAGGCGATGGTACAAGTCCGGACGAAAGAGGTCCTGTTGGATGAGAATCTGTAAATCCTAATTCGTAGCAGCCAAAACACGGATGTCAATGGAGATGGTGCTTGTGCCGCCGATCCTCTGAAACTCTCGTTCTTGTAGGATACGCAGCAACTTCGCTTGCAAAATGGGTGGCATATCCCCAATTTCATCGAGAAAAAGCGTACCGGTGTTCGCTTGTTCAAACTGTCCGATCCGACGCTCGCTTGCCCCGGCGAAAGCTCCACGTTCGTTGCCAAACAGCTCACTTTCAATCAATTCGGTTGGTATCGCGGCACAATTGATCGGAACGAAGGGGGCTGCTTTTCGTTGGCTGTTATCGTGTATTGATTTTGCGACCAGTTCTTTGCCGGTCCCGGTTTCGCCTTGAATCAGGACGCTAATATCTCCTGCTGCCACCGTTTGAATCTGGGTGAACAGGGACCGCATTTTCTTGTTTTTCCCGATAATTTCACCAAAAGAGTGGTTTGTTTCAAGTTCGTTCTGTAATGCCATGATCTTCACCTTCATGAAAATTAACGTGAGTTCAATAGAACTGTTAGTTTGATATAAAGGGATCCCATTCCGTAAAGCCACACATTAACAGATTCCGCTACAAAAAAGTTTGGACAATTTTGATACTATCGCAAACTTGTTACTATATATAGGAACTAAACCGAAAAAGTTTAGGGTAAATTGACATTTTTTCAGATTTCCTTTTATTTTTTCCAAGTGCCGGAGGTGTGAAACTCGTAAAATATCCCTCAATCTTTGAAAATTCAACCTAAATCTGATACGAGTTGTCCAAAGTTTAGTATAAATTGAAAGACACAGTTTTTCCCAAAAGGGTGCATTCCGTTTTTCGCTTGATTTACCGCTTCTTTCCTGCTAAACTTAAACAAAATTGAGGCATATCGTTCTCTGTCTTGCAAACCCATACCTTGGAAACGAGCGAAGTTCAAATCACACCAGCAAACCAAAAAATCAGAATCGGTTAATCTATTGAGAGAAAAGATAAAAAATAACATCTTTCTTGCAGTCTCGGTGCTGCTGTGCCTCTTTATCTTAGCAGAGGTCAACTATCCGCACCTTGCACCGCAATCAGAATTAGCACTCTTCGCGATGTTCGGGTTAATAGTGGTATTCTTGAGATACCCTATTCACTCGCGTTTTGAGGGTATCGCTGTTTTTCAAATTCTTGATGTCGTGCTGATAGGTAGCGTAATCTTCTGCTTCGGTTACGTTGTGGTGCAAACGGAGCCGGTTTTTCAAGGTTTCTGGTTAGACGGTAAATCCCTCGGTGATCGTGCTGGGGCGGAATTGTCGCTGGATTACATTGTCGGTGGCATCGGGCTCGTCTTAGTATTAGAAGCGACGCGCCGTTCTATCGGCCTCGCGCTTCCGCTCCTCTCTTTTATCTTTCTCCTCTATGCCAGTTTTGGGCAATTCATGCCGGATTGGCTGTTTCCACACCGCGGCTATTCTCTCCAACGTATTGTGAGTCAGACGTTCCTACACAGTCAAGGCACTTTCGGTGTCGCACTTCGCGTGATGTTCACTTATGTGTTTCTCTTTGTGCTATTTGGCACGCTGTTGGAGCGGACAGGCGCGACCGGTTATGTGCTGAATTTGGCGAGGCGTGTCTTCGGTTCAAGTGCTGGTGCCCCTGCGAAGGTCGCTGTGTTGAGCAGCGGTATGATGGGGTCGTTGTCGGGGTCCGCCGTGGCGAACACCGCTACGACCGGAACGTTTACGATTCCGTTGATGCAACGCACCGGGTTTCAACCAGCGATAGCAGGCGGCATAGAAGCCGCGGCGAGTTCCGGCGGCGCCCTCATGCCACCCATCATGGGGGCCGCCGCGTATATGATGCTCGAAATTGTGGAACCTGCCGTTACGTATCTGGAGATTATCAGGGCAGCACTGCTACCCGCTATCCTTTACTACACCGGAATGCTGTGCATGGTACACTTTGCTGCGAATGCTGCAAGGGATAGGCAAGTTCGCAGTTCTGAAGAAGCGAGTACCGACGAACAGAAAGAGAAAGACGACAAATTGTTGACCGTGCCAGGGGGCATCTTTCTCGCTGCGTTTGTTACGCTGATCCTGTTTCTGCTGCTCGGTGCTACGGCGTTCCGGGCAGTGAGTTGGAGTCTGCTCGTTATTGTTGTAATAAGCCTGTTGAACTTCTTCATCCAGAGAATCGGCAAGCAGCAGACGACAGCAGAGCCCTCATCTGGCATTTCGGATGTGCGAAAAGGTGCCGACTTTTTAATAACACCTTGTAGACGTGCAGCGCAAAGCGGCGTTTCGCTTATTGCAGCGGCGGCATGTGTCGGTATCATCCTCGGCGTGGTGACGTTAACCGGTGTCGGGAGCAAATTGCCGTCAACACTTTTACCGCTCGCGGCTACCAACCTAATATTGGCACTCTTTTTCCTGATGATCTCGACAATTATTCTCGGGATGGGGCTGCCTTCATCGGTCTGTTATCTGTTGATGGCGATCTTGGTGGGGCCTGTCCTTCTGGACTTGGGAGTCGTTCCACTTGCAGCACACTTCTTCATCTTCTATTTCGGGATGATGTCGATGGTGACACCCCCTGTTGCGTTGGCAGCTTATGCAGCGGCGGCTATCGCGGGTTCCGGAATAATGGCGACAGGATTCGCTGCGTTCAGGTTCGCACTCGTCGGGTTTGCGTTGCCTTACGCCTTTGTGTTGCGTCCAGCGCTGCTCTGGCTGAGCAATGACGGTAACACACCGGCGTTGTGGACAGTTGTCGGAAATTTCTCACTGACGCTGGTCGGGACAGTTATCTTGGCGGCAGCGATCGCCGGTTATACTTTTAGTAGGTTAGCGTTGTGGGCACGCGGGCTGTTATTTATCGCTGCAATTGTCCTCTTCTTTGCACCGACCACGATACATTTTATGTGGGTTCACGGAATCGCCGTACTTGCAAGTATTCCTATTTTCTATTATAATTGGCGGGAAAAAGGAGACGCGCCATGAAAAATCGAACGAAATGGTTGTTGTACGGTCTGCTCGTGCTGCTGTTTCTGCTTCACAACGATTTCTGGTTCTGGGAGACACCACAGATTGTTTTAGGGCTACCGATCGGGCTGCTCTATCATATCGGGTACTGCCTTGCCGCGACGTTACTGATGGCTGCCTTCGTCAAAGCGCGCGGAGATTGGGGTGAGCGATGAGTCTTGCTGTCGTTTTTATTTATCTTGCTGTAGTGCTGATACTCGGCGTTTTGAGCCATAAACTTTTCCGACACACCGGTGAAGACTACTTCGTCGCAAGCCGGACAATCAACTGGTTTATCTTATTGATGACGCTTTTCGGCACGAACATGACAGCCTTCTCCATCCTCGGGGCATCCGGCGAAGCCTACCACCGGGGCATCGGTGTCTTCGCACTCATGGCATCTTCTTCCGCGATTGTTGTGCCGTGCGTGTTCCTCTTCATCGGGACGCGGCTCTGGCGACTCGGAAAACGGTTCGGCTATGTAACACAGGTACAATACTTCCGGGACCGGTGGGAATCCGACGGTTTAGGACTCCTCTTATTCATTATCTTTGTGTTGCTCCTCATACCGTATCTGCTGATTGGCGTAATGGGTGGCGGTGGCACATTGGCAACGCTCACGGATGGCAAAATTCCGCAGTGGATAGGCGGTTTACTGATATGTGCTGTTGTCCTCAGTTACGTTACTTACAGCGGTATGCGTGGCACCGCATGGGTGAACACGTTCCAAACGCTCGTTTTCATGACCCTCGGCGGAATCACTTTCTTTGTGATTACGCATCGGATGGGCGGATTGTCAAATGCGATCTCTAAAGTTGACCTGGATTTACTCATACAAGCCGAACATATTAAACCCTTGGAATTATTGACCTATCTCTGTGTTCCGCTCTGTGTCGGTATGTTTCCACATATCTTTTCACATTTCCTAACCGCGAAAGATGTCGGGTCCTTCCGTTATGCAATTATCCTATATCCGTTATGTATTGCGATTGTGTGGATTCCGAGTGTCCTGCTCGGCATACTCGGCAATGTAGATGTTCCAGGTTTAGAGGGATCACAAGCAAACAACGTACTGATTCAGATGATCAGTATCCACGCGCCCGGTGTCTTAGCCGGTTTTTTGGGGGCAGGTGTTTTCGCCGCGATTATGTCCTCGCTTGATTCACAGTCCCTCGCTATCGGGAGTATGTTCACACACGATATTATTGGTCACTATCGTCGAGAAGCGTTTTCGGAGAAACAGCGAGTCTGGGTCGGACGACTGTTTGTAACCGGTGTGCTTTGTGTCACCTATCTCATCTCACTCATTGCGACACCGAGCATCTTTCGGCTGGCGATCTGGTCCTTTACCGGATTTTCGGGGCTCTTTCCGATTGTCGTAGCGGCGTTGTTCTGGCGGCGTAGCACAAAGTCGGGCGTATTTGCCGCAATTATAAGTGTCGTTGTGTTGTGGCTCTATTTCTTTCTCAGTAACTGGCAGACACCCGGATATAGCGTCGGCGGAACCGGGGTTATGCCTGTCGCTGTCCTCATCGCTGTTTCGTCTATCATCTTGGTAGCCGTTTCGCTGTTCACGAAACCGCCGAGTTCACAAACCCTTGAGAAATTTTTTGATTCAGAGGAGGGTGGCAAAAGATGACCTTCAAAAGAAACGTTTGGCTTTTCTTCGTTATCTGCATGGTGTGTCTATTTGCATGTGAGGAAGCTGAAGATCCTATTGAAATTGAACCGGAACCTGAGAAAACAGTTGTTATCCAATACGGAACAGTCTCTGGGACCGTTACGGACGTTGGGAGCGGAGAGCCTATTCTCGGAGCGACTGTAACGCTACAAGGATTATCTTTTACGACGGGTGTAGATGGTACTTTCGCTTTTCACGGTATCTCTTACAGCGATGCGCATACTTTGACTGTTGCGGATGTGGATTACAAACCGTATAACCAACCGCTCACACTCAGTCAGCCGCGCTTGACTGTCGATGTCGCTTTAACACCACTCAGAGATCCGGAAGCCGAGATACAAGAATTCTTTGACCATTTTAGCGATCTCCTTGAATCCTTGGATATGGATAACATTGAGGCGATCCGAGCACTCTTTTCGGAGACCTACGTCGCTGCAGACGATCCTGCAACGCTTTTCGGTGTGGCATCAGGCATTATTCCTGAAAATTACGAAGATGTTGTCCCGGCGATGACGCAGCTCTTTGAAGAGTACGTCTCGCTTGAATTCATCTTCAATGATATAGAGATAGATGTGACAAATGCTCGGAAAATGGCGGTAACGCTTCGGTTGGATATAAACGCGGAGAAGGGTGAGCAACGCGACTTAAGGGAACTCAAGGCACATTGTAAATTTGAGTTCCGTCGTGAAGGCTCGGATTGGAAAATCGTCCATTGGCAGCTTTTTGAGTTAGACATCCGTTTATAATTTCTCCCAGTAGGAGCGAGTGTTTTTGCTGGGGGTGTTTCTTGTGCTCGCGACCATTCAAGATTATGGGTCTCAAACACCCGTCTCCGCTGATGCGGATTGAGCCAAGGCATTCGCGAGGGCTGCGAACTCTGTAATATCCAATGTTTCCGCGCGACGCTGGGGTGCTATACCGAGTTCTTCAAATATAGTGACTAATACCTCTGCCGACGCGAACCGACCCCGAACCAGAGAATTTTTTAGCATCTTCCGTCGCGTCCGAAATGCTGTCCGTACAACGTTAAAGAAAAGTTGCTCGTTTTCGACCACGACCTTTGGCTTTTCACGCATCGTCAGCTTCAGCAGAGCGGAGTCAACTTTCGGTGCTGGATAGAAATTTTCTGGCGGCAGTGTAGCGATGAGTTCCGCCTCGGCGTGATAAGTGATGCCGATTGTCAACGCACCGTAGTCCTTCCCCCCCGGGCCCGCCACAATTCGTTCCGCGACCTCTCTCTGCATCATTAACACGCAACTATGAATCTGCTTGTGATGTTCGAGAAGTTTCCACAGGATAGGCGTTGTGATGCTATAAGGTAGATTTGCGATGACTTTAAACGTGGTCGGTGCTTCGTGAGATAACAGCGTGGCGAGTTCCAATTTGAGAATGTCGGCGTTGAGAAGTTGGACGCTCGGATGGGCTGACTTTTGTAGAGGTGAGGGTACCTCGTCCCTACGCCAAGCTGCGCCAAAACGGGCTTTGAGAGCCTTATATAGTAACGTGTCTATTTCAACGGCAATAACGCGTTTGGCATATCGCGCCACTACCTCAGTGAGACACCCTAACCCGGCACCAATTTCTATGACCGTGTCGGTGTTTGTCAGTTCTCCAGCTTCGAGAATAATTTTCAGGATCTCTGGATTAACGAGGAAGTTTTGTCCTAACTGCTTTTTCGGACGGGTCTGGTTGACGGTAAAGAAGTCGCGGACCTGTTGTTCGTTCATCTTGTAGAGGACTTTGTGAGTCCGATTTCCTGAACAGCCTATTTTGCACTGTTTCGTATGGAGACAACTTTTGTCAGGATGGCATCTGCTACGTCGCGCTTTGAGGAGCGTGGGAGTTGTTCGCAACTGCCGTCTCGGTCGATCAAGGTAACGATGTTCGTGTCGGATTCAAATCCCGCGCCTTCTGCGAGAATATCGTTTGCGACAATCAGATCACAGTTCTTGCGTCCCAATTTCTTTTTCGCATTTTCAAGGAGATCGTTCGTTTCAGCAGCGAAACAGACCAAGGTTTGGTGCGTTTTCTGTTCGCCAAGCGTCTGCGCGATGTCCGGATTTCTTTCAAGCGGAAGCGTCAACGTCCCCGCAGTTTTTTTAATCTTATGCGGTGTGAATTCGTGTGGACGGTAATCGGCAGGGGCACCTGCCATGATGACAACATCCGTTTCATTGAATGCCTCCAGAAGAACGTCGTACATCTCAAGCGTCGTTTCGACATACGCCGTCTTGATACCGACGGGTGGCGAGACAGTAGCAGTGCCGCTCACCAACTGCACTTCAGCACCGCGCTGTGCTGCCGCTTCAGCGATGGCGTATCCCATCTTACCACTCGAACGGTTGGTAATAAATCTAACCGGATCGATATATTCACGCGTCGCGCCTGCCGTGACGAGGACGCGTACGCCTCGCAAATCTTGTGTTTCCAAACTCGCAGTTGAAGTTAGGATATGACTGGCACCTTCAAGGATCGTCTCTACTGTGTTCAAACGTCCCACGCCTTCATAACCACAAGCGAGATCGCCGCTTTCGGGTTCGATGAAATGAACACCGTGCGTTTTCAGTGTGGTGAGGTTTCGTTGAACGAAAGGGTTTTGATACATGTGTCCGTTCATAGCGGGTGCGAGGAGGATCGGACAGTGGACGGAGACAGCGACGGTCGAAAGCACGTCGTCAGCGATGCCGTTTGCGAGTTTACCGATAATGTTTGCTGTTGCAGGGACAATCGCAAGCAGGTCTGCACGGTCAGCGAGATCAATATGCGGCGGTTTCCAATCTGTGCCTGCATCGAACAGGTTCAGGAGGACAGGGTTCCGTGAGATAACTTGGAACTGCAGCGGTTGGACAAGCCGGGTGGCGTTTTCCGTCATCACGACGTGGACAGAGGCACCATGCTTGACGAGTTGGCTCGCTAAGTCAAGCGATTTGTGGATGGCGATGCCGCCTGTAACACCTAAAATGAGGATCCGATCTCTGAAATCCATATTTTTTACCAAAATTTACGAAAGAAGGTTTCCCTTCGCTTCAGCGAAGGGATGAATCTCGCCCTATTGAATTAGACCAAACCTTTCGGAAAAAGATTTGACTTTCTGTCTAAAATGTTGTATAATTATAATATCACCAGTGGTTAGGACTACCATCTCCAACGCTACCAATGTTGGAGTTCCTAACCTCAACTCATGGTAGGGTTGTTGGCTGGTGTGTGGTGATACCCACTCAATATCCACTCTATAGTGCTTTGCAGTCGGTATCCGAAAAGACGGGTCATGCTGCATTCGGATACCAAGCATGGAATCGAAACTTTGTAGTTAGGGCATTAACTACTGCGGGAAGTAGAAGTAAGACTTTGAACTCCCAAAGCGTTCTACGCTGGCACTAACAGCCTAAACCCCACGATCCGCCTAAAGCGAAAGCTCGGGAAGTTAGTTTAGAATCCCCCTTGCTTTAGCTGGGGGAGTATGTCAAGACTGTTGAGATTTAGCAAGTTGTGAGCGGAGTTTTTCCAATTCTGCTTCAGCCTGCTGTCGGCGGAATGCTTCTTCTTCGGCGCGTGCTTCTGCTGTTTCGGCGCGTGCCTCTGCCGCCTCTTTGAGGTACTGCTCCTCCAGAGATGTTGGAATCGGCGTGCCATCTGGCAGATACGGACGCAGCAGCCTAACGTGCGTGTGATGTTGTTCCTCCCAGCGAAAGTAAAGATTTAACGCTTCGCTGAACAGACCACCTTCGGCATCCGGTTCCATCTCAACAATACCCCCTGATGGCTCCTGCCGCCACCCCCGAAACTCTGCAGGTTTCTTCAGTTCCGGTTGATGGACAAAATACTCTTGGACACCTATATCCTTGAGATACACGCCGACTTTTTCAGTCCGATCTTGACGTGCCGTCGCGTCAGAGAGGAACTCAAAGACAGCAACTGGGGCGGCACCTTCTGCCCACGTATAAAAACTGCGCCGTAACGGATACTTCGAGACCCCGAAGACGATGTGAATATCTGGTGCGACACATTTTCTGATGTCGCCTTCACTATAATAGATAAAACTGTCGATACCGATGTGAACGAGTTTGTTGATTGCGAAGTATCGTTTGAATTGATCGGCGAGCGTGTTAATCTGTTCTCCGTGAAAATCGGTTGCGGACATAGGTTCGTCGTCCTCACACGGATAACCTTCAATATAGACAGTCGTTTTGCCGTTTGCTTTTGGAAAGACTGGCATATATTTTCTTTGCTTGAATCCAAAGTCATTTATGGTATCCATGGTTTTCTCCGTAATCTAATTTGATTTATCAACATCTAGCAACGGGTTAATTGTCTCTATCAATTGTGTATCTATGCGGGAGCGTTCTGCGGCGATGATGGTCTGAATTTGCTGAACCGCTTCTTGGACTGCGTTTTCTGGATTACTCACCCAATAATCGTAGTGTTCAATCTCAAGGACTTCGGATTTCGCGATAGCGAGGCGGTTGTTGACTTCCGATTCCGATTCCGTTTTTCTCCGACGGAGGCGTTTCTCCAAAATGGCAAGCGATGGGGGTATGATGAAAATGAGTAGGCTTCTTGAAGGTGACAAATCTTGCGCCCGGATTTGCAAAGCACCCTGAACTTCAATTTCTAAGATAACGTCTTTTCCAGCTTCATGCACGGCGGTTATTTCGGATTTGAGGGTGCCGTAGAAATTGCCGCCATATTCCGCCCACTCAAGAAAATCGTCTTGCGTAACATGCTTTTCAAATTCTGATTGTGACCGGAAGTGGTAATCAACGCCATCAACTTCATTCGGACGCGGGTTACGGGTTGTTACTGAGACAGATTCCCGCAAGGTCTCATCTGCTTTGCAGAGGGCATCTATCACGGTGCTTTTTCCCGAGCCAGACGGGCCAGAGATAACAATAACAAGGTCCGGTTTATAAAAAGGTATCTTCGCCATTGGAAGCATCGCTCCCAGAACGTCAATCTGCTGCTTCTGCCGCTTCTGCAAGTTCTACAAGCACGGGTGATTCGATGCGGATAGCGTCTTTGATGCAAACTTCTTCGCACAACTTGCAACCGACGCACTCCTTCGGTTTAACGAGTTCGCAGATACCGAAGAAGCTTTCGGCATGTTCACCAGTCTCTGGATCCTTGAGTTCAAGACATTCCCAAGGACAGATATGGACACAGAAATCGCATCCAGAACAGAGTTCCTCGTAGATAACGGCGATCGGACGTTGTGTTGGAACCCGGATGAACTTGCACACTTCGCCAAACTGATCGCGAATCGCCTCAACCGGACAGACCATCCCGCACGCAGTGCAGTCGATACAGATATTTGGATCAATAATGTGCAGCATGTTCCTATCGCCTGTAATCGCGTTAACGGGGCAATTGGTTAAACACGCCGTGCATCCAATACATTCTTCGGTGATATAGTATGCCATAGGTCTTTTCCTGTTTTTTTATTCAATTTTTCTATTCGTCTAAACACATATATTTTAACACAATCGTTGTTAGGTTGTCAAGTGTATTTTTATCGTCAGAGGTTGTCAGATTGATACACGGAAACTTTTGACTGCTGACAAGCTGACAACTATCCTGTTGACATTTCAAAGGTTCTCGGCTATAATAGCAACATAGAAATATTACGGTATCGTTTTCAATCTCACATTACAAAAAAAGGATATGGAATCTGATGGATTTAGGATTAAAAGATAAGATAGTCGTTGTAACAGGGGCGAGCCGCGGGATCGGGCGCGCCATCGCACACGGATTCGCTGAAGAAGGCGCACGACTCAGCATCTGTGGCAGGACCGAAGAGACACTCGAAAGTGTGACAAATGAACTGACTGCGAAAGGCACGGCGGTTTTCGCCAAACAGACAGATGTTACAGATACGGAACAGGTCGAAGCATTTGTGTCGGAAACAGTAGAGACTTACGGCAGGATTGATGTTGTGGTAAACAACGTCGGGGGTAGCCGATGGACCCCTCTCGAAGATATTTCTGATACCGAATGGCACGAAATCCTTGATCTGAACTTGGTATCTGCAGCACGCGTTAACCGACTCGCAATCCCTCAAATGAAGGAACAGGGCGGTGGCGTGATCCTCATGATAACCTCTATCTACGGCAGAGAGGGTGGCGGACACATCACTTATAACGCCGCGAAAGCCGCTGAGATTAGCATGACGAAGTCATTGGCGAAAGAACTCGCACCGGACAATATCCGTGTGAATAGTGTTGCTCCCGGTTCAATCCTCTTTCCAGGGGGTGGTTGGGCGCGCCGCATAGCCGCGGATCCAGAAGCGATGGACGCATTTGTGGAAAGCGAAATGCCGCTCGGTAGGTTCGGCAAGCCGGAAGAAATCGCGAACGTCGTCGTTTTCCTCGCATCAGAGCGCGCAAGCCTTGTAACAGGGGCATGTGTGAACGTTGATGGGTGTCAGTCCCGTTCAAATATTTGAAGGCGTTGGACAGATGAGGTGGATACTTTACGTGGCTTCTGGTGGTATCCACCTTTTTGCTTCAGCCGGTTTTGCTAAATCTTGTGCAGAAATAACTACATACAAAACACAGCCTATTCTGTGGCAGCAACATCCCACAAAAAGAGAATACCATCATCACTCATACTTGCAAGCACTTTCCCGTCCGCGGCGAACCCGACAACCTTCACCTGACTTTTATGCCCCGTGAACCGCTGTTGAGATGTGCCTGATGCCGCATCTAAAACAGTGACAGCACCATCTACACCGCCAACCGCAAGTCGTTTCCCATCCGCACTGAACGCAACACTTAAGACACCCGCTGCATGCGCTGTGCGCAACTTCTTTTGCGCGCTTGTCTCCATATCCCACAGGTAGATCGTTGCCGTGTTATCTACAGCAGCGATGGTTTTGCCATCCGGACGCAACGCCATATCTGTGACGGTGTCCATATCACCTGAAAAGACTTGCCTTTCCGTAATCGTGTTCGCGTCCCACAATTTGATAGTCTTATCCGCACTCGCACTGACGATCGTTTTGCCATCCGGGCTGTATGCCACACCTACGACACCGCCCTTGTGCGCCGCGATGTACTGCTTTTGATAGTCTCGTCTATTCATATCAAACATTCGGAAGGTCCCATCCGCATTCCCAATTATGATTGTATTTCTATCCGGGCTAAAGGCGTAACTCAAAATACCTGACGGAGATTGTAAGGTGAAAAGCGTTGGTTCTACTTCGCCTCGATCCCACGTGAACCAATCAGCCTTCTTAGTTAAAATGAAATTTCCGTCCTTATCATACGGGGAACCCCCGAAGTGATGATGCCCGAATGAACTCTTGATAGGCGTTTTTCTACGTTCACCCGCTGTCGCATTCCATAAACAGCTCCCCTGACTGCTGCCCCATGTAGCGATTGTTTTGCCATCCGCACTCACGCCGAAACTGCCGGCACTTGTGAGCGGATTGAAAAATCCGTCAATTGTCAGTTTTTTTCCCCCGGACGCGACATCCCAAATATAGAGGGTGCCGTCTATACTGCCACTCGCAAACGTCCGCATATCAGAACTAAAGGAGATAGCCTCAACTTCATCGCTATGCCCTTCAAGTTTTTTTATGTATTTGCCTGTGTTTGGATCCACTAAGTGGATCCGCCCGAACTGATCGCCCCCGGTTAATAGACTGCTGTCCGGACTAAAGGCGAGACTCCGAATACTAAACATGTTTTCACCAGAAAATTTATGTTTCCGTTTTCCTTTCACCACGTCCCACACATCAAGCCTCCCTTCACTACGGAAATGCCCATCTTCGCCCTCTTGCGGGTAGCTTTCACCGCCGCCCGCCACTGTTTTGCCATCCGGACTGAACGCGAGGCTATAAAGACTTCCGCTGTCTCCTTCAAAAGTCTTCTTGCGTACACCTTCACCTAAATCCCACAAATAGATTGTGTTATCCAATTCCCCAGTCGCCAGTATATTATTATTCCGATCGAAGGTCTTATGGTAAGCCTGAACAAAGTCTATATCATTCATGCGCATATCTTTGACCTGCTTTTCAGTGCCTGAATCTACGTGATAAAGAATGGTACTTATGAATGGGCTCCCCCTACCCAATGTCACGAGTGTTCCTCCATCCGCACTGAAGTCGAAATGTTTGATACCGCCCCGGTGGTCAAGCTTATATTTATGTTTTCCTGTGTTGACATCCCAAAGATGGATTTTGTCGAATCGTTCCTCACTTGCGAGGAGGCTCCCGTCCGGACTGAAAACGATACGTTCAACAAGGTCTTCGTGTTTCTTCAGGAAATGAAGAGGTTGATAGGTCGTTGCATCGTATATCCAAATTCCGATAGCGGTGGCGACAGCGAGTCGCGTGCCATCTGGTGAATACTGTATATCGTAGATGCGCCCCTTCCCGAACCATTCTATCGCGCCTTCGGGTAAACGCCACTGGTGTGAATCTTGGGCAAAAACCGTAGGAAGAAAGAACGTTGAAAAGAGAATGAGTATTAAAACGGTCAGAATGTTCCTGTTTTTTATCGTTGCGTATTTTTTCATTACATGCCTCCTGAATGTGAAACGTTAGGATTTGAATAAGAAGTTATAGTAAAGTTTAGAATTAAAAAGACATTTCAACGATCTGGTAATACCATTTCTATAAATTATTGTCTCATTAGGCGGTTATTATGGTCGTTATTTTCGGGACACAAACTGGAAGTTTGTGGTACAAAAAAGAGACATTTTCAATTAGAAATGGTATAAGTACGCTATGCGCCGTAGGAGCGAGGTTCCCTCGCCCTCAGAGTCGTGTCCCATTAATTGTAAATTCCAGTATCAAATAGTATATCTGAAATGTTTTGGGACTTACAAAGAGTGTTGGTTGCCGGATTACACCGATCGCGCGACTATAACACACATACTCAGAAAATAAACACGAATCCTCGATGCCGAGAAAAAGAGTGCTGACAAAGTTGGGCGTCTACAATGTGAGGTATTAGTCACCAAATGCATTCGCTATAATCACTAAGTCTTGGATATTCACAACACCATCGCCATTGAGATCAGGTTCTGCTTCACCAAACGCATTCGCGACTGTAACTAAATCCAGAATATTCACAACACCATCTTCGTTCACATCAACATCCGACCGAAAGTCCGTAAGATTCAAAGCATCAAGCGGACTGAAATCTGTTGCCGGATTGTTCTCAATCCGCAACTCCGATAGATTTGTGAGCCCCGCCAGCGGACTAAGGTCTTCTATATTGTTATCTGAAATATCCAAACGTTGGAGTTTTTTCAGTCCTGCCAACGGACTGATGTCCTCAATGTTGTTAGCTGAAAGTCCTAAACCTTGAAGTGCTTTCAGTTCCCTAAGTAGACTTATATCCGAAATACCACTATTTTCAAGGACGAGGGACTCTAAGTTGATAAGTCCTGATAGTGGACTTATATCCAGATTTGTAACCGGAGGCATGTCCGCTACCTCACGATGCCAGATATGTAAATGGGTGAGATTTTTTAAGTTCGCGAGTGGACGGAGGTCTGTGATACGATTTCTACCCCCAAGGTGCAGTTCTCTCAAGTTCATTGCAAACTCTAACCCTGTTATATCAACAATGCCTTTGTGATTTGCTATCAGAGCAGTCAATTGTAGCATCTTCTCTTTCGTCAACGGTGCTGATGCGGGTAGTCCGAGTTCTTCGAGTGCCTCCCGAACCACTGCCTGCAACGCGGCATCCGGCATCCATTCTGATAAGTCCTCTATCGCAAGTTCTATGTCTAACACTTTAACGGTGCCATCGGCGATAGTGTTGGTTTCCTGTTTCAGATACATCTCGCCATCTAAATCTGGGACGATGTGTGTTGTGCTTGTGATACCACTTGCGACACCGGTGACTTGTGTCGGGAGTTGGATTTTTTGTGCTTGTCCACTGCGGTTATAGACTGCCCATCCGTTAGTGAACTCCCGGATAAAGAGTCCGTCACATCCGTCACAAAGTTGTCCCTTCTCCCCAACAGGTTTTCCGAGATCGACACTCCAGAAATCATACCAGATGTGTGACCCGTCATGAATTCCTTCATTTGAATATTCACCAAGCACTGATGATCTGAAAATGCAATAGCCATCAGAGTGTGTAAGAGACATCGTTGTAAAGACTCGCATCCAGCGTAGGTTATCAGGACTACCGATAGGTTGGTCCACAACACCTTCTCCTTGTAATATATTGATTCTGGGTTCACGCAGATGCTTCTCATTCCAAGAGAGCGCATCTTCAATCTCAATAAGTCCGCCATAAGTGTAACCATCTGAATAGTCCACTTTTGTTTCCATGAAACTCCCGTTGATCCACTCAGCATAGCGTGACGATTTTCTCTCGCCTCTATTGACGAGTATAAGGAAGTCATCTCGGACACGTTCCCGTATGCCTTTTAAGACGGTTATATATGCATGTATAACTTCTTCGTTTCCAATGTTGTAGAGATCCTCATAGATACCAAAATGGTAAGCATCCCACGTATCGAACATAACACCATGAAAATATCCACATTCCGCAATTCCAACAACACGTTCTATGACGAGTTGTTGAACTTCTGGATTTAGGATGTCAAGCGTGTATTCACCCCAAGGCACCCCATTTTCGATGACTTGCCCATCGGCATCTCTCAGCCAAAAACCTGAATCTGGAGGCAATTCATCCAATCCGCCGTAAATACCGATCCCTATCGCAGGTATGAAAAGCATATTAGGATTACCTTGGGCGTATTTTTTGTATTCGTCCATTACGGACTCAGGCTGTCCAACAAGTCGTGTTGATAAACCCTCGGTAAGTTCTGTCGGTGTTAACTGCCAACTCAAACTGAAAAGAAGTGCGTAATGATACACATCGTGTTTCGTTGCGACATCATAGTAGATATCGGGATCGGCCCACCGAGTCAGCCACCTTATAGGCTCTGTATTGTGGAGAAGGCTGTGTGCTGGCAACGCTATTGAAGGGAAGGTTCTATTCTCAATGCGTTCTGTAACAGGTGGCGGAAGCGGGGCAATCTCACAGATGCCACCGTTGTCAAAGTCTGTTAGATTCGTCAGCCCTGCAAGGGGTGTGAAATCTCTCGTCAAATTGTGGTGCATTGTTAATACCCGAAGATTCACAAGACCCGCAAGCGGAGATACATCTGAAACTTTACAATAAGCGAGCTCCAATACTTCTAAATTAATGAGATTTGAAAGTGGGCTTAAATCACTGAGCGGATTATTACTCAAGCTTAAATTTCTGAGTTCTATCAGCGCGGAGAGTGGTGATATATCTGAGATTTGATTGTCACCTAAAGCCAGCTCTACAAGGTCTGTAAGTTTGGAGAGTGGCGATAAGTCTGATATCTGATTACCCCCTAAATCCAGACCTACAAGAGATGTCAGAGAAGCTAATGGTGATAAATCTGAGATTTGATTGTCCCATAAAGCTAAATACCTCAGGGATGTTAGTGTGGAGAGCAGTGATAAATCTGAAACTGACAGGTTGGTAGCACCTAAACCCAGGTGTGTCAGCTGCATCAACCCCCGAAGAGGACTGATGTCTTCTATGGGGTTACCGGCTAATTCAAGTTCAGTCAGGTTTACCGCAAATTCTAAGCCTTGTATATTCACAATGCCTTTTTTCCACGCATGCAATCTTGTTAGTTGTTTAATATTGTCTTTGGTCAAGGGCACTACATTAGACAAACGAAGTTCCTGGCGGACTACGGCACGCAATGCGGGGTGCATTACTAATATCGGAAGTTTCTCAAGACCGGCAAGCGGAGACACATCTAAAACTTTACCATAATAAATATCTAACACTTCTAAATTCGTGAGATTTGAAAGTGGACCTAAATCGCTGATCGGGTTATTTATCAAGTTTATATCTCTCAGGGATATCAGATCGGCTAATGGTGATAAATCTGAGATTTGATTGTATTGTAAATCCAATTTCGTAAGGGCTGTTAGTGCGGAGAGTGGCGATAAATCTGAGAGCTGGTTGTCTCCTAAATCTAAGTCTATAAGGGCTGTCAGAGAAGCTAATGGCGATAGATCCGACAGGTTGGTAGAACCCAGACCCAGGTGCGTCAGTTGCGTCAGACTCTGAAGCGGACTGATGTCTTTTATGGCGTTACCGGCTAAATCGAGTCCTGTTAGGTTCACCGCAAATTCTAAGCCTTGGACATTCACAATATCTTTTTCTATCGCGTACAATCTCGTCAGTTGTAGCATTTTCTCTTTCGTCAAGGGTTTGTCTGCTGGTAGTTTAAGTTCTTCACGGATTGCCTGTCGGAGTGCAGGATCCGGCATCCAACCCTCGGCATTTTCTGCGTAGATAGAAGCATTGTAGACAAACATGCCAATAATAAAAACGAACATCAACTGAAACCATAACGATCTACCAAATATTTTTCTTATTGTCATAGAATAGTCTCCTTACTTAAAACGCATTTGCGACAATCACCAAATCCTGAATATTCACAACCCCATCACCATTGAGATCGGGTTCCGCTTTGCCAAGCGCATTTGCTACTATCACTAAATCCTGAATATTTATTACGCCATCGTCATTGACATCTACATCGGAGCGAAGTTCTGTAAGGTTCAAAGCACCAAGCGGACTAAAATCTGTTACCAGATTTCCCTTGATCGATAACTCTCGCAATTCGGTTAGTCCAGTCAGTGGACTTATATCCGAAATCTGATTATTTGAGAGATGCAAGATACTTAGTTTTTTCAGGTTTGCCAATGGGCTAATATCCGAAATCTTGCTACTGTCCAGAGAGAGTGCCTCTAAGTTGACGAGCGTTGCCAACGGACCGATGTCAAGAGTCGGTGTATTTGGAGAGATATCTGAAAGATACAGATTTTCAAGGGTCGTCAAGTTAGCGAGTGGACGCAGGTTAGTTATCGGATTTCGACTCAGGCGTAATCGTCTGAGATTCGTTGCGAACTCTAAGCCCGTGATGTCAGAAATACCTTTGTTCTGGGCACGGAGATCATCAAACCGTAGCATATGCTCTTTCGTCAAAGGGATGTCTACGGGCAGTTCAAGTGCCGCCCGAACAGCGGCGCGTAATGCGGGATCCGGCATCCATTCCGATGCCGATTCCTGTGGTGTCGCTATCTCAATCTCTAACACTTTGACGGTGCTATCGCCAGTAATGTGGGTCTCCTGTTTTAGATACATCTCACCATCTAAATCTGGGACGATGTGGATTGTGCTTGTAAGACCGCTTGCAACACCAATAGCTTGCATCGGCAGTTGAATCTTTTGTGGTTTCCCACTGCGGTTATAGACCGCCCAGCCATTAGTGAACTCTCGGATAAAGAGTCCATCACAGCTGTCACAGAGTTGCCCTTTTTTCCCAATAGGTTGTCCGAGATCAGCATCCCAAAAATCATACCAAGGGGCGTAGCGCCCAAAACCTCCATTTGAGTTTTTGTAGAGCACCTTGTAATCAACATACCCATCGGAGTGGGTGAGGCTCAGTGTTGTGGTAAGCCGCATCCGGCGTTGGTGCTTAGGACTGTTATTTGGTCCCTCCCATCCGGCGCACTCTAAACCATTGATGCGTGGCTCTCGAAAGTTCTCTTCATTCCAAGACAAGACTGCTTCCAGCTGCTTAAGTCCTCTGTACGTCGTGAGATGCTGTGTTCCTGCTTCCATATGGTCACCGTTAATAAATTCGGAGAGTCTGTCAGTTTGCGTCACAGCCGCATTGACGAGAATCAAGAAATCCGGACGCACTCTTTCGCGCACACTTCTGAATATGTGTCTATATACCTCAATGATGTCTTCAGCCGTAATTCCTTTACCTACGAACTCTGCGTAAATATGGACCCAATCACCAATGCCATTATGACGGAAACCATCTATGAATATCCCGTCATAGACTCCGCATTCTGCTACACCAACAAACTTATCTATCAAAAATTGCTGAACCTCTGGACGTAGGATATCAAAATGATATTCGTCGCTCCAATCAACGAGTTGTCCGTCAGTGTCTCTGAGCAACAGGTTAGTGTCTGAAGGAAAATCGGATAATTCGGGGCGAATAATGGGTTGCACAAGAAACACAAGATTTGGATTGAGTGCGAGTTGTGTTTCCCGCCATGTGCGCGAGCGTTCTAAGTTTCCACCGAACCGTGTGCCGAGTCCAGAGTACGGTGGAGCGTCTGGCGGCCAAACATAATCTAAAGCAAGACGAGTAAAATAAAGGTCGTTCTTGGTGATGCGTTCATTGTAAAGTTCTGGATCAATTGAAGGGGAATTAAATTCATATTCTTCTGGTGTTTCAGCAACAAAGCCGTGTGTCTCATAAAGGGCGGGGTAGTTCTTGGTGAAAATGCGTTGGATGACAGGGGGTCCCGGTGGCGGGATTTCACAGATCTCATCGTACTGGAAATCTATGAGTGTCAATCCTGCCAGTGGTGTCAGGTCTCTTGTCCAATTTCCCTGAATCCGCAGCGTCCACAATTGCGTCAATCCTACCAACGGACTGAAGTCTAAAATCTGGTTATTTGAAATATCCAAGTGCTGAAGTTTCGTTAGTCCCGCCAGAGGACTTATATCTGAAACCCTGCTATTCTCCAGAGCGAGTTCCTCTAAGTTGACAAGACTCGCCAACGGACCGATGTCAAGATTTAGGGTATCCGCGGAGAGATCCGAGAGATCTAAAATTTCAAGAGTCGTCAATTCCGACAGCGGGCGTAAGTCTGTTATAGGATTGCTACTGATATCAAGTTCTCTACAATTCGTTGCGAACTCGAAACCCGTGATGTTAGAAATACCTTTACCTGCAACGTTGATGTAACTAACCGCTTGCAGCTTTTCTTTTCTCAAGGAGATCCCGGGTAGCAGTCCGATTTCTCCGCGAACGGCGGCGCGCAATGCTGCATCCGGCATCCATGCCTCGGCAGGGTCTGTTTGCTCTGTTGGCTCATCAACAACATCGTATTTCAGGTCTGTAAGGTTCAATCCGGCAAGGGGCATGAAATCTGTTATTGGATTTCCCTTGATCCATAGTGTTCGCAGTTCCGCCAGTCCCGAAAGTGGACGTAAGTCTTCAATGTCGTTATTTGAGAGATCCAAGTGCTGAAGTTTCGTTAATTCCGCCAGCGGACTTATATCCGAAATTCCGTTCCCAACCAAAAAGAGTGCCTCCAAGTTGATGAGAGTCGCTAAGGGATGTAGATCCGTTATGGAAGTGTTACTCAGGTCAAGTTCTATAAGACTCGTTCCACGGAGTGGCGTGAAATCTGTTATCAGATTCCCCTCAATCGACAATGTCCGCAGTTCAGTTAATCCCACCAGCGATTGAATGTTTTCAATGTTGTTATGTGACAAATACAATTCTTGCAGTTTCGTCAATCCCACCAGCGGACTTATATCTGAAATTCTGCTGTTTCCGAGAGAGAGTTCCTCTAAGTTGATGAGCGTTGCCAATGGACGCAGGTCAAGTGGTGGCGTATTTGAAGAAGAGACGGTCCAGAGGTGTAAACTTTTAAGGGCAGTCAAGTTAGCAAGTGGACCCAAATCTGCTATTGGATTCTGGCTGAGGTAGAGTTCTTTAAGATTTATTGCCAACTCTAAACCGGTTATGTTAGAAATGTCCTTGTCTTGAGCCCAAAAGGAATCCAACTGTAGCATGTGTTCTTTGGACAAGGGTGCCTCGGCTGGTAGTTCGAGTGCCTCGCGAACTGCAGCACGTAATGCGGTGTCCGGCATCCATTCTTGGGCATCCTCTGCATAGGTAAAAGTATTATAGACAAGCATGCCCACAACCGACGCGAGGATCCACTGAAACCACAACGATTTAGGATACATTTCTTTGATTGTCATAGTATAATGTATAATCTCCTTTTCAAAACGCATTCGCAACAATCACTAAATCTTGAATATTCACAACCCTATCACCGTTGAGATCGGGTTCCGCTTCACCAAACGCATTCACGACGATAACCAAATCCAAGATATTGACGACTCCATCGCCGTTGAGATCAGCAACATTGCCAGTGTTTTTCAAATATATCTCACCATCTAAATCTGGTAGGGTATGCGAATGCCCTTTGATACCACTTGAAACGCCCGTTGTGCTCTTCGGTAGCTGGATCTGTTGTTCCTGCCCGCTGCGGTTATAGACCGCCCAGCCGTTGGTGAACTCCCGGATGAAAAGTCCATCTATATTCTCGTAGATTTCACCTTTTGCCCCAATCGGGCGACCGAGATCCGCATCCCAGAAATCATACGGGTAGTGCCCGCGGTAAGGCCCTCTTTCCATGTGATAATTTATATAGCCATCGGAAAAAGTGAGGGCGAGTGTCGTAAACACACGCATCCATTTTTGATTATTTGGGCTGTTGGGATGCTCGGTGTCAAGACCCGTTGGTAGTAGAGCATTTACCGACGGATGCCGTAAGTTCGTTTCATTCCATACGAGTGCATTTTCGACAAGCAAAAGGTCATCATAATTATAGTGTCTGTGAGGCTCTCTAACAAACTCCATCGCAGAACCATTTATGAGTTCCGAAAGACTTTCCATTTCTGAGACACCCGCATTGACTAAAATTATGAAATCGTCTGGCACACGCGCACGAATTTCACTGAAAATGTGTATGATGGCTGCCTCCATTTCTGCTTCGGACACACCAAGTCTTTCCTCACGATTATCTATAGCTACAATACGACCAGGACCTCCACCAAAGTTATCAGCCATAGTACCATCGAAAATCCCACAGGACGCTATACCGCCCCCTTGTTTTATCAGAATTTCTTGAACTTCAGGATCAAGAAAATTATGATACAAATTGCGTCCGCCACTGTATGGTATTCGATTCCCTTCACGATCTGTCAGCCAGTACTTGGGTTCATCTGGAAATATATCGCCGGGCACCGACGCAAAAAAATCCCACCAGAATAAAGACACAAAATTAGGGTTACGCGCGTGGTAATACGCATGTCGCTTCTGCGGTTCATCTTGTTCCAATATTATGTCTGATCCCAGAGTATTTTTTTCCAAACGAAGGTGTCCTCCTCCTCCATAATGAATATATCCCGCAAGAAGCAAATCGTGGTACGGGACCAATTCAGGGGTATTAACACGATCCCAATAACTTACACCTTCGACCCACATAGGACTGGCAGGCTGAAAGATGGAAGGGAATGTCCGAGTTGATATTCTTTCCTCAACAGGGATTGTAGAGAATTCAACTTCAGAACACCTTTCTTGATCTGGATCAAGTTCATAAACTACCGGATTGCTATAGAGCAAAGTCCCGGCAACGGTAGAACACAACAATATAAGTGAACAGAAACTGAATTTTTTCATATAGGTCTTCCATTTGCGTTAGTTACCAAGTGCGTTGACAACAATCACGAGATCGAGGACGTTGACGATGCCATACCTTCTACTTCGGATCTATAAGGTTCAATCCAACGAGTGGCGTAAAATCTGTTATCGGATTTCCTTGAACCTGCAATGTCCGCAAAGCAACTAACCCTGCAAGGGGACTGATGTCTCCAATGGCGTTGCTGCTAATATCCAAAACATGCAGCCGCTTCAACTCGGCAAGCGGACGGATATCCGAGACCTTACTATTCGCCAGCCAAAGTCGCTCCAAGTTGATGAGGTTCGTCAGGGCGTGTAGGTCAAGATTTGGTGTCTTCGGTGTTAGTCCCGAAATATTCAATCTCTGAAGGTTCATCAAAGTCGTCAGAGGGTATAGGTCTGTTATCGAATTCCGACTCAGGTTAAGTTCTCTGAGGTTGGTCGCAAACTCTAAGCCGCGAATGTTATTGATACCTTTGTCGGAGATATTTAGTTCCTGCAGTTGTAGCATCTTCTCTTTCGTAAGCGGCATATTCGGTAGGAGTCCAACCTCACCGCGGACTGCAATGCGTAACGCAGCATCTGGCATCCACGCTTCGGCAGCATCAGTTTGTTGCGTCATCTGTTGGATAGCATCGTATTTGAAGTCCGTGAGATTCAGTTCGGCGATCGGTGTGAAATCGGTTATCGGATTCCCCTGAACCCACAAAGTACGCAGCGCAGTTAATCCTGAAAGCGGCAGGATGTCTTCAATATCGTTATATCTAATATCCAAGATGTGCAGGTTCGTTAACGCGGAGAGCGGACGGATATCCGAAATACCGCTGTATTCCAGACAGATATATTCTAAGCTGGTGAGACGCGCTAACTGATGCAAGTCTATTAGCGGACAGTGACTTGCATCGAGTTCCCTCAGATTCAATCTGTAAAGTGGGCGCAAATCTGTTATTGAATTCCCTTCAATGGATAATATCCGCAGTTTTGTCAATCCCGAAAGCGGTGTTATGTCCAAAATGCCGTTTCTGTGCAGAATGAGCCTCTCTAAGTTTATTAAATTCGTCAACGGCTGGAGTTCAAGGTTTGCCATAGGTAGAGAGATATCTCCGATATGTAAAACCGTAAGTTTCGTTAAGTTTGCGAGCGGACGTAAATCTGTTATTGGATTTCGACTCAGGTGGAGCTCTCTGAGATTCATGGCGAACGCTAAGCCGGTGATATCAAAGATGCCTTTATCGTGCCCATCAAGATAGTCTAACCTTAACATCTCTTCTCTCGTTAAGCGTGTTTCCGGTAGGAGTCCGAGTTCGCCTCGAACTACGGCGCGCAGTACTGGATCTGGCATCCATGCTTCAGAAGGCTGCGTTTGTGATGCGTGATGTGCTACACCATCGTATTTCAGATCCGTAAGATGCAATTCAGAAAGTGGGCGCAGGTCTTTTATCGGATTCCCTTTGATCCATAATATTTGCAGATTCGTCAGTCCTGTAAGCGGACTAAAGTCTCTAATGTGGTTCTTTGTAAGGATCAGATGCTTTAGGTTTCTCAAGTCTGCGAGTGGAGCCACATTTTGCAAGTTGTTGTCAAAAAGGTCTAATTTTTCTAAGTTTACCAGATTCGCAAGCGGACTGAGATCGTCTACATAATTGTCAGCCAAATTCAGGTAGGTAAGGGCGGTCAAGGCAGCGAGTGGCGATATATCGTCTACTCGGTTATTCCAGAGGCTAAGCCTGGTTAAATGTGTCAGGTTCGCGAGGTGCCTCAGGTCTGTAACTTGGTTACCGCCCACATTGAGATAGGTGAGGTTGGTGAGCGTAGCGAGGGGTCTTAAGGCGATGATAGCATTCCCCTCATCGCCTAAATGTAAATCGACTAAATTCTGGGCAAATTCCAATCCCTTTAAATTGGTAATACCTTTTCCACCGGCGTGTAGACGCTGCAGCTCCAGCAACATCTCCTGCGTTAAGGGCAGGGCTGCCGGAAGTGCGAGTTCCTCCCGAACAGCGGCGCGTAATGCCGGGTCGGGCATCCATGAGACGGTATCCTCTGGATGCACCTGTGCCCCTGGTGCTGAAACTGTTTCGGAATCTTGTAATCCCGGACTATTGGTCTTATTCGTCCTGATAGCACGTCCGACTTGATAGTGAAGCGCGGGTTTTGCGTCGGTGTCAAGAACAATCGGTGCTTCAATAATTTCGATAGTCGGTTCCGATGCTGCCTCAAAGTTATACGGTTGCTGAAACCGGATGAGGTATTTGTTGCTAATTCCGAGCATTAGCATCACCAAAACTGCAGCCACGCCGACGGCGAGCCACGGAATAGGGGATTTTGTGGCGGGAGACGCTATCGGTTTCATATCGGCAACTTTCTGGGTGATGCTTTCTGCAAGGTCGGTAGAGAGTTGGAAACTTCCGAGCAGCTCTTGTATCAAGAGCGTTTCGTCCTGTTGTAAACGTCGTCGTGCCCGCTGCAGGCGGCTGGTAATCGTGTTTACAGAGACGCCAAGAAATCTGCTAATCTCTCGCGTCGTCATTTCACCGAGATAGTACAGCGTCATGACAGTGCGTTCGCTCTCAGGAAGCTTATCAATCAATTTCTTGACAAGTTTCTGGCGCTTTTCAACAGATTCAGCTTCGCGTTGCTCTGATATATAACGCGCGTATGCAGATTTATCAACTGCGTCCATAGCTATCGTCTCCAGCAATTGTAGCCTCGATTTATTGTCGCGCCGCCAGTTGCTACAGTGCCGACTTGTCATAACATAAAGCCAGCCAGCGAATTGGCGCGGATCCTTAAGCGTTGAAAGTTTATTATACACTTGGAGGAAAATGTCTTGCGTAACCTCTTCGGCATAGTGGAAATCACCGATCTTCCGCCATGCCAAAGCGTGTACACTTTTCTGATATTTTCGGACTAAAGCAGTGAAAGCTGCGTCATCGCCCGACAAAATTCTGTGGATGAGTTGAACATCTTCTTCTATCATTGTCGTACTCCGTGATGAATGGATTTGGGCCTCTTGCCTATCCGTTATACTTCTTGGATAGAACACGCCTTTCAGTTTTTCCGAAATTTACTTATTCTCGGTCCGCTAATTATATTTTTTATAAAGACACATTTTATTCCCAAAAACGTGCAAAATATAAAAAAAATTAAATAGGACTTACACAGACAGGATGTTTTGCTTCCGATTAGGTGGACTTCTTTTTAGTGACGTGGCAACTTTTTCAAGAAGTCTTCGGCGGCTTTCCTATAATCTTGTTTCTTGCCATGTTCGACGACCCACTGTAAAAACTCTCGCGCCCTTGCTGCGTCACCCCGATAGGAGTATATCAACCCGATGTAGAATGTTTGTTCCTCACTTTTCCCAAAGCCCTGGGGCCAACCATTATAGTTGCTCAATGACCGATTGAGGTACTCGTCATTGTTGGCATAGAATCTTTCGTTATTCAAAACGTAAGTCGTGCCGTCCCACTCGTAGAGGCTCATCCATTCTGGGGCCGCCGCGCCAGGAGCTCCCTTGACATGTATGCTATCAGGAATCTTGATTTCGTAAATGCCATCGTTATCCAGGTCAATGTATTCTATCGGGTCCTCTCTTCTGGTAGAACTATAGGCACTGCAGACTTCCTTGAATTCACCACCTTGGAAAGAGATGACAGCCACACCTTCGACATGTTCAATCCATACGTCTAAAATGCCATCCCCCGTTAGATCCACAAGGTCAAAAGAGACGCGCTTGAAACTCCAATCCTCACCTCTCCACCAAGGTTTCCGAAAGACGAAAGGAACACTCTGAACTTCAATCGTTTTCGTTGGGACATTCAAATCGTGAGTCGTCGCACCAAAAAGTGTGAATAATGCTTTCGTCTTGGGAACCCCGTCTCTCTCGGTCTCAGGTTCAGTAATGAGGAGAAACGCTTGACTCCATGCGCGCCATTCCTCTTTTGAATTAACGACCATCAGAACAATCGTCTCTTTTTCGGGGGTGTCATCAATATTTGCGACGGCTTTCTGCCGGGTGCCATAAGAGGCACCTTCCGGGGGTGGGGTCGCCAAAAAGCGGTGGTACTTTTCACCCGCAAGCTCAAACCGGACATCGTAGCTGTAATACTCAATGTCAGCAGTTTTTGTGAGTTTCTCTCTGGTCACCTTGTAGCGACTGAAGACTTCCTTGAACCCTCCGTTCTCAAAAGAGATCAGAGCAACCCCGTGGGCAGATTTCACCCACACATCTAAAGTGCCATCGCCGGTGACATCGGCGAGTCTAAGCGAAACATCGGTCGGTAGCTTGAAACCGGAGGGTGGACTGTGAAGTTTGATGACTTCCGCTGCTGGAACCTCCAACGGATGCGTCCCCGTGTCAAAAAGTTTGAAGAACGCTTTTTTCTTAGGCTGCGCTGCATTGTTATCAGTAATGAGGAGAAACGCTTGGATATAGTTGTCGGATAGTGTGCCATGACTGCGGAATGTGCGAGGTTTTGTATCGACAATGATGAAAACAATGGTCTCTTTTTCGGGGGTATCATCAATATTTCCAGTTGCTATCATCCGGACATGGTAATGGAGTCCTTCGGGTGCGGGGGAAGGTAAAAAGCGGTAATACCCCTTAAGATAATCGAGGTAGTAGTAATAGCCATAATCGACCTGAGAAGTCGTCGTTTTCGGGGTATCCGCATTCACTACAAAAGCGGTGAGTATCAGGGAAATCGCAAATCCAAGAAGTGTGGTTTGAAGGTATTGTTTCATGGGTGTTGTCTCCTTTTCTATGCGTCTACTTTCAATGGAGTGGTAGTTTTTTTAAGAGTGATTCAGCGGCTTGAATGTAATCATCCTGCGTTCCAAGATTGATGACCGATTTCAGATACCTTCCCGCCATTGCTGAATTGCCGCGATAGTGGAATACCAATCCTAAATAGAAACTGTATATCTCGCGCTGTCTGGTAAATGAGCCTCGTCGAAGCATCTGATAATTATACTCGCTCAATAAGCGAATGAGGAACTCATTATTCTCGGCATAGAATCTTTCGTTGTTCAAGACGTAAGTGTTTCCATCCCATTCATAAAGACTCACCCATGGCAGGTAAGGCGCGCCAGGAATCCCCTTAATCCGTATGCTATACGGAATTTTTATTTCGTAGGTGCCATCATTATCCAAGTCAACGTATGCAGGATCGGGCAGCGATCCCGGAACTGTGTAGGCGCTGAAGATTTCTCTGAACTCGCCGTCCTGAAAAGAAATCACGACAACGCTGTAGGAAAATTTAACCCAGACATCTAAAATGCCATCACCCGTCAAATCCACGAGTTTAAAGGAGGAGTCGAGAGACTCAAAAGTATCTTTTGGCGGTTGGGTGAAGACAAACGGTGGACTCTGAAGTTCAATAGTTTTTGCTGGCACATCCAACGCATGCGTGCCAGCATCAAAAAGTTTGAAAACATGTTTTTTCTGCGGGGCCCCTACTTGGGAGCCAGTTTCAATAATCAAGAGAAACGCTTGAACGCAGTCTCTATCATAGGGAGGCACCTTCATATCAACGGCGATGGGAATAATCGTCTCTTTTTCAGGGGTGTCATTGATATTCGCAGTGGCTATCATCCGGGCAAAGTATTCGAGCCCTTTCGGCAGTCGGGTTTCCAAAAGATGGTGATATTTGTGACCATCAGAATTATTCGCCCATTCATATTTTTTATACTCTACCTCAGAATTTTTGGGTGTTTGAGCGTCAGCACTCACTACTGCACAACTGAGTATAATCGAGGTAACAAACCCAAAAATTGTGTTTTGAAGAAGTTGCTTCATGTTTTTTGTCTCCAATCCGACCCATCTAATGACGGATCATTTTTCATCTTTACCGGGGTGGCAGTTTTTTCAAAAGAGATTTGGCGGCTTGAATGTAACCATCGTTCTCGGCATGTTCGACGACCCATTGTAGATACTTATACGCCATTGCCGCGTTGCCGCGATAGTAGAACACCAACCCAATGTAGAAACTGTATTCCTCGAATCTTCCATATCGAATCAACACAAAATTATAAGTGTTTAATAACCGAATGAGGTACTTGTCATTCTTGGCATAGAATTTTTCATTATTCAAGCGGTATGTGTTCCCATCCCACTCGTAGAAGTTCAGCCATTCAGGATAATCCGCACCAGCGACACCGCTCATAGCTATACGGTCAGGAATCTTGATCTCGTAGATGCCATCGTTATCGATATCAATGTATTCTATGGGGCTCTTTCTTCTCGTAGAACTATAGCCGCTGCAGACTTCCTTGAACTCGCCGTTCTGAAAAGAGATCACAGCAACACCCATTGCATGTTCTACCCAGATGTCTAAAATGCCATCACCTGTCAGATCCACGAGTTTAAACCTAACCCAGCCAAAACTCCAAGGAGAACCTATGCGCGTCCATTCTCGGAAGATGAAGGGTGTCCGCTGCGCGTCAATAGAAACTCTCGCCGGTACATCCAAATCATGAGTCCCTGTGTCAAAAAGTTTAAATAAGTCTTTTTTCCTCAGTACGTCTACCTCGTTTTCAGCAATGAGGAGAAACGCTTGAACCCATTCGCCGTGGGGCCCGCCACTTCCTGTCTCAGCAATCATCAGAGCAATCGTCTCTTTTTCAGGGGTGTCATCCACATTTGCTGTGGCTACCATCCGAGTATCATAATAGAGT
Source organism: Candidatus Poribacteria bacterium (assembly GCA_022827225.1). GTDB lineage: Bacteria > Poribacteria > WGA-4E > WGA-4E > WGA-3G > WGA-3G. The sequence goes on along the minus strand of JAJDTJ010000026.1, from coordinate 59,140 downwards.
CCTTTCGGAGCCGGAGCAGACAAAAAACGGTGATACAATCGCCCTTGAGGCTCGACTGGGGCATCGTAAGAATGATATTCAATGTCAGAAGTTTCTGCGAGTTTCTCTTTGGTCACGGTGTAGTTGCTGAAGACCTCTTTGAGTTCACCGTTCTGAAAAGAAATGAGCGCGACACCATAGGCAGCTTCCACCCAGATGTCTAAAATGCCATCACCCGTCAAATCAATGAGTCTAAAGGAGACACCGTGCGGTTTCCAAGGCGCATCATTCAGCCGTTCCTTGAAGACAAACGGCGGCTCATGAAGTTCAATAGAAATCCGCGCTGGAACCTCCAAATCATAAGCATCCGAGTCAAAAAGTTTCAATAAATCTTTTTTCTTCGGGTTGTTTATGTCGGAGTCTGTAATGAGGAGAAATGCCTGAAGCCATTCACCGTACGGTGTGTGCCGTTTTGTATCGACAACGATTAGAACAACTTTCTCTTTTTCAGGCGTGTCATTAATATTCGCCTCGGCTACCAGCCGGGTATGGTATTCGAGTTCTTTAGAGGCAAGAGAAGGTAAAAGACGGTGATACCCTACAGGGGCTGAGTAATAGTAATGGTAATACTTGACCTCGGAAGTCGTCGTTTTGGGGGGATCCGCACTCACGACAAGAGGGCTGAGTATCAGCGAAATAACAAATCCAACGAGTGTGTTTTGAAGAGGTCGTTTCATGTTTTTCCTCCAATCCGACCCATCTGATGACGGATCATTTTTCATCTTCACTGGGGTGGCAGTTTTTTCAAGAGTGATTCAGCGGCTTGAATGTAATCTTGTTTCTTCCCATGCTCAACGATCCACTGTAGATCCACCAGTGTCTCACTGCCCCGATAGTAGGATACCAACCCTAAGTAGAAACGGTATGTTTCACAGTGGTAAATAACCCTTCCATGTCGAAGCATCTGATAATTATACTCGCTCAATAACGCAATAAGGAACTCGTTATTCTCGGCATAGAATCTCTCGTTATTCAAGATGTACGCGTTTCCATTCCACTCGTAAAGGCTCATCCATGGCAAATGTGGCGCGCTAGGGACACGGTCAATATGTATACTGTACGGAACCTTGATTTCGTAGCTGCCATCGTTATCTAAGTCAACGTACTCGGCTTCAGATAGAAAGCCAGGAATGGTGTAGCTGCCAAAGACTTCCTTGAATTCTCCGTTCTGAAAAGAAATCACAGCAACACCGTAGGTGGATTCAAACCATACGTCTAAAATCCCATCACCCGTTAAATCAATGAGTTCAAAGGTAGCATGAGATTGAAGCACATCTTTCGCCGGTTCAGTGAAGACGAATGGAGGGTTCTGAAGTTCAATGGCTTTCGCTGTGGGGACCTCTAATGCATAAGTCCCCGTATCAAAAAGTTTGAAAAGTGCCTTTTCCTGGCGTTCCGCTGCCTCGGTATTAGCAATGAGGAGAAACGCTTGGACCCATTCGTCAAAGTATCTGTACGGTTCTCTAGGAATATCAACAAGCATTAAGACAACGGTCTCTTTTTCAGGTGTATCATCAATATTTGCGGTAGCCGCCATTCGCGTATTGTAATAAAGTCCTTTTGGGGCGGGGGTAGGCAAAAAACGGTGATACTTTTTCTCCTGATATGAGTTATATCGTTGATACTTGACTTCAGGCATTGTCGTTTCAGGGGGCTCCGCATTCACGACAAGAGAACTGAGTATCAGGAAAATAGAAAATCCAAGAAGTGTAGTTTGAAAATGTTTTTTCATGTTTTTTGTCTCCGATTCGGTCTGTTAAATGTCAGACCCTGTTCCACCTTTCACTCGGGTGACAATTTTTTTAAGAGCGATTCTGCGGCTTGAATGTAATCTTGCTTCTCAGCATGTTTGACCACCGATTGTAGATACCTTCGTGCCATTGCTGTATTGCCGCGATAGTAGAAGACCAGCCCGATGTAGAAACTGTATGGCTCATACCTGCCGTATAGAATCAATGCTGCGTTATACTGTCGCAATAACCGAATGAGGAACTCGTCATTCTCGGCATAAACCCTTTCGTTATTCAAGACATAAGCGGTTCCATCCCATTCGTAGAGGCTCATCCATTGCACATATCGTATTGGAGGATTATCAATCATAAATATGCTACGTGGAATCTTTATTTCGTAGGTGCCATCATTATCCAAATCAACGTACTCAGGAGAGTGTTCTCTGGAATACGCGTAGCCGCTGCAAATTTCCTTGAACTCACCGTTTTGAAACGAAATCACAGCAACACCGCGGGCATGTTCAACCCAGATGTCTAAAATGCCATCGCCTGTCAAATCCACGAGCTCAAACCCAACCGACTTGAAAGCCCAAGACTCACCGCTCCACGGTTCCCGAAAGACGAAGGGTGGGTTACGAACTTCAATGTTTTTCCCTGGCACATCGAAATCATGGGTGCCGGCATCAAAAAGTTTGAAGAGGTCTTTTTTCTTTAGCACGCCTGCCTCGCTCTCAGCAATGAGAAGAAACGCCTGGCACCATTGACGCCATTCTTCTCCGGCTTCAGCCACCATCAAAACAATGGTCTCTTTTTCAGGTGTGTCATCAATATTTGCGATGGCTTTCTTTCGGGTGTCGTAAGATGCACCTTGTGGTGCAGGGAACTGCAAAAAACGGTGATACTTTCGACCTTCCGGGTCAATTGGAACATCATACCCTTTGTACTCGACATCAGAATCTGCGGGCGTTTCGGTCTCCGCGTTCACTGAAAGAACACTGAATATAAGCGAGATAGCAAGTCCTAAAAGGATGCACTGGAAATATTTTGATACGATTTTTGTTTTCTTATACATCATGGTAACTCCTCTAACTGACTGTTTGATGATGGAGGGGGCATCTTAGTGAGATTCTGGTCGTTCGGGGCCCCCTGTCGGATACGTCTGATGCGGTTACTCCCACAGAATCACTGTGCGGTCCCGACTTCTACTTGCGATTGTCTTTCCATCTGGGCTGAACGCTACGCTATAGATGCTGCCTGTATGTCCAGCAAGTTTTGTTTTAAGAGTGCCTGTCGCAACGTCCCACAAAAGAAGCTTATACGCTGGCCAGGCATCCCCACTTGCGATTGTTTTACCATCTGGGCTGAACGCTACGCTATAGACACTCCCTGCATGACCAATGAGTTTCGTTTTGAGTGTGCCTGTTGCGACATCCCACAAAAGAACCGCATGGTCCCCTGCATCCCGACTCCCACTTGCGAGCGTCTTACTATCTGGACTGAATGCTATGCTTCTGACCTGACCCTTATGCTTGGCGAGTTCCACTTTGAAGGCACCTGTCTCAATATCCCATAAACGAACCGACCTGTCATAACTCAAACTGGCAAGGACTGTTCCATCTGGGCTGAACGCTATACTTCTGATCCTATTACCGGTATCGAGTATCCTTTTGACCTTACCCGTCGCAACGTCCCAGAAAAAAAATTTATAGTCATAGTTGTTGTCATAGTCCGTCGGGTTCCACGTCACACCGGCAAGTGTTGTGCCATCTGGGCTAAACGATCCGCTCCTAACCTCACCTGTAGGTCTTGTGAGTGTTCTTTTCACGGAACCCGTTGCGATGTCCCACAAAATAACTTTATTGTAATCATAATTCACACCGACAAGTATCGTGCCATCCGGACTGAACGCTAAACGCCTCACACGGCTCGTATACCCCGTGAGTTTTCTTTTTAGTGAACCCGTTGCGATGTCCCACAAATGCACCTTGCTATCCGAGCTTGCACCGGCAAGTGTCGTGCTATCTGGACTGAACGCTACACTCTTGACAACATCCATATCAAGCTTCATTTTGACCGAATTCGTTGCGATGTCCCACAAATGAACCTCACCGCCACCACTCCGACTGGCGATCGTCTTTCCATCCGGCCTGAACACTACACTATTGGCGCTGCTTGTATGCCCTGTGAGTTTCGTTTTCACGGAACCTGTCTCAACATCCCAGAAAAAAATCGTGTGGTCTCCTGCGCCTTGACTTGCGCTTAGGAGCGTCTTTCCATCCGGACTGAACAACACGCGACCGATCCTGTTCGTATGCCCAGTGAGTTTGGCTTTCACCGACCGTGTGGCAACATCCCAGAAAAAAATCGTGTGATCCTTCTCATCCTGATTGGCATTTGCGAACTCATCCGGCTGGCTTACACTTACGAGTGTCTTTCCATCCGGACTGAATAATACATGACTGACGACATCTGTATGCCCAGTAAGTTTCGCTTTCACCGACCCCGTCGCAATATCCCACAAATGCACTGTTTTGTCTCGACTCCCGCTTGCGAGCGTTGTGCCATCTGGACTGAACGACAAACTATTGACACTATACGTATGACCAGTGAGTGTCAATTTTACCACACCTGTCTCAACATCCCACAAAGAAACTGTTTTGTTAAAACATCCTGTGAGCATCTTTCCATCCGGACTGAACGCTAAATTATGGACCGAGAACCCATCTCCAGTGAGTGTTGATTTAAGGTTACCCGTCGCGACATCCCACAAGTGCACCCTATCGTCATAACTCCAACCACCACTTGCGATTGTCTTTCCATCTGGACTGAACAGCACATCACTGACTCCGCTTGTATGTCCTATGAGTGTCGCTTTGAGTGTGCCCGTCGCGATGTCCCACAGACGAACCGTACTATCATAACTTGCACTTGCAAGGATCGTGCCATCCGGACTGAACGCTAAACTTTTAATTCGGCTCGTATGTCCGGTGAGCCTAACTTTTACAGTTCGCGTTTCAACATCCCACAAACGAACGGTACAGTCCATATCCGCACCGCCACTTGCGATTGTCTTTCCATCTGGACTAAACGATAAACTATAGACCCAGTCCATCTGCCCAGCGAGGAGTGCGAGTTCTCGGTATGTTTTGGTGTCATACAGCCATATACCGATGTTACTTCCTACCGCAAGCAATGAACCGTCTGGAGAATACGTTACCTCTTCTATGCTCCCTTTACCGAGACGCGCTTTGGCACCCGCAGGTAAACTGAGTGGCGTGTATGCCGTATGCTCCGTATGCTGCGCGAAACCGGAAAGAATACTAACGCTCGAAACTATTAGGAGCGTTAAAACGAATAAAAATGTTGTTTTGGCTTTCATGTCCTTTACCTCTTTTGTAAATTAAAAACATGGAATATATCTTTTCTGCTATTTAAAGACACAATTTCGAGGTAGAAAAAGTGCATTTGGCAAAAAAAAAAATTAAAGATTGTCCGGTGAGTGTCCGGGTACCAAAGGCACACTAAATTGCTGATTTGTGTAGTCTCTCCGAACCCCGTAGAGGTGATATGTCTATAGACTTAAATTTTTCTCTTGTTTATAAAGACACAACATGTTAAAATAATACGAGTTGATAAATAAGGAGGAAAGAAATGAACACAAAATTGTGGGTTCCTGAATACGATACACCAGAATTATGGCATAAAGAGATTTCACGGCGTAGTTTTGTCAAGACTGGCATTAGCAGTTTTCTCGGACTGATTGCGATGCAGCACTTCGGTTCGAGTAGTTTCGCTCAGCTCGAAGAGGTCATACCTCAAGCGAAGCATTGTATCGTTCTCTTTATGAGTGGTGGTGCGAGTCAGTTAGATACGTTTGATCCGAAACCCGGCACCAAGAACGGTGGTCCTTTTGCAGCGATTCCGACGAGTGCTAAAGGGATACAAGTATCCGAACATCTCCCGAACGTTGCAGAGCAGGCACACCATCTTTCGGTTATTCGTTCGATGGTCTCGCGGGAAGGAAATCATGAACGCGCCCGTTATTTGCTACATACGGGATATGCCCCCGGCGGAGCTGTCAGGCATCCAACCCTCGGATCCATCACTTCTCACTATCTTGAAGATGAATTTTTGGACTTACCGAGTTGTGTCAACATTAATTCACCGGCATACTCCGGTGGGTTCCTCGGCGCAGCACACGATCCGTTTATCGTCAAAAACCCGATGATGCCTGTCGAAGACATCTCGTATCCGGCGCAGATGGACACGCACCGTTTTCGTGAACGACTCAAGATGCTCAGAGCCATTGAGAAGGATTTTATCGCAAAACGGACCGGAAGCAGCACGGAAGCACACGAAGCGATTTACAAAAAAGCAGATGAACTTATTAACTCCCCGAAAATAGACGCTTTTAACCTTGACGATGAGCCGCTCGCTATCCGCGAAGCGTATGGTATGAATAGGTTCGGTCAAGGCTGTCTCATGGCACGCAGGCTCGTGGAAGCCGGGGTCAAGTTCGTAGAAGTTTCACTCGATGGATGGGATACGCATCAAAACAACTTTGAACGGACGCAAGAACTTCTTGATAGGGTAGACCCAGCCTTCGCGATGCTCTTGAAGGATCTGTCTGAACGGGATCTCCTTGACGAGACACTCGTACTCTGGCTCGGTGAATTCGGACGTACGCCGAGAATCAACGAAAACGATGGACGCGATCATCACACAAACGGTTGGTCGGCTGTTGTCGCAGGCGGCGGCGTACGCGGCGGACAGGTCGTCGGTAGCACTAACGAAGATGGAAGTCAGGTCGTTAGTGGTGCTGTCGGTGTACCTGACCTCTTTGCATCGCTCTGCTTCGCACTCGGCATTGATGGCGACGAAGAGAACTACTCCCGCTCCGGTCGACCGATCCGGGTCGTCAACGACGGATCTGTTATAGAGGAGTTGTTCACATAGTTATTAGGTGTCACGGATGGTTATCAGTCGTCAGTTCGGTTTTTCTACGAAAAACCTTTCAGTTAACTGGTAACTGAAAACTGGTAACTGAAAACCACTGAAATGAGAGTTATCGCTGGGGCATTCAAAGGAAGACGTTTGGTCGCTCCGAAAGGCAGTCGTATCGTCCGTCCTACGACAGATCGGGTTAAAGAGTCTGTTTTCAGTATTCTACGGGAACAGGTAATTGACGCTGATTTTCTTGATCTCTGTGCCGGTACGGGGAGTATGGGAATTGAGGCGTTGAGTCGCGGCGCGAAGCATGCCACCTTTTTGGAACGCGACCCGCGATGCATACGGGTTATAGAACAAAACCTTCAAACGTGTGGTCTTCCTACAGTCTCTCACACAAAGTGCTTTCGTGCGGCTAAGAAGCCAACTGTTAGGGCATGCCTGCTTCGTCGCGATGCTGTGAAAGGAATTTCGTATCTCCAGAATCAGGCTGTTGTATTTCGGGTTATCTATTTTGATCCACCCTATAGCAGAGGTTCAGAAGGTCCCTCGGAATTATATGCCGTTTGTTTGGCACTGCTTTCTGAGAACGCGTTGCTCAGCCCGGATGGTACGCTGCTTGTTGAGCACGCAAAACGCTCTATTATGCCTGACCACATTGGGCGGTTGACGCGCGATCGAATCGCACGTTATAGCGATACAGTCGTATCATTTTATCGCAAAGACGAAACATGAAAATTTTAAATCTTCAATCCGGAACCCCGTTTCAAATGGGGAAAGGCAAGAATTGGCGTGTTGTCCATCCCGATATGGGCTCAACACAGCTGACGCTCAACCACGGACTCCATGCCCCGGATCAAGAGTTTACGCAGCATTATCACGATGCCTCAGAAGACGCGATTGTCGTTTTAGAAGGCGGTGGTGCTATCCGACAAGGGAGCGTCTATACGCCTATTGCTGCGGGTGATGTCATTTTTGTTCCGGCAGGCGAGGTTCACGGCACTGTCAATACCACGCCGAATATGGCACGTCTGATTAGTTTCCAGGCACCACCGGATATGGCACTCTACCGCGGCGAACGCGATACACCGGATGAAGCACCTACACCGAAACATGGACATCGGAGCAACGTTCAAGTAATTAATATGGCGAGCTCAGGTCCCGTATTCGGAAAATCGGTTGCCGAGTGGCGGAGCGTCGTCTCACCACAGAAAGGCTCCGTACATCTCTCCTTGGATTACATTTGCCTTAACAACGGACAACACTTTATACACGAACCGATAGAGAGTGAAGCAATTTATGTCCTAAAAGAGGGGTGCGCTGAAGTTACAGATGATAACAAGGAGACACAGACACTACAACGCCACGATGTCCTCTTCCTCTCCGCCGGGGATACCTTCTCACTTGCTCATACGGGAGATGAACCGACAACAATTATAACGTGTTGGGCAGTCGCTACCGCTCGCTAACTTTAGTGTACGTCCGCTACTTAGCGGAGCAGTGCTACAAATATAACTAACGGGATGCCGACATTTTTTTTAAGTTTTTGAGGGCGTGTGTATTATGAATCCAAATGTACACTGCTGGAGAATTGATGGATGAATAAGGACTGGGCGAGTGGACAGCAATCCGAGTTTGTTGTAACAAACAAGCGTACGCGTCTAAAGATAATTCCCTACATCGGCTGTAAAGCAGGTTTCAAAGATATTTTTGATAAAATAATACCTGATAACCTTGCCTGTCGTATTTATGATATATTTGGCGGCGGAGGGGCATTCTCTCTTTATGCATGCAATCGGTTTGGAGCTCATCGCGTTACCTATAACGACAACAATCCTGTTGTTGTAAACCTGATACGGCAAGTTCAAACATCGCCACTTAGGTTATGGGAGCTGTATAACGAACATTACGATAATTCTTCTACCGAGTATTATTACCAAGTCAGGAATCGGTGTTTAGAAAACGGGGTGGAGGGGGCGGCGAACTTCCTCTATCTTGCGAAGAACGCTTTTTCAGGGAAAATCAGATTCAATTCGAGCAACAAATTCAATTCGCCCATCAGAAAAGGTAGCTCATGTCCGAAAGTAAATCTTGATTCATTGTTGAATTTAAGTAAAACTATTCAAGACTTAACCATAATGAACGTAGATTATAAAGCGTTTGCTTGTGTTGATAACTCTTTTTTATATCTTGACCCGCCGTATTTCAATAATACCAATGGGCATTATAATGGTGTTCTCGATTTAAGTGAGTTCAATCAGTTTTTAAGAACTATTGAATTAACAAATAAAGTAGTCTTATCCGAACAAAATCACCCAAATATATTTGACCTGCCTGAATCCTATACAGTTCGATCGATTACTTTGATGAGGTCACTGCAGTATTTTACGGAAAATAAAAGCGAGGAAATGATTGCTTTTAATTATTAATACCATAGTACAATTGCCCAAACTATAGGACAAAAAAAGGAAGTTGACGGATGAGACCAGATGATGTAACGGTCTCACGGCAGGGTAACCTCGTCGTGATAAACCACAATAAATTTGAGATTAAGTTCAACCTCGCAAAAGGAACTTGGGATTACATGGATGAAGGCGGGGACACGATTATCCGAAACGGTTGTACGGAAGCCACCCTTGACGATGGTAGCGTCATCAAAACCAATAATGCTGGCACCCGCGAATTTATCACACAACCGCCGACGACAGATGTCTTTGGTGATTGTCATCAGATCCGTTTTTTGTATGAAGCAAAAGATAAAGGTATCCGAATAAATACCTATCTCAATTGTTACAGCGATCAACCGGCGATACACCTCAAAGTTGGCGTTGAAAATCTAAAAACTGAACCTTTGCAACTCGATAGCGTTACGGTGCTTGGGGTCGCCGCCAACCGGGGGGCTGTGTTGCTCGGCGGAACACCAACCGATTGTCATCTCTTTATCAATATGCCACCCGTCTCTCCAGGGGTGAGTAAAAAACTTTATGACGGATTCCTGCTCAGCGAGACCGATACTATGCATCCGAGCCACGATGGTGTACTCCACGATACAGAGAGTGGCAAGGCACTTGTCTTCGGTTTCCTGACAGCCGAGAAGTGGTGGCCCCGCATCCAAGTCGGTTGTCAAGGGAATGGTAAACGGAGTTCGCGATCGAATAATAGGAAGGGGACCGGTGTTAACCCTTGGAAACTCTATCATCAGTGTGAACAACAATGTGACGCTGGTGAAGAAATCGTTTCTGAGACCGCTTATATCAACTTTAACGGGGGTGCTAAGGCTGCTTATGAGGACTATACTGCCTGTTTGGCAGCACAACACAGCACCAAAATAGGGGACTTAAACACGCAAGGTCGCTCTACACCTCTTACGGCGTGGACTTTTTCCGGTACATCCGAGCCCCTTGATACGGATGCCGTCTTAACGCAAATAGACACAATCGCATCTCACCCTCTGTTTCAACCAAGTTACCCAGGCGGGGTCAATTATATTCAAGTGGACACAGTATCTGGACTGCAAACCGTAGCGGAAACCGAGGCGGTTGTAAAAAAAGCCCAAGAAACAGGATTCGGGGTAGGGATCCGAATCAATCCGTTCTGTGTCACCCTTGATTCAGAATTGGTGCAGAACCATCCAGACCGTTGCATACAGAGACAGACCAACAATCAGAATGGCAGAAAACGCTCACGCAGGCGTTCTGCACGGAACGGATACAAACCCGCTACAATTCATCTCCCAGACACCGGCAAAGAGGTCGCGCTTTTGGATGTTTCACATCCTGAGGTACAGGGACAAATTCGCGAACAGCTGAAACATATCGTGAGCGATTATCGGTGTTCATTTATTAATGTGGATTTCACAGCGTATACGACTGGATTGACCAATACTTCACACAATTTGCGATGGCATGACAAGGACCTCACTGCTCTACAACTCTATGGTTCTGCTGTGGAGCTTTTGAGAGAGACAGTTGATGCAGCGTCTTTAGAAAACGGTTCACCAAAAGAGGAGGTACTGCTCACAGGATATAATGCGATCTCAAGTGTGTCGCTCGGTGGTATTGATATCAACGCCCCCTTGCTCAATTCACAGTTCTCGATCGCCGGCGCTTCTAACCGTGCCAGCGATCAGTGGCACCATCAACGCGGTATAAAACATCGTCTGACCAGATATGCAGCGCATCTCCGAGAACATAACGTCCTCTGGCGACATTTTTTCGGCGAAATTTCCGTTGATGAGCCGCGCCCTGTCAACGAAGCGATTGTTGAGTTGACTGCCGCAGCACTCAGTGGCGGCGCAGTTTTCTGCGCAGACCAGATCGCAACACTCATGTCATCACGGGCGGCATCCTTAGCAAAAATCTTTCCGCTTGTAGGCGACGCAGCCACACCTATAGACCTTTATGAGGAACCCTTTCCCAGAATTTGGTGTCTACCTGTTTCGACACCCCATGAAACATGGTATCTCGCCGCTATCTTCAATTGGAACGACCATGAAGATGACGTTTATTTTTCACTTGATGCACTCGGACCCCTTGAATCTAAGGATTTCCTCGTCCACGACTTCTGGATGCGACAGTACCTCGGAAAGGTTTCGGAAAACGTAAACCTCTTGAATATTCCGCCGCGTTCTGCTAAACTCCTCTGTTTCCGGGAAGAAAAGGACGTACCCCAATTGCTCGCAACTGATATGCACTATACGCAAGGTGGGGCTGATATCTTATCGGCAGGTTGGGATCATCACAGCCAAAGTTTGCTGATCGTTTGTAAACCGCTTAGACAGGCTGAAGGCACCTGTTTCATTCATGTACCAGACGGGTACCTACCGATAAGCGTCGCAGCCTACGGCAGCGATTATCAGTACACTTGGGACAGACCGATCTGTCAGTTAACATTTGCCCAGACGCAACCCGAGCAGTTGGTACATACCAGCATTCACTTCGCGAAAACTTCAGGCGGTACCCACTTAGGATAAGGAATATGGACACACTTCAGACACAGATGCAGACGCTCAGAACGCGAGCGAGTGTTTGTACGGATTGCGATTTAGCGGAGACACGCGCGAACGTCGTTTTCGGAAGTGGTGATGTTACCGCAAAGTTAGTACTCGTCGCTGAGGGTCCATCCGCTGCGGATAACCACACAACGCTTCCTTTTTCGGGACCTGCGGGGAATTTGCTTGATGAAGTCCTGACGGCGAATGATTTGACACGCAGCGACATCTGGCTCACCAATATCATTAAGTGTCGGGCAGCAACTCCGAAAGGCGACAGGTTGAAAAACCGGCCACCGAAGGCATCAGAAATCAAGGCGTGCGCGAAGTGGCTCGCTGGAGAACTCACCTTAGTCCAACCCTCAGTTATCCTCTGTATGGGCGCGCCTGCTGCGAAAGTCCTTATCCGGCGGAGTTTCCGCATTACCGAAGAACGCGGTATCTGGTTCACCGATACACAGTACGCACCCTACGCCATGGCGACGTTTAACCCAGCTTACGTGCTACGACAAGAGGGGGACGATTTCATTGCAATGCGACGAGTTCTCATCAACGATATTGCCGAAGCCGTGCAGAAACTACAACAAGCAACCGAGACTCCGAGACTCACCCTTTTTTGAACCTGAATGCCCCATTCAGACCTATCTGCTCTGTTTAATTTTTCCCCAAGCCGTTGCAACTTTATCCATCGGATCAACTGCCAACGTCGCTTCTAAGCCGTTAGCCATGAGCGATTGAATATCGTCTTCCTCTAATGCGACATCAAAGAGGATCATTTCATCGAACATACCTTCCCACTCTCTGCCGCCACCGTCCCATGAGCCGATACGTCCGGGTCCAAATTCACCCGGCAAAGGGCCCCATGGACCTTCAGCATCAAGTTCGCCATCAAAGTAGACGCGAACCGATTCTTCATTACTGCTATAAGCGACAGCGAGATGGAACCATTTGTTCAAGATACTGTTATCCGCAGTAAAATCTGAGTCGGGCCAACCAGGATGTCGGACAGGATTGTTGGAATGGATAGCCATCTCCATCTTGTTGTCTGGACGGAATTGGTAATGCACATAGCCAGCTGCCCAACTGTCACGATTAAAGAAACATCTCCACGCCCCGACTCTTCCAGTCGAATTAAACCACTTTATGAGGGTAAAATCTTCAAGCGGTCCAATCTGTGGAACAGTGACCCAAGCGTCCGTTCCATTAAGTTCGATAGCGTTGCCGAATTGACCTTTCACCCATTTAGCACCGCCGACGAGATTCCCGTCGTTCCCGTTGCCGGATGAATCTTTAGCGACTTTTCCGGTTGTCTCATCAAACAGCCATGCGCCGACAATAGATTTCGGATCGATTTCGGCGTTGCTGAGTTGGGCAAACATGCAGCCTGCAATAATTAAGCCGATTGTAAAGTGTCTCATCTCAGTTCTCCTTTTTTAGGGGTTAGCGGTTTCTGAAAACTCGGAAAATTTCTGACTTAGATTCTATCACAAATTGTTAAAATATTGAACGAAATTTTACACATTTCATGCGAAAAACGATGGAAGATCTGACCTGTGCGTGCGTAAAAACTTAAGAATACTATATCTGTGCTACTATTTTCTAAATTTTGTTAAATTCTGTGTGAAAATTGAAAAAAATGGTTGACAAACTTTTGAATAGATGATATAATATTTAACGCTCATGACGCAAAATCGTGTTGGATACCTCTCGTGTCTCTTATTATAAATTTAGAGTCGGTTTCGGGATGACGAGCGTTTTTGCCCGTGCAGCACAGGCTTGCATAACTGCGAAGATATTTTGGTGACAATTTATTTTAAATTGGTTATACTGGTAATTGCATAGAATTGACGTATAAGCGTCGGTTACAAAATCGGGGGTGGAAGTGGAATCTCGACGTAAATTTTTCAAATTTCTCGGTTGGGGGACTTTCGTTGCAGCATCGGGTTTGGCCTTCGGACCGGGATTGGTCCGATATCTATATCCGCGTGTGCTGTTTGAACCGTCTTCTATTTTTAAGGCAGGGCTCCCAGCGGAATATCCACCGGGCAGCGTTAGCGAGAAATTTAAAAAAGAGCCTTACGGTGTTTGGATCGTCCGAAAGCAGGATGGTGAATTCTACGCACTTTTAACCATCTGTACGCATCTGGGGTGTACCCCTCGTTGGCTCGGTTCTGAAAACAAATTCAAATGTCCCTGCCACGGCAGCGGTTTTGACCGAGAAGGCATTAATTACGAAGGTCCCGCACCCCGTCCGCTTGAACGTGTTAAAATTACGTTGGCAGAAGATGGCCAGATCGAGATTGATAAGTCTGTGAAGTTTTTAGGCGAGAAGGGGCAGTGGACCGACCCAGGCTCCTTTTTGAAGGTCTGAAGAAAGGAGAGCATTCGCGCCTGGCTCTGATTGGGTAGAAAAGGCATTTCGAAGATGTCGCATATCTCGAAAACCGCTCTCTTGCCCCGCGCACGTCGGAGCTTGCTATAAAAGATATGAACGAAGAACGTAAAGGGCTCAAAGAAAAGATTACGAATTCCGATATTTGGCGTTCTATTTTCCGCCACGGATATGAAGACACAGGTCGGCGTTATACCTTACAAATCCTCCAAAACGTCTGGTTGCATCTCCATCCTCCCCGGGTTTCTCGCCATGCACTCAACTTCAGATTTACCTGGTGCATGGGGGGGATCACCTTCCTCATGTTCCTTGTGACCGCTGTCACCGGTGTACTCCTGATGTTCTATTACCGTCCGACAGCCGAATATGCTTTCGCCGATGTACAGTACCTCGAATTTGATATCCCGTTCGGTATGCTCCTACGCAACATGCATCGATGGGCAGCACACGGCATGGTTATTTCGGTCATGTTACATATGTTTAGGGTCTTTTTGACTGGATCGTATAAGAAACCGCGAGAATTCAACTGGGCAGTCGGGGTCATCCTCTTACTCGTTACATTTTTCCTGAGTTTCACGGGATACCTGCTGCCGTGGGACCAATTGGCTTTTTGGGCTGTGACTGTCGGCACAAATATGGCACGGGCAACCCCTGTTTTGGGACACGAAGGACCGTTCGCACCCACCGAAATCACGCAATCAAACGATGTCCGATTCGCACTATTGGCAGGCACAATTGTTGGCCCCTCAACGCTTTTGAGGTTCTACATCTTACACTGCGTCGCAGTACCGCTTTTGGCGAGTGTATTGATGGCACTCCATTTCTGGCGCGTACGTAAAGATGGAGGCATCTCCGGACCGCTATAGACCGGATTTTGGCATGAATCTTTTAAGTGGCGGAACACGGTTTCTGTTAGCACGCATAAGGAACCCTATCTTTGAAGGAGCAGAATAATATGGAGCATTTTATAGCACTGGTGACGAAACCCGATAATGTCCCTATTGTTGCTATTCTCTTTTTGATACCCTATTTCATGTGGCTCTCATACCGGCAAGCACGCCAGACAGATAAAACCGGTGTACCATCGGACGCACATCTTAACGATAAGGTCTATGTCTGGCCGTATCTATGCAGAAACGAGTTTATCTGCGCAATTATTATTATGCTGGTATTAGGGGTCTGGTCAATTATGATTGATGCACCACTTGAAGAACCGAGTGATCCGACCAAAACGCCAAACCCATCTAAAGCCCCATGGTATTTCCTTGCCCTTCAAGAGATGCTCGTCTATTTTGATCCCTGGATCGCTGGGGTTGTACTCCCAGGCTTGATTATTGCCGGCTTGATCGCGATACCTTATATTGACACGAACCCAAAGGGTAAAGGGTATTATACCATCAAAGAACGTCCCTTCGCGCTCGCTGTATTCTCCTTCGGATTTATTATTTTATGGATCGTTTTGATGGTCGTCGGAACATTCCTCAGGGGACCCGGCTGGAACTTCTTCGCACCTTGGGAAGCATGGGACCCGCACCTTGTCGTTCCGTTGACAAACGTAAATTTATCGTATCTTTTCGGGATTCGCGACGCGAATACCGCGAACTTTTTCGGATTCGTCGTCGTCGCCGGTTATTTCTCACTCGGACCCATCGTCTATTTATGGAAGCATAAAACCAGCAATTTCTTACAGGAACTCGGTCTCGTTCGATATGTCGTTGTCTCGTTTCTCTTCTTGACCATGCTCGCGCTACCCATAAAAATGATCTTGCGAATATTTTTCAATGTGAAATATATCTGGGTGTCACCATGGTTCAACATTTAGAAACTATGGATCGGACGCAGGCGTTTTGTAGGCAATGACATCGGATCGTATCAATTGACAGGGAGGTAGTAAAGTTCGTGCAGAACAAAAAAGAGATTCCCGCTGAAAATAAATCGTATTCTGCTTTGTTCTTTATTTTGTCAGGACTGTTAGGACTCGTAACCCTCTGGGGATTCTGGAGCGAGATGATTACACGCCGTCCATGGAAGCAGATCCAGCAACAGTTTTATCAATATGAATATGACAAGACATACGCGGAATTAGAAAAGGCAAAGTCGGCTTTGCCCGAACTTGTTACACCTCAAAAACCAGATGCAAAGGCGTTGGGCAAGTTGACGGAAGAGGTCAAGAAAGCTCAAGTCGCATTGGACGAAGCGATGCAGGAACGCAAATTCCGGCAGAGCGAATCGGATGCGATTAACTATAAGTATCAGCATAGTCTCCACGAAGCGAAAGGCAGACGCAATGAGACTGTTGACAAGTGGCAAAAGAAACTCGCTGAACTTGAATCCCGCATCGAAGGTGAACTGACTGAAGCCGTTTTGGCAGCAGAGGCGGCTTTTGTTGATGCTAACAAAGACTTGGCACAATTCTATCAAGACAATAGCGACCCACAACTTGCACTCAGCACTTACCTTATCGCACAAAAATATAACGCTACCGACCCTCAGATCCTTGACGGGATCGCTGCTGCACAAGCAGCCCTTCAAACCCTACAAGCCGACAAAGCGAAACACGACGAAGTCGCACGACTACAAGAAAAACTGGCTTCCGTCGGCGGTATTAAGCGGACTTTCCTCGGTAGCTTGTTAGAGAACCCGTTCCGTCAAACACGAAGCATCGTTCAATACTATCTTGAAGACTTTGACTATACCGCAGATCGGTGTGCGACATGCCACTTTTCTGCCGATAGAGCCGGTTATGAGCAGTCCGCGCAAGAGATTTTTGAGGTCGAAGGCGATGGCGAAAATCCAGTCGTACACCGCCTCAAGCATGCGAGGGTTAAAGTCGGTAGTGAAAACATCGTCATTGATGGATTTGATGCTGAAGCAGACGAATATACACTCGAAGAAAAAGGAACGCTTACGTTTACTGATGTTGATGTCTTCGGTGAAGTCGAGATTTCCTATGATACCGGCTACCGGTCGGTCCTCCAGACGCATCCGGAGCAAGATGTTCTCCTCGGAAAACACCCGGTTGATAGATTCGGATGTACGCCCTGCCACGGTGGACAAGGACAGGCGTTGACAGCGAAAGCAGCCCACGCACTAACGCATGCAGAATACTGGCTCACCCCTGTACTCGGATTAGATGAGCATACCGGTAGAACGTCGGAAGAAACCAAAGGCTATATGGAGTCTAATTGCCGACGGTGTCACGATGGTGTGGTGATGTTAGATTCCGGGGTGATACCTGGAACGGATCAACCTAAAGACTACGCACCGAATCTCACGAAAGGGTTAGCACTCTTTGAAGACCTCGGTTGCCACGGTTGCCATGCTGTAGAAGGGTATAGTGCAATCGAAGATATTGCGAAAGTCGGTCCGTCACTTGCGAAGGTCGGGAGTAAAGTGAAGGATACCGCTTGGCTGGAGAATTGGATTAAGGAGCCGGAGGCGTATCTGCCGAATGCAACAATGCCGAACTTCTTCCCGACCGATGGGATGAGTCAAGTCGTCTATCTCAAAAACGGTGGAACGCGCACCGGTGTTGTCACGAAAACCGCCAACGGTATCGTGATTAAAACAGACGACGGTAGTGAATATCCGTATCCGGATAGTTCTGTTGTCCGGATCGTCGATGAGGTGAAATCTATCGCAGCTTATCTCGCGACGATGAGCGATACAAACCTTGACGAATCCTCTGCAAATTATTCCCAATCTGAGAGTGCTATTACAGCTGGCGAAGAGACTGTTAAAACCGTCGGTTGCCTGACGTGCCATGCTGTTGACGGCTTAGGAAGCGATTTCGGGCCAGCACTTGATAGTGTCGGGGCGAAGGTCACGCCGAATTATCTCCGTCAGTGGATTAGCGACCCGAAGGCTTATGACCCCGATACCAGTATGCCAAGTTTGCGGTTAAGTAATCGCGAACTTGATAACGTTGTCGCTTATCTGATGAGTTTACAGAAAGCAACGCCTAACGCAGCGGGTGAATCCATCGGTGAAGTGGACGTGGCAGAGGGGGAAACACTCGTCAGAACCTATGGATGTTTCGGTTGCCACGAAATTCCCGGTTTTGAAAATGAATCGAAGGTCGGTGCTGACCTCGGCGAATTCGGCGCGAAACTCGCTGATGAACTTGACTTTGGCGATACAGTGGACGTTGAACACAGTTGGACAGGCTGGACGATCGGCAAAGTTACCGACCCACGACGTTATCAAACCCGTCGTATTGTCTCACGGATGCCAGTCTTCCAGATTGACGACGAAGAGGCGAAAGCACTCGCCGTGCTTTTGAAGAGTTTCCAACCCGAAAAATATCCGCTCAGCTATATACATAACCGATCCGAGAAATCGAACCGCATTGATGCCGGGAGACGACTCGTCAAAAAGTATAACTGCAGCGGCTGCCACGAAATCGAAGGCACAGGCGGCGATTATCGAGACGTTATCATCGCACATGAGGGACTCGGTGAGATGGTTGCTAAGCAGTTCGCACCGCCACCCTTAAAATCACAGGGGGCGAGAGTCTACCCAGACTGGCTGTTTGAATTCCTTAAAGAGCCGTCTGAGATTCGCTATGGGCTCAAAGTCCGGATGCCGACATTTGGATTGTCCGATGACGAGGCGACGACGCTTGTCGAATACTTCTCGGCACTTGACGATGAACCGTTCCCGTATGAGACGCTCGAAACGCCGACCCGGACGACTGCCGAACTGCGCGTCGGCAAACAGATCTTTGACGAGCTCCAGTGTATCTCTTGTCACCCGTCACAAGGTGAAATTATTCCTGAAGGGAGTGATAAGGCAGGACGACCGGACCTCTCGTTGGCGAAGGAACGACTCAAGCCGGATTGGCTCATTGATTGGATGAAGGATCCACAATCGTTCCAACCGGGAACAGCGATGCCGCAAGCCTGGCCACTCGTCGGTGGACAATATATGGCAGTTGATGGATATGCTGGAAATGATGCTGAAAAACAGATTCAACTCGTCCGAGATTATCTCATCTCGTTAGGACGTTAGGAGTTATCTGGCATCAGTTGTCAGGTACAAGAGGTTTTTGATAGTTCTAAGGTTTCCTCTTTCTGACCACTGAAAGATTTTTCGCAGAAAAATCGTACTGACAACTGACAACTATTATGAGACACCTTGCTGTTGTCATCATCATGATTATTGTGTGGCTCAACGGTTTAATCTGGTTGGGTAGACAGGTCGATCCGAGCACGAAGTACGCATCGGTGGTTGAATACAAGTACGCCCGATACTGTGCCGGGTGCCACGGATACAACGGTGAAGGTAACGGACGGATCGGTCGATTCAAAAAATTGGAACCAGCGGACCTAACAGACAGCAGCTTGTGGGCGATGCACGACGACGAACAATTGCTGGATAGTATTAACGATGGGAAAGACGATATGCCTGCATTTCACTACTATCTCAGTGATGAAGAGCAACGTGAGGTACTTAACTATATTAAAGAGACGTTCCGTCCATAACGCAAGAATGGTTTTGAAAAAATAGTCCAAATTTTAGGTCTTTTAATTTGCGGACTCAGTTTCAGTAATGTTAATATATTGCAGAACAACTTTAAACTATATAACTATATAAAGGAGAAACATTATGAAAACCCTAATGGCTCTGCTCGTTTTTGGGATGCTTGCGAGTGTTGCGTTCGCTGGTAACATCACCGGCACTGTCATGTACGAAGGCGATGCCCCAGAGCGTCCAGCACTAATCGCTAACAAAGACCAACACTGCGTTGATGCCGTCCAAGGCACAAAATCCGAAGCACTCGTTGTCTCAAAAGGCAAAGGTATCAAGAACGTTGTTATTTATGCCCGCGTTCGCGGCGCGAAAGTAACCCTACCTGAAGATAACCCTGTTATGGACCAGAAGGATTGCGCTTACTACCCACACGTACTTGCCGTTCCTGTCGGGGCTACTGTGGACTTAACCTCTCAGGATCCAGTGGCACACAACGTTCACTCCCATCCCCAGAAGAATGCAGTAAAGAATATTCAGATTCCGAAACCGGGGGTAGTGATTCCATACGAAATCACAAAAGCGGAACAGATTAAATTTACCTGCGACATCCACGCGTGGATGACCGGCTACATTGTTGCTGTTCCTAATAACTTCTTTGCTGTCACAGGCTACAAAGACGCTGAAGACAAATGGCTCAGTTCGGATGCCTATGAAAAATCTGAAGATACGGGTAAATACACAATCGAAAATGTGCCTGCCGGTAGGGCTCGCGTCATCGCATGGCATGAAGAACTCGGCACAGCAAATAAAATGGTTGAAGTTACCGCCGATGGTGATGTCAGCGTCAACTTTACGAGTGCTGATTTCGAGAAAAAAGAATAGTTTACAGCAAATTCTATACAAGCCGCCGCGGGTCGGTTAATACCCGCCTTAAGGCAAAATAGAGAGGCGGCGTTCCTCCCTAAAGTAGTAGGCATACTCCGTTATGCCGTTCACATCGGGTGTCACGTCGGGGTGATTGATGACGAAAATATCTAAAAAGAGACTTTATCTCGTACTCGGGTGTGTACTGGTCTTCTATGCCGTGTTGGCTATCGCACCAGCGTTCGCGCAGGACATGACTGAGGCTGAATATCGCCCGTTCCCGCTGATCGGCAGCCGAAGCGCAGCATGGATTGCTGCCCAGCTCCACCTGTTATTCGGGTCCTTTATTCTCGGTGTCCCGATGTTCGCTGTTATCATCGAATTCATCGGCTGGAAGACAAAGGACATGCGATATGACCGGATGGCACAGGAATTTATTAAACTCTGTATGGGCGCGTTTTCGACAACAGCCTTGCTCGGGGGTGTTCTCGTCTTTATCCTCATCTGGTGCTATCCGAAGGTGATGAGTAAACTCAGTGGGATATTCGGACCGACGATGATCTTTTATGTCATCCTATTTTTCGGTGAAACCTTTACGCTCTACCTCTATTCCTACGGATGGGATAAGATGCAGGGACGGCATAAAGGGTGGCATCTCTTCCTCGGTGTTTTATTAAACGTGTGGGGCACGGCGATTATGTTCGTCTCTAACTCGTGGTTGAGTTACCAGACGAGTCCAGCAACACAGCACGGTGTCTTGTCTGAGATGCGTAAGAAATCTTGGATGGAGGAGCAGTTGGCTGCGGATCCCTCACTCACCCCGGAAACCGTTATGGAGGGTGTTACAGATCATTCAATGATACCGCTCCACAACGAGGTAACGGGCGAGTTCATGGGAACCGTCTGGGACGCTGTCAACAATTTTACGTGGATGCCGATTAATATCCATCGACTCGTCGGGAATATCGCTTTCGGGGGGTCTATTGTCGCAGCTTACGCCGCATTCCGATTCCTCGTCGCCAAGACGAAGGAGGACAAGGCACACTACGATTGGATGGGGTATACCGGAAACTTCATCGCACTCTGCGGACTTATCCCACTGCCGTTCCTCGGGTATTGGCTCGGTAGAGAAATCTACTTGTTCAATAAC
The DNA here is from genome assembly GCA_022827225.1 of Candidatus Poribacteria bacterium. Lineage (GTDB taxonomy): Bacteria > Poribacteria > WGA-4E > WGA-4E > WGA-3G > WGA-3G. The sequence continues at coordinate 37,556 of JAJDTJ010000026.1, read as the reverse complement.
ACGATGGGCATCAACATGATGGGGAGCCTCTTCTCTTGGCTGTTTATTATTCAGGCAGTGATGATCGGTGTCCTATTCATCGGCGCGAACTACTATCTCTGGTCGGGCATGGGACGTATTGACGGGGCAGAAGTCTACGCACGCTACCGTCCATGGATGATTATTGCTATCATTGTCTCTGTCGCAATTTGGATGACACCACGAACACTCTCTAAAATCTCAAGTGCAAGTGAACTCAGCGCAATGGGCGGGGCAAACCACCCACACCTCGGACTGTTCGGCTTGATGACTGCCAAAAATACGGTGGTTAACATCATTATACTTACCACTTTCTTGAGCTTTCTGTTCTATCGGCGTTCAGGAAAAGTGCCAACAGTTGGGTGGAGAAAAGTCGGTAACATCGCGATCTTTTCTATCTGCGTCTTTGCGGTTGTCGCGATTATAGTGATCGGTATCGTCGGGTTTAGCGTTCCAACGGACTTCCGCGTCAACATCCTAACTCCGTATCAGGTTCTCATCGCGCTCGCTCTTATGGCTATCGTCACTGTTATTGACATCTTCATGTATCGCAAAGCCACGACATCTGGCACCATTAACTGGGGCGAGATGACAGACCGATCGCAATACGTCTTAATCCTCATCGCTATTACGTTCACCTCGCTTATGGGACTCATGGGATATGCACGTTCAGGGCTTAGAGAAGCGTGGCACATTTTCGGTGTCATGCAGGATACGTCCGTGGATGCATTTACACCCCTGCTCAGTGAAGCGGTGAATATGGTAGCAATTATTATGGTGGCCTTCTTCGCTCTCGTCGGGTTCATCTTCTGGCTCGGCTTGTGGGGAGAAAAGAAAAAGCAAGAGAAGGCTGCTGTAGAGGCGGAGGTTGCCGCTCAAGGAGATGATTAATGAGAACGATATGTTCGCTTATTTTGGTGGTAGCGTTGATCTTTGGTCTTCCTTTTATATCTGTTACTGCTGAAACGGCAGCTAATTCGTCTCAAACAGAATTGGAGGTCCTGAGAAAAATAGCGGCTGACGCTGAAAATGATGCTGATAAGGACGCAGATGCTGACGGATGTTTATGGTTCTGTAGCGGTTTCTCTTTAGCACTTGGTGGCGGATGTCTTTTAGGGGCACTCAGTTTGATACCTTCTTATTCGTATCGACCTGCTCCGCCGCTCACCCGACTGGCAGGGAAATCGCCTGAATATATTGCCGTTTATATAGATGCCTATAAAGAGCAAAGGAGATCAGCTGCAGCAAGTGCCGCAATAGTCGGTTGTACTTTGGGCGCAGCCACTGCCGGATGTCTTGCACTTGCTGGTGTCTCGCCCTGGTCAACTGCTCTTCAGGAATCGGTTGATCAATACGGACACGGTATAAATATCGTTCTTTCTGGAGTTAGTCAGGTGCCGATCCTAAGGGGATGGTAAACTGTTGCGTAAGTCCTGAGTTTAAAATTGTTAGCAAACCTTTCATAATCCAGAAACAGTTGGAGTTAACCGAAAACCGGGGTCCCCACCCGTTACTGGGAAGGGGCGTGAAATGAAATTATGCCTTGAATGGCATAATTTGTCTTTGCTTTACATTTGGAACGGTGCCCGGAGGCCCATAGTTTAAAAAATGTCGAGAAATACGCTTATAAAAATCGCAAGTCTCATCCTCATGGTGGTGAGTTTCATCGCCTATATTGCTGGCGCATCTGCGTTCCCGATCGCCTCGGAGAACCTACTCCCTTGGTCGGCATGGTTCCTGATCTCGGTCATCGTAAACATTATATTGTGGTCCAACGTTGTTAAGTTGCTTACATTCTCGCTTGCCGTGATATGGTTTTACGCCTTCGTCGCAGGGCTCGTACCAGAAAGTTCCACAGCGGTGAATTTAACCGAACTTGATTGGAGCGATCCAGACGCAGTCGCTGAACAGGGTGCCTTGGTGTTTAATGGGAAAGGACAGTGTGCCGCCTGCCATACCGTCGATACCTCCGCACCACCAGGGAGATGTCCCGACTTGACAGACATCGGCGTTAACGCCGCAACCCGTGTACCCGGTATGGATGCCAAAGCGTATTTGATTGAGTCCATGTATCAACCCGCGAACTTCCTTGTTCCCGGTTACGGTAAAATTATGCCAGAGGTCTGGAAGGCACCCATCAATCTTTCAAAGTTGGAGATTGAAGCGGTCATCGCGTATCTCCAGAGCCAAGGCGGCGAAATTGACCCGACACCGTTTGATGAACCTATAGATAGGGCGGACATCGGGACGGCTGCTGAAGCATTGCCACCGTTGCTTACGGGTGACCCGGAACTCGGCAAGAAGGTTTTTGTGGATGTCGCGTGTATCTCATGCCACGCCGTGACAGGTATAGAGAGTCCTGCAGCCGGTGAGGTGAATGAAGAAGATTTTGAAGTCGTTACCGCGCCAGACCTCTCCGAAATCGCAGCCTTTAACGACATGCGCTACCTTGAGGAATCGATCCTATTACCCGGGGCACAGATTGTTAGCGGTTATGGTGCCGTTACCGTTCGCGCCAAAGGAACGACCTTCCAAGGAACGCTCGTCTCGCAAGACACCGAAAAAATTGTTGTCCGCACCAAAACTGCTGACGGAACGGAAGAGGAACACACGATTTTACTCACAGAAATTGATGATGAACCGATTGAAGAACTTACAAATCTAATGGCGAGAGGGTATTTTACACTGACGCTAACACCTATAGATGCCGATGCATCCGTAACCGGTGAGATCGTTTCGGAAACCGATGAAACCGTGACGCTTAAAGTTGGTGACGAAAATCGGATGTTCTCTAAAACAGATGTCAAGAGCCAGATGACCGTTATTACTTTTGATGGCGATGAAATTGTGGGGGACCATGTTTCAGGAACGATGGACGACTACGAGATTATCTTAATCGTGGACGGAAGTGAAGAGGTTTTTGATACCCTTGACCTTGATCTTGACGGGACCGCCATGACCCGTGCACGTGGTAAGAAACTCCTTGTCACGTCACCGATGCCTGAAAACTTCCCGCTTATCTTAACGGTCGCAGATATGACCAATCTACTCTCTTTCTTAAGTACACTCACCGGTGCAACTGCAGAGGCAGTACCGGAAGAGACAACTGAGGCACCAGCGGAATAACAGACAAAGAATAGTTTAAAAAACTGAAAACCTTCCCTGTAATGGAAGCCGGTATACGTCAGGGAGCGTCAACCTCCAAACTTACCTGACCGAACCGCAAGGAAAATTAAATAAAAGAACAGGAAACATTAGCCTGTAATGTAATGGAAGGGTTTTGCTGGGGTGTTTTTTCAGGTATACGTCAGGGAGCGTCAACCTCCAAACTTACCTGACCGAACCGCAAGGAAAATTAAAAAGATGAAAAAGTTGTCGCTTTTCACAATATGTCTCATAATCCTGATCGGGTCTTGGGTCTTTCTGCGCTTCGTCGTGGGGGGCATCATTTCGGTACCGATCCCGAGTAGCGTGATTGCGATGTATATGGGGTTAATTGTAATCGCCATCTTGGTACATATCTCCGTTGAGGACTCACAGTTCCGTGAATTTTTACGTCCTATTCATGAAACACTGGTGGAGGACAGACGCCGTATCCATCGCCGGGTGCTTGTGGTGTTAATCCCGCTCTTTTTGCTCGGTTATACCTACTCGATTATTGCACAACGTGCAAATCCGCCGGGAAGCCCGCGCGACGCGCACCCATCGCCGCCACTGGAATTGACCTACAAAGATGAGGTCATCGGCACGATGCAAGATGTCGTCAACCCGTATCGGCACTATGAGAAAGATGATCCAGAAGAATTCAAAGCGCATGTTGAGAACGGGAGGCGCGTCTATCATCAGAATTGTTTTGTCTGCCACGGGGACCATTTAGATGGACAGGGGCATTTCGCGCCATACCTCCAACCGCTACCGGCTAATTTCCAAGACCCGGGAATTATTCCGAACTTCCAAGAATCCTTCTTCTTTTGGCGAATTGCCAAAGGGGGACCAGGGTTACCCGCAGCCGGTACCCCATGGGATTCAGCAATGCCTATCTGGGAAGATACGTTGACAAAAGAAGAAATTTGGGACGTTATCCTGTTTTTATCTGACTACACCGGTTATCAGCCACGAACCTTTGGGGAGGCACACTAAATGCGAATTAGAACAATTGCTCTCCTACTCATCTTGTTTGGAACGCTTGCTGTGTTCAGTCCGGCGGACGCACAAAACGCACCGGAGGCTTCCGAAAGAGGAAAAGAGGTTTATGAGGATTCCTGCGCACACTGCCACGGTGTTGAAGGGAGAGGCGACGGCTCCGCCGCTGAGAACCTCCTCCCGAGACCGAGGGATTTCACACGCGGTTTGTATAAAATCCGGTCTACAGAAGCCGGACAACTCCCAACAGATCAAGACCTCTTTGACATCATCACCGAAGGGATGCCGGGGTCATCTATGCCGGAATGGGAAACAGCCTTGAGTACCGATGATCGGTGGCAACTGGTTGCGTATATCAAAACTTTCTACCCAGGTTTTAAAGAAAATGAGACCCCACCGAAACAAATTACCTTGGCGGGAAAAATTTCTTACGCCGAGCAGAGCGTCGAAATCGGAAAAGAACTTTATGTCGAACTCGGTTGTGTTGAATGCCACGGGAACGTCGGGCGCGGTGATGGGACCTCCGCACCAACCTTGGAGGATAGTTGGGGATTCCAGACCTGGCCCGCAAATCTTACACAAGGCTGGACATTCCGAGGCGGTTACGACACCGAAGACATCTTCAAGCGGTTCATCGGCGGCATCGCCGGTTCACCGATGCCGGCGTTTGAAGGCGATAGCTTCCTGAATTTTGGGTTAACGGCTGAGGAATCTAAACGCCTCATCGAATTAGAAAACAGAGACGAGATGACAGAGGCGGAAGAAGAGGAGTCCGGGAAGTTTTACGAAAAAATGGATGCCGCTGTTGACATTGCACTCACTATCCAGGAAGGTGGTGAGGTCAGTGCAGCGGACATACAGACTTATAATGACGCAATGAAAATCGTCTATGAAAAGAGCTGGCATTTAGCGAACTACGTGAAGTCGCTTATGCCTGAAAAACGTCCTGAGCCAGCTATCGGCAATAACGTACTGCGTTCGCAGTACGTTCAAGGGGCGTTACCCGCTATTGATGATGCTGTCTGGGAAACGTTTGAAGCCAGATATTTCCCGCTCGTTGGACAGGTCGTCATTGAGCCTCGGCAGTTTAACCCAACGATTGATGGCGTACACGTCAAATCGTTTTACAACGATACAGAGGTCGCTTTCCTCTTTATCTGGGATGACCGAACCCACACGACTGACGAGACCGATGAAAATACTGGAAAAACCCTTGAGGACGCTTTAGCTGTTCAGTTTCCTGTGAAAGTACCGCAAGGACCGACGGCTCCAAAACCGTATTTCTTATGGGGCGGTAGACTTCCAGTCTATCTCTGGCACTGGAAAGCCTCCATGCCTGAGCAGGTGACTGAACTCACCGCTAAGGGAATCAACAATGCCGAAGTTCAAGAAGTGCAAGGCGAACTCGAAGTACAGAGTGACTATACAGACGGACAATACAAACTCTGGGTAAAACGTGCTTTGAAGACAGAGGATAAAAAAGACTTACAACTTGAACCGAGTGTTTTTGTTCCAATTGCCTTCTCCGCTTGGGATGGCTCCAACGGAGATGTTGACACAAAGCGGACGATGACGAGTTGGTACACTTTTGTACTTGAACCTGTTCCGTCTTCAAGGCGGTTCGTTTATCCACCTTTAATCGCGATCCTCTCTGTCGGTCTGCTTTTTGGTCTACGAGCCTTCGTACAACGCAGAAACTCGGAAGAAGTGTAAAAATATATAGAACCCAATGGCTGTCGGCTGTCAGCCGTCAGCCGTCAGTAAACAACTCGTGACAGTTATGTTAACTGTTCCTGTCACAAGGAAATCTCTTAACTGAAAGCCGAAGGCTGATGGCTGACGGCTATTAAAGGAGAAAAAAATGAAAACCTATTTGTTGGCAAGTCTCACCCTCCTTCTCGCGTGCTGCTACGTTGGTATCGTTGGTATCACCTTCGCAGATCACCACGAAGCAGGCGAAATGGAAATGTTAGTATTTCCTGAAAAGTATAAACCGATGGCAGTAAGCAACGGCGGCACAATTAGCGGTGTTGTGAAGTTTGAAGGCGACAAACCTGAGATGAAAGTACTTGAAATCACTAAGGACCCTAAGGTTTGTGGTGTTACCGAAAAATACGATGAATCCCTTGTCGTCGGTGAAGACAACGCCCTAAAAAATACCATCGTCTATCTTATAGACATTTCGCAAGGCAAAGATTTTGACAAAGAAGCGAAATTGGAAATCGACCAAAAGGAATGCAAGTTCACGCCGCATGTCCAGATTGTTCCGGTCGGTCAACGCCTAACGATGCTCAATAATGACAGAGTTAATCACAATGTCCATATCTTCAGTAAAATCAATCGTCCGGTTAACAAACAGCAGACAAAAAACCAAAAGAAATTACGAATCGCGGCTGTAAAGAAAGCAGAGGGACCTGTAGCCGTAGAATGTGATATTCACGGTTGGATGTCCGCTTGGATCGCCTACGTTCCGCATCCGTATTTTGCTGTAACCAACGAAAAAGGCGAATTCACACTTGAAGAGGTCCCCGCAGGCACCTACAAACTCGGGTATTGGCACGAAGCGTGTGGCACGAACAACGAGACACCAGTTGAGGTTACCGTAGAGGCCGGCGGCACGGTTACACAAGATTTCACGCTGAAACTGAAGTAATCATCAGCGGTCAGCAAGAGGTTTTCATAGTGGTAGATACAGAGGTCTTACATTCCATAACTACTGAAAGCCGAAAGCCGAAAGCTGAAAACCGAATTGAGGTAGAGAATCTTTCGCATGCTTATCCAGAACGACGCGCACTTGACGATGTCAGTTTTAGTGTTTCGTGCGGTGAGATTTTCGGACTCCTTGGACCCAACGGAAGTGGGAAAACAACCCTTTTTAAAATCTTATCTACGCTGATACCGATAACTTCCGGCACGGCTCGCATCCTCGGGTATAACTTAGCCACCGAAGTGAGAATAATTCGGGAGTTCTTAGGGGTCGTTTTTCAGCATCCAGGATTGGATGGCAAGCTGACCATCGTTGAGAACTTACGCCACCAGGGGCATCTTTATGGTCTCTCTGGTAAAACCCTGCATCACCGGATTTCGGAACTCCTTGAATGTTTTGGAATCTCCGATAGAGCGAAAGAACGTGTGGAAATCCTATCGGGGGGTTTACAGAGACGAGTTGAAATTGCAAAAGCACTGTTGCATACCCCGCGCGTTCTACTCCTTGACGAACCGACGAGCGGCTTGGATATAACCGCACGCCAGCAACTTAACGACTATCTCGGTGTACTTGCACAGACGGAGGATATTCTCGTACTTATGACAACGCACCTTTCAGAAGATGCTGAAACGTGTGATCAGGTCGGGATATTGGATGCCGGTAGGTTAGTCGCACTCGGAGAACCGGACGCACTCAAAGCAGAAGTCGGAGGCGATGTGATCCTTATAGAGAGTATCGACAGCGATATTCTCGGCACTGCTATTACGGAGGCGTTCGGTGTTTCAACGGTGTTGACAGACAACGGATTACGCCTTGAATGTGAGCGAGGACATGAATTTGTTCGGGATGTCGTCGCTGCATTTCCTGATGAAATCCAGTCTATCCACTTCGGGAAACCGACGCTCGCGGATGTGTTCATGAAATTGACAGGAAACCCGTTCCAGGAAATGGAGGACGGATCTACGGAGAGGCGGGGGCATGCTTAACCCTCTCAACGAACCGCAAGGAAAACAAAGCAAGTATCCCAAAAATGTGAAGCCCGTAACGTAGTGGAGGGCGGATGTACGGTGAGGTGGGTGTATGCTTAACCTACCTCAACGAACCGCAAGGAAAGATTAAAAATTTGCTACCGATTATAACGATATGGTGGCGCGAAATCATCAGGTTCTATCGGCAACGGAGCCGGCTCTTCAGTGCTATTGCACAACCCCTGGTATTTTGGCTCCTCATCGGCAGTGGATTAAGTGCCTCGTTTCGCCCCGCTGGTACCTCGGACGAAACCGGGTATATTGCATACTTCTATCCTGGCATCGTCGTTTTGGTGTTGCTTTTTGCGTCCATTTTCGCTACAATTTCTGTCGTGAATGATCGACGCGAAGGGTTTTTACAGAGTATACTCGTCGCACCTATGCCACGGTGGCAGATCGTCCTCGCACAAGCGTTCGGCGGAACAACACTCGCACTCGGACAAGGGATGCTCCTGCTGCTCCTGAGTCCGATGATAGGCATTCGATTTGGCGTGACATCCCTCTTGCTTTCGATCGGTGTAATGGCGCTTCTGGCGTTCGGTTTGACAAACCTCGGGCTGCTCATCGCATGGCGGATGGATTCTACACAAGGGTTTCATGCAGTGATGAATCTCTTGCTTATTCCGGTTTGGCTACTTTCGGGCGCGTTTTTCCCGAGCACAGGTGTACCCGGTTGGTTGGCATGGACGATGAAATTCAATCCGTTAACGTATGGACTTGCAGCTTTTCGGCATAGCCTCTATCTTGACACGACCACAAAAGCGTTCGGCGAAGCGGCACCCTGGACACTTTCTATGCTGATTACCAGCCTGTTTTGTGTTTTGACTTATGTAGGCGCGACGCTTACGGCATCTACACAAGCGAATTAGACTTGTTAGGAACAAAAATTTTATCTGCGTTCTCGGCTATAATAAGCCAGACGCATTGTTAGGAGGATTAGATGCTTCGATGGCTACCTGAGAACATATCAACTTTCGGGCAAGGCGTTGATACCCTCTTTTCGGCAATTTATTATATTACGCTCATTGTGCTAATCCTTGTGATGGCAACCCTGATTATATTCCTGATTAAATATCGGCATCAGGAAGGGAAGAAGGCGACCTACATTGAGGGTAGCACAACGTTAGAGATCATCTGGACCGCCGCGACAACGGTGATTGTCTTTGTACTGGCTATGTTCAGTTACCCACAGTGGAATAAGATTAAGTCACCTAACCAATTTCCTGAGAATCCGGATGTTGTCGTCCAAGTCAGCGGAAAACAGTTTAACTGGGATATGACATATCCGGGACCCGATAACGAGTTCGGGACAGATGACGACCTTGACTTAGAGAACGAATTGCATGTACCGCGCAACGCGGTTGTCCATATCCGATTAACATCGCAAGATGTTATCCACAGTTTTTTTGTACCGCAACTGCGTCTGAAACAGGACGCATTGCCGAACCGATTTATCAATGTCTGGTTTGAGGCTACAAAGGCGGGACGCTACGAGATTCCGTGCGCCGAACTCTGTGGATTCGGGCACTCAGAGATGCGCGGCTATCTCAATGTACACGAACAGACCGACTACGATGCCTGGGTGCAAGAAAGATGGCCGCAGGAGGCTGAAGGAGGACAATAAAAATGCACGATAACGAACATACGTCACATCACGAAGAAAGTTTTCTAAGAAAATATGTCTTTTCGCTCGACCATAAAACGATCGGTAAGCAGTTCCTTATTTATGGACTGATTATGTTTTTCCTCGGGGGCGGGCTTGCACTGCTTTTTAGATGGAAACTCGCTTACCCCGAAAAACCGCTACCTATCATCGGCGTATCGCAACAATATCTCGACGAAGGCGAAGTCGTCACAGGTGCCGACAGGATGTGGGAACGGATTTATGAGTCCGATGAAGAAGAATGGCTCGAACTCTATATGCCAGCTGGCGTTATGACAGACGCGTTTTACAACATGCTTTTTACGATGCATGCCACGGTTATGGTGTTTTTCGTCATTGTACCTATCTTGGTCGGTGCTTTCGGGAACTTTTTGATTCCGCTGATGATTGGGACACGCGATATGGCGTTTCCGATCCTCAACATGCTCTCATTTTGGTTCGCTGTCTTGGCAGCCATTATAATGATGGCCGGGTTCTTTGTACCGGGTGGACACGCCGCAGCTGGATGGACAGGATACACGCCACTTTCTGCCGATGCACAGTGGACAGGTGTGGAATGGGGACAAATCCTCTGGGGACTTAGCCTGTTTGTTCAGGGGCTATCTTCTCTCGTGGGGTCTATTAACTATATCACAACGGTTATCAATATGCGTGCCCCCGGAATGACGTTCTTCCGGCTACCCTTGGTCATCTGGTCGCTGTTCATCGTCGCTGTCCTTTTGCTACTCGCTTTCCCGGTACTGTCGTCTGCAATTGTGCTGCTCGTCTTTGATAGGCTTGCCGGAACGACGTTCTTTACTGCGACAGCAGAAGGGGGCGGAGATCCGCTGCTCTGGCAACACCTATTCTGGTTCTTCGGACACCCAGAAGTCTATATTCTCATCTTGCCCGGTATGGGTATCGCTTCCGAGTTGATCCCCGTCTTTTCACGGAAACCGATCTTCGGCTATCGTTCCATGGTTTATGCAATGATCGCCATCGCATTTTTGGGGTGGATCGTCTGGGGACACCACATGTTCCAAAGCGGGATGCGTCCCGGTTTAGGTTCCATATTCATGACAACAACCATGCTCATTGCTGTGCCTTCAGCGATTAAGACCTTTAACTGGCTCGGAACCATGTTCCGAGGTTCTATCCGATTCACAGCGCCGATGCTCCACGGTATCGCTTTCGTTTCGATGTTTGTAATTGGTGGACTTAGCGGTATCTACATGGCGAACACGCCTGTGGATGTTTATATACACGATACTTACTTCATTGTCGCACATATTCACTACGTCGTGTTCGGCGGAAGTCTGTTCGCTGTTTTCGGCGGCATCATCTTCTGGTTCCCGAAAATGTACGGACGCTATATGAACGATGTACTCTCCAAGATTCACTTTTGGTTGACCTTCATCGCTTTCAACTGCACCTTCTTCCCGATGCATATCCTCGGTGTCGGCGGGCATCGGCGGCGCATATCTAACCCTCTGGCGGAAGCAGTAGAGGTGGTGACGCAAGAACAGACCTTTGCGGATATGAATATCTTTATCACAATGAGTGCGTTCACACTCGGATTCGCACAATTGATACTCGTCTTTAACTTCTTCTGGAGCATGTACAAAGGGAAAACCGCTGAACAGAATCCGTGGCACGTCAATACCTTGGAATGGGAAGCACCGACACCTGTACCGCACGGCAACTTCGGTCAAATTCCAACTGTCTACCGCGGTCCTTACGAATATAGTGTACCCGGTGAAGAAGCTGATTGGACTCCGCAGGCACAACCTGAACACGCACCCGCAACAGGAGGGGACTAACGGACAGAGGAAGAATGGAAAGGAATGGAAGAACGGAAGGGTGGAAGGATGGGCACCCCAACCTTCCAATCTTCCTGTTTTCCTATCAATAATCTTCTTGCCTTCCATTCTTTGGGCCTTTGGTGGAAAACTTGGCATGCAACAACACGCGAACTATAGTCCATGGCTACACAGAGTGGCACGCCTCACCGCAGGCGCGACATTCTTGTTAATTGTCATCGGTGGGATTGTAACAAGCACAGACTCCGGATTGGCGGTGCCTGATTGGCCAACAACCTTCGGATATAATATGTTCCTTTATCCGCTATCGGAGATGGTGGGGGGTATCCTATATGAACATAGTCATCGACTCATGGGGTCCCTCGTCGGAATGTTGACCATCGCACTCTTCGTCTTGATATTGGCAAGAGATTCCCGCAAATGGCTAAAGTGGCTCGGACTCGCTGCCTTGATTGCGGTGATTGTTCAAGGCGTGCTTGGTGGACTTCGGGTTACGCAAATTAACCGCAACTTCGCTATCGTACATGCGTGTCTCGCACAAGCATTTTTCGCGCTGCTCTGTGGCATCGCCTGGTTCGCCTCTCGCGATTGGTGGCAAGATAGAACTGAAACCGCGATCCGTAGGGGCGAGGTCTCCTCGTCCTCGCTAAGGCGGCTAAGCTTGATGACGACATGCTTCATTTACCTGCAGCTTATCTTTGGAGCGGTTTTACGGCATACAGGGAGCAGGCTCGACGCACATCTGATTTTCGCTTTCTTAGTCGCGCTGCACGTCTTTTTGCTGGTACGACGTATCTTAACGATGAACGGTGAAATAGGCGGAATTGGACACTCGATGCCCTTACTACTGCTCGGATTGCTCGGTGTTCAGTTGATGCTCGGTACCGGAGCGTTTTTCGCGAAACTGACTGCATTCGGAGAGACATTCGCAACAGCACTCACAGTCACAATTACGACCGCACACGTCGCAGTCGGCGCACTCATGTTGGTGAGCAGCTTTGTGCTGACCCTGAAAATCTACCGGTTCACTGATGCACATAGACCTGTACTAGTTCGCGATTTGAAACCAACTTCACACTAGTTCGTGGTTTGAAGCCAACTTCATCAGAAGTCGATGATCGTTCCAACGGCGCAGCACGAGGCCATAGGTAAAAAGATGTGTTCAACAACAATACAGAATCTGTCAGACATCTTCATAATCCAGATCCAGTTGACTTAATCGGAAACCACCGTGAAACGTAGTGGAACGGTGACCAAAGTTAATAGTTTAAAAAATGCGTTCAACAACAGTAACCTTACCAGACAGCACGGATACAGCAAATCCACCGTCGAAGTATTCGGTCTTCGTACGGCGTGCCGCTGACTATGTCGAACTCGTCAAGCCACGTTTGGTTGTGATGATCCTCATTACGACCGCTGCAGGTTTCTATCTCGGGGCACAACAAACCGTGGAGTGGATGCTCTGCTTTCATACACTGATCGGTGCCGGGTTGACCGCCGCAGGCGTATTAGGACTCAATCAATATCTTGAACGGGATGCAGACGCGCAGATGAAACGGACACAAGACAGACCGCTTCCAGCGGAGCGGATGCGTCCATTGGAGGCATTGGTCGTCGGGGCTGTTCTCACAGGCGGGGGGATGCTTTACTTGACGTTCATCGTCAATACCTTGAGTGGGTTCGTCATTTCGCTGATAGTCGTGAGTTACCTGTTTCTATATACACCACTGAAGCGGAAGACTTCGCTATGTACGCTGATCGGTGCTGTACCGGGCGCGCTCCCACCTGTCGTCGGATGGGTCGCAGCACGCGGTACGTTGACAGGTGAAGCGTGGGTGTTATTTGCGATACTCTTTCTGTGGCAGCTGCCGCATTCGCTCGCAATCGCCTACATCTATCGCGAAGACTACGCAAAAGCCGGATTCCGACTGTTACCGGTTATCCATCCAGATGGCGCAAGCACATGTCGTCAAATTGTGGTTAATTGTGTCGCACTCTTCGGTATAGGTTTGCTACCGACCTGGTACAACATTGCCGGTAGCGTCTATTTCTTTACAGCACTGCTGGCGGGAGGCGCGTTTCTGGCAATCGGGATTTATCTATCGCGCACACGTTCGATGAAAGCGGCACGCTATCTATTATACGCCTCACTGCTCTATCTGCCAGTCGTATTTATCACGATGGCTTTGGATAAAATTTGATGAGGAGCCTGAAAACCATGAACGCACCAGAGTATAGAAAGCGAAATCTCCGCCTCGGTATTATCTTATCCCTTGTGTTTGTTGTTCTGTTTATCGTCGCTACGGGGATAATGGTTACAGGGAGCAAAGTACCCCCGGCTGTTGAAGGTGCAATGGAGAACATTAAAGCACCGGTTTTGTGGTTCATCGGGTTTTTTCTTGTTATCGTGGCAATCATTGAGATTGGACTTCGGATCGTAAAGGGGCGAGTACGGGAAAATGGAAACTCAGAATAACATTGATGTTCGCGAACGTCCACCTTTAAGTAACGCACGATTGGCGATATTAGTCCTCCTCGGCGCGGAGACAATGCTGTTTTCGGGGCTCATCGGGACATTTCTTGTATTTCGCGTCGGGAACGTCACCTGGCCCCCGCCATCGCATATCGGGATTGAACTCCCGCGTGTTGTAACCGGCATCAATACTGCTTTGCTTCTCATCAGCGGTTATACAATGTTTCAAGCGTGGCGCGCAATCCAGAAAGACAGCGTGAAGCAGCTCCGTAATTGGCTCTTAATCACAGGGATTCTTGGACTACTCTTTCTCGGTATACAGGGAAGCGAATGGGTACAACTCATTCGCAAAGGACTGACACTCCAATCCGGTGTATATGGCGGCATTTTTTATGTCCTGATCGGGTGCCACGCCGTTCATGTGCTAAGTGCTGTTATATGGTTGTTCATCGTACTCGGTATGGCGATGGCTGGACGGTTCTCGGCAGACCGATACACCGGGGTTGATACCTGTACAATCTACTGGATTTTTGTTGTCGCACTCTGGCCAATTCTTTATGTATTGGTTTATCTTTCGTAGGCATCGTGAAAGGAATATCAGAATGTATAGATTTTTTTTAGGGGTTACCCTCTTGATAGTTATCATGCTCTTAGTACCGACATATCTTGAGGCGTGTCCCGCCTGCAAAACACTTGATGATCCTATCGGTAAAGGTTTTAATTTCAGTATCCTCTTTATGGTCGCAATGCCCTTTGCTGTTTTCGGACTCATCGGCGGCACTATTTTCTTACAATGGAACGGTTACCGGTTATCGGTTATCGGTAGTCAGGTAAAGAAACGTTTCCTACACATCAGAAATCGCATTAACTGACAACTGACAACGGACGACTGACAACTGATAATTTACAAAGGAGTTTGATATAGTGGAACACGCTACGACTTTAGACCACACTGAAGACGTATACGAACCTTCGCTTACACCCGATAGCCTCGGTAAGCTCGGCATGTGGGTTTTCCTCGTCGGCGATACGATGTCGTTTGGCGCATTGTTGGCGGCTTATGCAGCTGTCCGGGCTGGCGCAGGCGCAATCGGTTGGGCACCGCCCGACGCAATCCTCGGCATTAACCTAACAGCGTTTATGACATTCCTCCTGATATGCAGTAGTGTCACGATGGTAAAAGCACTGGAGTCTATTCAGAACGGTAATGTTTCGCGCATGTGCCTGTTCCTTGGACTCACAATCGCAGGAGGTGTCATATTTCTCGGACTACAGGCTTATGAATGGTATCATCTGATTCACCATGGGTTGACACTTACGGGTATCCCCGATCACGGATCATACGGTGCCTTGAAAGATCAAGCGATTAACGGTTCAAATCTCTTTGGTCCAACTTTCTATGCCATTACAGGTTTCCACGGCTTACATGTGACGGGTGGTGTTATTTATCTCGTTGTGATCTTGATACACGGCTTGCGCGGGAGGTATACAGCCGAGTTTAACCATGAAGTAGAAATCGTTGGACTCTATTGGCACTTCGTTGATCTTATCTGGATTATGGTATTCACCTTCATCTATCTATTATAGGAGGAATAAGAATGGCACAGGATGGACACAAAGATCACCCGAAATACATGAATATCTTCTGGTGGCTGCTCGGACTCACAATTGTTGAGGTGGCTGTCGCTATCCCTGAGTACTCGATTGTACTAAAAGCGATCCTGCTCATCGGGTTAGCATGTTCTAAAGCCGCGCTTGTCGCTATCTATTTCATGCACCTGAAATTTGAAAGAAAGACAATGGCAATTATCGTGATAACGCCGTTTATCATCTGCGTTTTTCTCGTTATTATGCTGATGCCTGACATCACGTTAGACACGCGACTCGACAGCCTCGTTCAACCGGCGGCAGAAGTTGTTGATACATCGTCCCATTAATCTATGTAGCATAGGAAACCGTTATCTTTGTAGCATAGGAAACCGTTGGTCTCCTGTGCACTCCTTGTAGCATAGGAAACTGTTGGTCTCCTGTGCACTCGTATGATACGCTGTTAGTTTCCCGTGCCTATATTCTGTAGCATGGTCTTCTATTAGGTTGTGCCTTAATTATAGAATACCCTAAACTTGGGAAAAATAAGATGTCGGAATCCTCTAATACCAACAACCAAAAGCAACGGATTGACAAAAGCACCCTCATCTGGGTCGGACTGGGTGTCATCATTATTGCTATCACTGGGATTAACTTGTGGTCGGCGTTTGATACGGAGCCAGAGGTACCGACTAAGGTCGTTGAAACCAGCGTACCGGATTTTAGTTTGACGAACCAGCAAGGACAGCCGTTGCGGTTATCCGATATGGCTGGCAAAATTTGGATCGCGGATTTTATCTTCACCAATTGCCCAACGATTTGCCCAGCGATGACACAGGAGATGGCGCGCCTACAATCCGAATTTGTTGCGGATCCGGTCTATTTCGTCTCGTTCTCCGTGGACCCAGAACGGGATACCGTGGATGTCCTATCGCGCTACGCAACCGCTTACGGTGCAGACGATAGACGCTGGCACTTTCTCACGGGAGAGAAGGCGGATATTCACCAGTTAGCCGAAAAAGGGTTTAGTTTAGCTGCGGGACACCAAGGCAGCGAGATACTCCATAGCGCACGATTTGCTCTCATCGCGCCAAATGGAAATATTTATGGGCACTACGATAGTCGGAGCAAACCCGCGCTGCTGCGCTTACGACAAGATGTCAAATCGCTCCTAAAAAAATGAGAGACTTTGATCTGAATCTTTTAATCTCTCTTGCGGCTTTTGTGATTCACTTCACTTTCGGATTTTTCCGTGGAGGATTTAAGAGGTTCAGCCGACCGTGGAGCAGATGCCTCTACATTCCGATTACAATGAACATCGTTGTTCGACACTTTATCCTCGACTGGAAGTGGCAAACCGCGATGGTTTATTTATGGCCAGCGACACTCATCGCGCATATACTCGGCGGTTTTTTAGGGGCGCGCTACAGAAACCGTAGCTCGTAATATAATGGAGCGGTATTTCTCCGTGTTTCCCCTTGCTTGGGGATTTCTTCAGATATGAGCAACGCACCTAAAAGTCGAAACGCACGTTGTTTCTCCGCAAAGTATAATTAAAAATCCGCAAGGAAAATTTAAAAATGATCAAAAAAATTTACGTGCCCGTTGACAATTCCGACTACTCGGATGCAAGTATCGCTTTGGCTGTTGAATTCGCGAAGAAATTCGGTTCACATCTCGTCGGTTCGCACGTCTATGCCGCAAAGATGCACGATGTCCGTTTCAAGCAGATGGAATACACGCTGCCTGAAGAGTATCAAGACGAGGTCGAACTTGAAAAGCAGCGCCGAATTCACGATACACTCATTACCATGGGATTGCAGCTGATCTCCGATTCCTATCTCGAGGTAATGAAAAACAAATGTGCTGAATTTGACATCCCATTTGAACCCAAGATGCCGGAGGGCAAACACTACATAAAACTCGTTGAGGACATTCAGGAAAGCGATTACGACCTCGTGATTATGGGGGCACTCGGCATGGGAGCCGTCAAGGATAGCCTCATCGGTGGTGTCTGCGAACGCGTCGTCCGCCGTATCAATACCGATACCCTTGTTGTCCGAGACCTCGAACCTATTGAGAAGCATAATGGCAATATTCTTGTCGGAATTGATGGAAGTCCTGAATCTTTCTCAGGTTTGAAAACCGCGATACAACTCGGACGTAAATTCAACAAACAGGTCGAGGCTGTCGGGGTCTATGATCCGTATCTACACTACATCGTCTTCAATTCGGTGGTGAACGTACTCACCGAGCGTGCCGCAAGGACTTTCAGATTCAAAGAACAAGAGCAGCTCCACGAAGAGGTTATTGATACCGGATTAGCGAAAATTTATCAGTCACATCTCGAAGTTGCGCGCTCCATAGCAAAAGAGGAACACGATTACGCCCTAAAAATTACGCTGCTTGATGGGAAAGCCTACGAAAAAATTCTACAATACGCCAGAAAAACTGACCCGTGGCTCCTCGTCTTAGGTAGGATCGGTGTCCACAGTGAACAAGACGTGGACATCGGTAGCACTGCCGAAAACCTGTTACGGCTTGCCCCTTGCAATGTCCTCTTATCAAGCCAGCGTTACTTCCCGCAGATAGATGTCAAAGCGGAGGAGATACTCGTCTGGACGCAGGAAGCATTAGATAGAATGGAAAAGGCACCACCGTTGGTACGCGGCATTGCCAAAACAGCCGTCCATCGATTCGCTATAGAACGCGGGCACTCTGTTATTACCGAGAGTGTCATCGACATGGCGATGGAAGCGATTATGCCGCAACGCGCCTCTGAAAAACTCACACGCGTCGCAAAAGAGATCGCCGAGCAGAAAGTATTGGAGTCCGATGCAGTCAAGACCTACATCTGTGGTGAATGCGGCTACGCAGCACATAACGAGCGGCCTGTCAAATGTCCCGTCTGTAGTTCGGATGCAGAACGTTTCCAGAGGGTCGATAAAGATTCTCTGCAGAACGTTGCCGTAGACGAAGGCGGTGCCGCTGAGGAAGAGACATTTGATGGTGTCAGACTTCAGTGGTCGGAACAAGCGAAAAAGGCACTCCGCACGGTTCCACGCGGCTATATGCGCCGAAACGTCAAAGCGCGCATCGAAAAGTCCGCACGTTCCCAAAAGATCGGCACGATCACGAATGCTTTCGCAACCCAAATCATTGATGACAGCATGGGTGAAGCCGCCGCAGTCCGTGAGGACGCACCGGAACTCAGAGCCATGCAAACACAGACTTCCGATTCCGAAAACACAGCGGTCGCACAAGATTTTGAGAGTCCGGTACAGTGGACTGAGGAAGCGATTGAACGTTTGAACTTGGTGCCTGCAGGGTTTATGCGGAATATCACGCAAACCCGAATTGAGCAGCGCGCACAGGAGAACAACATCGAACAGGTTACGCTCGATTTCGCAGCACGTGTCATCGAGGATGGCAGAAGCCTCGCCAACGAAGTACTTGGACAGTATTATCAACAGCCAGATCAGGATTGATATCCTCTAAATCATTTGTTAATCTATATTGAGCAATTTTCCTTGGATTTTTGTGTAGGATATGGTATCCTTTTGTATGTCTGTTACGAGAGGGTCCGAGAAAAAAGTGCAAAAGAAGGCTCCTTGTGCAAAACCAAAGCAAAGACAAACCATCATCGATATTCACTGTCCGTAATGCCGAGAACGCGATGATCACCTTCTGTATTTTCGCGATTGCCCTTCTTGTAGCAGTGTTTTTGCACCAATTTGTTCTCATGGAAAGCAGCGTTGTTGATGCTTTTTACACCGTTGCCTATAACATCTGAAAAATAATGTCAGCCGCAACGATGTTGACGATTTTTGAGGAAGGAATAGACATCATGTTTCAGCGTATCAGAGATACCCTCAAGAAAGAAGAACAACTTATCGCTAAGGCGAAAGATGAAGTCTACAAAGAGATCGAAGATTGGGATCAACGTAGAAAGCAAGCCGAGGCGCGAGGTGAACCCTTCACAGAGCCGCCCCCGGCACCGCGAAAAAAGCCATCGAAAAAATAGTGTCATGACTCCAGAGAGTCACCAACTTCCATAATGGCGACTCTCTTTTTTCATGTTGGTTGCCTGAAAAATTGGTAGAGGATAAGAAAAGGAAAATAATGAGCGATATTCCAACAGTCACATTCCAAATACTCGGACCAAACGAAGGCGTTGCCGAAGGTTCACACCAAGGTTTATGGTTTAAAGTCAAATCAGATCCACCACCAACGAGCAATCTTGTCGTCGGTTTGAAGGTTAGCTCATCTAACGGAGAGGTTCGACAGTCCGGCACTGTCATGATTCTGAAGCATGAGAGCCATTCTGCAGATTTTTTTTACAAGACAGTGGAAGGCAAACTGGATGTCCAGTTGGAAATTGAACCTTTTGACTCTCTCGCTAAGTTAGAATTCCCCGTTTTCACAAATGAAGGGTATGTGATAGAAGCGGGATGTGAATTTCTGGAGTATAGCGTTGGCGAATTGGCGAAAATAGTTCCTTATCAGTGGAAGGAACCTGATCGAGGCTTATGGACAGACGAGAAACGTTAAACCTTGCTGCAAGTGCAAAATCGTAGTAAGGTTCACGCAAAACGGAGGCAGATTATGCAAAAGCAGATTTTGAGATGTACATTAATACTTTTACTTGCAGTGTTTACGGTAATGACGAACGGTTTCGCCGACAATTGGCAACAGTGGCGTGGCACACACAACGACGGTATCAGCCAAGAGACCAATGCCCCTATCGAGTGGAGTCAAACCGAAAATGTCAAATGGCGTTTACCGCTCCCCGGCGAAGCTGCCTCTACACCTGTCGTCTGGGAAGACAAAATTTTCCTGACTTCAGCGGAAGGTGATTCCGTTCTTGTGTTGATGTGTATCAGCACCGAAGGTGAGGAACTCTGGAAGCAGACTTTAGGACACGGGAACCGAAGGGTCCGCGGCGGCGAGGCTAATTTTGCCGCACCCTCTCCGGTAACCGATGGCGAACACGTCTGGGCTTTCCTCGGAACCGGTGACCTCGCCTGCTACGATTTTGACGGGAATCAGGTCTGGCACACCAATATTGCTGACCGGTACGGCGAGTTCAGACTCGGTTTTGTTATGTCCTCAACACCTGTACTTGACAAGGACCAACTTTATATTCAACTCATCCATAGCAACGCATGGCTCGTGCTGGCTCTCGACAAAATGACAGGGAAAGAAATCTGGAAACATGACCGGAAAAGCGACGCAACCGCTGAATGCGAGCACGCTTATACTTCTCCTATTCTCTATCGGGATGCCGAGCGTGAATATCTTGTCGTCCACGGTGCTGACTATGTCACCGCACACAACTTGGAAGACGGTAGCGAAATCTGGAGATGTGGCGGTTTGAACCCAATATCAAGTTATAACTACTCCCTCCGGCTCGTCGCTTCGCCTGTTGCAACAGAGGGGCTTATCATCGTCCCCTCCGCTAAAAACGGCCCCGTTTTAGGCATCAATCCAGCGGCTGCATCCGGTGATATAACAGACAGTGAGTGGCAGATATGGAAGCGTCAGCAAGGCACGCCTGATGTCCCTTCGCCGCTTATCCACGACGGTTTGGTCTATCTCTGTCGGGAAAACGGAGACCTAATATGTCTTGATGCCGAGACAGGAGAGCAATACTATCGACAACGGACACATCGGCACCGGCATCGCGCTTCACCTGTCTATGCGAATGGACATATCTATCTGACCGCCCGCGACGGTGTGATTACAGTCGTCAAAGCCGGACGTGAATTTGAAATCGTCGCCAGCAATGCCATGGGTGAAGACATCGCTGCATCTCCTGCCATCGCAAACGGCACGCTCTATCTCCGCAGTTATCAAGCACTTTATGCCATTGGTGCTAAGAAATGAGAAGTTACAAAGAGTTGCCAAGCGATGCCGGCTCCAACATTATCGGGCAGGTCACAGCGCAAGCTGACCGGCTCCAGAAACGCCTCGCTTCCGTCAAACACACGGTGGCAATTATGAGCGGCAAGGGTGGTGTCGGAAAGAGTTCACTCACCGCGAATCTCGCTACTGCACTCACGCTGAAAGGGAACAGTGTCGGGGTCGTTGATGCGGACATCAATGGACCGACGCTTGCGAAGATGATGGGTGTTCGGAACGCGACGCTGGAATACACGCCTGCAGGTGTCAAACCCGCGGTCACTACAATCGGCACCAAACTGATCTCTATGGATCTACTCTTGGCTGAAGACGACGCACCTGTCCTCTGGAATGCGCATACACAGAAAGATGCGTTCACGTGGCGGAGCACAATGGAGGTCGGCGCACTCCGGGAATTTATCGCCGATACCGAATGGGGAAACTTGGATTATCTGCTATTAGATCTGCCGCCCGGAACCGATCGCCTTCCAAATGTCGTAGAACTTATTCCTAATCTCGGCGGTGTCGTCGTTGTGACGATTCCTTCCGAAGTCTCACAGTTGATTGTTAAAAAGTCGGTGACTATGGCGAGAGACATCTTAAAGGTCCCGATCATCGGTGTCGTCGAGAATATGGCGTTCTATGTATGTCAACATTGTGGTGAAGAAGAACCGCTCTTTTCCGTTGACGAAACGCTTGATAAGACATTCCAGCAGTCAATCCTCAACAGCATCCCATTTGACCCGAAACTTGCACGCTGTAACGATGACGGAACCCCTTATATTAACAAATACCCAGACGCACCGGCGAGCCAAGCACTCATGCAAGTCGCTGAAAAGATTCAAGCATTTTTTCAAGAAAATTAAAGGAGAAAAAAATGAAGTTCCTGTGTACAGACTGCGATACAGCCATGAAATTTAAAGACGTAACCCGTCCTGAGCAAGGCTCCGTGACAGCACTTTTTGAATGTCCCGACTGCTTTACAGAGATCGCTATGTTCCTCAACCCATCAGAAACGCAAATGCTAAAATCCTTAGATCTCAAACTCGGTGGTACGAACGAAGCAGCACAACCGATGCAGCTGCTGCGCTCACAATTAGAAACAGCAAAGAGCGAATCAATGCCTAATATGTTTTCATCAGAAACCGGTTCAGGTGAAACTACTGAAGGCGGAAAATGCCCCTTTACTGGCGTTATCTCTGATGCGTTTCAAGAAGATTCGGAACCTACTGAACCGACCGGTCCTGTCTGGACAGCCGAGGCACTTGAACGCTTAGATCGGATCCCCGCTTTCGTACGTCCGATGGCGAAGATGGGCATCGAAAGTTTCGCCAAAGACAACGGACACGATGAAATTACAGGCGAAGTCATGGATGCCGCACGCGGTAACTTCCCCGCACAGTTCTAACAGGACAGTTTGAAATCAAAAAAGGGTGCGGTTTACCTAACGCGCACCCTGACTATCTAATTTTCCCTAAAAAGCCCCCCTGGATCCATTCCGTTCTCCTACCTTCGGCTAAATTTGGCATGATGACCAAAATTAGTGAAACGCAACATCGGTACTTATCGTTTATCTGTAATGTTTGAAAGTCACTCTAAAATGTACCATTTGCGTGAATACAAGTCCTCTGATAAAGGAGCAACATTGTGGAAAAAGTAAACATAAAAATTAGCAATATATCCTTCCGATATCTAAGCTTAATTAGTGGTGTTCTGGTTATGCTTATCAGCATAACAGGCTGCTCTGATATTCCTTATACCGGTCCAACGCTGACTGTCGGCCACGTGGACCAGTATCTTAACGCAATTGAAGAAGATACCGTCTGCCTTCAGGATGGATTTGATACCGTCTGCGTAAAACTTCTGTTGGATACAACAGAAATTGACGCGACAAATATAAACTATACTCCTACCGTCCACGTTCATCCAACAAATATCGTCTATGTGTTTGATTATCAAGGACGACCTGTTTTGGAAGCGAAGCGGTTAATGGACACCACACAAATCGTACAGGAATTGGTAGAAACCGGCAGAGCGGAACTGCCACCAAATGTCAATTTGAACAGTGGCAATACAGGCTATATTTCCAAAGGCTGGGTTATCGAGATATACTACCCAGATACATTCCGTGAAGCAAATCGTGGAGGAACACCTGAAACCAGTGGATTCGATATTAGGATCGTTGAAGGAAACGTCGTTGGCACGAATACGCGGAGAGACTTAGATATCAACGACTTCACACAAATTGATAAATTTGATGGCAGACGCGGCGTTCAGTTTTCCATCGAAACGCAAGCACCAGAGATAACGATCCAAGTGGATAGACTGGTTCCTGGCAATACGGCAACCTTCCACATTAGTGCTGATAATGTAACATCTGATAGTGACACAAACATCCTACGGTTACGCCCACTATAGTAGTATCTAAGCAGGAGCGAAGTTATGAAAAAAATAATTAGACTTTTAACGATGGAATGCGTTCTCGGAATCCTAATTATCCTTTTCAGCATCGTGGGGTGTTCCGAAATGTCTTATACAGGTTCAAACCTCGGTGTTCGTGACGTGGACCGCTACCTGGTCTCAACGGATGGGAATGTCGTCTGCTTTCAGGATGCTCTCGACTCAACCTGCTTAGGACGTACACCAGGAACGGGAGGCAACCCAGCCGGAACAAACGCATCTAACATCCACATCTATCCGGAAAAAGACCTGTATCTATTCTATTATGAAGGGAAACCTGTTGTGCGCGTAGAAAGAGTCCCAATCCCACAGACACCGCCAGATACGACAGGAGACCCATCAAACGACGATCCGTCAACGCCTAACGGACAGGATGATAACAACGGCAACGGTGGCAATAATGGTAATAACAACGGTAATAATAACGGTAATAACGGCGGAAATAACGGCAATAACAACGGTAATAACGGCGGCAATAACAACGGTAATAACGGCGGAAATAACAACGGAAATAACGGCGGAAATAACGGCAATGGCGGAAATAACGGTAATAACGGCGGCAATGGCGGTAATAACGGCGGCAATGGTGGTAACAACGGTAATAATCCAGATGATACCAATGATGGACACGGCTGGATTATCTGGATATACTACCCGGAGGGAACAATTGCCCAAAATCCACCGACACTTAGCGAAAGCGGCGTAACAGTTACCCTAAATGGAAAACAGCTAACAGATGATGATATAACGGGTTTTGCACAATTCATTGGTCCCAATAACGAGGTAGGTATTCAGTTCTTTTATCCAACGCAGTCCGCCGATCTTTTAGATCTAAAGGTACGAATGGAAGGACTCGTCGCTGCTGAGGATCCAGTAAGATTCAACATAAACTACTTGTGGAACTCGCCATAACGTTATCCTCTACGAGTTGAATATCTATGTGATGCCCTGTCCATTATTCGTCCAATTGATGCACAACGGCGAGCGGTGTTGCGGCAAGTAAACCGGCATCAATCGGAATAACAACACCGGATATCCACTTCGACTCGTCGCTGGCGAGGAAAACGGTCGCCCAAGCGACATCCCATGCGGTGCCCTCTGTGCCCAGGGGGCCGATAAGACGGCGGCGTTCCCGTTCTGCCTCACTCAAATAAGGAGCCGGAAACGAGGCATAGAGATGCCCAGGTGCGATACAGTTCACTCGGATATTATCGCGGCCATGGTGAACCGCCATCACCTTGGTCGCGGAGATCATGCCACCTTTCGCTGCCGCATAAGGGAGATTCCGAGATGATCCCGCCCGCAGTGCGTCAATAGATGAAACATTAATAATGGAGCCACCGCCTGCCTCAGCCATCTGAGGCACCGCATGCTTGCACGCCATGACCATACTCTTGAGGTTGACATCCATCACTTTATCCCATTTCTCCGCGTCTACCTCCGTGACCATTCCAGAACCGCCGAGGCCGACGTTGTTAAAGAGGACATTCACTTTACCGAAGCGTTCAACGGCAGCCGCTACCATCCCGGCGCAAGCTGCCTCCGTAGATAGATCCCCGATGAATACCGAGGCTTCACCACCTTCTCCCTCAATTTCGGCAAGTGTGGCGTTAGCATTTTCAGGAGAAATGTCTGCCAACAGGACTTTCGCACCCTCTCTCGCGAAAAGCATGGATGTCGCGTAGCCCGTCCCATCAACTTCACCCTTTTTGCCTGCACCCGTAACAATCGCAACCTTCCCGTTCAAGCGATCCATGATCTACTCCGTATTAACTAGGAGGTCTGTTCGTAGGGGCGTAGTTTCCACGACCGTGTATTCGTAGGGGCGTGGTTTCCACGATACAACCGTGTGATCGACCGGAGGAACCTGCCCCTTCAACGACTGCTAACTGCCAATCCCCAACTTATCGTTAATTTCTTTCTGATAGCCTTCGAGTTCGCAATTTTCGATCTCGGCAATTGTCACGGGACGACCAAACCATCCAGATTCATAGACTGCCATACATATCGCTTCAGACCGCATCCCTTCGACGGCATCCACTTCAGGTTTACCACCGCTTCGGATCGCATCGGCAAAGTATTTCAGCTCAATTGCGACGGTATCTTCAACGCCACTTGGAAAGTAGTATTCCCGTTCCGAATCGCTGAGGCTCTCCGTGAATTCTTTCATCAGGTCCTCGTTGGAGATGGGTTCACCGCCGCGTGGCACCAAACCCCTACCCCAATCAAGTGCCCCCTCACTGCCGTAGACGGTATGTTGACCGAAACCGTGTGCCGGTGCAGAACCGACCCACGTCCACTGCGCCGTAACACCTTGTTCAAACTTGATAGTGGCAATCATCGCATCTTCAACATCAACGGCATAGCCACCTTCACGTTCACCCGGGTTGTCGTAGCGATACGGTTCATACGCCTTATTGATTGCGTAAACTTCTTCAGCTTCCAAACCGAGGATATAGCGCATCAGGTCCGTGAAATGCACACCACCATCTAATGCCCAGCCGCCGCCGGCATCCATCTTGAAGTTACGCCAGCCCCATTTACCGAGGTTTTCGCCGACTTCAATCCAGAAGAACATACGCGGCTCACCGATACGTCCCTGGGCAATTGCCCAACTCCGGGTGCGTTGGATACGTGCCAGACGATAGTTTTCAGCGACAGAGATAATCTTGCCGTTCCGTTCCGCCGCTTCCATCATCAATTGGCAAGCACGCATTGTGATACCGAACGGTTTTTCAATAATAACGTGTTTCCCCGCATCCAGCGCAGGCACTGCAAGCGTATGGTGGGCACTATGAAGCGCGCAGATGTCAACACATTCCAAATCAGGATGTTTCGCAAGCATCTCATCGACTTCTGTATACACAGCAGGCTTTGTCCCGCCTTGAAATTCGTGCGCCTGATTGGCACGTTCTTCGGCGCGTTCCGAGGCGATATCGCACGCCGCAACGATCTCAAAATCCCTCAGTCCTTTCGACCAGAGTTCCCGATACGCTCTCATGTGTGCGCCGGACATACCACCGCATCCTATTAATCCCATCTTAATTCGTTCGGTTGCCATTGAAGTCTCCTTATCTATCTATTTCAATCGTGATTCGCGCGTCTGCGCCTAACGGAATATATCAAATTATATGTGATATGTTGTCTACTGTCAATGTTTTTTATCTAAAACGTTTGACTTTAAAAGTCCTTTTTTGATAGAATACCAAAGTAAAGGAGGGACAAAAATGACTATGCATATCACCGATACGAAAACTTTCTATAGCGTCGTGTGTCTTTTTCTCACACTCGGAGTTACGATCCTCATTGGTATTGGACGAGTGGACGCAGCGGTGGATAAACATACTGTCGCTGTCTGGCTCTTTGAGGAAGGGAACGGAAAGACCGTCAAAGACGCGTCTGGGAATGGACACGATGGCAACTTCAAAGGAAGCCCGAAGTGGGTAAAGGCAAAATTCGGAACTGGGTTAGAGTTACCCGGCGATGCTGGCGGCTACGTCGTCGTGGATTCTACCAAAAAACTGGAGTTGGAAACACTCAGTATTGAAGCATGGGTTAAAGTGGAAGAGAGTACAGGTAAGTGGCAAGGTATCGTCTGCAAACAGCAGGCAGGGTGTACCAATCGAAACTACGGCATCTGGGTGCATGTAGATAAAAGCACTTTACACGCACAGATCGGCGCAAATGGCGCGTGTGCATTCAGTATAGATGGAACGTCTGTCATCACAGACAATAGGTGGCATCATCTCGCCTTTACCTATGATGGCAAGATGGGGCGACTTTACGTTGATGGTAAATTGGAAACCGAGGCACCCAACGCGCAGTCGTTTCAGAGCAACGACCCAATTACGATTGGCGTACCGAACCTTGATAACGCAAACGGATTAAAAGGTATCATTGATGAGATACGCATCTCTAACGTCGCACGCACCGAAAAGGAAATCCAAGAAGCGATGGATGTCGGCTTAGCGCAAATCCTCAGCGTTGAACCCAGCGGAAAACTCGCAACACGCTGGGGATACCTCAAGCTTGTACAATAGGTTGTCGGTTATCAGTTAACGGTTTTCGGTTAAGAGTCCCTTTGTGGCAGGGACACAATCTATAACCGCCACAAGAACCCTCTTAACCGAGAACTGGAGACCGAAAGGTTTTTCGCAGAAAAGCCGTACTGACAACCATTAAAGGAGAATGGATTGGAAAAATTAGCGTACATATCTTTACTGTTTTTTTCGATGACAGCATTCGCATTCGGACAGGGACTCCCCATGACAGTACCGGAAAAGGTCGGTGTTTCCGCTGAACGTCTTGAGCGTATCCGACCCGTCATGCAAGGTTACATTGATAACGGAAACCTACCCGGACTTCTGACAGCCATCGCGCGCCGTGGGAAGATCGTCCATTTTGAAACCATCGGCATGCGAGACGTTGAGAATAGCAAACCCGTCGAACCGGATACGATCTTCCGTATCTACTCCATGTCGAAACCGGTTACCAGCATTGCTGTGATGATACTCTATGAGGAAGGGCATTTTCAACTCGGCACGCCTGTCTCCAGGTTTATCCCTGAATTTGAAAACATGAAGGTCTACAATGAGGATCAAACCGAGGTCTTGGATGCCAAGAAAAAGATAACTATCAAGCACCTCCTCACGCATACTGCGGGGTTAGCTTACGGAGGCGGCAATAAACCGATTGATGAGCACTATAGAAAGGCAAATATCTTTGAACCCGGTTCAACACTCGCGGATATGGTCAAAAAACTCGGCGAAATCCCGCTCGCGCATGAACCCGGTGAAAAGTGGACCTATGGTGTCTCTACCGATGTACTCGGCTACCTTATAGAGGTGATTTCCGGAATGTCGTTCGAGGAATTCCTGCAGACACGCCTTTTCGGACCCCTCGGTATGGTAGATACCGGATTTTCGGTGCCACCGGAGAAACGAGATAGGTTGGCGGCAGCGTATGGACCCACTGACCAGAATGGACTCATACGTGTTGACACCCCAGCACTCGCAAACGATGAATTCACATTTTTCCCATCCGGGGGCGGTGGATTGCTCTCAACCGCCGCAGATTACATGCGATTTTCCCAGATGCTGCTCAACGACGGTGAACTCGATGGGGTCCGTATATTGGGAAAAAAGACGGTGGAACTCATACGTTATCCGCATCACGACAATTGGTTCGGACTCGGTTTTAGTATTGTTACGCAGAAAAACCCTCCGAATATTTTGGAGTCCGTCGGTAATTTCAGTTGGGCTGGTGCCGCCGCTACCGCTTTCTGGATTGATCCACAGGAGGAATTGGTCGGTTTGGTCATGACACAACTTTTCGGGAACCGATACCCTTTCCACCAGCAATTTCAAGTCCTGACTTATCAGGCACTAACGGAATAGTGGTACGCAGTACTCAGTTTTCGGTTTTCGGTTAATACGTTGTGGCAGTTATCTTCTCTGTTACCGCCACAGTCTACCTCTTTAACCGAAGACTGACAACCGAAAGGTTTTTCGCAGAAAAACCATACCGACAACTCTTAAAAAAGGAGCATGGATTGAAAAAATTAACCTGCCTATCTTTACTACTTTTCTTTAGCGCCACGTTCGCTTTTGGACAAGGACTACCCAGGACTGTGCCAGAAGATGTAGGGGTTTCTGCCAAACGGTTGAAACGCATCCGCTCTCTCCTGCAAGGTTACTACAATTCAGGACAAGTTTCCGGATTCCTAACAGTCGTGGCACGCCGCGGGAAGGTTGTGTATTTTGAGACCATCGGCATGCGGGATGTTGAAAATAGCAAACCCATCGAACCGGATACCATCTTCCATATCTATTCCATGTCGAAACCGATTACCAGCGTCGCTGTGATGATGCTCTATGAGGAAGGGCATTTTCAACTCACCACACCCGTCTCCGAATTTATCCCTGAATTTGAAAACATGAAGGTCTACAATGATGACCAGACCGAGATCCTGGATGCGAAGAGGAAAATAACCATCAAGCATCTCCTCATGCATACTGCCGGACTGACTTACGGATGGGGCAATAAACCGGTCGATGCACGCTATAGAGAGGCAAAAATCCGTGAACCCGGCTCAACCTTGGCGGATATGGTCAAAAAACTCGGCGACATTCCACTCGTTCACGAACCGGATGAGAAGTGGACCTATAGCGTCTCTACTGATGTGCTCGGTTACCTTGTAGAGGTCGTATCCGGCATGCCGTTTGAAGAATTTCTCCAAACACGACTCTTTGAACCGCTCGGTATGATAGACACCGGGTTTTCAGTGCCACTGGAGAAACGGGATAGACTCGCCACACTCTATAGACGCACGCGAGAGAATGGACTTCGACGGACGAAACGGGCAGCGATCCCAGATGATGAATTCACATTTTTCCCATCGGGCGGAGGTGGACTCGTCTCAACCGCTGCGGATTACATGCGATTTTCGCAGATGCTACTCAACGGCGGTGAACTCGACGGGGTCCGTATACTCGGAAAGAAGACCGTTGAATTGATGCGCTATCCGCATCACGACAATTGGTTCGGACTCGGGTTTAGCGTTGTTACACGTAAAAACCCACCGAATACCCTCGATTCTGTTGGGAATTTCAGTTGGGGCGGTGCCGCTGCGACCACCTTCTGGATTGATCCACAAGAGGAATTGGTCGGCTTGCTTATGACACAACTCCTCAATAACCGATACCCTTTCCAACAGCAATTTAAAGTCTTAACCTATCAGGCACTAACGGAATAGTGGTACGCAGTTTTCGGTTTTCGGTTGATACGTTGTGGCAGTTATCTTCTCTGTTACCGCCACAGTCTACCTCTTTAACCGAGTACTGACAACCGAAAGGTTTTTCGCAGAAAAACCGTACCGAGAACCATGAAAGGAGTTTTTAATGGTATTATACGAAGGATTACCGCGGGCTGTGCCTGAAGATGTCGGCATGTCAACCTCGCGGTTAGGACGCATCGCGCCCGTCATGCAAGGCTGGGTTGATGGCGGGAAAATTCCGTGTGCATTGACAATGATCGCACGTGAAGGCAGGCTCGTCCATTTTGAAAAATTCGGCACGCAAGATGTCGCCACTGCAAAACCGGTCGACTTTGATACCATCTTCCGTATCTACTCGATGACGAAACCGATTACCAGCGTCGCTGTGATGATGCTCTACGAAGAAGGGCATTTTCAACTCACCACACCCGTCTCCGAATTTATTCCCGCTTTCAAAGATATGCAAGTCTACACGGAAGATGGCAGCGCTATTGTTGAGGCAGAGCGAGAGATGACAATAAAGCATCTGCTCACACACACTTCTGGTCTTATCTACGGTGGCGATTGGGAACATCCGATTAATGAGCGGTATAATGAAGCCGATTTCTACGGCGGAGACCTCGCACACATGGCGCGAGAACTCGGCAGTATTCCGCTCCTTCATCCCCCAGGGGAGGCATGGAACTATGGTATGTCTACCGACGTACTCGGCTACCTTGTGGAAGTCGTATCCGGGATGCCGTTCGCCGATTTTTTGAAAACCCGAATTTTTAACCCGTTAAGTATGAATGACACCGACTTCTCGGTACCAGAGGAAAAGGCGGATCGCTACGCAACGTTATACAAACCCGCAGAAGACCGTGGGATTCAAGTGATTGAAAGAGGACCCGTTTCCAGCGGACCGCTGAGTTTCCATCATTCCGGTGGTGCCGGACTCCAGTCAACCGCTGCGAATTACCTCCGCTTCTGTCAAATGTTGCTCAACGATGGTGAACTTGATGGCGTACGACTCCTCGGACGAAAAACTGTTGAGCTCATCCGAATGAATCATATCTCTGACGATTGGCATCCGCTTGAGAGAACGGGATGCGGGTTCGGACTCGGATTCGCTGTCGTCACGAATGTCGCCGATACGCACAGCCTCGGTTCTGTAGGTACTTACAGTTGGGGCGGTCTCGCAAGTACCGTATTTTGGATTGACCCTGTGGAGGATTTAATCGGTATCCTAATGACGCAGTTGATCGGCGATTCCCCATTCCACGCCCAATTCCGTGTCCTCACCTATCAGTCAATTGTCGATTAGATTTGCCACAACACCTCTGAATAATTTCATAGGTTAGGTTAAACGTAAGTGGACCCTAACACAACCATCAATTTTTGGAATAAAACGATGAACCTCCTTCAACTCGAAAATGTTCATAAAAAGTTTGGCGATTTTGTAGCGGTGTCGGATATCTCCTTCAGTATTGAAAAGGGGAGTGTGTACGGACTCTTGGGTCCCAACGGTGCTGGAAAAACAACGACACTCCGCATGATAATGGATATTATCGCGCCGGATGCAGGCAGCATTACGTTCAGTGACAATCGGCACGTCCAAGATTTTTTAGACCAGATTGGATATCTGCCGGAGGAACGTGGCTTATACCGAAAAATGAAGGTACAGGATGTCATCCTTTTTATTGCCGAATTGAAAGGCTTACATAAGCAGCAAGCACTCGGTGAAATTGAGAAGTGGTTGGAGAAAATGCAGCTATCGGAATGGGGAAACAAGCGGATTGATGAGCTTTCTAAGGGAATGGCACAGAAAATTCAGTTCATTACGACGGTCATTCACAAACCGGAGTTGATTATCCTTGATGAACCCTTCTCTGGGCTGGACCCGATTAACATGACACTCCTCAAAGATTTGATGCTTGAACTGCGTGAGGATGGCAGTACAATTATCTTTTCAACTCATGTGATGGAACAGGTAGAGAAACTCTGTGATCGCATCTGTCTCATCCATCAAGGCAAGGTCTTGCTTGAAGGCGAGCTCCGCGCTGTGAAGCGTGCCTTCGGCAAGAATTCCGTTGAGATTGAATATATCGGTAGTCTTGAACCAATTCGCGATTCCGCTTACATTCAAGGGGTCAACGATTTCGGGCAATACGCTGAAATCAAGTTGAAGGCACCGGAGGACTATCGTCCATTACTTGAGGAACTGGTCGAGAGAGGTATTGATGTGACACGGTTTGAATTAATGGAGCCGACGTTACACGAGATTTTTGTCCAGAGCGTTGAGGCACACGGAGGGGTCGTGCAAGATGCCGAATAAAATTGTTACCGTCATTAAACGTGAATACATGACGCGCGTTAAATCTAAGGGATTTGTTGTTTCCTTGTTTCTCATGCCGGTGTTAATGTGTGGATTAGTAGCGTTGTCCAGTTTTCTGGCTATCATGGAGGGCAAAACCGAAGAGATGAGAAAACTCGCGGTTATTGATGAGACCGGTGAAATCTTTGATCGGATGCAGGAGGCTATCGCTAAACATCGGACCTTTCAGCATAAGGGAGAACTCATCTATCAGTTAGATAAGGAAACAGCTACCACGGAAGAAGAAAAAACTGCCCTCCAAGAACGCGTCAGGACAAAAGAACTCTACGCCTATCTTGAAATTCCAAAAGATGTTTTTGCAAACGGCGAGGTCCGATTTTACGCCAGAACAATAACAAATTCTAATGTACAGAGCGCGCTCCGCCGCATCATTTCGGACATCGTCCGTGACAAGCGGTTTGCTGAGAGCGGTTATTCTCAGCGCGAAGTCAGTC
This sequence comes from Candidatus Poribacteria bacterium, assembly GCA_022827225.1. Taxonomy (GTDB): domain Bacteria; phylum Poribacteria; class WGA-4E; order WGA-4E; family WGA-3G; genus WGA-3G. Next base: position 4,194 of record JAJDTJ010000026.1, on the reverse strand, counting down.
AACTTATGCGATCCGTTGGGTTCAACGCTTATGCTGTTAAAAGTAGCAAGCGGAAAGACGGAGGGGCTAAAGTTGAGAGTGCCTTAGAGACAGGGGCGCGGCTTGGACTCGGGTACCTACTCGTTTTTGTGCTTTACATGTTCGTTCTCATCTACGCCAATTCCATCATGCGGAGTGTGCTTGAGGAGAAAACAACCCGAATTGTTGAGGTGATTGTTTCTTCGATAAAACCGCACCAACTCCTCCTCGGCAAACTCGTCGGTGTCTGTTCTGTCTGTTTGACGATGTTCGCTGTTTGGGTGGTATTCGGTGTGCTACTGGTAATGAACATAGAGCCTATACTGGGGATCTTTGGCATTGAGGGCCTGCCGACACCACTTATCCTAGTGATGGAGACTGTCAAAGCGAGTAGTGCTGAGATGCTTACCTATTTCTTCGTCTATTTCATTATCGGTTTCTTCATGTATTCAACGCTTTATGCCGTTGTTGGGGCAATTTGCAGCAGTGAAGAAGAGGCACAGCAGACAGGCGTACCTCTCACGATGCTCGTCGTTATTCCGTTTGTCCTGATGTTCCAATTGTTTAGAATTCCCGATTCGGCACTTAGTGTACTACTCTCACACGTTCCGTTTTTTTCGCCAATACTTATGTTCATGCGCATCAATGTGCTAATGCCGCCTTTATGGGAAATTCTACTGAACATCTTAGTGATGTGCGCGACTGTCCTGCTCGTTACACTTATTAGTGGGAAAATCTATCGGGTTGGGATTCTGATGTACGGCAAACGCCCGACCTTAGGGCAATTATGGCAGTGGACGCGATATTAAAGATTTCTTTCTTATCAATGCCCGTCGCTGGTGGCGTTTCTAACTCTGTCCGTGTATGGTTAATATAAAACTTTGAGAGGAGAAAGAACTATGAAAATTGCAGTTGTAACCGGTGAACACGGGTTTCAAGAAAAACAGTTTGACGCAGTGTTTGAGAGTATGGAAGGCGTTCAATTCGTCCGAGAAGATCTGGACGATTTTGTGGATGACCCTAACCAGAGCGACTACAACACTGTTGTTTTTTACAACTTTCACCGTCCCTATCCGACGGATACACAAGCAGAGGCTATTCTGGGCTTGACGGAGCGTGGGCAAGGCATGGTAATTCTTCATCACGCGATCCTCGCATTCCCAGAATGGGATGCCTATTCCGAAATGTGCGGAGTGGACGATCGCAGCGAATTCGGATACTATCCACGCCAAACGCTAAATGTGCAGATCGCCGACGCAACGCATCCTATTACCGATGGTCTTACCGACTGGGAGATGGGGGACGAAACCTATACCATGAAATCCGCTGGCGATGATAGCGCAATTCTATTAACCGTTAATCATCCGAACAGTATGGATGTCCTCGGTTGGGCACGTGAATACGGAAAATCCCGAGTCTTCTGCCTCCAGAGCGGACACGACGATGTCACCTTTTCTAATCCGAACTTCCGGGAGGTCCTACGGCGCGGTATTCATTGGTGTGCCAAAGCGTAGCGTAAGTGAAAAAAAATGATTCGTCTTTTCTTTTACCATCAACTCAAAGAACTTTGGATGCCCGCGTACCACATGGGTGCGTGTTGTGCTTTGTTGCTATTTTCAACGATACTCGTCCATGCAGATAAAGGGGGAACGATGGTGCATACAGTATATTCAGTTGCAGCGAAAACGGTTGAAGGTTTTCAAGTCTACTATATCCAACAAGATAACAAAGCAGTGGCAGAGATCGTGCCTGCACTCGGAAATAACTGCTACGCGTTCAGGGTGGCAGATGGAGACACTTGGTTGAACCTGATAGACGCACCACCGGATCTCGCGACACTCGAAAAACGTCCAACCGCCTACGGCAATCCGATCCTGTTTCCGTTCCCGAACCGAATACGCAACGGCGCATGGCAATTTGAAGGAAAAACCTATCGGTTTGACAAAGCACCAGAATCACCAACGACAATCCACGGGCTGCTCTTGAATCAACCGTATCAGGTCGAAAGTCATACCGCCGATGAAAACGGTGCCACACTAACCTGTTCGCTCAACTCTCAAGATTTCCCAGAAATCACTCGTCAATACCCTTTTCCATTTAAAATTGAGATTACCTATACCCTTAAAGATGCCGTGTTGACGATGCGGATTTCCATCAAGAATACAGGCAACAAAAATATGCCGATGGGTTTCGGTATCCATCCCTATTTCAGTGTAGACCTCAGCACCGAGGCAGATGCATCGCAAGCGATGATTACTGTTCCCGCCGCCAAATACTGGGAACTTGATGAAGTCCTCGTTCCAACTGGAGAACAGCACAACGTTACCGGAACGCTTGATCTACAAAACGGACAGCCGTTTTCACAACTGAAACTGGACCACGTCTTCACAGACGTTCAATTGGTTGACGGTGTGAGTCGCTGCATCATTGAGAATCGGGATACCGGATACGGTATGGTGATGGAATCGGATGCCCAATTTCGGGAGTTGGTCGTCTATACCCCTCCGGGCAGGGATGCGATCTGTTTTGAACCTTACACCTGTCCAACAGATGCTATCAACCTTGAGGCACGTGGAATACCCGCAGGTGTAATCGTGCTTGACCCGGGCGAAACCTTCTCAGGAACCGTCCGTTTTATGCTAAAATAGTAGAAAGACTCCGCTAAGTTTTCGTCCACATGCTTCTGCCATGAGAATTATTGCACCACTGCTTTTCCTCTTATTCCTTTTAATTGTGCAACCGTGCATAGCAATCCGCGAAGGGACTGCGACTGCTGACATCTTTATCAGGTGCTACGAACGATCTGGAGATTTCGGTAGACTTGCACTCTGGCACGAAGCTGCTGCAGAATGCCTTAAACGTATCTCTGTCCCGATGAACGAGATCGCTCACGACTACTATGTCCGACACGGATATAAAAAATGGGTGACGCGCTCCGAAAAAGAAGCACGCGAGATTCAGGAGCAATATCAATACCACCGCAAGCACGCCAAAATTGCGTGGCAGAAGTCGGAGACCCCGGAACCGATTCTAAATGCTGAGCGTGAAAACATCGCAAAATTTATCGCAGTCTGGCTGCCACGCTATCCAGATCGGTTTTACGAGTTCGGCATCTATCCAACCTTTTTCAGAAAACAACGAGCGTTAGCAGAAAAGAAAAAAGATTATGTGACGGTGCTGCACCTTGAAGCCGATGCGGCGGCAATGTGCGCCGCACAGTATAAACAAATCCCAATCGCCTACGGACTCGAAAACTACCAGAAACATCTAAGGGCATATCAAGCGTATGCGTCTCACCTCCGCGATCTCGCCCAGCAGAACCCTAAAACATTAACACCAGAGGTAAACGGAGGCAAGCGAATCCTTAATTCACTTGCCATTCAGACCAACTCTTCTCACTTAGAAGCAGATGTGATCCTTCAGATCGCAAAAGCAGACCCACAGGTCAAAGCGGCTTTAGCAGGTCAAAACGGCGTTCACGCGTATCCACGTTTTCAAGGGTTCGCGTGGATAGTCAGCTTTTCTAATCACAGTCGTGGTGTTATCGCAACTGTAATTGTCAGTGAAAAAACGGCAGAAGTGTTGGACATGTTTTAGGATATGCTGGAACCGGCACGGTTTTTTAATTCAAAACTAAATCCGACTCATCTCTCCGTTTTTTACTTGACAATATCTTTTAGTTGTGAAATAATAGATGAAGGTTAAGTTTTTCGTATTAGGTTATGGTAAACCTGAAATATATGTAGGGACTTCAGTAGGCATGGTTTCAAAACATACTTGTTGCTGTGCCTTGTAGCACAAATTGTTAGTTTGCGTCGTCCGATGCGCGAGTTAAATGAAGTTTAATTGTTTAAATCGGTAATTCCGATTTTCTCCAACCAAGATGGGTGCTGTTTGTAACTGCGCCGGAGATCTGGTGAAATTATCGAATTATTTTTTCAATCTTCATATAGTTTGCGCTATAGAAGTGGAAAAATAATTATAAACTTTACTATAAAGGTGGTTTTTCTTAATTATGCCACCTGAATTTTCATTTTATAATAACCCAAGTTGCCACTTGTAAATCCATGGGATATCCTTTATAGTGTTTTTAACGCAAAAACAAAAGGAGAACCCCATGGACTTGACTATTGTAGCACTTTATACGATTTGTGACGATCTTTTAATCTCAATCGG
>JAJDTJ010000097.1 GCA_022827225.1 Candidatus Poribacteria bacterium | reverse complement strand
CCCCCACGCGGCGTCGCATCGTCAGGGTTCCCCCCATTGCGAAATATTCTCGACTGCAGCCTCCCGTAGGAGTTTGGGCAGTGTCTCAGTCCCAATGTGGCTGACCATCCTCTCAGACCAGCTACCCATCGTCGCCTTGGTGAGCCGTTACCTCACCAACAAACTAATAGGACGCGGGCTTGTCTCCGAGCGGCAGCCGAAGCCACCTTTCATTCGGCCGACCGAAGTCAACCGAATCGTATTTGGTATTAGCAACCCTTTCAGGTTGTTATCCCCATCTCAGAGGTAAATTACCCACGCGTTACTCACCCTTTCGCCACTTTCCACCGGACCGAAGTCCGGCTTCTCGTTCGGCTTGCATGCCTCATCCACGCCGCCAGCGTTCGTCCTGAGCCGGTATCATACTCTCCAAAAAAGTATTGAGAAGTACATCTTCAAGTAAATCGAAGTGCACTCACAAGCTATTTAATAGGCACGTCACGTTCACTATTTAACTTTCAAAGAACATCTTCACCTTCCTTGTCGAAAGGTGATATTAATTATACACCCTAAAAATTGCTTTGTCAAATTAATTTAGCAAAAAAAGCATAATTTTAGAAAAAAAAGACCTAAATTTCAGGAATTTATTACTTTTTTTCCTCAAACGGTCTTGTCACGTGTAACTTCGGCAGTTCTGCCTAATTTTTAAGCAATTTCGCGCTTTCGATATCGGAGAAGGCACGATTCAGAGAGTCCTTCTACTGTTTTGTCTGCGTAATCCGTCTAATCTGTGATTCTGACAAACACGCTACTTCCGTATCAACATCCTCCGCGTCTCAGTAAAATCGCCTGTGGTGAACGTATAGAAATAGACACCACTCGCTACGCGTTCACCGGATATATTTCTACCATCCCAATGGATAGCACGGCTACGACTCCGATACAGACCCGCAGCCTGATGCCCTAACTTGATCTCCCGCACCACAACACCACGCATATTGTAAATCGTCAGCGATACATCCGCAGGTTTTGCCAACTGATACGGTATCCACGTCTCCGGGTTGAACGGGTTCGGGAAATTCGGGAGCAGTGCGGATGTTTTTGGAATCAGGGTCGCTGGCAACTGCGTTTCCTTCTCCAGCGTTGGCGCACCGCCGACATTATCAACCGGGACATCAATAGCGGCTCCCGCTGCCTGCAGCGTGATGAGCGTTTGCGCATTCGCATCGTTGTTCGTCAGCGGATTCTCTGAAAGTCTCAACGTCTCTAAGTTTACCAACCCGCTCAACGGTGTGATGTTCCTAATGTCATTATCGTTGAGGAACAATTGCGTTAGGTTCGTCAACCCCGAAAGAGCGGAAACATCCGAGATTTGGTTGTTCTGCAATCGGAGTTTCGTTAGCGTTGTTAAATTTGATAATGGCGAAAGACTTGAAATTTGATTGTTTGCAAGCCGCGCTGTGGTCAAATTCGTGGCGTGTTCTATGCCGGTGATGTCGCTGATGCTCCTGCCTGCGGCTCTGAGTTCCGTGAGATCCAGCATTTTCGCTTGCGTGAGCGTTTCACCTGCCGCGAGACTCAGAGAAGTTTGCACAGCGGTGCGGAGATTCGCATCCGGCATCCACGTGGACGGCTCCGGTATCGGGGGTGGTATCTCAATTACGATTGTTTGTGTCTCTGAAGCGGTGTTTGGATTGTTCGCGGTATCGGTAGCGACCCCTGCTGCGATGTTCAGCACCACTTGTCCACTTGTTGTCGGTGTAATCGTGGCGGTGTAGGTGCTACCACTGCCCGTCAAAGCAGTCACACTAGCAGTCGTTGTGCCGCTGAGTGTAATATCCGTTGCTGCGAAGCCTGTCACAGATTCGCTAAAGGTGATTGTCACATCAAACGCACTTGTCTGCACACCCGACGGCACAGAAACGCTAACATCCGGCGCATCTGTATCCACCTCAACGGTTTCTACCTCTGATACAACAGTCTGTGGTTGCCCACCCTGAACTTCACCTGAGTTATCTTCAACAACATTCACTGTGGACGGCTCTGGTATCTCAATTGTGATTGTTTGTGTCTCTGAAGCGGTGTTTGGATTGTTCGCGGCATCGGTGGCAACACCTGCTGCGATGTTCAGCACCACTTGTCCACTTGTTGTCGGTGTAATCATGGCAGTATAGGTAGTGTTGTCGGGATAGGAAACCCACGCCGTGATGATCGCATTCGCTGTGCCGGTGACAGAAAGGTCTTCCCGCGCAAAACCGGTAACCGCTTCTGTAAAGGTGATTGTCACATCAAACGCACCCGTCTGCACACCCGACGGCACAGAAATGCTCACACCCGGAGAGTCTGTGTCTACCTCAACGGTTTCTACCGCCGAAACAACAGCCTGTGGCTGCCCACCCTGAACTTCACCTGAGTTATCTTCAACAACATTCGCCTGCAAGGTCTGGGGTTCCGTAACGCGCACAGTAAAGCTAATAGGGTCTGGGGAAATCCCTTCTGAAGTGCCATCTGAGAGAAACCGGGTTCCGTTGACATTATCAACTAAAAAATCCACCATAACCCTGAATGATTTCCCAGGCACGTTAGGTTCTAAATCTGGAATATAAGCATCCGAAGCAACCGCCACCGTTGCTGTTGCCAGTCCAGTTTCGATGTTCGCTTTGTGATCAGTATCATCACTTGTAATGCTGAGACCTGTAGGGTTTGTGTTTAACGCGCCGCTACCGGCAAAAGACCCGATCCAAAAGTTTAAATAACTCGCACTGGCATCTCGGATTGGGTATGGAGACACTCTAACGGTTATGTCCACACTCTCACCGTAATGGATGTTAATAGGATCGGAGGTAACTTTACCCAGACTATAGTTTTTTCTTTCTACCGTGCCGATAACATTCGCGGTGAATGTGACAGAATACGACACGTTTATGATGGTGGCACTTGCAGTGACGGTGTAAACGCCGGCAGTGCTACCGAGCCTAAACCTGGTGGACGCTTGACCATCCGCATCTGTCGCATCTGTTGTAGGATTAACGGAGCCAAAAGAGCGCCCTGTATCGGGATCAAATGCCGTAGAGAACCTCACCGTGACACCCACGAGCGGGTCACCGTTCTGATTCTTCACCTCAACAACTAAAGGTCTTGGCAACTGTTGACCGGCACGACCGGACTGCCCATTACCTGAGACGATCTTTATCGCATTATAGCCGACAGACGTGGCGGTAGCGGTGAATGTTGCTGTATCTGTGATGCCGCGGACAGTGGCTGTGACGGTGTAAATCTCAGCAGTGCTACCGAGCCGCAATGTGGTGAACGCGCGACCATTTGAACGCGTCGTCGCACTCGTCGGGTCAAGCGTTCCATCTGTCGGATTCACAGAGAAATCCACCGTTGCCCCTTCAAAGGGGTCCCCATTCTGATCCCTCACCAAAACAGATAACGCATTGGGTAACATGCTCCCCGCCGGCATCGTCTGTCCGTTACCTGAGTAGATCTCTACGGTGGTGGCAGCCACAGTGGCAGCGGTGAATGTTACTGTATCTGTGATGCCGGGGACGCTCGCAGTGACGGTGTAGGTCCCGGCAGTGCTACCGAGCTTCAACCGAATTTCCGCCTGTCCATTTGAGCCGGTCATCATACGACTTCGATTGAGCCTCCCACTTGGACTCACAGAGAAATTCACCATCGCATCTTGAAAAGGGGTACCGTGCTGATCCTTGACCACAACAACGAGAGAACTTGATAACCATCGATCCATCCGACCGAACTGACCGTCACCTGAGACGATCTCTAAAGTTGTTGCGACGGGTGGGGTTTCTGTGGTGAATGTGACAGAATGGGATTGCGATTGCGTGTTCCCGTTCCCTGCGGCATCTTCGGCAGCACCCGCCGGCACTTGAATACTCACACTGCCATTGGTTGTCGGCGTAATGGTAGCGATGTAGGTGGTGCCGCTCCCTGTCAAGCGTGTCACCGAGGCGGTAGCGGTGCCACCGAGTGTGATATCCGATGCGGCGAACCCTGTCACCGACTCACCAAAGGTGATGGTCACAGTGAACGCGCTGTTTTGTGTGGTTGTTGGAACGTTTGTTATCCTGACGCTGGGCTGGGCGGTATCTAATTGGATAGTATATTCAGATGATGCGGCGTTGCCCGTGTTAGCGGTGTTGTGTGCGACACCCGCAGGCACAGAAATTTTTACTGTTCCCTCAACATTCGCAGGCGGTGTGATGGTGGCGGTGTATTGGGTGTCGCTCCCTGTTACAAGAGCCAAACTGGTCACTGTTGCATTCCCTGTGCCTGTGCTGAGCGTGGTCGTAAGTGTGATGTCACTCGCAGTGAAGCCGGTTACTGCCTCACCAAAGGTGATAGTAACATTAAACGCGCTGTTCTGTGGCGTTGTTGGGACGTCTGTTATCGCGACGCTCGGTCCCGTTAAACTTATGGTTACGTTATGTGTCCCAGAGGCGGTGTTATTGTTGTTTGCGGCATCTTTCGCCACAGCCGCTGGCACTTTAATTGTTAAATTGCCACTCCCTGTCGGCGTAATGGTGGCGATGTATGTGGTGCCGCTCCCTGTCAAGCGTGTCACCGAGGCGGTAGCGGTGCCACCGAGCGTGATATCCGATGCGGCGAACCCTGTCACATCTTCACTAAAGGTGATAGTCACATCAAACGCCCCGCTTTGTGTGGTTGTCGGCACGTTTGTAATGGCAACACTGGGTGCCTTTGTATCTATAGCTACGCTAAACTCTGACGAAGCAGCGTTGCCTTGACTGTTAGAATCAACTGCAGCACCGGCAGGCACAGAAATTTTTACTGTTCCCTCAACATTCGCAGGCGGTGTGATGGTGGCGGTGTAGGTGGTGCCGCTCCCCGTTAGATTAGTCACTGTCGCGCTTCCTGTGCCTTCGGTGAGCGTGGTCGTCAGCGAGATGTCGCTTGCAGCAAAACCGGTCACTGACCCACTAAAAGTGATTGTCACATTAAATGCCCCATTTTGCGGGTTGGCTGTCACAGTTGACGCGGCTGTAATGCTAACACTTGCTATCTCAAGGACGTTGATAGTGATGTCAATAGAGGCGGTATTAGTGCTACCATCGGAGGCGGTGACTTTGACTGTATAGGCGGACTTGGTGTCATAATCAAGTGTCGTGCCAGTCTTCAATTTTAATTGCCCGCCATTAGCAGTGGTTTCAATATCAAACGCTTGATAGTCATTCGGTGCGGCGGTAGTGCCGCTGAGACTATAACTCAACGCGTCAGCCGTAGCCGTATCGGGGTTGGCATCGGTATTCGCTCCTGCAATGTCAGGGTCTGTTGCCGCGACTGTGCCGATAACGGTGCCACCCGCCGCACTTTCGGATATATTGAAGCTGGTGGTCGTGTCTGCAGGGAACACCGGTGCCTCGTTGACGTTTGTAACGCTGATGGTGACATCAATAGAGTCTGTCTTGCTACCATCGGAGACTTCAACTGTGACTTTATAAGTGGACTGGGTTTCATAGTCGAGTGTCGTGCCAGTCTTCAACTTCAATTGCCCGCCATTAGCGGTGTTTTCAATAGTAAACGCTTGAAAATCATCAGCATCATCGGTGTGTGCCTTGAGACTATAGGTCAAGGTGTCAGCCGTAGCCGTATCGGGATTGGCATCCGTATTCGTTCCTGCGACATCTGGGTCTTCTGCTGCGACTGTGCCGATAGCGGTGCCACCCGCCGCACTTTCGGATATATTGAAACTGGTAGTCGTATCGGCAGGGAACGCCGGTGCTTCGTTGACGTTTGTAATGCTGATAGTAACATCAATAGAGGCGGTATCTGTGCCATCGGAGACTTGCACTTTAAACGTATAAGAGTTCTTTGCCTCATAGTTGAGTGCGGATTTGGTTTTCAATTGCCCATCTGTGCTGTCAATAGCAAACGCGTCTGCATCTGTTGAACCGGTAAGATTGACGAGGCTATAGGTCAAGGTGTCCCCGGTGTCCACATCATCAGCAGACACGGCAGCACCGATGTTTGTATTTGTCGCGGTGTTTTCTGCGATGGAACGGTCGCCGGTTTCAGTTGCGGGGAACGTTGGTGCGTTGTTCGGTGGGGGTACCGGTGTTTCGTCTACATCAGTGACGGTAATAGTAACATCAATGTCGGTATTAAATTCTCCATCGGACACACGCACTTTGAACGCATAAGAGCCCTTTGTTTCATGATCCAATGCGTTTTTCGTTTTAATCTGTCCAGTGGTGCTTTCAATAGCAAACGCATCTGCATCTGTTGAACTGGTGGGATTGACGAGACTATAGGTCAGTGCGTCAACATTATCATCTGTAGGATTGACATCGGTATTGTCCGCATCGTCATCGGCAGTGTCGGGGTCTGTCGCTGCCACAGGGTCTCCGATGTTCGTGTTTGCTGCGGTGTTCTCTGCGATGGAGCGGTTGCCGGTTTCAGTTGCAGCGAAAACCGGTTTTTCGTTGACATCTGTGACCTGAATAGTAACGTTAACGGAGACACCTAGGACCTCGTTAGTTGTGGTGGCAGAAACATCAACACTATATTCAGACTTGGTTTCGTAATCAAGCGATTCTTTAGTCTTTATTTGCCCAGTCTCGGAATCGATAGCAAACGATAAGTAATCGTCAGTAATTGCGAGCAAACCCAAAGCGTATGTAATCGTATCCCCATCATCGTCTGTTGCAGTCACCGGTGTTCCTATATTTGCGTCTGCCGCGGTATTTTCTGCTATTTTGAAGGGTTCTTCAACGGCTTTGAGAGTGGCTGCAGTGAACACAGGCGGTTCCATGGTCACGTTTGTGACAGTGATGGTGACGGTAATTGCGTCTGTTTCAGCACCATCAGAGACTTGCACTTTGAACTGATAGGAGTCCTTGACTTCATAGTTGAGCGCGTCTTTCGTTTTAATCTGCCCGGAGTTGCTGTCAATATCAAACGCATCTGCATCCATTGAACCGGTAAGATTAACGAGGCTATAGGTCAGTTTGTTAACGTTAACATTCTCTGGATTGACATCTGTAGTGCCGTCAGGGTCTGTTGCCGTCACTGCGGCACCGATGTTTGTACCTGTGTCTGTGTTCTCAGCGATGGAACGGGTCGCAGTCGCTGTAGCGAACGCGGGTGCCTCATTGACGTTTGTAATGCTGATGGTGACATCAATAGAGGCGGTATCTGTGCCATCAGAGACTTGCACTGTGACTTTATAAGTGGACTGGGTTTCATAGTCAAGTGTAACACCTGTTTTCGTTTTTAACTGGCCAGTGGTGCCTTCAATAGTAAACGATTGAAAATCATCGGCATCATCGGTGTGTGCCTTGAGACTATAGGTCAAGGTGTCCCCGGTGTCCATATCATCAGCAGACACTGCGGCACCGATGTTTGTATTTGTCGCGGTGTTCTCAGCGATGGAGCGGGTGCCGGTTTCAGTTGCGGGGAACGTCGGCGCGTTGTTCGTTGGCTCCACTTCAACATCTATGATGCTGATAGTAACGTCAATTTCGGCTTCCAATGCGCCATCAGAGGCTTTGACGGTCACCGTATATTCGTTCTTGGTTTCATAGTCCAGTGGATTTTTCGTTTTGAGCTGCCCTGTGCCGCTGTCAATAGCAAACGCAGCAGCGTCAGCGTTTGGGTCAGTCGCATCAACGAGACTATAGGTCAGTGCGTCAACGTTATCATCCTCTGGGTTGACATCAGTGCCATCAGGGTCTGTCGCTGCCACCGGGTCTCCGATGTTTGTGTCTCCCGCTGTGTTTTCTTCTATTTCCAATGTAGTATCAGTGGTTTCGGGGAAAATCGGTGCTTCATTGACATCTGTGATGTTGACGGTGACATTAATAGAAGCGGTGTTCGTGTTCGAGTCATCAGTAACCTCAACTTTGATCTTATAGGAGGATTGGACTTCGTAGTTCAGCGGGTATTGCGCCTGATTCCTGGCTTTCAACTGCCCCGTCATGATGTCAATGGTGAACGATAGATAGTCGTTTGCGTCGTCATCGTGTGCGTTGAGGTTGTATGCCAAGGTATCGTCGTCCGCATCGGTTGCAGACAGTGCGTCACCGATGTTCATACCTTCATTCGGGTTCTCTGCGATTGTGCGGGTCGTGTCACTTGCAGCATCGTCAAATCCCAAAGGAATTAAGACGACCTGCACGGTAGGACGAAACCCGGCAGGCAAGGCGCGACTCCCGTTCCCTGCGGCATCTTGAGCGGCATTTGCTGGCACGGAAATAGTCAAGTTGCCGGCGGTGATCACTTTGATGGTGGCGGTGTATTTGGATCCCTCCCCTGTCAAATCTGTCACACTCGCGCCCGCGCTCGCTGTGCCACTGAACGTGATGTCACCTTTCTCGACACCTACCACGGTTTCATTGAAATTTAATCCAATATCAAAAGTTGCTATAACAGTAAACGCACCACCCGCATTTGCCGGGGCATTAATCGTGAGAAGGGGCTGCGCCGTATCTAATCGGATGGCGTATTCAGATGATGCGGTGTTGGTCATATTGCTGCTATTCTTTGCGACACCCGCGGGCACCGAAAGGGTGATATCTTCTTCAGTACTCGATGCTGGTGTGATGGTGGCGGTATATTCTGCGCCGCTTCCTGTTAGGCTCACCGTCGCGCTTACACCCGTTCCCAGTGAGATGTCTGATGCCACAAATTCGGTTACCGACTCGCTAAAAGTGATCTTCACATCAAATGCGCTGTTTTGTGGCGTTGTCGGCACATCGGTGATGGCGACACTGGGACCCGTCAAACTTATCGTCACGGTATGTGTCCCAGAGGCAGTATTCCCGTTCCCTGCGGTATCTTTCGCGGCACCTGCTGGCACTTGGACAATCAAATTGCCGTTACCCGTTGGTGTGATGGTAGCGGTGTAGGTGGTGCCGCTACCTGTAATACTGGTCACCGTTGCGGTGGCGGTGCTATCCGCATCGAACACGATATCAGTGAGGTCATCAAAGTCGGTCACATCTTCGCTAAAGGTGATGGCAACGTTAAACGCGCCACCCGCTGCGTTCGGTACCGTAAATGTGCTGACCTGCGGAGATGTTGTGTCTATTAGCACGGTATATGCGTCTGATGCCTCGTTTCCGTTCCCTGCGGTATCTTTCGCGGCATCCGCTGGCACTTGGATAATCAAGTCCCCGTTCCCCGTTGGTGTGATGGTAGCGGTGTAGGTTTTGCCGCTACCTGTAATACTGGTCACCGTTGCGGAAGCGGCACTATCATCATCGAACACGATATCAGTGAGGTCATCAAAGTCGGTCACATCGTCTGTAAAGGTGATGGTAACGTCAAACGCGCCGTTCGCTGCAGTCGGTACCGTAATTGTGTCGATCCCCGGCGGTTTCGTATCTACGGTCACATCGTGCGAGGATAATGATGCCTCGTTTCCGTTTCCTCCGGCATCTTCGGCAACATTTTCAGGCACGCGGACGCTCACCTTACCGGCACTCTGTCCGGTGGGGGTGATGGTAGCGATGTATGCCGTGCCGCTTTCCACCGGATCCATACTCATTCCCATGTCTGTCGTTTCGGTTACAGCGGTAACCGTAGCGTTGACATTGTTCACTGTCAGCGCAATATCTGTCTTCTCAAGTCCGGTCACCGGCTCACTGAACTCAATCCGCACATTAAACGCGCCGTTCTGCGGGTCGTTGGCGAAGGGGAGGTCTGTGATCATGGTTGTCGGGCGTATCGTATCTATAAGCGCGGTGTATTCAGATGATACAGTGTTACCGTTATTCCCGGCATCCACAACGGCATTTGCTGGCACGGAGATATTTATCTCTCCCTCAACTTCCGCAGGTGGCGTGATGGTGAGCGTGTATTCACTATCGCCATCGTCACCGCTCAAACTCACTGTCGCGGTCCCTGTGCCTTCGGTGAGCGTGGTCGTCAGCGAGATGTCATCTACCGTAAAGCCGGACACAGGTTCATCAAAGGTGATCTTCACATCAAACGCGCTGTTTTGCGGCGTTGTTGGAACCCCTATAGTTTCTACATTCGGTGCTTTTCTATCTACCCGCACAGTAAGTACATTCGAAGCGGTGTTGTCATTGTTGGAAGCATCTTTGGCAGCACCGGCAGGCACAGATATTTTTATGACACCCTCAACGTCATCGGGCGGTTTGATCACGGCAATGTATCTTGTGACAGCCCTTATGTCTGTGGTTGCGGTCCCTGTGCCTTCGGTGAGTTCAAGCGTTAGCGAAATGTCGCCCGCGTTAAAACCGATAACCGGCTCACTGAAAGTAATCGCTACATCAAAATTCTCATTTTGCGGATTGTCTAACACGGCGGATCTTGCTGTTACGCTAACAGTTGGTGGTGTTGTATCCAAATCTGTGATGGTGACGGTATGGGTTGATGAAGCGATATTGCCGTTATTTGCGGCATCAACCGCACTATCGGCAGGCACAGAGATTTTCAAGTTACCGGTAGTGCTCGGGATGATATTTGCGGTGTATTTTCTATCACTTTCTGTCGTGAAGTTGTTCACCGTTGCGGTAGCAGTACCACTGAGTGAGATGTCACTCGCTTCAAAACCGGACACTGCCTGCGTGAATTCAAAGGTGACGACAAACCCACCCATAGTCGCCATAGCCGGCACATTTTTGATTCTGACCTCCGGGTGCAGTGTGTCCACTGGCACGGTGACGGCTGTCGCTAACGCGGTATTGCCGAGTCCAGCAGCATTTTCAGCGACATTTTCAGCTACAGAAATTATCACGTCTCCTTCCGCATCTTCCTCTGGCGTGATAGTAACTTTATATACAGCGGAAGAAGTCTCGCTCAGCGTAACTGTTGCGTTCACCGTGCCGCTGAGCGTGATGTCATCCGCAGCAAAGCCGGTCACTGCGTCATCAAATCCAAATGTTCCCTCAAACGCACCGGTTTGCACAGCTGTTGGCAGATCAGTAATCGTGACAACGGGACGTGTCGGGTCAACTGAAAATCTGTTTGATGTGGCAGCGTTCCTATTACCGGCAGCATCTTCGGCAGTATTCGCTTGCGCTGTAACAAGCACGAAACCTTCCGTGGTTGGTGTGATGGTGGCGGTGTATGTCGTCCCGCTCACTGTCATGAAGTTGCCCACTGTTGCGGTCGCATTACCACCGAGCGAGATGTCATCCACATCAAATTCGGTCACTGTCTCATGAAATTCAAAGGTTACATCAAACGCCATGCCGAATATAGTTGCAGCTGCAGTCTCTGGCGGTCCTGTAATTGTGACACTGGGACCCACCCTATCCAATCGGACGGTATATCCGGGTGAGGTATTGTTTCCGACACTGCTTGCATTGAGCGCAACCCCCGTAGGCACGGAGATCGTCACATCCTCCTCAACATTATCCGCCGGTGCGATCTCAGCGGTGTATGTCGTTCCACTTCCTGAAAATGATTTCACTGTGGCACTCACGTTGTCCCCGAGTGAGATGTCGCTCGCCGTGAAGCCGGTCACTGTCTCACTAAAGGTGATTGTAATAGTGAACGGGCTGTTTTGTGGCGTTGTCGGCACGTTTGTGATGACAACCGTGGGTCCCGTTACGGTGACAGGGACGGTATGTGTAGATGATGCGTTATTGCCGTTATCTGAGTCATCAATGACAACATTGGCAGGCACAGAGATTTCCAAGTCGCCGGCGGTGCTCGGTGTGACGGTGGCAGTGTAGTTGATACCATCCCCCATAAAGTTCGTCACAATTCCGGTTGCCGTGCCGCCGAGTGAGATGTCGCTCGCCGTAAAGCCTTCCACGATCTCAGTAAAGGTGACTGCGATGTTAAACGGAGCACTTTGCGAGTCTGTCGGTGCGGTGATCGTGACATTGGGTTTTCCCAGGCTTATTTGTAAGGCTCGCCTGTTACTTTGTGTGTTTCCGTTCCCAGCAGCATCTCTAACTTTATTTTCTAATACAAAAACTACCACAACATTTGCTGAGCTAGTCGGTTTGATGACAGCGGTATATTTTCTCCCGCTCCCTGTCACTGTGACATTCGACACATTGAAGTCCGATCCCGTAAAGCCGACCACATCTTCGCTAAAGGTGACATCAAAGAAATATGAACCTGTTACTGTTACCGTGGAATAATCTCTTGAAAGTGTGACAGTGGGATGCTTTGTATCAATGGGCACGGTGTATTCCGCTGATGCCGTGTTTCCGACGCTCTTTTCATTGGTAGCGACACCGGCAGGCACAGAGATAGCAAGGGACCCCTCTGCATTATTAGGTAAGCTGATGCGGGCGGTGTAATCCATGTCGCCAGCACTTGCATCTACTAACGCCGCAGTCGCGGTCCCTGACCCTTCGGTGAGCGTGAGGGTCAGCGTGATGTCACTCGCTGCAAAGCCGGTCACCGCTTCACTGAACCGTATCCCCACGTCGAAAGTACCGGTTTGCGGTATCGTATCGCCTTGCTCGTCTGTGGGGAGGGTAATTAGCACTGTAGGCATACCGGTCGCGGTAATGTTGACATCAATTGTATCCGAAAACTCGCCATCAGAGGCGGTGACGGTGACGCTATAAGTAGTGCCGGCGGTCAAGGCAGATGGTCTCTTCGCTATCAACTGTCCAGGTTCCTCGGAATCGAGCTCGAAAAGCATGGCATGGGTACCGCTGAGCGTGTATGTCAGGCTATCGCTATCAGCGGTCTCAGGGTTGGCATCGTCGTTGCTACTTGTAATATCGGGGTCTACTGCCGTCAGCGGGGCACCGAGAGGTGTACCATCACTTGCGGTTGTTGGAACAGTGCGAACTGCGGCCGCATCAGCAAACCTCGGTGCCTCGTTTACATTTGTGAGATTGATAGTGACGGCGATGGTTTCTTCATCAGTATATTGTATTCCATCGTAACTTCGGAGGGTGATTGTTACTGAGTAGGAGGACTTGGATTCAAAGTTCAAAGGTCTCTCTGTACTCAACTGTGCTATAGAATCAAGGTTGAATTGATCGTGATCATTGTGGATCGCGAGGAGGTAGCTGTGAGTCGCGTCAATATTGATAGCCTCCACAGGGATACCGACAAGTGTACCACCCGGTTGGTTTTCTTTAACGGAGCGGGTGGTGGCACTTCCCTCTCGGAATTGTGCCCCTGCGATTTGTTCATTTGAGACATTTGTAACGCTGATGTTAACAGTGATTGTATCGGATGGCTCGGTGTTATCATTAACGGATACGGCTACCATAACCGTGTAAGAGGTATCGGTTTCGTAGTTGAGTGGACCTTTAGTCTTCAACTGTCCGGTTGCGGGGTCAATGTCAAACCAGTCATAGTCAGGCGATGTGTCTGTGTCCATCACGAGGCTATAGGTCGATGTCTCTCCGGGGTCGGGGCCCGTGGCAGCCACCGGGTCTCCGATGTCTGTGCCGCGTGCCGTGTTTTCCGCAACGGAGCGGCTGGCGGGGTCCTCTTCAATGAAGGTCAGGACAAGGTCGATGACGTTGATGGTGACCGGTATGCTGGTGGTGCGGAACGTATCGTTCGGATCATTCGGGTCATCATCGGTAGCGGTGACGGTTACAAGATAAACGGTCTTTGTTTCGTAGTCAAGTGCGGCATTGGTTTTTATCTGTCCGGTTCCTGTGTCAATAGTAAACGCATCAACGTCCGATGGTGCATCCGGGTGTGCCTGTAGTGCATAAGTAATGGTGGTGCCGGCATCGTCATCCATCGCGGCGATCGGTTCTCCGACAGGTTCGCCACTCGGTGTGTTCTCTACGATGGAGCGGGTCGCACGGACACCGTCCGTGAATACTGGTCGGTTATCGTTTGTGTCCCTAATGTTGATTATTAACCTAATCTTCTCGCTTTCGTCATGACCAACAACTTGGGGAAACATCTCAACGAGATACTGGTTCTTACTTTCGTAGTCCAGAGCGTCCTTGGCTATTATGTACCAAACTCTTTCCGCATCCTCATTCGAGCTTTTTTCAAGTACGAATGATTGATAATCATTATTATTATTGACCCCAAAGAAGTTAAAAATAACCGCATTATGCTCATTAATCCGATAAGGACCGGCAATTTTTGTGCCGCGGGGTACGCCTTCGTCTACGTGGACAGTGGTTGGACTGGAAAGCTCACTACCATTTTCATTGATTATTCTCAATCCAAGGTTAGTGACAGTAATAGTGACCGGGATGGTGGTGCTGTGGGTGCCATCGGAGGCGGTGACATTTACCTTATACGCAGTCTTCGTTTCGTAGTCGAGGAGAACGTTATCCGCGATTTTCAGCTGCCCGTCTGAATTAAGGGTAAACGAATTAGAGTCGTTCGGTGCGTCATCGTGTGCGCTGAGGCTATAGGTAACGGTGGCGTTGTCATCGTCAACCCGGACTTTCAGTGCGTAACCGACATCTGTCCCTGGCGGTAACTCCTCTCGTATCTCGAAGCTCGCCTCAGTAATTGTCTCACCCATATCATTGATGAACAGCGGCGCGTGGACTACATCCTGAAGCTCAACCGTGACTTCAATGGTGCCAGAAAGCGTGTCATCGGAAGCGGTGACAATAAAGGTATAGGAATTCTGATCGTCGTAGTCGAGGTCAACGTTTTCGGCGACTTTCAACTGTCCGGTTTCGGCGTTAATCGCAAACGATTCATAGTCATTCGGTGCAGCGGTGGTGCCGCTGAGGCTGTACGCCACGGTATCAGCGTCAGCCGTCTCAGGGTTGGCATCGGTGTTGCCACCGGCAATATCCGGGTCCGTTGCGGTAATCGGGCTACTGATGTCTGCGTTAGCACTCGTGGATTCTGGTATTTGGATGGTGGTGGTGCTGCTGGAGAACGCTGGTGCCTCGTTCACATTCGTGACGTTGATGGTGATGCTAATGGTATCCGCAGGAGAGGCGTTCCACGTGACAGATGGGACAGGTGGTGTGCCTACCATTACGATATTGCCAGTAAAAAGTTGGAGTGTCACCGAATAGGAGTTTTTGGTTTCATAGTCTAACGCACCCTTGGTTCGCAGCTGGCTATCCACGCTACCGTTGTCACTGATGCCGAGACCTATCCCGATATCCTCAAGTGTAAAATGTGAAGCATCAGTCCCAACGAGGCGGTATTCATAGACAGTACCCGGTTCCGCCGGTATCGGATCGCCGATATTTATGCCTGCTGCGGTATTTTCTGGTACCGTGCGGGTTGCGTTAGACGATGTAAAAGATGGGCCTTGTGCATAAACGACACCCTGCGGAATGCAAACCAGCACCAGTATTGCAAAAACGAGTAGCGTGCGTTTTTGTGTGATATACTCTTTCATGATATACACCTCTGCTTTTTGTCTGAACCGCGGATTTTCGCGGATTTCACGAATTTCGCGGATTATGCTTCTTCTTTTATCTGCGTTTCTTTTCCTGATTTGTTCACCAACTTTGAAAACACACCTCATAAAAAGAGGGTCTTAAAATCCGTGTAATCCGCGTCATCCGTCCAATCCGCGATTCTGAACACACCGCGATTCTGACAAACATGCTACTTCCGTATCAACATCTTGCGTGTCGCAGTAAAATCGCCTGCCGTGAACGTATAAAGATATACACCACTCGCTACCTTTTCACCGAATGCATTGCAACCATCCCAATGGATAGCACGGCTACGACTCCGATACACACCCGCAGCCTGATGCCCTAACTTTATCTCCCGCACCACAACACCGCGCAGATTGTAAATCGTCAGCGATACATCCGCAGGTTTTGCCAACTGATACGGTATCCACGTCTCCGGGTTGAACGGGTTGGGGTAGTTTGGCAACAATGCTGTTGTATTAGGAGGTGCTGGCGGCGTTTGCACGGATGGTGCAGCACCTGCTACATCCGTGACATTGATGGTAACCGTGATGCTGTCTCCGCCATCATTCCCATCAGATACAGTGATCGTGACTGTATAAGATGTCTTCGTTTCATAATCCAAGGACGCTTTAGTTCGCAGCTGCCCTGATCTGCGAACAATACTAAACGATGCCTCATCTGTGCCGCCCAAGGTGTAGGTGAGTGTGTCACTACCATCCGTATCGGTCGCGCCGACAGCAGTGCCGATGTTTTGACCGGCTGCCGTGTTCTCGGCTACCGAGCGAGTCGTGCTGTCGCCATCTGTGAATACAGGAGGGTTATTATCAATATCAATATCGAAGTTTAGTGTACGACCCTTTGCCTTAATTGCTGCGATGAGTGTGCGGAGCGGTGCGTAATCTGAAATCAAATTTCCACTGAGATATAAAGTCCTCAACGAAGTCAGACCTTCAAGTGCCGATATATCGCTGATAGAATTGTTAGACAGATTGAGCGTATTCAAGGAAGTCAGATTCTCAAGTGCCGATATATCGCTGATAGAATTGTCTTCCAGATAGAGCCTTTTCAACGATGTGAGATCCTCAAGTGCCGATATATCACTGATAGAATTGTTATACAGAACAAGCGTAGTCAAGGATGTGAGATCCTCAAGTGCCGATATATCGCTGATAGCAGTGGAAGCCAGATAGAGTCCAGTCAACGATGTGAGACCTTTAAGTGCCGATATATCGCTAATAGCAGTGGAAGACAGAGAGAGCGATGTCAACGATGTGAGACCTTTAAGTGCCGATATATCTCTGATAGAATTGTTAGACAGCAAGAGCCTTTTCAACGATGTCAGCCCCTTAAGTGCCGATATATCGCTGATAGAATTGTTATACAGCTCGAGCCTTGTCAACGATGTGAGATTCTTGAGTGCCGATATATCGCTGATAGAATTGTTAGACAGAGAGATAAATTCCAACGATGTCATATCCTTAAATACCGTTAGATCGCTGATACTGTAGCAGTGTTTTGATTGCTTGCGGCATCGGTAGCGACATTCGCAGCAACACCGATTGTCACGGTGCCGCTGGTTGTTGGCGTAATCGTAGCGGTGTAAGTCGTATTGTCTGTGGTATTCCATGCTGTAATAGATGCAGTCGCCGTGCCAGAAAGTGAAACATCAGATTGTGTAAAACCTGACACTGCCTCCGTAAAGGTGATGGATATATTAAAGGCACCGTTCTGTACATCCGATGGCACGGAAATACTAACACTCGGTGAGGTAGTATCCATATTGACGGTCACAGTTTGCGATGTTGCAGCACTATTTTGGTTGCTTGCGGCATCGGTAGCGACATTCGCGGCGACACCGATTGTCACGGTGCCGCTGGTTGTTGGTGTTATCGTAGCAGTGTAAGTCGTGTTGTCTGTGGTGCTCCATGCTGTGATGGACGCAGTTGCTGTGCCAGAAAGTGAAACATCAGATTGCGCAAAACCTGACACTCCCTCTGTAAACGTGATTGTCACATCAAACGCATCGTTTTGAATACCCGTAGGTACTGAAATACTCACACTCGGCGCATCCACATCCACAGACGCCTGAGGGGGCAGTTCCTGCGGCGGTGGTGCCGGTATCGTTATATCAACATCGTTCAGATTTGTAAGCGATCCAAGTAAATGTGCATTCGTCAAATTATTCCCAGTCAACCGAAGTTTCTCAAGATTTACTAACGAACTCAGGGGCGAGACATCGGTAATCTGATTATCATTCAAGAATAACTGCGTGAGGGCCGTTAATCCTGAAAGCGAACTGATGCTCGTAATACTGTTGTCTTGTAGCCGGAGTTTCGTTAGCGAGGTCAACCCAGAGAGCGGACTGAGATCCGAGATTTGATTGTGTGCTAATCTCGCTACAGTGAGGTTCGTTGCATGCGCTAAGCCGGTGAGACTGCTTATATTTCTACCCGCAGCTCTAAGATCGGTAAGGTCTAACATGCGCGCTTGTGTCAAAGCATCGCCATCTGCGAGTCCAAGAGAGGCACGCACAGCCGTGCGGAGATTCGCATCCGGCATCCATTCTGCAGTATTTTGTGCATCGGCAACGTAAATCCAGCTGCTAAATGCAAGAAAAAGGGCAAAAAATGTGTAAGAACGTTTCATAGGTTCAGTCTCCCTTTTAGAATGCGTTAATATCTTTTACTTCCGTATCAACATCTTGCGTGTCGCAGTAAAATCGCCTGCCGTGAACGTATAAAGATATACACCACTCGCCACGCGTTCACCGAAGGCATTGCGACCATCCCAATGGATAGCACGACCCCGACTCCGATATAGACCCACAGGCTGATGTCCTAACTTTATCTCCCGCACCACAACACCACGCAGATTGTAAATTGTCAGTGATACATCCGCAGATTTTGCCAACTGATACGGTATCCACGTCTCCGGGTTGAACGGGTTCGGGAAATTCGCAAGGAGTTCAGTTTGTATTGGCAGCGGTTGCGCTGATGGGGCAGCACTGGGAAGTGGCGTATCTAAAGTTAGACCCGGATGATCCGGAATTGCATCAATTGCTGCGACGAGTCTACGGATCGGTCCATAATCTGAGATCGGATTTGCTCTGATAGATAACGTTGTGAGCGATGTCAAATTTTCAAGGGCGGATACATCTTTGATTCTGTTGAATTTCAACTTGAGGTCTGCCAGTTTGGTGTTATTGTCAAAGACACCTGATGGCAAACTCGCCAAACCGTTTTGGTACATGTAGAGCAGTGTCAGTTCGGTGAGTTCATCAAAAACGCCTGATGGCAAACTCGTCAAGTCGTTGCCGTGCAGGTAGAGCTGTGTCAATTGGGTGTTCTTGTCAAAAACCTCTGATGACAAACTCGCCAAATCGTTGCTGCGAAGATCGAGCGTTGTCAGAGCCGTGAGTTTGTCAAAGATACCTGATGGTAAACTGGTAAAATCGTTGTTGCCCAGAAAGAGTATTGTCAGTTTGGTGTTCTTGTCAAAGATACCTGACGGTAAACTCGTCAAAGAGCCGTCATATATACTGAGCGATCTCAGATCGGTGAGTTGGTCAAAGATACCTGATGGCAAACTGGTAAAATCATTGACGCCCAGGTTGAGGGAATTCAGTCTTTTAAGCCCACTGAAATCACCAGATTTTAGCGAGGTAACTGATTCCCCTCGCAGACTGAGCTGTTCAATCATCGCGAGGTCTGCTTCAGTTACATCATTTACGGAATCTACGCCTTCCACAGCATCGACAATAGCATCTTGCACCTGTTGCGTGCGTTCTGATAGCGTGGTGATTGTAATATTGGTGGTCACAGTTTTTGATGTTGCGGCAGTGTTTCGGTTGTTCGCAACATCTGTAGCGACATTCGCGGCAACCCCGATTGTCACGGTGCCACTGGCAGCGGGTATAATCAGGGCGGTATAGACGGTATTATCTGTCGTTGTCCATGCCGTGATAGATGCTCTTACCGTGCCTGAGAGTGAGACATCGGATTGTGTAAACCCTGACACTGCCTCCGTGAACGTGATCGTCACAGAAAACGCACTATTCTGTACCCCTGACGGCACAGAAATACTGACATCCGGTGGGGTACTATCCAGAGTGACGGTCACAGTTTGCGATGTTGCGGCGGTGTTTGAGTTACTTGCAGCATCTGTAGCGACACTCGCGGCAACGCCGATCGTCACTGTGCCGTTGGTAGTCGGTGTAATCGTGGCAGCGTATGTAGTATTGTCCGTCGTATTCCATGCTGTGATGGATGCAGTTGCCGTGCCTGAGAGGCTCACATTTCCTTGGACAAAACCCGATACTGCCTCTGTGAAAGTGATCGTCACAGAAAACGCACGGTACTGCACACCCGATGGCACGGAAATACTAACACCCGGTGCGGTAGTATCCACGGTCACAGTTTGCGAGGTTGCGGCGGTGTTTGAGTTGCTCGCAGCATCTGTAGCGACATTCGCGGCAACCCCGATTGTCACGGTGCCACTGGTTGTCGGTGTAATCGTGGCGGTAAAGGTGGTATTATCTGTCGTTGCCCATGCCGTGATAGACGCTGTTGCGGTGCCGGAGAGGCTCACATCTGCTTGGACGAAATTCGACACTACCTCCGTGAACGTGATTGTTACGGAGAATGCGCCATTCTGCACACCCGATGGCACAGAAATACTGACACCCGGCGCAACTGTGTCTGGTGGCTCGGGTATCGTTATATCAATACTGTCGAGATTTGTTAGCGAACCTAAAACATGGGCATTCGTCAAAGTATTGCCCGCAAGACGGAGCTTCTGAAGTTTCACCAACCCGCTCAGCGCAGAGACATCCGTTATCTGATTGTTATTCAAGTATAATTGCGTGAGTGCTGTTAAGCCCGACAGTGAAGTAACACTCGTGATATTGTTATCTTGAAGCCGAAGTTTCGTCAGCGAAGTCAAACCCGAGAGCGGCGACAAGTCCGAGATTTGATTGTGTGCTAACCTCGCTACACTTAGGTTCGTCGCATACGCTAAGCCGGTGAGACTGCTTATGCCTCTACGTGCAGCTCTCAGATCGGTTAGGTTTAACATGCCTGCTTGTGTCAAAGCCTCGCCATTTGCAAGCCCAAGAGAATTTCGGACAGCGGTTCGGAGATTTGAATCCGGCATCCACGTTGAGGCATCCTGTGCCTGTGCAATGTGAGGAAAAAAACAGGTGAACATAAGTAATACAATAACTGAAAATATGTGAAAGTGTTTCATTTTCTCTTTGATCCTTTATTAAATAGTGGGTTGAAAGGGGGCATCCTCCACCCTCCCAATCCAGTGTTTAATCAACGTCGAATGCGTATATGGCATTTGAGGGGTTATCATACAGAGATCGCTCCTAAGCACCGAAACTCTGTATGCCAAAGACCAAAGTTAGTGTTATGAAAAATAGTGAGAAACATTTTTGTTTAGCGGACATTTCAATATAGGTACCTCCTTGTTGTCAGACCGGCTATTCAAATGATGCTGAGCGAATGTATTTCCACCCTAATGGCGAAAGTTTGAGATTTTTGACATCTCTGCTAACAACCAAAATCCTTTGAGCATGCGCTAACGGTACCCACGGGGCATCCGTATGGAAGATGGCTTGCGCTTGCTGATAAAGCCGGATGCGCACCTCTCGATCCGTAATTGCGCTGCCCCCGCCCTTGTCTATATCAAGTGCTTCAAACGCTTGGATATCTTGATCCGTACTCATTCTGGCGCGATCCAGAATCTTCTGCAGCGCCTCGTTTCGATAGAATGAGATATTATACGCGGGCTTCTCTGCGCTGGGGATACTCAAAAGCGTGTAAAAAAAGTTATCTGGGTCCGCTACGTCTGCGATCCAGCCTAACATCGCTATATCGTGCTCGCCGTTTGCCGTTTTCTCAAGATAGGTCGCCCAGTCATAGGTCACAATATTTGCATTGATACCGACATTTTGAAGGTCAGATTGCAGTGCCACTGCCAGTGCCATCCCATCAGGGATATAGGGGCGCGGAACGGGTAACGCCCAGAGCGTCGTTTCAAAACCGTCAGGGTAACCCGCCTCAGCGAGGAGCTGTCTCGCGAGTTCAGGGTCATAAGCATGAGCCTCAATAGAATCGTCATAACTCCAGAGTGTCGGTGGGATGGGATTCTTTGCTGGGATGCCTAAACCTTGATAGAGGCGTTCAACGATCTCAGCTTTGTTAATGGCGTGGTTGATTGCGAGCCGAACTTTGAGATTATCAAAAGGGGGTCTCTCCATATTCATCGCCAAATATCCGGTATTCAGGCTCGGTTGCATGAGGATTTCGAGCTGCGGGTCACCTTGAATCAGCGGTATTTCGTCTGGATTCGGGAATTCCATGACGTGGATGTTGCCTGCCTGGAGTTCGGTGCGCCGCATGGCGTTGTCGGGAATGGATCGGAAGATTAACCTATCGAGTGCCGGCTTGCCTGCCCAGTGTGTATCGTTTGCACTGAGAACAATTTTGTCGTTCTTATCCCACTGCACAAATTTGAAGGGACCCGTCCCTATCGGGTTTTCGCCAAGTGTCTGAATGGCTACCGGACTCACAATAGAGAACGAGGTTCCCGCCAATGTACTGATAAAGGGTGCGTAAGGTGTCTTGAGTTGAATCTGCACCGTAAACGGATCAAGCGCGACAATCTGACTAATAAATTGCTCATGAAAATCGCGGAACAACATCAGTGGACGGGTCAGTGAGAACACAACCGCATCAGCACTAAACGGGGTCCCGTCGTGGAATTGGACACCTTGTCGTAAATGAAATGTCCATGTCAATCCGTCAGCGGAGCGCGTCCACGATTCGGCTAAAGCAGGTTCAAGGGCGGTTGTGTTCTCTCTATATTGAACGAGCGTGTCGTAAATCATATCACACACTTTCGCCGATTCGCCGTCTTCGATGTTCGCTGGGTCAAGCGTGATAGAGTCGCCACCGCGTCCAAAAATGAGGGTATTATCTGATTCGCTTTGTCCGAACCGCCCGGCAACAAGTACCAAGTCTCGGATATCTACGATGCCATCGCCGTTGATATCTGGGTTCGGTTCCTCGGACGCGTCAACGCTTTCACCGAAGTGTGAAGCGACGAGTGTTAAATCAAGGATGTTGACAACGCCATCGCCGTTGACATCGCCTTCGATATTCGCTGCGTGTGCGGTGCTGCTTATGAGAAGTAGGAGTGAGATTGATAAGATGATTGCCGTAGCAATTAATTTTTTCATAGTTCTATGCTTCCTTTACGAGTTACCGTGTGTGCAAATAATTACGGGATCTACTATAAGGGTAATTTTATCGTAGGGGCGAGGTTGCCTCGCCTTGTAGTCAAGTCAATAACGGTAGGGACCGCAGCGAACGCGGGTCAATTGCTTGTGTTTATATCGGCAACACAGATTAACAACATTACCGTGAAGATGACGATAACCAAGCAATGCTGTCCATTGACTTCTATATCCGTGGAAGACAGTGGAGGAATGGGAATGGATGCCCCTAACAAACACTGCCTTCCAAGGGGCTTATATTTTCATCTCTTTTCCGAAGGCTACGCTTCGTATATGTATAGGTGTTCGTAACGGTCATGCTCAAGGATCATTCCGTCTTGAAGCTGGGTCTCATCAAAGAGGTCCCGCTCCCTTATATGTTCTACGAAATGCTCGTCAACGAGTATTGACATGTCATCCTCCTCTGGATGGGTAAACACGACGTATAGAAATTCAGTGACGAGGATTTCCTCTACATCAGGGTAGAAACCTGCCCGCATATACGCCAGGTCTTCCGGGTGATACTGGAGGTACTGGTCCTGCAATAAACTGATCAAATCACTATTAAACCATTCAATGCCGGTTTCTTCTGCAAACGCTTTCCCGACCTTTATCTGGAAACTGGACTGTGGGTCTTCAAGGTGCTGAAACCACACGTCTTGATAGATATTTGCTAACCGACCTGAGAGCTCCATCGCCTTCTTATAGTTCGGATCAAGCGATTGCTCGCCTGGCTCCGGCTTCTGCATCTCCTCCGGTGGTTTCTCCTCCAGCATTTCTTGCTTGTCGTCCGGTTTCTCCTCCGATGGTTCTTCTTCTTGTTTCATGCCGCCCATCGTGCTTTCTTCCACAGGCGGTTTCTCTTCCATCATCGGTTCTTTCTCTTGCATCGCCGGTTTCATCATTTGCATGCCCTCATCACACCCGAATAGCGTGATGCTGAGAAATAGGATTGCGACAAACGGTGCAAAAAATCTCAATTTTTTCCTCCTATTTTTGTCTGAATCGCGGATTTTCGCCGATTTCATAGAGCATTATTTCGTAGGTCGGGTTGAGTTTGCGATACCCATAGGGTCAATTTAGGGATTTTCCGAATATGAAAATGCGCTCAGTTGAACATAATGCTATAAACATTGCGTCCCTACGGGACTAAAGATATATACTCAAAATCGAAATTCCCTTATGGGTGTCGCTACCGCTCTACCCAACTGACAACTGACCGCTGACCGCTACTTCAAAATCAGGAGCTTCCGCGTCGCAGAGAATTCCCCTGCTTTGAGCATGTAGAAATAGACACCGCTCACCACGCGTTCACCGAATGCATTGCGACCATCCCAATGGACCGCCTTGCTCCGACTCCGATACAGACCCGCAGGTTGATGCCCCAACGTGATCTCCCGCACCACAACACCGCGCAGATTGTAAATCGTCAGCGATACATCCGCAGGCTTGGACAACTGATACGGTATCCACGTCTCCGGATTGAACGGGTTCGGATAGTTCGGCAGGAGCAGCGTCTCGCTGGGTGGCAGTGGACTCTCTGTCGCTTCAGGTGCTGAGGTCACGGGTTCCGTAACGCGCACTGTAAAGCTGAGCGGGTCCGGTTGATTAACCGGTTCTGAACTAAAATTGCCTTCGCTATCTCTAAAATACCGGGTGCCGTTGACACCACCGATTCTAAAATCCACCATGACCCTGAAGGTTTTCCCTGGCACATTCGGCTCCAAATCTGGAATCGAAGCAGTTTGACCAATACTCACCTCAACCTCTTTCTCTCCCGGATTGTCACCCGGACCAGGAATCCCCAGGGTAAGACCTGTAGGTACTGTGGTAAATAAAGCACCTCCACCAAAAGACCCAATATAGAAAATTAGGTCATCTGCCCCGCTACCCTGGGTTGGGAGTGGTGATATCCTAACAGTTATCTCCACACTGTCTCCGTAATTAGCGTTAACAGGATCGGAGGTGACTTTAATCAGTCTGTAGTTTCCCAGGGTTACCGTGCCGGTTGCGTAAGCAGTGAACCCAACCTTTTTCTTCTGATTAATGATAGTGACCTCGGCATCAGCAGTGTATATGCCGGGAGTACTCCCGAGCCTGAAACTTGTGGATGCCTGGCCATTCGAACTTGTCACAACCGTTGCAGACCCGCCCGTGCCAATAGAGGCTCCAGTTTCGATACTACTTCTCGTCGGAGTGAACTCTACCCTGGCACCTGAGATTGGAGCATCATTAGCGTCCTTCACTGCAACAACTAAAGACACCGAGCTACCAGCACCACGAAATTGTTCATTACCCGATACGATCTCTATTTTTATATCTCCCGTCACCACCGCTTTGACTGTTACCCTATCCGTAATGTTACCGGAGACCGTGGCAGTGACGGTGTAGCTGCCGACAGCACTGACCGTCAAATTGGTTGTCGCACGACCCTCTGAACTGGTGCTTGGAGTTGCATTGCTGAGCGTCGCATTCGCACTCGGACTTACAGCGAACGACACACTTTCCCCACTCACGGGGAGCCCATTCCGATCCGTTACCGTAGCAGTTAATCCGAACTGGTTGCCCGTCCTGACGATGTTTTGCCCTTGACTATACGCGCCGTTGATCTCCAGATTGAGGGATGCCGGATCTCCTCCCGTTGCGGGGGCACCGATAGCGGTAATTGTGAATATAGCACCGCCTCCGACACCAACAGCACGTACAAACACGTCGTGAGGGTTCGTATTGGGACCGAGCGTCAATATGGTTTGCGCCTGTCCACTTGCGTTCGTTCTTGTACTCGTCGGACTGACACTCCCACTTTTCGCATCGAACATTACCGTCACCCCAGAAAGGGGTTTACCATTCAGGTCCTTTACCACAACAACCAAAGGCTCTGCCAGTTGTCGATTGACCACTCCCGTCTGACCATCCCCTGAGACAATCTCTATCGTGGAGCCGTTATCGAGAAGGGTTGCTCTGAATTCAACCGTGTCTGATACACCGGAAACACTTGCCGTGACTTTGTAGACACCGTCACTTGTGCCGACGGCACCGAGCGTCAGACGGGTTTGCGCCCGTCCATTTGAGCTTGTTACCGCACTCGTTGGATTGAGTATCCCATTTTGTGGTGTCACAGAGAAAGACACCGACGCACCCGGAAATGCGTCACCCTCCTCGTCCTTCACCAGAACAATCAAAGGACTTGACAACTGTACATTCGGTCCTGCTGTCTGTCCACTCCCTGAGACAATCTCTATAGTCGTGGGTACCGTCGTGTTAGCGGTGAATTCGACGGATTCGACGGGTACTGTCCCCTCAACATTGGCGGTGACGGTATATGTTCCAACATCGCTGCCGAGTGTTAACCGCGTTTGTGCGAGCCCATTTGTGCCTGTTGTCACACGCGTCGGACTGAGCCTCCCGATTGGACTATCATCCTTGAAAGAGAAAGTCACCACGGCACCCGACATCCTATTACCGCTCTGATCCGTGATCATAACAATCAGAGGATTTGCTAACTGTCGATTCCGCTTTCCTTTCTGTTCATTACCGGAGTAGACCGTCAGCGTCGTGACAGTAGCCGTAACCGGTGTCGGTGTTCCTGTCGTAGCGGTAGCAGAGAATATAGCCAAGGCACCACCAGTGATAGTTGCGTGGACCTTATTGTTATCTGTCCCGGCAGTGCTGCCGAGTGTTAACTGCGTTTGTGCGAATCCACTTGCGTTAGTCGTCGCAGTTGTAGGACTGACCGAGCCACCACCTGAATCCACAGAGAAAGACACCGTGGCACCTTGAAATGGATCACCATTCTGATCCTTCACGATAACAACCAAAGGATTTGCTAACTGTTGACTAACCTGTCCACTCTGTCCACTCCCTGAGTATCTCCCGATAGTAGTGGCTGTTAGTGGTTCAGCGGTGAATGTGGCGGAAAGACTCCCGACAGTGGCGGTGACGGTGTATGTTCCAGTCGTGCTGCCGAATGTTAACCTTGTTTGTGCTTGCCCATTTGAACCTGTTGTCGTACTCGTCGGACTGAGCGTGCCACCTTTGTCAACAGTGAAATTCACCGTCGCACCCGAAAAAGGGTTCCCTTTCTGGTCCTTGACTACAACAATAAGAGGACTTGACAACTGTTGACTGACCCGTGCCATCTGTTCATCACCTGAGACAACCTCCAACGTCGTGGCTGCCGCAGTATTAGCGGTAAATGTGACATCTGCGAGACCCGTAACACTGGCAGTGACGGTATATGCTCCAGTCGTGCTGCCGAGTCTTAACCTTGTTTGCGCAAGCCCTGTTGAGCTTGTTGTCGTACTCGTCGGACTGAGCGTCCCACCTGCTGGGCTAACAGCGAAATTCACCGTGGCACCCGAAAATCCATTACCGTTCTGGTCCTTCACCACGACGATTAAAGGGGCAGCCAACTGTTGACTGACCCGTGCTATCTGGTCATCACCTGAGTATTTCGTCAACGTGGTAGCAGTAGCCGTAACCGGTGTCGGCGTTGTTTCCGTAGCCGTAGCGGTGAATGTAGCGGTGTCTGAGATACCCTCAACCTTGACGGTGACGGTATATTCCCCAGCAGTGCTGCCGAGTGTTAACCGCGTTTGTGCTTGTCCATTTGAACCTGTTTGCATACTTGGCGAACTGAACGTGGCACCTGAACCCGCAGAAAAACTCACCCAGGCACCTGAGTATGGGGCACCATTCTCGTCCCTTACCACAACAATTAGAGGATTTGTTAACTGTTGATTGACCTGTGCTGTCTGTCCATTCCCTGAGACAACTTCCACAGTAGTACCTGCCGGTGCTCTCGGTGCTGCCGTTGCGATAGCGGTGATTGCAGCCGGTTGAGTGACACCAAAGGTAGTGGCGATTACGGTATATACCCCGGCAGCGTCACCGAGCGTCAACACAGTTTGCGCGCGGCCACTTGAATCTGTCGTCGCACTCGTCGGATTGACCGTCCCTGTTGTCGGGTTCACAGAGAAATTTAAAGTCGCATTTGCAACGCCGCCGCCCTGCTGGTTCTTTGCCACAAAAATTAGTGGACGTGACAACTGTCCATTGACCCGCGCCGTCTGTCCAGTCCCTGAGACGACATCCAGCGAGGTAACTACCGTCGGTGCAAGTGGCTCTGGTGGTGGGGGCGGGCTCGAAGCATACACTGAGAATATGCTGGTTCTTGCGTGTTCCTGTAAAATATCGGGAACTGTAGCATTGACGACGTATTCTCCTGTAGTGCTGCCGAACGTCAACTTCGTTTGTGCAAGTCCGTCTGCGTCTGTCCTCGTAGTCGTTGGATTGAGCGTGCCTCTCGGACTCCCAGAACCGAAAGAGAAATTCACCCTGGCATTCTCAACTGCGGTACCATCCTTGTCCGTGACCTTAACAATTAAGGGGTCTGTCAACTCTTGACGCACTATCCCACTCTGTTCCATACCTGAGTGGTACCGCACTGCGGCAGCTGCCGTCTCGGTAGCCGTCGCGGTGAATGTGACGGAGCCTGAGATACCGGAAACACGGGCAGTGCCGGTGTAGGTGCCAGCAGTGCTGCCGAATGTTAACTTCGTACGTGCGCGTCCCTTTGAATCTGATGTGTCACTGGGAACACTGAGCGTGCCGCTTGATGGACTCACAGTGAAATTCACCGTGGCTCCCTCATACGGCATCCTCTCCTGGTCCGTGACTCTAACAACGAAATCGTATTCTAACGCTGTACTGACCACGCCGCTCTGATGATCCGATCTGATCACTGGATCACTGTCCGAGTTTGTCCATTTCTCCAGATTGGTGGGTGTCGTAGCAAAAGCAGTGAAGCTGATTGATTGAAGACCTTCAACACTTGCAGTGACGGTGTAGAGGCCGGGCGTGTTGCTGAACGTCAACGTGGTTGATGCCGTACGGTTAAAACCTCCCGTCGTCGCACTGGTAGCACTGAGCGTGCCACCTTTGTCAACAGAGAAATTCACCGTCACACCCAATAATTTATTATCATTTTCGTCCTTCACTACAACATTGAACGGGGCGTTTAACGTTGTTCCCACAGGTGCCCGCTGATCATTCCCGGAGTGGGTGTCTCTCTCCATATATTCTGGTTCTGGGGGGTCCTGTGCTATTGCCGGCAACGAAACACCGATAAATAAAAATACAACTATCATACTCACAAATAGGTTTCTCACGGTTTTGAACTCCTTACTTGCTACCTAACGAAGATGCACAGGAGACCAACAGTTTCCTATGCTACAAAGAGGCAACTGGGGTTATTATTTACTAAATTTTGAACTTAACGTAACATCTGAATCGCGGATTCTCGCGGGTTTCACAGATTTCGCGGATTAGGTTTCCGCTTTTATCTGCGTTTCTTGTGCTAATGTCGTGCCTCTCTTTGGAGACACCCTTGATAAAAAGCGTGTCTTATAGTGGATCCCGTAATTATTTGCACATGTTTTGAAACGACGGGCAATGAATTGCCCTACTACGAACGCTGCTCTTATAAGGGACAAGTGTATAAGTAATTCCAAAATCTACTATAAAATCCGCGTCATCCGCGTCATCCGTCTAATCCGCGATTCAGACGAACACGCTACTTCAAGATTAACATCTTGCGTGTAGCAGAGAAATCGCCTGCTGTGAGTGTATAGAAATAGACACCACTCGCGACAGATTCACCGACATCATTGGTCCCATCCCAATACGCTGCACGAGAACGACTTTGATACATACCCGCTACCTGCTGCCCGAGATCGAGTTGCCGCACAATGCTACCCCGCACATCATAGATACTTATCTGCACCTCCGCCGGTTTAGATAAGCGATACGGTATCCACGTCTCCGGGTTGAAGGGGTTGGGATAGTTCGGCAGCAGTGCTGACGATTTCGGTATCAACGATGCTAAGAGCTGCTCAAGCACCTCAATATCTTTCTCGTAGGAGCGATCTCCAATACCCTCTTGGTAGGAGCGATCTCCGAATCGCGATAGTCGGGAATCGGCGTTCCCTCCTACCTTCCGCTCAGCGAGTTTCATAAAAACGCCTTTATGAAATGAAGGTTTTTTCAAATCTTTCGGTAATAGAAAAGTTGGGTTTCGCACGTCCGAAACCTTATGTATCACTTAGCGTATGAATTCGGTGCTAACAAACACCAAAAAATACCCATTTTAAGACAATTATATAATAATTTTATATAAATTGTCAATATTGTCTTAAAACGGGTTCAAGGCTATTTATAGTAAATTTTAGAATTACAGTCGTTTGGACAATTTGCCCCCCGTTTGGGTTGCGTTCTGAAACGGTATAGAGATTTTCACGCATGTTCCCGGTGCTACAGAACTTAGCGAAAAATAACGGTAACTATGAATGTGCCACAGGCTAACGGTCTCCTATGCTACAAAAGAGCGTATCCGATCAAAAACATTGGACCTCTTAAAATTGTCCAAACTTTAGTATAATGCAAAAACTTGATAAAAAATGGGTTTGATGTTATTATATGGTAAGTTTACCAAAGTTATCGGCATTCGGCATCGCGTAAGTCACGCGCACCTACCTTGGTTCAGGACACCAACTTATGAATACCTTGCAAAACATAATAGAACGTTGCCACCAACGACATGAGAAACCATCTCGACAACGCAAGACCATCATAACACCCGCGTTGTATAAACCTTTACCTTATCATTTTAAGGTGCGTTGCGCGCGCGGATACGCCGTAATGCTTGATGAACTTGAGAAGGCAGACCTCTCCTTTATGCCAATCGGTCGCGCCCCAGAGAACGACCGCGGTCCGAAAGACCTTGGCGGCGATCGTTTTTTGAAACGCCAAGGCACGCGAAGCTGGCGGCGCAATAGATGGCTCGCATCATGGGGTATTCAAATATACACAGGGATTCCTTCGGAACGCTATGACGCGCGTTGGCACGACATTAATTTTACATACGAAGCGATATGCGCCGCACCAGATGCGGTTTTGGCGTGTGTTGAGACACTCGTCAAAGCAACTACAAAGCCGTTGCTGACATTGACAAAATCGGGTGGACTCCGGTTTTCTTGCCGAGTGCCAGATTATCTCCACCCAGACACCCAGACAGCGAAATTGTATATCTACAAACATTCGCCGACACCCGAAAATCCGCACCACCGAGATGTCTATCTTGAAATCCTCGGGGAAAATGGTTACAGTCGTTGGGACGCACGCTACGAGATTCTACTTGGCGACCTATTGGATCCGCCTGTCATTGCCAAGGAACTTCTCTTCGCACCTATAAACGTACTCCGTGCTGCGCTTCACGCCCCCGAACCGCCAGGAGAAATGCCCCCTGAAACAGCCTTCGTTGTGCCACCCTCCCTCGGTTCACACGACCTTGATCTCGCAAAAGAAGCGTTTTTAAAGCGCGATTTTTCGTATCTCCAACAAGATGCGGATTTTCACCACTGGATCTTCCGCAGTCGCGAAGGAAAAGACATATACGCATGGTTATGGGAGGATCAAGGCACTGTGTGGGTCCGCGCCTCTGCCCCTATCAGCGGGCTACCGATGAGAGCCACGCCAATAACAAGTATCTGGGACGACACCGGCATCGCGGCACCCGCATCATCTGGAGTGCCTATGACTGATAAGATGCTCGCCGTGCGGGAAGGGAAACTCAGTCCATTAGCCATAAAACGTCCCGCTTCCGTGATTTCGCGCAAGGAACCCCGGAAAACGGTTTACGGAACACATGAGGAAAACGCCGCTCAGGTCCGCCGCGTTTTTCAGATGGACGCACGCGTACTCGGCGTTAATACGGAGATAGGTCCAGGCACAAATAGTGAAGTAGAATCCTATCTCCGGGACGGCGGGGCAATATGTTTAAACATAGCAAGTCGCCATTTAGCAGAAACGATAGAACAACGGTATAAAGCACGCAAACTCCCCTCTTTTGCCCGATGGCGAGCCCGGATGTACCGATGGCAAGAAGTGAAAAATATACCGATTGACGAGCGCATGGCAACCCCGTTTGAACGCGGAAATCCGTGTGAGGATGCCGATCGGTGCCGTGCCTTTGGACTAAAAGGTGGCGAGCCGGAGGAAAGTATCTGTCCGCACTGCCCCGTTTACACAGAATGCCAAGCGCGCGGCTATCTATCACAAATCCAATTATTACAACGTGCCAAGGCACAAATATCACCGACCCACCAACTGTTTCTCGATCCACAACACGCAAAAGCAGTGGAGCCAATCCTTAACACCGTGGATGCAACAGAACGAATCTGTATGATTGATCACAGAAAAATAACAATAGGTGACCTGTTCCTTGAATGTGAACTTTCAAAAAAGGTATTAGAGCAGTGGGCGGTGAACTGGGGAGGAAAGGCGTTAGGAAACTTCGCAAACGCTTTACTGAATGCGCTTGAACCGCAAAGTCAACCCATCAATACCCCTATCGTCCAGGTTCGCGCAGCCGTCCACGCGTTTCAACAGTATGAAGACGTGCTTGTTTGGCAGATGTGCAATATAAATGTGCCGGGCAAAGTCGTGGCGCGCGCCGCTGTTGATACCGAAACTGGACAAGAATTAGCGCGTTTCTGCATCGAATTTGAGGGCGGCACTTCCGCCTACATTCCTGTGGATGCTAACGCCGAAGATAAACTCAAAACAAACGGAACGCCTTGCTTCTCATTCGAGTCTTTTGCCTTAAACGAGAATATCCAAATTCCGATGTCAATGGCGGCAGCGATCGAGCTGGGGATCTTGGACACAGAAACCGTTGAGAAAATTCTGGAATTTCCAACTGTTTGTCGGCATCCGAACTGGACATATTGGCATCAGTTGAAACGTTTCTTTACGCATTACACGCGGGATACCGATGCCCCGATGCAGTGGGATAACGAAAAACTGAAGTTCTACGTCCCACCCGTGCTACATCCGAGCGTCAAA
Source organism: Candidatus Poribacteria bacterium (assembly GCA_022827225.1). Lineage (GTDB taxonomy): Bacteria > Poribacteria > WGA-4E > WGA-4E > WGA-3G > WGA-3G. The sequence goes on along the minus strand of JAJDTJ010000097.1, from coordinate 44,829 downwards.
CATCTATTGTTAATATCGCCAACCCTCTCCGAACGCTATCTCCGCGAGGTGTTTCCAGATGAAAAAATAGAATTTGTTGGCACTAAACCGACACCGTGGCTCCCGGGAAACAAGGTCTTTCAGCTGCGCACCGGTATCTATTCACATCATATAATTTTAAACGACCACGATAACAAGTGGGACGTGCCGAGCCTGTCTAAAATCGGAGAACGTTTTTTTCTCGGAATCTCCGCAGAAATTGAACGCGACCCAAGTGTTAAACACGCGATTATCATCAATCGTCCAATTAACAGATTGTTGGTAGACCTCGCCGAAAAGCAGAACGTCTGTTTCGTGAAGGATTTTAAAATGATAGAAGGGCAGGCCCCTAATTTTGAAGAAGCAGAAGTTGTATGGATAGTCGGCACGCCGTACTGGCCACAAAGCACCATTTGGTGGCATGCCCAGATGTTGTTTGGAAACGACGAGGAACCCCTTTATTACGAGGGAGCAGCAGAATCCGACCACTATAAAGACGAGCGTATACAACATGTCTATCAACAGCACGTTGTCGGTTTACTCACACGAATTGTAGAACAGGTCGGATTGAACCATTGGCAAGGCAAGAAGGTGGTATTGATGACGAGTTTAGCACTGCCTAACATCACCGACAGACCGGAAACACTCTTTTTCGACTGGGAAGACTTTGAGATCGCAGGTGGGTTAGACAAATTATCTGAGGTCATAGCCACACGCGAACACTTTGAAACAGAAGCCGCCAATCTTACCGCGGAATCCGGCAGAGAAAAAGTAGAACAGGTCTTAGGATGCTCATCACGGCAGGCGAACCGGATGCTACGCAAGCTAAGGGGTGGAAAACTGCTACGTGTGCCTTTCCGAGAACAGATTCTTTCTCTCCTTGCCAAGGGTGAGACAAGGACAGCCAAAATCTTAACATCCATTGATGGACACCCAAAAGCGATAGATAATGAACTCAGGAATCTCGTAGATAAAGGTGAGATCGTAAGGGTTCGGCGCGGGGTATATACGCTACCGGAGACCTAATCTCTTACGGGTGTTTTCAACGATACGCTTTTCATTCCGCTAAAGTTTTTAGGGCCAATATGTTATGCTTTTTCCATCCGACTCCGATGCGTCAACATATTTCGCCAGATCGCGCAACGCAATAACGGTACAACCACTGTCCCGAAGATAATCCATGTAGGTCTTAAACTGCTCAGGTGGGACATCCACCCATGGATGTTCAAGCGCGGGCACCCCGTGGAACGTCAGGACAGCGATTTTCCTATCCTTCGCCTGTTCAACCGCCCAAACTAAATCCTCAAACCCATAGTTCGGACCGGGCACACCTGTTGACGGAATAACCAACGGGTGATGGACATCTGGATCATAAGCCGGACCGCGCCCGCCCTCCGGATGAAATGGAAACTCCGGTCCGATGCCACGCCGCGCAAAACGATACCCTTTTTCCGACAACACTTCTATCGCTTCCGGTCCGCGACAATCCGCAGGATAGCCAAAGGTCTCAGGGATAGGAATACCGTACGCCTCGCATCGTTTATCGATGTGTATCAAGTCCGACAGCAACTCTTCTTTCGATTGTGTGTTGGCGTGTTTATGATGACGGGTGTGGTTCCCAATCTCAAAACCTGCCTCGTGCAATTCACGGATCTCCGCCCATGTGACATAGTGCGCCTTGTTGTGGAGAAAATTGAGACCCTCCGTGATGAAAAACGTCGCGCCAAAACCGTAACGCTTCAACAACGGTCCAACATACTTATAATCCGACTTGTTCCCGTCATCAAAGGTAAGAACAACCAACCCGTCGGGAATAGGTTGCAGGGTTTCAGTTTCAGAAATACCGCCACCGATGGCTGGAAGGAAATGGATTTCTGCGTCTGCGTCAACACGTTCAAGTAGACTGCCTCGCGTGAGGAGACCGTTGACGTATATAGCGATGCCGGGTTTGATGCGATCTTCTTCGCACAACCGGGCTTTCATCCCCGGATAACGCTCCTCTAAATTGTCGATGACCTCTCGGATAGTAGCACCGGGGACAGTAATGCTTTCTTCGCCGCTTGTTAGGTTACGTAGGAGGGATGGAATGGCTACGGTTGGCATTTTTTATCCTATTTATGGTAACACAAGTTGTCAATTATTTACAGACATAGCACTCCTACGGAGTGAAGAAGTGGTAAGTTATAAGTTAAGAGATTGTGTACTGCTATAATAAATCTCTTAACCTACCACTTATAACCTACCACTTATAACTCTTGTCTACACCTTAGATTTTGCCCATCGCTTTCAGGAGCCGATCCGGCGACATCGGGAGTTCCGTCATCCGAACACCGATTGCATCGTAGATCGCATTAGCGATGGCAGCCATTGGGGGCACAATCGGCACTTCACCGACACCACGCACACCATACGGATGCCCCGGATTCGGGACTTCAACGATGACAGCATCAATCATCGGTAGATCCAAGCAGGTCGGCATTCGGTAATCAAGGAAACTGGCGTTCGTCATTTCGCCCTCGGCATTGTAGATGTATTCTTCATTCAATGCCCAACCGATACCCTGAACCGCACCGCCTTGTATCTGTCCTTCAACGTAACTCGGATGGATGGCTTTTCCTGCATCCTGGACTGCGGTATAGCGGAGGATCTCGACCTTGCCGGTCTCTTCGTCCACCTCTACATCTACCACGTGCGTTGCGTAGGCACCACCGGCACCACCCGGATTCACAGTTCCACTGCCGACGACCGGACCCCCGGTTTCACCGAGCCGTGCGCATAAGTCGCGGAAACTAATCTGCTCCTCTTTGCCGTTGATGCTTGAGAATTCGCCATCTGCGAACTGCACGTTGGCTTCGTCAACTTCCCAGAGTTTCGCGGCCCGAGCGATCATCTGCCGCTTGACCTCTTGCGCGGCTTCATACGCGGCGTAACCCGTCGCGTAGGTTGTACGGCTACCCCCCGTCACAGCCGTGTAACCGACAGAGTTGGTATCAACAACACTTGGGTTGACCGATTCGGCGGGGATGCCGAGCACTTCTGCCGCCTGCATAGCGATTGAAGCACGTGTACCACCGATGTCCGTAGAACCTTCAACGAGGTTAATCGTGCCATCGGCGTTGACATTAATCGTCACACTCGACTCCAAACCGATATTGAACCAGTAACCGGAGGCGACCCCGCGACCGTGATGTTTCTTTCCGTTCGGTGCGGAGTAGTGCGGATGTGATTTTGCTGCTTCGACGGTTTCAATAAAACCGATGCGCGGGTGAACGGGGCCATCTGCACGTCGGTCACCCTCTTTCGCACCATTCATCAGTCGAATCTCAAGCGGGTCGATACCGAGGTGTTCCGCGATCTCGTCAAGAACCGTTTCGGAACCGAAAGCAGCATTTGGTGCCCCGGGAGCACGGTAAGGCGCGGTTTTCGGTTTATTGACAACGACATCGTAACCATCAATGATGACATTTTCAATGCTATACGGCGCAAAGATACACATCGCCCCAGGTCCGACAGGCGAACCGGGGTAGGCACCCGCTTCAAAAGCGAGATACCCTTGTGCAGCGGTTAGCTTACCCGCTTTAGTGGCACCCATTTTCACCCGGATGAAAGAGGCAGGCGTCGGGCCTGTACCTTCAAATACATCCGCGCGGTTCATCAAGACCTTGACCGGTTTACCCGTTTTCTTCGCGAGCAACGCCGCAACCGGTTTAATATAGACGCTAATCTTACCACCGAAACCGCCACCGATCTCCATCGGGACAACCTTAATCTTCGAGATCGGATATTGCAGAATTTCGGCAACCTGTTCACGGACGGTGAACGCACCCTGCGTACTACACCAGATCGTCAGTTGACCATCGGGGTTGTAGTGTGCTGTGGCATTATGCGGTTCGATATAGCCTTGATGGACAGTACCCGTGACGAACTCGCGTTCGATAATGACATCCGCTTCGGCGAACCCTTTCTCAGGATCCCCCAATTTGTGCTGGATATGACTCGCAACATTGCTCGGTTCTTCCGCAGTTTCACCGAGTGAAGTCGTTCTGAGATGTTCGTGGACGAGCGGTGCATCCGGCTCCATCGCTTGCCGGACCTCTAAAACGGGTGGTAGCACCTCGTATTCGACCTCAATAAGTGTGCAAGCCTCTTCGGCGATATGCGGATTTGTCGCAGCCACAGCAGCGACCGCGTGACCTTTATATAGCACTTTGTCACTTGCCAAGATATTATCACAGAGGTGCTTCAGATCAACAGCACCTTCCCCAAGATCAGCGATTTTGTTGCCTGGGTCGGGTATATCCTTCGCCGTGACAACACCTTTCACACCCGGAAGTGCTTCGGCACGACTCGTATCAATTGAGAGGATTCGTGCGTGTGCATGCGGACTCCTTAGCACCCTACCGTGGAGGAGCCCCGCCATCTGAAAATCTGCCCCGTAAAGTGCTCTGCCGGTGACTTTGTCAACACCGTCATGGCGGATGGGACGTGTTCCGATAACTTTGTAGTCTTTGTTTTCAGGCATTCCTATTTTTCGTCAATTCGCATTATGAGAAACAGAAATTTGCTAACAATTACCGCAATTTCCATCGTCTCAATCCTGCGAAGGACGCTCCTTTCACATGGATGCGGCTGCATCAAGTACAGCACGGACAATTTTATCGTAGCCGGTACAGCGGCACAAATTTCCTGCCAACCAGTATCGGACTTCGTGTTCAGTTGGGTTCGGGTTTTGCTCGAGGAGTGCTTTCGCGCTCATGATGAAGCCGGGCGTACAAATCCCGCACTGAAGCGCGGCGTGTTCGAGGAAGGCATCTTGGATCGGATGCAGCTTGTCAGGTTCTGCCAAACCTTCAATGGTCTCGACAGATTTGCCTTCAGTCTCTACACCGAGGACGAGGCATGAATTAACAAGTCTACCGTCAAGGATGACACTGCAAGCCCCACAGTTTCCGTTGTTGCATCCCTCTTTAGCACCCGTAAGGTGGAGTTCATCTCTGAGGACTTCGAGCAGGCTTTGCCGGGGTTCACACAGGAATTCCACCGTTTCGCCATTGATAGTCGTCTGAACGTGCGATCTTCTCGCCATAATATAAGTTCCTTTCGTTCTTTTTACAATTCGGTTTCCGCTGGATAGCCTATGCTGCGTCTCGGACTCTCTGGATGGCACCGTTGAGTGCGCGCCGCGTCAGGACACCGACGAGGTGTGTCCGCTGCTCGGCGGTGCCGCGCATATCGCTAATCGGACGTGCGATCGCCTGTGCAGCTTCCGCGGCTTCGTCAATTGCGGCATCGGAGACCTCTCGACCCGCAAGGAGCGCGCTCGCTTCTTCCGCAAAGAGCGGTGTCGGCGCGACAGCAGCGAGTCCAACACGAGCAGAGATAATTCTCTGTTTCGTATCGTCAAGCACGACGGAAGCACCAGCACCCACAACGGCGATGTCCATCTCATTCCGCGGGATAAACCGGAGATAGTAGGAGCTGGAATTGCTTTCTGGTGCGGGTACCTTTATTGAAACAAGCATCTCACCTTTCTCAAGCACGGTTTGACCCGGTGCTGTACAGAACTCTTCAACGGGGAGTTCGCGTTCACCGTTTGGACCGGCAATAACGCAGGTGGCATTCAGTACAATCAGTGGCGGTATACCGTCCGCAGCAGGTGAGGCGTTACATAGGTTTCCACCGACCGCTGCGCGTCCCTGGATCGCCGTGCCACCAATAATTTTGGTTGCATCAATCAAACCGGGATAGGCGTTGCAGATAGCATCATCGGCGTAAATCTTATAACACTCGACTGCAGCACCAAGCACTAAACCGGTATCAGCAGTGTAGTCTAAGGCGTTGACCTCAGGGATGGATTTAATATCAATGATCCAATCGACATCTCGGCGTGCCTCTCGAACCTGAACGATGAGGTCGGTGCCACCGGCTAAGATGCGTGCGCTCTCTCCCTTTTCGTCGAGTAGGGCAACGGCTTCCGGTATCGTTGTCGCGGCAATGTACGAAAAATCTCGCATAACCGGAATCTCCTTTCATTCAAAATTGGGATTTTAGAGGTTACTTCATGAAGGCTGAGATACAGAAACCTCGCCTCGGAAATCAGTATTTATGAGATAGGTTTCGGATATTCAATTTAAACCGTACTATAGCAAAAATTCGGTTTTAAGGCAAGATTTTTATCGTTCAAGCGCGCAGATTTTCGGTTGTCAGAAGCATAATTTGCAGTAAAATGCCGAGATTTGAAGGTTGCTCCAATCAGAGGGAATCCTGAGCGAAAAACGAAATTATGCAAAGACTGAATGACTCTGTATATATATCGGCATATAGTGCTACTAAATGTCAATCTGTTTGCAAATAGTAGTACTATATGCAAATCTACTTGCATATAGTAACGTTTTACAGTACAAAATTTGGAGCGGATTTCTAAAAATCCGCTCCAAAGACGCAATTGTGCAACAGCGTCTCACAGTTATCTCGTCTGATACTTGCGGGAGATCAGGTCTGCTCCACGCTCAAGGTCGCCGATTCGTCGTTGAGTTTTTGGGCGACGGTAAACGCATTGGCGCTCAGCGCGTCTACGACTTCGGTTGTCAGCGTCTCCCGAAGGATATACGCTTGATGCACGCGGAACGCTTCGTCTGCAAGCGGCGATGCATCCGTTAGCGAAAGCTTAATTCGATCGGAGACGTTAAAATCGGCTTCCTTCCGCATGTTCTGGATTTTATTCACAAACTCGCGTGCCAAACCTTCAAGGACCAGGTCGTGCGTCAGTTCTGTTGAGAGTGCGACGAATTTCCGGGCATCTACCTCAACAAAAAACCCTTCTCGGTTCTGCGTTTGTACGTCGATATCTGACGATTCCAGGGTGTATGTCTCTCCTGATGCTTCGACTTGTAAACTGCCAGCGGTTTCCAATTCCGCTTTCGTCTGCATTGCGTCAGCAGTCGCGAGTGCCTTCGCGATGGCTTGCACACCCTTCCCGTATTTAGGTCCCAAGACCCTGAAGTTCGGTTTGAGCGTTACCTGTGCGAATGCGTCGAGATCCTCCGTGAAGACGATGGTTTTGACGTTGAGTTCATCGTGAACGAGTTCCGCCAAACGGTTGACGGTCGCCTTTTCGGCATCGGAGAGTCCACCGAGTGTAATCTCTGCGAGCGGTTGTCGCGTCTTGATACCGGAACGATTGCGTGCGGCGTGTCCCATACTAATCACATCGCGCGTGAAAGCCATATCGGTCTCTAACTGTGCGTCTTTCAACGATGCATCTGCTACCGGATACTCGGCGAGGTGAACGCTCAGCGGTGCCTCAGTATCCAACGAACCGACTAAGTTCCGATAGAGTTCATCCGCCAGAAATGGGACGAACGGTGCGGCGAGTTTCGCAACCGTTACAAGCACTTCATAAAGTGTCGCATAAGCGGCTTGCTTGTCGGGACCCGCTTCTGCGCCCCAGAACCGGTCGCGGGTTCGACGGACGTACCAGTTGCTGAGATCATCCACAAACGCCTCAATCGCACGGGGCGCGTTCGTGAGATGGTAGTTCTCCATCTCCTCGCGCACTTCTTCAATGAGCGTGTGGAGACGAGACACGATCCATCTGTCCACAACGGCACGTTCTGCCACCGGCGGTGCGTCTTGTAAAACATCAATCTGCTCTAAATTGGCATACATCACGAAGAAGCTATAAACATTTTGAAGTGTTCCCATGAACTTCTTCAACGCTTCGTCAACGCCATCAATTTTGAAAGAGCGTGGTGTCCACGGTGTGGTCGCGGTGAACATATACCACCGCATCGCGTCTGCACCCTGCTCATTCAAAATTAGCCACGGATCCACCGTGTTCCCTTTACTCTTGCTCATCTTCTGTCCGTCAGCGGCGAGGACGAGCTCGAGACAGAGACAGTTTTTGTAGGCGGGTTTGTCGTAGAGGAGGGTGCCGGTTGCTAAAAGGCTATAGAACCACCCGCGCGTCTGGTCAATGGCTTCGGAAATGAAGTCCGCCGGATACGCCTGTTCAAACAGTTCTTTGTTTTCAAACGGGTAGTGCCATTGTGCCGTGTGGGCGCAACCGGAGTCGAACCAGCAGTCAATTACATCTTGGACACGGTGCATCGTGCCATCGCATTTCTCACAGGTGAGTGCCAGATCATCTACGTACGGACGGTGGAGTTCAATAGCCTCGGGTACGTCTATACCGAGGTCCCTCAGTTCAGCGATACTGCCGACGCAGTGTTGGTGTCCGCAGTCGTCACAGATCCAGACCGGCAACGGCGTACCCCAGTACCGTTCGCGGCTCAACCCCCAGTCGATGTTGTTTTCCAGCCAGTTCCCGAACCGCCCATCTTTGATGTGTTCCGGGTACCAGTTGATTTCCTGATTGTGCTGGAGCATCTGTTCACGGATGGCGGTCGTCCGGATGAACCACGATTCGCGCGCGTAATAGAGGAGCGGGTTATCGCATCGCCAGCAGAACGGATATTGGTGCGTATATTCGGCAGCTTTGAACAGCAGTCCGCGTCCGTCCAAGTTTTCGATAATCTGCGGATCCGCGTCTTTAACGTATTCGCCTGCCCACGGCTCTTTGACCGCTGCAACAAATCTGCCATCTGCACCTACTAATTGTACCAAGGGTAGGTTATATTTTTGTCCGATGTCGTAATCATCTTGTCCGAAAGCCGGTGCGATATGGACCAAACCGCTCCCCTCTGTCGTCGTTACGAAATCGCCAGGGACAACATAGTGCGATTTTTCGGGGTGTTCGCCGCTGTCAAAAAGCGGTTCGTATTCCCAATCTTGGAGGTCAGTCCCTTTATAGTTTTCGACGATCCGCGGCGGTTCATCTCCGAATAAACTGGAGACGCATTCCTTGGCGAGGATGAGGTGCTGACCGTTGGGTTCTTCAACAGCGACGTAATCGTAATCTTCGCCGACGGCGACGGCGACGTTAGACGGTAACGTCCACGGTGTCGTCGTCCAAACCAGCAGATAGGTATTCTCTCTATTTTTCAGTCGGAACCGCACAAAAATTGACGGATCGGAGACCTCTTGGTAACCGAGTGCGACTTCGTGGCTTGCCAAGGTCGTGCCGCACCGATAGCAATACGGTTGTACTTTGTGCCCCTGATATAACAGTCCCTTATCCCACGCTTGTCGGAGCACCCACCAGATACTCTCAATGTAATCGTTTGACAATGTGATATAGGCATCGTCAAGGTTCACCCAGAACCCGATGCGCTCCGTCATCTCACGCCAGTCCTGTTCGTATTGGAATACATTCTCTTTACACTTTTCGATAAAATTCTGAACGCCGTAAGCCTCAAGTTCTGCCTTATTTGTGATATTGAGTTGTTTTTCGACTTGGTATTCGACAGGAAGTCCGTGCGTGTCCCAACCGGCTTTACGATGGACGTAATGCCCCGTCATCGTTTTATAGCGGCAGACGGCATCTTTCATGATCCGTGCAAGGACGTGATGGACACCGGGCGGCGCATTCGCGAACGGGGGTCCTTCTAAGAAAACGAAGGATGGCGCGTCTTTGTACATCTCCATACTCTTCTCGAAGATGTCGTTTTCACGCCAGAATTCCAAGGTCTGTCTCTCTTTCTCTGCGAACGTAAATTGCGGTGATACCTCTTCAAACATGAAGAAATTCCTCCCACTCTTCTTGTATGGTTGACGGGTGGAAGATTGGAAGGCTGGAAGATTGGAAGCATGTTGCTTCCACCTTTCCATCCTTCCCTCTTTTCTTCCATCTCTCTTTGTGTCTTAAAAAACAAAACGCCCCACCGAAATGGTCTGTTTCAGTGATGGGCGTTGTAATAGAAAATTCTTATCTGCTCGTAATTAACCCACCACAGCGTGACGAATAGCAATAATAATGAATATGGCGCGCAAACCCGTGACAGCAGAAATGCTACCTTGGGACAGGGTATTGTAGCGCACAGACTTCCTATATTGCGATGTCAGTGTGGTGAGCAATGCGTAAAACATCCGATAATCTCGCTCGGTGTAATCTCAAAAATGTGTATCTGTTAATTGTATGATACCACATACTACAGTCCGGTGTCAAATCTTTTTTGGCACGGATATTCGGATTTGGTGTATAATAGATAGGACTTACGTATGCTGCTCTTTTGTAGCATAGGCTGTTAGCCTGTGGCATCTTTTGTACGGTATACATGGAGATTTGTATAGTGATAGATACGAAAAATGACAAGAGTCAACAACCTACCGAAGAAATCGTCGGCACAGTGGTTTATATTGAGACCGAAGTCGAAATTCCAGGCTGGATTGGCAGAGGCGGAGGGAGCGGTTTCTTTGTGGAACGTGATAAAATCGTGACGTGCTTCCATGGCCTTGCAGATGCTACAAAGGTGACCGTGACACACGTTGACACAGGAACCGTTTATACGATTGAAGGTATCATCGCATCTGATTACGAGAATGATCTCGTTGTCTTGAAAACCGTTGAGGAAGGGACACCTTTCCGACTTGGCAACAATGAGACTGTTGAGAAAGACGCTCAAGTTTGCGCGATAGGCTTCAGTGGCGACAAAAAAAATAAGATAGAAGGCACTGTCCGGGGACCCCAGTCCCCCGGTAAACGACTCAGGTTAAATCTATTGGTCGCCCCAGGGTGGAGCGGCTGCCCGCTCCTGAACAGCAGCGGTGAAGCCATAGGAATCTGTTCAGCCGGTGTTGAATCCGAAAATATTGGATATGCTATTCCTTCAAATACATTGAAAACATTACTTGCGAGCGCGGCATCGGCAGAAATTGAATCTTGGTCAACGTGGCAAAAGCGACCGGAGGTTCTTGCCTATGCTGCGTACAATATGAGTAAGAAGCTTAACAGCGAAGTTGGCATATTTCGGCGTATCTGGCGAGGGCAGATTAAAGGTACCGCCTACATTATACGCGTATATCTAAGGCAGATGTCGGGGGACTATGAAGGAGCAATCACAATTTATGACAAAATTATTGAGGACGACAGGTTCGTTGCCAGGTTAAAAGTGGAAGCATACGCCGCTCGGGGTATTGCCAACGGTAAATTAGGGAATTATCAAAAAGCGATAGCAGATGCTAACCAAGCTATCGTCGTCGCTCCAACTACTAGCACCGGATACTACAGTCGCGGTTATACAAGAATACGTTGGGCAGAAGTTAAAGCAGAAAACGGAAATCATGCAAAATCTCGAACCCTCTATCAAAATGCGATAAACGATTACACGGAATCAATCCAATTAGATTCAAAGGGAACCCTAATCTTGGCTAATGTTTATAACGAGTTAGGGTGGACGAAGTGCTTAATGGGAAAATTGGAAATCGAGCAAGGCAACACCGCAGCAGCACAAACCCTCTACCAAGAAGCAGTATCCGAGTGTGACAAGGCACTCCAGTCAAATCCGAAAGGAACCAAACTTCGGAGAGCAGCGACTTACCATACGCGCGGCATCGCAAAAGTTGCCCTTGGCGAACATACCGACGCAATTAACGATTTCAATGAAGCTATCCAACTCAACCCGAGTAAAGCACTATACTATCACGACCGCGGAAAGGCAAAAGAGGCACGCAATCAGCACGAAGAGGCGAAAACAGACTTTGCGAAAGCAACGGAATTAGACCCAGATTTTGAAAACACCCTTGATACTAAACACGGGGGGCAGGAATACCGTAATGGAACAGGATAGAGATAAAACACTACGGGAGCTTGAAGAAGCGAGTAGAAACGCTTTGGTCTACATAGAAGTGATCCCTGATACTATATTGACCTTGCACTGGCGCATTTATAAGTTTTTTAAGAGAAGTCGGAGTGCTACGTATACGAATTTGCACAAATTCTTTTCGCGCATTAATAACGATGTTTCTAAAGATGCTAAGAAAATTGGTGCAGCAGGAACTGGATTTTTCATAGCGAATGACACACTTGTAACTAATATTCATGTCGTTGCCTCGGCAAAAACTGTTGCGGCAAAGCAGATTAAAGTGACAAGAACTCCGCTTTACCTTCCAGATCATAAGGATATTCCGTATGGCTATAAAATATCAGTTGGCAAGGATCCCGTTTTATACACCATCACAGGTGTTATCGCCTTTGATGCCAAGAATGACTTGGTGCTCTTAAAGGTTGCTGAAAAATGTGATGCCCCGCTCTGTCTCGGCAACAGTGAGAATGTCAAGATGGGTGACCGAGTTTACACGCTTGCGTATGCTAACGCCGAGTATAAGTGCGTGGCGGGTACGATATCTGGTAAGGATAACAGAAGATGGTTTGAGATAACAACGCAGTTTTTTCCGGGATATAGTGGGAGCCCTGTGCTGAATCGTAATGGTGAAATTATTGGTATTGCATGTTCCATGGACCAGATAATGAATGATGGTATCTCAGATGCTTTTGGATTTGGGGGAGCTGTGCCTTCTAATGTACTTAATGCGCTCTTTAAGGAAACGGAGGAAATAGAGGCTTTTACCAGATGGCAAAAGATTCCACACATACGTGCCCATGCTGTTCGGGTACAAGCGGATAGGAAGCAAATGCAGAGGAAGCATAAAGCAGCGATAGCGAAATATAACCTTGTGCTTAATCTCAACCCCGATTTAGGGGTAGTTTACCATAACCGAGGAACTGCGAAATCCGCGCTTGGTGACCATGTGGGAGCAATTGAAGATTACGATAAAACCCTCCAACTCAGTCCATCCAATCCTAAAACCTACTACAACCGTGGGCTAGCGAAAGGTCGTATTGGTGAATCCAAAGCGGATCAAGGCGTTCTGGTGGAAGCGCGGTATCACTATCAAATGGCGATAGACGACTACACCGAAGCTATTAATCGGGATTCAATGTGCAGTGTAGCCTACAATAATCGCGGGTGGACGAAGTGCCTGTTGGGACAACTTGAAACTGAACAAGGAAACACGACAGCGGCGCAAAATCTATACCAAGAAGCAGTGTCTGATAGTAATGAGGTGCTGCGGTTAAAACCGAAGCGTGCCATACTTCGGGCTGCTACCTATCACACGCGCGGTGTTGCGAAAGCTGGTCTCGGTGATTACAACGGTGCAATTGAAGATTTCAGTGAATGTATCCGACGCAATCCAAAGAAGGCACTCTATTATCACGACCGCGGAAAGGCAAAAGAAGCACTCAATCAGCACGAAGCGGCGAAAGCAGACTTTTTAAAAGCGAAGGAATTAGACCCAGATATCGAAAATAAGCCGTAGCAACCGGTAACTGCTGGCAATAGAATGGAAGGGGTTATGGAACAAAATAGAAATGCAACACTACAACAGATTGCTGAAAAAGCGTTAACCAATTCTGTTGTCCGTTTGAATGTAGAAAGGGAGACATCTCTTGTCGAGTTACGTCCTCAGTTTAATATATCTGAAATTAAGAGGAGTACAGGGAGTGGATTTTTCGTTGGGCAGCAATTGATTGTAACAAACTTTCACGTCATCGCAGGCGCAGCATTTGTAACCGCTGAACTCTCACGGACGGAAGACGCGTTCCAGATAGAAGGTGTTACAGCATTTGATATTGAAAACGATTTGGCTCTTTTAAAGGTTTCTTATCAAGGCAGTCCACTTACATTTGCGGATAGTGCCAGCGTCCGAAAAGGGAATTTTGTTTGTGCTATCGGTTACCCGAAAGGCGTAGGTAAAATCGCCGACGGTACTATTCAGTGTATCAAGCGAAGTGATAATCGGATACAGATGAAAATTGGCACCTCCACTGGGAGCAGCGGTTGTCCGATCCTGAACAAGCGTGGACAAGTCATAGGCATCCATACCTCCTCCGACAATTCTCACAGTTATGCTATCCCTGTCAACACGTTGAAAGACCTGATTAAAGAGACGGGAGAACCAGAAACGTTCGAGGCATTGCAAGAGCGTCCATTTGTATGTGCTTATGTCCATGCCAAGACAGGCGATGAGAAGCGGAAACAGGGCGAACATAAAGCAGCAATCGCTTACTACGATGCTGCCCTGAAACTTGACCCTGATATGGCTGATGTCTACGCGCACCGTGCAAAATCGAGGATGGAACTCAGTAATGATTTTGGGAACTGTATAGAGGTATTTGACGATTTTCGCACCGCCTTCCGACGCCAGCCCTTAAAATTGAGTATTTCAAATCTCCGATTGTTTTTTTCGCGGCTGTCCGTATTTTTTTATATTTTTCTCTTTGTGGCGTTGCTTCAGTTCCTTAAGACCGTTTTCGGCAGAAGAGGGTGGTTGGTGCTGCAGGGGTTCGGGAAGGCACGCGACGCTAAATCTGCAGCGGATAACGACGATAAGGCGCGCGCTAAAGAACTATATCAAGAAGCAATTAATGACTATACCGATGCCATTCATCTAAAACCTCAGAAAGCGAATACGTATAATAGCCGTGGATGGACGAAGTACCTGTTTGGACAATTTGAAACTGAACAAGGAAATGCTGCCGAAGCACAAAAATTATATCAAGAAGCGATATCTGACGCTAATGAGGCACTCCGACTAAAACCAAAAGGTAAGAGATATCAGTCAGCGTGCCTTCACACGCGCGGTGCTGCGAAAGCCGGTCTCGGTGATTACAACGGTGCAATTGAAGATTTCAGTGAATGCATCCGACGCAATCCAAAGAAGGCACTCTATTATCACGATCGCGGAAAGGCAAAAGAGGCACGCAATCAGCACGAAGAAGCCATAATAGATTTCCAGAAGGCAAAGGAATTGGACCCAGCTATCAAAAAATAAACCGTATCTACTTTTTCGCTCCAACATAATTGTCTGTTTATGGCATGCAAAAAAGGAATACCACGCATGAAACATAGCAAAAAATGTCTATTGAGTCTCTTCACTTTTCTATTGAGTCTCTTCACTTTAACTTTTGTGTTCGTCCTCTCGTGTGCGCGGGTGCAGAACCTCTCTGATAAACGCCCAACACTCACAGCAGAGCTGGCAACCGAAAAAGGCAGAACCTCAGTCGTCCGCATTACAGGCGGGAACCTGATGAGGATAGGTGCAGGCAGCGGGTTCTTCGTACAACCCGATAAGATTGTAACGAACCTTCATGTCATCGCACGTCCGGGACCTATCTTCGCGAAACTCGGCGGTGAGGAAGCGATTTGGATGGTTGAAGGTGTCACAGCATACGATATAGAAAACGATCTCGTCGTTTTGAAGGTTATGGGGGAAGGCATCCCGCTCTCCCTCGGCAGCAGTGATACTATTAAAAAAGGTGAGACCGTTTACGCCATAGGCTACCCGGGTGGTGGAGCATACAAACTCACGGAGGGAACCGTCCAAAACAGCCACTATCAAAATAAATGGCTGCAGACGACAGCCGATATTTCTCATGGGAACAGTGGCGGTCCGATGCTAAACGGCAGCGGCGACGTTATCGGTATCAGTACCGCCGTAGACGATGCCTATAGTTATGCTGTCCCTTCCGATACGCTCAAAACTTTACTTTCTGCGTCCACGGCGGTCGAACCTCTGGCGGCGTGGTATAAACAGAACCGTATCCGTGCGTATAGTTACCACAAGCGCGGCGAGGATAGATACAGCGATAAGCAGTATAGAGCCGCGATAGAGGACCTCAATAAATCTATTGAACTGGATGCCGAATACACACAGGCTTACGCCGCTCGTGGATACATGTCGTCGCACTACGGGGAGGCTATCGCCAAGTATGGAGCCATCGCGCACGCACAGCAACACTACGTCGCAGCAATAAAAGACTATACTGAGGCTATCACATTGGATGCAGACGGCGATGGGAACTATAACGGTCGCGCGCATACACGCTCCCACTACGGTGAATACGAAGCCAAACAGGGGAATACAACGGAAGCCGAGAAACACTATCTCGCGGCAATTGAAGACTATACGAAAGCCATCAAATTGGATTCGGATGACAGCAGAAATTACAGCGGCCGCGCCTGGGCAAAGTCGCTCTTCGGGGAATTGAACGTTAAACAAGAAGAACTCGGCAAAGCCCGAAAACAGTATCTCGCAGCGATAAAGGATTATACCAGAGCCATCAAGTTAGACCCCGAAGATGATGTAAACTACAAGGACCGTGGATGGGTGAAATACCTCATCGGAGAATTGCGAACCAAACAAGGGAAGACCACCGACGCACAGAAGTACTATCAAGCGGCGATCGCTGATACCGAAAAAGCCGTTCAACGCAACGCCGACAGAGCCACTACCTATCATACCCGTGGTGTTGCGAAAGCTGCCCTCGGTGAATACGACGACGCAATAAAAGACTTTGATACCGCTATCGCGCGTGACACCGATTATACCGAAGCCTATCACAGCCGTGGAAGCGCAAAGCAGGCACTGGATCAACACGCAGCAGCAATCATAGATTTCAGAAAGACAGGGCAATCCAGAGGTAAAGGAGTCGTGCCAGCAGCGGAATTGGAGAGAGCCGCAGCCGAAATGGTACGCATCCCCGCAGGTGAGTTCCAGATGGGGAGCAATGAAATCATGGAAGCGAGTCCCAGACACACCGTCCATCTCGACGCGTTCTATATTGACGCTTATGAGGTGACGAACGCACAATTCAAGGCGTTCACCGATGCGAACCCTGAGTGGCGCAAAGACAATATTCCGAGTGAATACCATAACGGTAACTACCTCAGACTCTGGGCAGGAAACGACTATCCGAGAGGGAAAGCCAACCATCCGGTTGTCTACGTGAGTTGGTACGCAGCAATGGCTTACGCGAAATGGAAAGGCAAACGGTTGCCGACGGAAGCAGAATGGGAGAAAGCAGCGCGCGGCGGCATGACAGGTAGACGCTATGTCTGGGGGAATTCCCGTCATCCGGGTAAAGCGAACTACGGATATTACGGAAAACATACGCGTCCCGTCGGGAGCTATCTACCCAACGGATACGGCCTGCACGACATGGGTGGGAATGTATGGGAACTGTGTTTGGATCAGTATGACAGGAATTTTTATAGGAATTCTCCGAAAGAGAATCCGGTTGCTGGCGTCCCCGATATTGAGGCGTTGATGGCAGATTTCATAAGTGTCCAGACGATACGCGTATCGCGCGGCGGTTCATGGAACACGCGCAATTCTCCCGCGCAAGCAGCGAGTCGTGGAAACGATAAACCGACAAATACGAACAGTTGGCTCGGATTCCGTTGCGCAAAAAGTGCACCACCCCAGGAAGATACCGAAGCGAATTCTTCATCTGACACTGCCGAGTGAATGATTCAAGAAGTTTTTGTCAGATGTCAGAAATTGCGCTTGACTTCCACAAAATTCTCTGCTATAGTAATCTCATGCAAGAAGCGTTGCTCAGCGTACAAAACCTCAAAACCTATTTTCGGACTCCAGACGGACTTGCCCGCGCCGTTGACGGCATCTCTTTCGAGATTGCGCCGAACGAGATTTTCGCGCTCGTCGGTGAATCGGGGTGCGGTAAAAGCGTCACCGCGCTCTCCGTGATCCAACTCGTCGCGCAACCCGCAGGGTTCATTGCAGGGGGTGCCATCTACTACAACGGACAAGACATCACACGTCTGCCGGAGGTCGAGAAACGGAAGATTCAAGGCAACGACATCGCTATGGTGTTCCAAGAGCCGATGACCAGCCTCAATCCCGTTTTCACCGTCGGTAGCCAGATTTCGGAGGCGATCCGACAACATCAGAACCTCCGCGGCACCGCTGCACGGAACGCTGCGATCGAGATGCTCGACCTTGTCGGGATCCCGGAACCCGCGGCGCGTTACGATGAATACCCGCACCAGATGTCCGGCGGTATGAAACAGCGCGTCATGATTGCGATGGCTCTCTCCTGCCGTCCGGGACTCCTCATCGCCGATGAACCGACAACCGCACTGGACGTTACGATACAGGCACAGATACTTGAACTCATCCAACGCCTCCAGCAAGAATTGCAGATGGCGGTGTTGCTGATTACACACGACTTGGGAGTTGTTGCCAACATCGCCGACCGTGTCGCTGTGATGTACGCCGGAAAGATTGCGGAGATGGGGACATGGGAGCAGCTTTACAAGACCCCGCAGCACCCCTACACAGTCAAACTCTTGGAATCGACACCGGCTCGCGATAAACGCGGGACACAGTTACACACGATTACCGGTAGAGTCCCGAAAGCCACCGACTATAACGACGGCTGCCGATTCGCCGAGCGTTGTCCGAAAGTCATGGACGGCTGCGAAACGATTCCACCCATACTGCACACGGCTAACGGGAGCGAACATAACGTCGCTTGCCATCTTTATAACCCCGAACCGCCGTTCAATGGTAAAACAGCCGGTGCTGCAAAACTGGAACTCGAAACAGGTGAAAAGGATGGAAGAATGGAAGAATGGAAGAATGGAGGGCAATCTACTTCCCATCTTTCCGTAGTAACAGACGAGGATTCCTCTGCCAACCTTCCAACCTTCCAACCTTCCAATCTCCTCCTTCAGGTAAAAAACTTCTGTGTTCATTATCCTATCCAGAAGGGAGTTTTTAAACGGACGGTCGGTTATGTCTATGCGGTCGATGATGTCACGCTTGATATTCCACACGGTAAAACACTTGCCCTCGTCGGTGAATCTGGCTCCGGCAAGACCTCCTTCGGCAAAGCCATCCTTCGATTAGGCGTGCCTGTTGCGGGTGACCTCGTCTATGAGGGTGCGAACATTGCAACGGCTACGCGTCACGAGATGCACCCCTATCGGAAACGGATGCAGATTATCTTTCAGGATCCGTATGCATCGTTGAACCCGCGGATGACCGTCGGTGCTATTATCCAAGAAGGGATGCAGGCACACGGTATCGGTGAATCCACTGAGGAACGCGAAATCCGGGTCGCAGAACTGATGCAGCGTGTCGGTTTATCGCCGGATATGGTAACACGCTACCCGCATGAATTCTCCGGTGGTCAGCGGCAACGCATCGGTATCGCACGCTGTCTCGCGGTCGATCCGGAGTTCATCGTCTGTGATGAAGCGACGAGTGCGTTAGATGTCTCCGTCCAAGCGCAGATACTGAACCTGCTAAAATCGCTACAGAACGATTTTAATCTTACCTACCTGTTCATCACGCACAATCTCTCTGTCGTCGAGTACTTCGCCGATGAGGTAGCGGTGATGTATCTCGGTAGAATCGTCGAGCGCGGAGCGACAGAGGAGATTTTCGATGCGCCGAAGCACCCTTACACGCGGGCACTCCTCTCCGCCGTGCCGAAGATGGACCCGCAGACCGGCGTTGAAAAAATTCGATTAGAGGGTGACGTGCCTTCACCCATCAATCGTCCGTCCGGTTGCCACTTCCATCCACGTTGTCCAGAGGTCATGACGGTGTGCAAGGACGAGTACCCAGACGAAACACGTTTCACACAAACGCACTCATGCCACTGTTATTTGTACCAAGACGCATAGCAAATTATAATGAAACCCCAGTCCCACTTCAACGAACCGCAAGGTAAATTAAAATTATGGCGAAAATTAGGATACTCTCCGCAGATGTTGCGAATAAAATCGCCGCTGGCGAAGTCGTCGAGCGTCCCGCTTCCGTCGTTAAAGAACTGATCGAAAACGCCGTAGACGCTGAAAGCACCTCTATCCGCATCGAAATCCGTGCTGGTGGTAAACGGCTCATCCATGTCTCCGATAACGGTGTCGGTATGGAACGTGAGGACGCACTGCTCGCCTTGGAACGCCACGCCACAAGCAAAGTGAGTCGTATTGAAGACCTTGAATCTATTCAGACGTTTGGGTTCCGCGGTGAAGCGTTGGCGAGTATCGCCTCCGTCTCACAATTTGAACTCCTCACACGCACTGCCGAAGCACTTGAAGGGACGAAGGTTAACGTTGATGGGGGTGTCTTCCGTTCCGTACAAGAGAGCGGCTGCTCTCCCGGCACCCACATGTCAATCAACAACCTTTTTTACAATGTCCCCGCACGCCTGAAATTCCTCAAAACCGATACCACCGAGATGAACCATGTCACGAATCAGGTAACATGGGCTGCACTCGCGCATCCGAACCTCCATTTTTCGCTGACGCACAACGGCAGGACTATCCTCGATGTCCGTGCCTGCGATTCGCATCTCGAACGCATCCGTCTGCTCTACGGCAAAGAGTTCGCTGAAAACCTCATTGAGTTTACGGAGGAACTCCCTGAACTGAAAATATACGGCTTACTCGGAAAACCGGAATTCACAAAGACGAATCGCGAGTATCAACTCTTTTTTATGAATCAACGACCCATCCGTAGCCGGATCATCGGCGCAGCATTGAAAGAGGGATTCGACGCGATGGTTACCAAAGACCGGCAACCTGTGGCACTGCTTTTCCTGACCTTGGACCCGGAGACGGTCGATGTCAATGTCCATCCGGCTAAGATTGAAGTGCGGTTTCGGAACGAACGGACAATCTATAGCGGCATCGTCCGCATGCTCCGCAACGCACTCCATAAAGCGAAGTATATCCCGAAAATTGAGACCCCCGTCGAACCGACACAGACTGAGGCGGACACCGAAAATCGTGCAACGCATACACCGCAACGGCTCCCGACACCGAGTTCCGCACCCGTGGGTACAGGTACCGGACAACCCACCCATACACGACGGACAGACGCGCAGCCGCCCCCAACACAGAGACCAGAGGAAGACATCGGACAAGAACCCGAAGAAGTTACGGACACTTCGGAAGCGCAAGTCCCCTCCACGCCGACTGAAATTGTCGTCCAACCACCGCAACAAGAGATTCCAGAAGGCGTAAACCTGAGTCTACTCGACTTTGAGAACGTCCAGCTCAAGGCGAACCTCTTCAAAACCTATATCGTCGCTGAGGCGGGAGATAAAATCTTCTTCATCGATCAGCACGTCGCTGCCGAGCGCGTGCTTTATGAACGTTTCGTCAACCAGATGCAAGCCGAAGGGATCCCTGTGCAGGGGTTGCTGCTACCTGTCACTTTGGAAGCCACCTCGCAGCAGCTCAGTGCCTTAAAAATTCACGGCGACATCTTCAATAAACTCGGTTTTGATCTGGAGGAGTTCGGTGGGAACACGATCCTGATTCGTGCGATTCCGTCGCCGCTCCCCACTCGCGTCGCCGCGCAGACCGTCACGGACTTACTCGATAAACTCCCTGAGGAACCGTATACTGACGTACAACTCCCAGAAGCGATTGACGACGCTTTAATCACAGTCGCGTGTAAATCGGCTGTCAAAGCAGGTGATACATTGGATATGAAGGAGATGGTGAACCTCATCAAGGAGTTATCTCAGGCGAAACTCCCGTTCAATTGTCCACATTCCCGTCCGATCATCGTCGAGATGGGGCGCGATGAATTAGAACGCCGCTTCCATCGGTAAGGAGAAAAGATGACTAAATCCATTGTCGCTGTCTGCTCCGTTTTTGCGGTTTACGCCATATTGACCAGTTACAACGGCGTACCGATTGACCACGATCACGCCCTCGTGTTCATCATCGCACACGATGAGAGTGTCAACGATGCCAACAATTATGCCGGTATCACGCAGAAAAAATGGGAGATATGGCGCAGCAAACAGGGAGATATCCGACACCTACCCAGGTATGTCCGAGAGCTGGCTGGCGATCCGAAACTCAATCCGCTAAAGGACCCAAAAGTCGATATTACCATCATCAAACGCTACTACTATGACACACTCCAAAGAAAGTGGTACGCCTGGGACATCCACCCCGCGCTCCAACTGATTTATGCTGATTTCGCTACACTGGTCGGGCGCGAAGCGGTAAAAGAGGTGCAGAAACTCGTCGGTGTCGAAGCGGACGGTCAATGGGGGATGGGCACAGCGGATGCCGTTAGAGCGTTCAATACCGACTTTGAAGCGAAACGTTCTCAGAATCCGGACTACGCGTGGAAGGTATTCCTCCAATTCGACACTCAGAAACGCGCCGTTTTCCAAGCACTGGCAAAAGAGAACCCAGAGAAATACGCCGACCATCTCCAGAAGTGGCTTAAACGCTCAGACGACTTGAAAACCTATATGCAACCCGTTTTGATGGGTAAAAAATGACCGATTACGAGTTCTACCATAAACCAACAGACATGCGCGGAAAATATTTGACAATTTTGCAGAAATAGTATACAATCTGCGCAAATTTGAAATGAATTGCGTAGAATGGGAGACACACGTGAGCCAAGTGAACCTGACTAAAATCAGCGAGTTTAAGATAGATAATGATAGGCTTTTGTTGATTTCCGAGGCAGATGGACTGCCGTTTCTGGAAGTTGGTGAAAAAGGTGTCGCCTTTGATGACGGCCCCTTCACAGGAGCCTTCTGTCGTCTGGAAGGTTTATCCAAATTTTTTGTTCTAAAAGATAAAAGCAAAGATATATTTTCCTTGCAGCTCATGTTTGCAGAGGGGGATGTCTACCCAATGGGTAAGGCGCAATTCAGGGGGCAATACAATGAGGCATTGTGTTGGGCAATTGCAGCTAACAAGCGAATTGCAGAGAAACAGAAAGTTGAGATTGGGCGCGATGAATTAGGATGCCGGTTTCATCAATAGTATTCAGGTCAGATGAAAGGATCTTCACTGGTTGTAGGAGCGACTTCTCAATCACGATGCTTCCTCTGAAACACTTATAGGAATTTCTTGATTTTGTCTTGAAAAAAAAAAAAGAATGTATTAAAATATTTTCTAAATCTACAAGAAGCTTGGATGCAATATGTACTTTGAGAATTATGAACTTGTTGAATATAAACACAATATCCTGTTTCAGGTCGTTTTTCAGGCTCGCTTTCCGGAAATTATGAGGATCCAGCACGAGCCTCCTATCGCTTTTCAGGATGCTCTAAGAAAAGAAGGGTACACAGAAATCACCCGCGGTTTTCCAGCTGTTCCACCTGGTATAATATCTAATCAAGCGTCCAATGACATAGGTAAGATATTCCATTTCTTACCTGAACAAAGAGACTGGGAGGTTGTTTTAAGCCAAGATTCTATTGCGTTGAATTGTCACCGAAATTACAGAAATTATAGCGACTTTAAAGAGAAATTAGAAAAGGTTTTGCGAATATTCTATGAAATCTATAAACCTCCCTACTTTACGCGTATTGATTTCCTGTCCCGAAACATGGCAAATAGAGTCTTTCTACCACACCTAGAAAAAATGAATGTTGAGTCTTTTATCCCTGAGCATATTTTTCCGGTATTAGGGACCCCCAGGGCAGATGACGTTTTGAGTTTGCAAACAGTATCTCAATTCGATGACAATGAAATAAAGGCGCATGTCGCTCATACTTTATCTCAGGTATCTGGGGAGTTTGGACAGAGGCAAGTCACTGATGAGAAATCGTATATAATTGAGATAGATTGTTTTTATGACCGCAATGTGGGAGTAATAGATGAGATATTCACAAAGTGCGATATTTTCAAGAAACTTGAGCGGAACTTTTTCGAGTGGAGCATTACCGAGGCTCTACGAGAAGCTATGGGAAAATCTGGGTCATAAAGGAATCAATACTCTTTTTGGATCATCGCCATTGCCTCATTTCATTGATCCAACAACACGGAAAACAGAATTTCCCGTAAATTACTATTGGCCAGGTTTCCAGAGACAAATAGAGAACTCAAGTCATGTAGATGCCAGTGTTATCTTTCAGGAAACCAAATTACCTCAATCTATTGGTGGAACAGAGGAGATTACGGAAGATATTCCTGGGTCATATTTGCTTTGTACTTCCATAACTCCGCTATCGGATGTAGATATAGTTCTCTCAGATCGAGAAACCGGAACTAACTATTGGCCAGGTTTCCAGAGACAAATAGAGAACCCAAGTCATGCAGATACCAGTGTTCACTTTTGGAAACCTCAATCATCTCAACCTGTTAGCGAGACTGCACAGATTAAGAAAGATGTCCGCGCGTCAGGTTTGTTTGATTCTTCCATAACTCCGCTACCGGATGTGGATGTAGTTCTCCCCCACACAAAAACCGGAACTGCAATAACGGACTTTACCCAACTTCGGAAGGACCAAATCTGGAAACAAAAGCGTGAAATATCAGATCAATTTGACATCTTAGCACAACGAAAAGATAACTGGGATGGACATGGCTCACCAAAACCGACTGATTTAACCCTAGCGCACGCGAAGGTGATTATGAATGCCTTGTTAGATTCTATCATTTCCGTCGGACATCGGTGCGACACGCCATCTATCTCCAGTGATGAAGATGGTGATGTAACCGTAGCATGGTATGAGGGTGAGCGGCAATTACATCTTCAAATCGGAGAACATGAGGCAGAATTCTTCAAAGTTTGGGGAACGAATATTGATACAGAAATGGATGTGAATTTTCTAAAACCTGACAATTATCTAACGCTTTGGGAATGGTTAATTGATGAATCACAGTGAGCATGTACAAGATGATGAGGAACTCTATCGAAGTGTCCGAGGCAAATTGGAAGATAAAGAATATTCCATTCAGAAAGGAAAACTCATAATTGAGCCTGCAGCCTTCCAAGATAGATATAAGCAACCGTCCGTAGATAGAGCGAAGTTAATAGACTATAATCCTGCTTTGTCTCAAAAAAGTGAAACGGATGGAATTGTTAGTATTAGAGCTGGCGAGGTTCGCGCAATAGGAACCGTAAAAACAAGAATTGGCAATGGAGATGTTGATGATCACGCCGTAGATGTCATTCCTGATCCCACGTATGAAAATCCTGCCCATGCAAAGATTATTGTAAAACCCGAATTTTGGGGATCAAACAGTAAGCAGAAGAATGCATTTAAATTGCTACGAATCGCATTAGCCAAACTTGCTACTAAAAACGGATGGGTAATAGAACCGAGCCCACAATAATAGATAGGGAGTGTTTTTCCGACCGTCTTCCAATCGTTGGCGAAAACGGAACCAGAGAAATACGCCGACCATCTCCAGAAGTGGCTCAAACGCTCGGATGCCTTGAAAACCTACATGCAACCCGTTTTGACAAGTAAGAAATGACAGGCAGTCCTATGCTGTCAATAGAATGACTATAGAATCTCTTTCGTCTCTATAGGTTCACAGGCGTGTCGGGTTAGGTATTCAAGGACTTCCGCTTGCATTTTCTCTATCTCTGCCCGATACCCACTCGAAACAAGAGAAAATTCTTCAGGGGTCGCTTTAACCCGCAATTGCAAGAGCAGATCTTGGAAGTACGCTATGCGTTGTTGACTTGTTTTGAGTTCTTTATCATCGTGAATCATGTTTCTACCTCTACAATACCTCGGAGCGTTCCGTCACGTTTAACTTGCCGACCTTTGATAAACTCGTCGAGGGTTTCTAAAAAAACGGTGGCACTTCAGTCCTTCGTTTTGTGCATCACACGTTTTGTGCATCACACACAACCGCACCTAACATAATATATAAAGGAACGATATTAACAAATTATGACGATACAAGAAATTAAAAACCATTTAGATAAAATTCAAATATCAGATTTGCATCCAAAATATAATTTTATGAATGGGTATGGATTAACACAAATCGAAGATCTGCAATATGAATCGGTAGTTAAATCGAATATTTTACATAATGGACAAACATTTGGATTTCATGAGCCTATTAACAGATTTGAGATTAGTAATAATGTTATTAATCGATTTTGCGATTTAATTAAAGAATTCCTGAGTGATTACCTGCTGCCATGTCTGATTGGGCATGAAAAAATAATATCACCAGTCGGTGATATACCAATTGATATATTGTCAAGATGTTTAATTGATATGAAAATATCGATAGGTTTGGATGATGCGATAAAATCTTTTCAAAATTTAGTCAATGATGACGAATTAGGGTATGTCCGTTGTAATTTTTTGGATGGGCTGAATGTATCGTCAGATGTGGACTTCGGTAATTTTATGTTATCTCCGACTAACACATCGTTTGACATTTTACCTAACAATGTGTTTAGAACTGTGGGGAACGAATTAATTATAGACAGAAGTATTATTAAGTTTCGCAACCAGTATAAAACAAATTTGTATTTACCTGAATGGATAGATGAAGAACAATATTCAGAAAAAATCAGGAAAATGTCAGATGATGATTTATACAAATTCCACAGGCCAGTATATGAACAAGGATATTTAGTATATAACGTGGACGATGTGTTTTTTTGCAGTCGTAACAGTGGTTATTATATAGATATATTGTGTTATGTTTTATCTGTGCATTTCCAAAAAAGCGTTTTAAACACTTGGCCGTTTATTTGCCCCGAAAACACTCTATTAAGAACATGTTGTGATTTTTTAAGCATGAACACTAATGTAGGTAAATACAATATGAATAATCTAACAGTAGGCAGAACTAACCCGATTGATGTGTCCGATAAAGACATACAAGACATAAACCGTTTCTATCAAAAAATGGACGAGTTGTGTGAAAAACACATTCATAAGGATCAATTTATAAAAAGTATCTGGCACTATAACAACATTTCTCGTAGTTCTGATATGGTTTTAAAATCACAAGAATTAGTAAATTCGTTTGCATGCTTAGTTGACAGGGACCTTAGTTTTGCTAAGATTTTTAAGAATTATATTCCTGATTTTATTGCGAACAATTGCAAAGATAAAAAATCTATGATTGATGATTTGGATGTGTTGATACATTATAGGCATGCTCAGCCTCATCCTCATAAAGAAGATTTAAAGTTTACAGCGGATGGGCTTGATGATACAATTTGGAAAAATTGTATGAAACATTATAAACGTTTGATATTGAAATGTGTTCAACAAAAAGGATTATGTCCTTCTTGATTCTGATAATCCCATACCACCCAAAAATACACTGCGTAAGAACAATCCATGCATAAATAATGTATGGAAATAGAAGTACCTATGTGTTGGTTTGAATGTTATGTTAAAAGCAAATATACAATGCTTTTTTCTGCATCCCAAATCTACTTGTTGCGAAATTAAATAAAATCCCACAACAAGGACAATCCTATGAAACTATCCACAAGTCAAAAAACTCTTTTTCGGAAAATTCTTTTTTGGATTCTTTACTGCTATATCGGACTTGCCATTGTCGCGTCTTTGTTAAATCGGGAAAATCCACTTACCGGCCTAATGATTGCCATCCCTTCAATCATCGTTTTATATTTCATACTAAAAGCAATCTTTTGGGCTATCCCCCGTGTATGGCAAGTTCTTTTCAGATTAATTCCCAAAACGTTATGGAAATTCACACTTGATAGAGTACGAGAACTCGGAAAAGCAATAAGAGATGACTAGCCCCCTTACCTGATTTCCCACGTTGGATAATGCTGATGCCACTGAGACTGAATTGGACACACAAAGTTTGATTTCGGATCACCTTCCACCGTCAACACCTGCACCATACACAACGATCCCACCGCCGACGTGTAAGGTGCCTCATGTGCCGAAGGATACAACCGCAACACACCGTTCTGATAGACATCCGCCGCACCACTGAGGTTCGGTATCGGCGGTATGAATGTTGCACGCGGCAGCCTATCCGTATCCATCAATTGCCGAACCATCAAATTCTCATCCAACAGCGTCGCAAACCACACCAAATCAAACGCCGTCGCTGCCGTATTCCCAAGCTTATACCGAAACTGATACTCCCTGAAACTCCCCGTCGGGATCGTAATTTCATTGTCTAACAGATACAGATACGGCGGCACCGTGTCCGTCTCCTGCACCATCTCAATCACGACCCTCAAGTAAACTTTCTTTGAGTTGGTAAACTGTTTGACCGGCTGTCCGTGCTGCACACATCAGACAGACCTGATTGAGCCCTATACCTCTGCTAACAAAATCCGCTCAACTCTCTCTTTCGCCTGTTCCACAATAGCATCGGCTTCTTGTCTAAGTTTTGCGGCTTCGGATCGTCGTCTCATTACTTCATTAGCAATTTGATCTTGAATCTTAAAGAAGGGAACCGGAATCAAAAGATTTTCAATATTGGGTTTTGAGGTATTTGGACGCACTGTAACAACATTCCAAGTATGTTTAATTTGCTCCTGAATTAAACGGTTGGATAGAATGGCAAACAGATAGTATTGGTTTATAATCTCTTTTTTTCCTCTTATGACAAAGGAGAAAGATCCGAAAGTGTAATCTTCAAAATCCTTAGGAACGAGTGCTATTTTGCCCGTAGTACTTCCACATTGAACCATCAGAATATCATTAGTTTTGACGCGCTTCAAATTTAATCTTGGAGTATCAAATGGAATGTACTTAACATCAGACATATCAATATTTCCGTCCGATAGAAGATTGGTAACTCTTATCATCGGAACACCAGCATCCTCCGAATCCGCATAATCCTGTGTAGGCATAATACCGTAATCTAATTCACTCACTAAATTTTTCAAAGAAAATATCTGACTATAGTCATTTATAGCACTGTAGAGTTTCTTAAAGTAAGGTTGATGAAAATGTGAGTCAACTCTTTGACCAGTTGTTTCACCGGCATAAACTACAAAGCACTTTTTTTCCTCAACTGCTGGCATCTCTATTCCCAATTCTCTCAGGACATAATCATCAATTGAATCCAGAAGCGTGTCTGCTTCATATTTTTTTTGCTGTTTCTGTGCATATGCAGATCTCATAATGCTGACAATATGGTTTTGGATGCTGGTAGGTGGAAGGATAGTCTTTAGGGAATACAGAGCCTTATAATCGAGTGCGGGACGGGTTCCACCCGTTACCTCTCGAAGTGCCAAAGATTGCCCCAGGGCCGAGTTAAGAAAGATAGCCACGTAACGCGGGTTAATAGCGATGTTCGCAATTTGGGTTTTCAGTTGGAATCGAACTGAATGCTGATTTATATTTCCCTCAAAGTTATCCGGAACAACAGCGACGCTTCCGATTCTACCGGTTATTGTAAACGCCAGATCGTCCTTTTTAAGTTGCGAACGCTTGAGCATGCCGTTATGAACGTCTCTCTTGATAAATTTCACATCGTTCAAATCAATTCCTTCGTCCGTAACATTTTGGACTCTCAAAAACGGAATACCAGACGAATCCGTATAGTAATCTTCATCAACCTTTGGCGTGGATCCACTGGCGATGTCACTTATCAAGTCACCTAAATTGACAACATCAAATTGAGCATTTTCCAGTATCTTATCAACGATTTTGAATTTAGGTTGGTAATAGTAGGCATCGATCCGCTTGTTGACTATTTCGCCCCGATAGGTGAGGAAAATTTGATTTTCCCTATCAGGGCTTACGGAAAAAAATCCGGGTTCTCAATGAACTTGTGATATTCTTCACAGATCGTGTTGAGATCGTTAACATCGTCTTTTCGTCCGGTTGCGTCGTAGCCAATACGCTCAGCAATTGCCATGAAGATCGGATGATTGGCGTTTTCCCGAACCCACTCGCGGATGTCCTCTGTGTTCTTATCTTCCCATTCCTCTTTTACAACGTCAATCTGCTCCTTGTATCCTGCCTTGATTTCGCTTTCCCATTCCGGATCGGCTGCTGCTTTGAATGCCGCTTTATATTCCTTCTCCAGCGCGTTCAGTTTGTTTGTCTGCGCCTTGAGTTCCACGCGGGCAGCTTTCGCGTCAAACAATTCAAATTCTGTGGTGAGTGTGGACTCAATTTCTGGGAAGAAAAAGGCACTGAGTCTTTGAACCGTTTTTGATGGCGTTTTGCCGAGTTTCTGATTTAAGGCATCAATACTGTCCAAAATAGTCATGAATTGCTGTCTATAAGTTTCTGTTAAATCAACTTGTGCTGGAGAGCCTTTTGCGACGATAGACTTTCGTTCATCTTCAAGCG
This sequence comes from Candidatus Poribacteria bacterium, assembly GCA_022827225.1. Classification (GTDB taxonomy): domain Bacteria; phylum Poribacteria; class WGA-4E; order WGA-4E; family WGA-3G; genus WGA-3G. The sequence goes on along the minus strand of JAJDTJ010000097.1, from coordinate 15,050 downwards.
CTTCAATCCGGGGGACATAGATCGCCTCGTTCTTTTTGGTAATCTGATTGATAGCGGCTTGATAGCGTTCATATTCCTGTTTCGATAACTTTTGGAGGAACAGAATGGACGTTTTAACACCGGCACCGTAATGCGAGAAAGCGATCTGTGGGAGTGAGACAACGGCGCGGATTTTGAAATGCCGTTCAATGTAATCGCGGACATCTTGCAGTGAGGAATTCGTCAAAATTCCATCCGGTAGAATAATAGCGAGTTTTCCTGTCTCCCATTTGAGAAAGTCGAAACAGCGTTCAAGAAACAAAATTTCAGTCTTTCGAGAAGTTTTGCCTTTGCCAAGTTCATAGTTTTCAAGATAAGGTAATTCGGTCTTTTTGATGTCTGCGCCGAAAGGTGGGTTCGTAAGGATTACATCAAATTTATCTTTTTCAAAACTGCTGTGTTGGTCGCGGAGCGTATCAAAACCGACGAGTGCATCATTGCTGATGACATTGCTATGCCCGTCATCATGGATAATCATATTCATCTTTGCGACGCGGGCAATAGAGTCATTGACTTCGATGCCAAAGAGTCGCTTTTCAGCGAAATCGTGCCAATGAAGATAATGTTCTCGACTTTCTTTGTCGTAGTAGTCTGATGCCTGTTTTCGGATGTAATCCATGGCATGCAGCAGAAAACCGCCGGAACCGCAGGCAGGATCGAGGATGAGTTCTTCATGGTGCGGCGTAACCATATTAACCATAAACTCAACGACTTCGCGTGGCGTGAAAAACTGTCCGGTTTCGCCCTTAAAAAAATTGCCTAAGAACCGTTCAAAGGCAACGCCTTTCACGTCCAAATCGGTCTGGTTGAGGCTAATCCCCTGCAGATGATTGACGACAGAAAACAGCCTGTTTGCATCAATTTCAATATTCTCCGTGAACACTTCTGGGTCTTGTGCTTTTGCGTCTTGATAGAGTGCGTTAATCCGCTTCGCAACAGATTCAGCGTTTTCATGCGTCTTAATCTGAAAATCATAAGGCTTACCTTTTAATCGTGATTTCTTTTCATCCCGGATTTTAATGAAAAGGATTTTGGCGAGTTCATCAAATGCTTGTGTAGGTGCGAATTTGCCGCCTTGCCAGAGCGTTTGGTGGCATTTCTCAAGGACACGAATGAGGTCGCTCCTTTCGATAACGGAGAGTTCCGAACGCTCAATCCCTTTTAGATATCGCCATTCTTCGACTTTGCCGTATCCTATCGGCGGATCGGCGATGATATTTTCTGTCCGTTCACGCGGTTTATAGTTTTTGACATCGAAGGATCTACGCGTATTTCCTGCAACGACAACAGTGTAATGTCCACCCAAAGAGTTACAGTTTCCAAAAGCCTGTTCAATCGCCTGATCGAATTCTGCCTCAGAAGTTTCCACCTTTTTGCACTCAACCACAATGAAAGGATCTTTCTTGTCATCGTCTCGGAAAACGACGATGTCGGCGAGGTCAGAAGGTGTCCTGCGTGGGACAGTTACCTCTAAATCTATTCGGTTTTGAGAGTATTGAAAATGCTCGATTAATTCGACATAAAATCTTGCACGGACCTGTTCTTCGGGGTCGGTAAATCGATATTTTTTGTCGGGTGCGATATAACGAATTGTTGTCCGTTCATTGAGGAATTCAATATAGCCTTTTTGCGCTCCGATGCGGAGGAAGTCTGTTGGGTCGTTTTTCACTTGGATATACCTGTTGCTTGGATAGAAATTAATACGATTGTAGGTGCTTTGCGGTTGTTTGTCAAGTCGAAAATCAGGACGATTTAGTTTTCGGTTTTGACTTGGGTTTTCGTTTACAGATGTGAACGTTTTTTTTTAAGATCGCGAGCGCGAAGAAACACCCAAGCAAAAACACTCGCTCCTACCGAAGAGACTATACACAGCTATAAAGTGAATGTGTAAGCTAAATGCCCCTGCATCAAACAATGACCCCGACGAGAAAAAAAACTAAACTTTTTTTTCTGAAACGTATATAGTACTAACGTTACTTAGGTTTGTGTTGAAAAATAGTTTCTGTCATCGATCTACCCTTGAAAGGAGATCACTTATGTTCAACGACAGGGGTCCTCATTATTCAGCAAAATGTCCGTTCTATATCGAACCGAACAACCCGCTTTCGGCGGAAACATCCGTCAACCAGTGTGCACGGTGTGCCACATGTGATCATCCACGTTTGGTCGGCATGCGCGATGATTTCCGTCAAATCGCCTATCTCACGATTCTTGAAGATGAACCGAAATACGATCCGGAGCATGAAAGCGGTGCAAGTTTCATAACGTTTATGAAATCGCGTGTCTGTGGACGGCTCTGGTCCCAACGGCGCAAAGAGTTGAAGTATACGCCGTATGTCTCGGATCCACCCGCAGAACCTGATACCCATCCAAATCCTTTGCTCGCAGTGTTGACGGCGGAAGCCTGCGCCGCGAAAAGCCTTGAAGATGACGTCTGTGAAAAGATCGAAGTTGAAGAACTCCGGTCTTTTTTGCCGCAGATGCTCGATAGGCTTTCTGAAAAAGAACGGTGTGTCATCGAGGAGAAGTTTTTCAACGACGCTTCGAGTCGAGACATCGCAAAACGGCTGTCTGTCTCTGAAGGACGGGTGAGCCAGTTGCTGAAAAGCGCACTCGGAAAACTGAAAAAAGCACACGCAAAAATAGGAGGTGAGCCGTCTGAAGCCGTATTGGTTTCTTCTCGATAAAAAGAGCGTAAAGTTTTCGCATCGAGACGCATATCATTAAGGGAGATTCATTCGTGGCAAGACGCATTGATGAATCTCCCTTGTTTTATTTCCAGCCGGTTGACCCTGTGTTCAACTGTGTTTGAAAAAAAGTACTAAAGTTTTCTCAGCGAGGCGCATATTATCCATATCACCGAAAAGCATCACCGAAAAGCGATCTGTCTTTTCATTGTGGCGATAACGTTGGGTTTTTCGTTATGTGAGAATATACAGATCCTTTCAAGAATTCACAGATAAGGAAGGAGAATGACAATGAGACACCAAAACATCCCCCGGATTGCATCTTTTGTTGTTATCCTAATCGTCGGTTGCCTATTATACATTGCCGAGGCAGACGATGATGGTGTTTACTGTTACAACTACCACCGCGTAACAAACACTGAAGCGATTGCCAAGAATGACGTTCGACTCAATGTCAGGACCCCCGTCGGCTACTACGTCGGGTACGGCAATTGCTCGGTCTGGATTGATGACGAATCGTTAGAGGATAGGGGCCCGATTTGGGTTCGCGTCTATTTTTCTGGAGAAGACAGGCGTTATACCGTCCGAGAACGGCGTGCTCGAATGTCGGGATCAGAGATAGCAACAAAAGGTGCCATAGCGTCGGGTTGGATTTAAGAAACCGAGTCCTTGAAGACTTAGGCAAATTGGAAAGGCGGAGAGGTGCCTAAGTCCTCAGTTCTTTATCTCTATAGATGATGGAGCAAATTATGAAAAGGCGAAAATCGATGATGACCCCATTCATCATTCTTTCACTTCTCACACTCGTTTTTTTTGCCGATCATGGCATTTCTGGCGTTTATGTGAGCACAGGTACATTCTTATACCTCAACTCGGAATTGAGTGATAATGATGACGATCACAATTGGTATAATTTCGGGTCGGCGGCAGTACCCGACGTTTACGATCTTCAAAATACGCCCATACACGCTTATAGTGGATGGGCATCGGTTTCGATTACTGTAGAAGACAGAGAACCGCTCTCAGAATCCGGAAGTATGTGGGCGAAAGTCTATGGTTACCGCCATGCCGATGGAACCGTCGAACACCGGTTTAAACGCGGTCGGTCTCTTTCTGTGTCTACACACGTCCGGGATGATCAAAGCTATTCTGGACGCGGTTCTGGGAGGTTTTATTAGTCACATCCGCGTCGGTGCTATGAAAATGGGCGATATGATACTTCATTTTTATAGCACCGGCTTTTGCACAGTGGAAGGAGGTTTTTATGACACGTCAGGTGATATTTTTGACAATTCTGATTTCTTTGGGGATTGGATGTGTCTGTCTCTATTTTTTTCAGACACACCCTGAAATACCGCAAGACGGATTTCCTACTCTTGAGGCGAATAGAAACACACGTCCAGAGCAAAGACACTTAAAAATGGGGGGGAACCCCGCAGAACCCTACACCGGTCCGCAAAACGTTGACGCACTGCTATCGTCGTTCTCATGGATCGCCGCAGACCCCGATGTCGATGAAAAATATCCACAGCGAGAATGGCTTCAAATGCTCTTTGAGATGGGGATTGCCATCGAAAATCATGACGATTATTCTGGGTATATGGCTGCGCGACAGGCGTTAGTTGACCTTGAAAGCCAGCCCGAAATGTGGACCTCCGATATATTTGGACTGCCGCCGACCACAGATTGGGAAACATTTAAGAAAGCCTTCATTGACAGGAAGATTTGGGAATATGAACAGTTCCGTGCGGCTATAGAAGCCGATCCCGATGTCGATGGCGGATTTTTCACGGGACCGGGGAAACAGACATTCCTTCCAACTGCACCCGGTCGCGTTTATGTCAAAAGAAAAGGCAGAGGCACAGTCTTGTTTGGCGAAAGGCTTGATGAAGCCGAAGAAACTGCGCTCATTTACCAAGGCATCCACCCAACGGGATATGAAATCATCTATATTGATGATAATGGGCAACGACTTGCAAAAACGCCACCGCCTCCCACGCTTGAGAATGTATCCGAAACATCGACACCTGCCCCAGAGGATATGCAGCGACTCAGAGAAGTCTCGTCCCGAAAAGATGCCTTGAAAACCGAAGAAATACCTCTCGAAACACAACAAAACGAAGTATATCAACCTCGGCGAGACATCGACGAATTTGATCAATTCTTGGAGTCACTCAACGATGCGGACTTCATTGAATTTGAAAAATTATTAACACTCGGGGGGGCTGAATTTCAAGAATACAACTTTACTGAAAAACAAATAGAACGTCTCCTTACCGAGTCACTGCCACCAGAGCGACTCCAGTATGCCTTGGACATCGTAAATAGCGACGACCCTCAAGAGGGGCTCCGCAGACTTGCAGCCGAAGATTCGCAACTCGCCGAGTTACTTCAGAAGCACTACGACCGCAATGGAACTTTCCAAATGGGAGCGACAAAATGAGATATTTTCAAATCACGGGCTTTATCGTCGTTTCGGTTATCAGTTTTTTCTTTTCTTCAAGTTGTTCGGAAAAAACGCAGGATCCCTTAATACCTGAAAAAACCGAAACCGAGCTCAGACGAGAGGCGGAGCTGCTAACGTTGACGCATCTTCACAGAGATGCTCCCGAATGTCAGGTAAAAACCTATTCCGAAAGTGAGATCATTCCGCCCACGCCCCCTGAACCGATACACACCCAAAAAAAAGCGGAACTCTTAGCACTTCGACACCGCTATGAAGGCACCGTTTTGGAAGATAACTTCCGCATTCTCCGAGACCTCATCGACTCTGAAATCTACAAAACGTATCTCAGAGAAACTTTCACAAGGGAGCCGGAATTTCAGACGCTCGATGCGTTTTGGAGAAGGACAATGATGCCCATACCTACTGAAACCTACCGTCCCTTGTTTGACGGTTTTCTTCAGAACCCACAGGCAGAGGATTTCGCCTATTTGCATCAGCGCATTTTAGAAGGTAAAGGGGCTTTAATGCTCTATCAGGGCTTATCCATATTTTGCGCCAGGAACCCCGGCGACCCACTGAACATACCGAAAATACAACAACCCCAACATCTCATCGATGGTCCTTTCAGAGACACGCCCCACCATGCGTTCACCGAGAAGACGTTGGAGAAATGGATCTTTGACAACGGGCAAGGCGAAAACGCTTACAATGCCTTTGAAGCACGATATACCGATTTTATTCAAGAGGACAGTGAGAGAGATAAAAAAAAGATACGCGGCTTTTTTAACGCATACGGTGTCGAGGAAGGACTCATTCTGCTGGCACTTCAAGAGCCAGATCTGACCGGACTTCTCCTGTGGTATACTGCTGACGAAGCAATGTTTATCGCTTGGGTCAACGATGCTTAGAGGTATACCCCGTGAAGTATTCCAAAGATGGCTCTGGTTAGGAGGTGAGCCGTCTGAAGTCGCATCGGTCTACGCTCGCTAAAAAAGTTGTAAAGTTTTCACAGCGAGACGCATATCATAAACGGAAGTTCATTTCTGGCAAAACGCAGCAATGAACTTCCCTTTACATTTTGGCATCAACGAAAAGAATCCGTGCAACCGACTGATACAGGAGAAACACCATGCGTAAACTTTCGATGCACATCTGTTTGCTCTTGCTGGTTTCAATCCCGGCTATCGCCGACATCACTTTCATCTCGAATCGGGATGGCAACAGAAGTATTTATATCATGAACGATGACGGTTTCGATGTCCGCAGACTCACAGATACCTTCTTTAAGATTGCCAATCCAAGATGGTCGCCCGATGGTAGACAGATCGCCTTTATGATGGACATAGAAACCGATCCGAAGCCATGGGCACAATATGATGTCTTTGTCATGAATGCCGATGGTTCGCGGCAACGCAATCTCACCGAACATCCAAAACTTGACGCCTCGCCCTCCTGGTCGCCCGACGGCAAACAGATCGCCTTTATTTCCGAGCGTGCGGCACCGGCGATCTCCGAAATCTTCGTCATGGAGTTGGCGAGTCGCAACGTCCGGAAACTCACAGATATCACGTCCGCGACATCCGTGAGTTGGTCGCCCGATGGCAAAGCGTTTGCCTACGAATTGAGGACACCCGAGACAGGGCGCGACATTTATATTATGGATGCCACTGGACGACGGCAACGTCCCTTGCTTCGCAGACCCCGGCAGGCGGTTTTCGGCGGACTGCTATTGAGTATTGAGCCGCGGTGGTCACCCGATGGAAAATGGATCCTCTATAGAGAGTGGGAGTTGGCACCCGGTCAAGGGCGTGTTGCCAACGCAATCCTTATCGTCGATAAGACCCGTCGGGATCTGAAAGTCTTAGATATACCCAGAAAATGGTGGATTGGTGCCGCCTGTTGGGCAGATGATGGCGATGCGATCCTTTTCGCGGCTGTGCCGAACGGGTTGGGCAACACCCCACACATTTTCAACATCTATAAGTATCGGCTCAGCAATGGGCAGATCACGAATCTCACCGAGCAGCATCCGGGTAGCAACTCGGATATGGATTGGACACCGCAGAACAGCCGAGCCGTCTCCGCCCGCGCGAAAATCACCACGCAATGGGCAGAGATAAAAGCCGAAAAGTCGCCAGAAGGAACTTTCTAAAAAAATGCTAAAGTTTTCTCAGCGAGGCGCATATAATGAACATCACGGCAAAAACGATCCGTGCATTCGGAAATAAAAAGGAGAACAGAAATGGAAATGACACTCACACTACAAAACGGTATCCCGATTTTGCATCCGCACGGGAAAATTACGGGAAAAACGGTCTCGGAATTCCGCGACAGACTCGGCTTGTGGATCGATGATACCAACACACCGGCTCTGCTCATTGATTTCGCCGATGTTCATAAACTCGATTCTTCGGCGTTGGGGATGCTCGTCAACGCACACGTTATTGCACACCGTCATGAGACAGAGATCGGACTCATCAATGTTTCAAAACGGATCAGGAACTTGACTCTGCTCACGCGGCTGGTGAAAGTGTTTCAATGCTTCCCGGATGCCGAGGCGGCGGTCGAAACGTTGGCACCGTCAACGTTTTCGGGGGCAGTCGTCAGACAACTCCCGACAACACCGCCTTAGCAAACGATAGGGCACCGCAGGCTGAACATTGAGGGGCCCAAAGACAGAAACCTATTATCGAAGAACGGGGGTGCTCTTGGGCATCCCCTTTCCTTTTGCCGACCGTCTCTTTTTGACAAAAACTTGGCATGATTTTATACTGTTAAAAAATACGGCTTCCGCGAAATAATGCTGAAAATAACGCTACCTAAAATGAAAATTAAACTTGGAAAGCGAGAATTCGCTGTCAATCGGATAAAGAGAGTCACGCCGTTATCAGACAATACCGCAAAAATCCATTTTATAGTAGATCCCGTTATAGCAACCGATCGAAATTTTCGCAGCATTTCGCTAGATTTCGCAGCATTTCACAAGAAGCTAAAACTGTGAACACAGAACACGATATGTGTCAAGTAGGAAGTTTTCGCACTGGATCCAAAAAAAAAGACATCCAACCCAATAATTCCTTAAAATTGAATGCCCCTGATTCACATACATTTTCTTCATTTACCCCCATTTTCTTTTTAAGTGTTGTGTTGAAAGGGTATTGATAGAAAAAGAAGTCATATTGAGTAAAACATGAGGATGTAGTGAAATAGGGGAAGAACGGGAGATAATTTGTGTCCTTTTCTTTCTGCCTTAGTTCCCTATCTACTTTACATTCTTAGCCCTTACTCGCTATGAGTTCAATAGAAAAAAGGGCGACACCGCTCATCGTAAAAATAACGAAGATGTGAGTTGTTTTTAACTTCATTTGAAGATTCCTCATTTATCAGTGCGTCCACCTATAGACTAGAATAAGTATACTCGCAGTCAGGAACACGTAGGTGATAATACGGTTGGTGTATCCGGGAACTGGTGGATAATGAGAAGATTCGGAGGGGTTCGCTTCGGAACTCACCACCGAAGTATCTTCAAAGGGACCGGTTTCACGGTGTAGTGGTGCCTGTGTCTCTAATGTGTGATGGACAGCACAACTAAAAAATGATGAAATCAGAAGCATCACCAGCACGAAATGCATTGAAATACGAAAATACCTCATTTTTAGCCTCCTTATAGTGGTTTTTATTCGCCCTTATCAACAAACAAGGTTATGACAGTCACGATTATTATACTATTTTCTTTCTAAAAAGGCAAATCAAATTGCTGTCGCTAAAAACGTTGTATTTAGAGAATTTCCAACTTTTCCACACAGATGTCGCCAAAAATGCATCAAACAACAGATAAACAATAGAATCCCAATATTTGGATACATTTTTTCATTGATTACTCCACAAAAATACTGTATAATTACCGCGAGTTTCCACCTATTTTGTAAAGGTTATTGTAGGAGCGGTTTCTAACCCCCATTTGTAACTAAACAGTCGCCTTTTCAAGGACGGAATCTTTGACAACGAAATACCGATTTATCCACATTAACAAAAGGAGGCGTTCAACTAATGAAACGTTCTTACCGGACATTCCTTGGCGTTTGTGTTGTGAGTATTGCGCTTTTGGTTTCGACGGCTTTACCGAGCGCAGCGGCAAGCTTTTCAGGAAAGGTTATCGATGAAGACGGGCAACCTGTTTCTAACGTTACCGTAGGCTTCTCGTCATTCGCAGGCGACATGCCACCAAACCAGCACCACAGACCTGAACCTATGTTCCCACCCGCGCAACCCAGCGAGACAGACGAAACAGGCGCGTTCTCAATTACTGACATCGCTTCGCCTGCAGTCCACACACTTGTATTAATGCCTGAACATGAAGCAGAATACGAATTTCAAAGCATCAAAATCGACGGCGCAACTTTTCATCTCGATCCACAGATGCACCGCTGGCAGAGAGGTGGATTTCCTTTCGCTATTGAAGAGGGTGCTGATGTTAAGGACATAGAGATAACCGTCCGACTTCGGATGCGTATCCGCGGGCGTGTCCTTTCCGCCGATGGCACGCCGCTTGGCAACGCACGGGTTGATTTCAGCCTCGACCGACGACGCTTGAACGGGGGCGGCGGCGGCAGCAGCGGTCCAACAACGCTTGATCCTGACGGGTACTTTACGGAATACGTGAATGCGGCTGCCTATTACACCGTTACCGTGAGCTACCAAGGCCAGTCGGCAGAATCCGAGGAGATCTTACTTGAAGATGGTCAGCGGCTTGAGGGACTCGTCTTGACGCTTGAGGCTGAACCTCAACCCCCTAAACCGGAGAAGGTAGAAGTCGTCCCTCACGTCCGCGATCGGGAACGCTTTGAAGCTGCACGAGAACGGGAACGCCAAGGCGTATGGGCAATCAATCCAGACAACCGACACGCCTATAAAATGATCCCTTGTGAAACCCGTGAAGCTGCACAAGAACGAGCCGCCGCCGAAGATGCTCACCTCCTCGCTATCAACGATGAAGCAGAACAGCAGTGGATCCTCACAGTCTTTGGAAAACGAGAAAATTTTTGGATCGGACTTACCCTCGACGCAAACGAAACAGAGCAACAATGGGACAACGGCGAACCCATCACTTACACAAATTGGAACTCGCCAAAGGAGACTGCCGAAAGTACCGAGTCCGCTCAAACCGAGGACGTGCGTCAGAGATATGCTGTCCTCGTCAGTTTGACAGAGAAATGGCAGCTCACACGTCACGGAAGTCCACTCACACGCCTAACTGAACGCGCAATTCTCGAAAAAGAAAATCTCATTATTGGTGCCCCTGAGCCAAACAAGGACACCGAAAAACGTTAAGCACAGCAGCACATAAGGAGCCCAGAGATGAATCGGATCTACACCCCACAAAAACGCATAGTGTTAGCAGCACTCACACTTTTATTCGCTACAATAGGTGTCACAACAGCGCAGGTACTCATAGAGCAGGATCCACAAGCACCGAGTGGCATGTCAGGGAAAGTTGTCGATTTAGAAGGTAAGGCTGTTGCCGGGTTCACGTTTGCTATTCAACCTATAAAACTTGAAGAGGGTCAGTTACAACCAGAGGGTGAGTTTCAACTGGAGGGTCAAGAACCGCCTGAAGGCGTGAATCTCCCCGGTATGCCACGACACCCATCTACAGGGCGAACCGATGTGGATGGTAATTTTACTGTCACCGGTATCCACCCCGGTTTCATTCAATTAGAGGCGATTCCGGACATCGCACAGGATATGGCTGAGATGTTCGATCTCGAGGAGATGCCGGAAGGAGAACAGATTCCACCGGAATTGATACATCGCGGTCCCCTTGAGCCGGATAAAACGATCTTCTCTATCCAAATTGGAAAGGTCATCGTTTTCAATAACGCGGAGGAGCCTGGCTTTTTTCAAGGGATCACATTCGCCCTTGAGCCCGGTACAACCCTCGAAAATGTCAAAATCACCGTCAAATCGCGACTGCGGATTCACGCGCGAATCGTTTATGCCGATGGCACCCCCCTTATCAACGCCGACGGACGACTCAACATGCGGCAACGCGATGAGTTCAACCCGCAAAGCGGCGGCAGCTACAGCATGGACTACTTTACCGATGACGACGGCTATTTTACAGAGTACATGGATGTACCTGGGTTTTACACGGTTTCTGTGAAATATAGTGGACCTTCTACGGGAAAAGAACTTTCTGCCGGAGCAGGGCCCTTTTTACTTAAAGACGGTGTACAACCGGAGGAACTTGTCCTAACACTTGATGGGAATCCCGTTGCTGCTAAACCGTCTCCGGGTGATATTGAAACCCCTGGAGATATAGAGGTCCCCGCTGAAGTTAAAACCGATCCGCCTGTCCCGCCGCAGGCAAGGAAACCAGCGAAAAGCGTATGGGTCATTAACCCCGCGAACGGTCATGCATACAAAAGAATTCAGTGCGCCGATTGGCACGATGCGCAACAAAAGGCGATTGAAGAGGGCGCGCATCTCGTCTCCATCAATGACGAAGCCGAGCAGCACTGGCTTCAGATCATTTTTAGAGGCCACGCCTCATGGATCGGACTTACCGACGTGGAAAAGGAAGGCGAATGGCAGTGGGATAGTGGGGAACCTGTTACCTACACCAACTGGGCAGTCCGACCGATTTTTCCTGATAGACTTCCAGACACAGAAAAAGACTATGTCGTGTTCACTTTCAGAGACGGTGAATGGCAGTCCGTTGGTCCCGGAAGCCCTTTCTGGAGAATGACGCGAGAGGCAATTATAGAGAAGGACGGGTTGGTTTCTAAAACACCTGCAGTGGAAGAGATGACCGATGAGTAAGCTAACGGGTATGACCACCCTGTTTTTAACTTTTGCACTCTTGCTCCCAAACGCGTATGCTCAGGATTACAACACTTGGGGTTTACCGGATAGTGCGACAATGCGCTTCGGTAAAGGTGGATTCACTGGAAATATCGCTTTCTCACCGGAAGGCACCCAGCTTGCGGTTGGAAGTGCGATCGGGATTTGGATTTATGATGTCCGTCTTGGTAAAGAGAAGGAACGATATCTAATCGCAGAGCATATTAGCGCAATCGGCACTATCGCGTATTCACCGGATCCTACTGTCATCGCAAGCGGACATCAAGATGGAAACTTGAAACTGTGGAACGTCATCACGGGCGAAAACATCGTTACACGCTCAGGACATACAGACATTATCAACTCCGTAGCGTTTTCTCCCGATGGGAAGACTGTTGTAACTGGAATAGGATTTACGCATGATGCTCTTTTGTACCACAAACTTCCCAGTTTGTGCTGCCAAAACACTGTGTTTACCGAAAAATTTCTTATGACAGAACCGCCTGCACTCAAAATTGCGTAAGTCCTGTTTATAATGCCATACTGGGGCTGTAAAGTCAAGTGAAAAATTTGGCGCGTTCATCTTCCAACCCTCCAATCTGCTTTTTCTGTATTGCCTAAAAAACAGGAAAAAGCCTATCAATTCTGCTAAAAAAACAGGCAAAAAATTGACACGCCGCGGGTCCGTCGTCGGGTTTTCGTTTGCGGAGGTCTTATATCACCTACGGAAATCAGTCATTCGGACTTTTGGCACGGTTCTTGCTCACGTTATGTAAAGTAGGACTTACGCAGGTTGCTCTTTTGTAGAATAGGCTGTTGGTCTCCTGTTCACTGAGAACGTTTCTGTTTTTCCAGGGTTCACCCGCTAATGGAACGTCATATCGTCAAAATTGCGTAAGTCCTGTAAAGTTAACATTCCGCGTTGTTCTGGCACATTTACGGGGTTTAAAGGATGAAAATTACCGCTTTCCGAATCTGTTTGGGGCTGTCAAAGAAAAAAAGTTAATTTTTCTTGACAAATCTTTCTATATTTGTTACATTTTATCAAATACTGTTAATTTTTCTTGACAAATTTTCCTGTATTTGTTAAACTTTATCAAACAATTGAGGATAGGACGCGTTAATGGTTAGAGGAACCATGGTCGTCCTATAATTTTAGGAAACTCTTAGCAACAAACTCGTCTTAACTTTGCTAATTTGGGGTCTGAATAAACGGTGGCACTTCGCTGTGGCAGCTAATCGGATTTGTGAAACAGTTGTATAGTTTGAAAACCAATCTGTTTAGAATGTCGCGTGAACAAAACGATACGCGCAGGTTTTTGAAACCAGAACCGAATATCGGGTGACAAACATGCTGATCGGACCTATCGATTTTAACATTGCCAAAACGATCCTCACCGCCCCTCATATTGAGGGTGTATGCGGCGGTACGGTGAACCGCTGTGACTTCGCTTGCGCGTCCACAACCTGCTGTGCTAACTGTCAGTTAACAGAGATTACCCCCCCCCCCCCACTTTACAAAAATTAAGTATTTTATTCACTATAGTTCTATACACAACCGCGTTGATATTTGCTGTTGATAGCGGTCGTGTTTTGCTGCTGCCGCGTTTTTTTAGGCTATCAATCTTGTGCAACAAGCTTTACGAAGGGACAAAAATTATCCCTTGTTTAGAGGCGAGCGTGCCACTTTTGCCCCTCACACCGCTGCTTTTTGACAAGGCAGCATAAGTTTACAATCGTGTCCAAACTTTAGTAATTTTAGGTCTGAGTAATGAATAAACGGTCAAACTTCAATGGCTCATGTCAAGAATGCGTGCAATAGTGAAATTTATACCCAGAGTTCAAAAGGAGCTATGAAAAAATTGCCTTTACTTTTTACATGAGCCAACACTTATTTCTTATCTGATAAGTTTTAGGATCAAAGATCCGTGGTTATGATTTCATCACTGGCTACATCAGCATTGTATTTTCTGAAACGTTTGATATTCACAAAATGGTGTTCAAATAGTCGCAGTAACATGCTAGGAGGCATAAGAATCATGTTATCACGTATTGCTGGGCTCAAAGTGTTATGGACAACAAGTCTGTTATCCATGTTGTTAGTATTGGTATTAGGTTTAAATTTGTGCGTTGCTCAATCCAATGGGGATATCCGTGTTCAATTTAGTCCCTCTAATTATGAGTTTATATCGAACGAATCTATTGATATTGAGATACATGTTCAAGAATTTAAAGCGAATAGATGGGTAGATATAAGATTAAGACCCGCCGGTTTTGATGTGAATGATCTATCAGTAGATACGGGTAGTATAGGAAGTTTTAGATACCATTACAGTAGATTAAGATTTCCGATGAATCCTCTCCCTGATTTTCTCAAAAATGTTGCAGACAAAGCTTACATACGCTTGACATCACCCGCCTCAGGATCAGGTAATATAACTTTAACTGTTCGGCACAATGATCAAGATTTTACCAACGATTATAGTTATATCGATAGAGATCTTGAAGTAAGTCATATCCTACCAGTCCATACCCCAACTCCTGGCGATATATCGTTTGAAAGTGATAATTATGCGAAGCCAGTTCACCTTCGGATTAAAGACAGGTCAAATAATAGAGATTATCGTGTTCACAAGTTTGATCAGAGTGATATTAAAGTTGTTATTCTTGATAATTCGGATAATTTCATTACTGATGATAAGATCTGTCAAATTTCATCACATGTAGGATATCTTCCAAGAGGTCAATATGGTGATAGTTTCCCTATCTATGAGTTTTTACTGCCCGCCCCAAGAAATCTGGCTATAACCAGTGGCAAAATAAAAATCAGTTTAAAACCTGGTTCTATGAGTGGGTTGGCTGATGATGATCTTGATTTAACTTATACGTTTAACTATACTAAAGTTTGGACAATTTTAAGAATTAAGGTGTTTTAAAGCAGAAAAAGAGGTATCCTTTCATAAACAGACAAAAGTTTTGAAAGGAACGTAAAAAATGGACCTCCTTCTCTGCTTAGGAGATATTCTATCGGATTT
>JAJDTJ010000061.1 GCA_022827225.1 Candidatus Poribacteria bacterium | reverse complement strand
TGAACGACTCGACATCATATCTCCTGTGCCCGCCCGCAGTTCGGATGCAGGCAATCTTTCCTTGTTTTTCAAGCTCACGGAGGTGGTTGACACTGTAACCAAGTATCTCTGAAGCTTGCTTTGCTCTATAATATTTCATATAGATATTATACCACAAAATACTATAGAAATCAAGTGAAATATGTATATTCCTATAGGTTTTTAGTTGCAGTTAATCAACCTTTCGTATACTTTATAGTTATAGGTTATAGGTTATAAATTATAAGAAAGAGAGGTTGGGGGGGCTCTAAAACCTCTTAACTTATAACCAACCACTTATAACTTATAACCCTAAAGAGAGAACTTCGTGCATTGTCTCGGTACACGGTGCAACACCTGTCCATTTTTCAAAAGCAATAGCCCCTTGATGGACTAACATTCCGATGCCACCAAGCGTCCGACAGCCGCGCGCGTCAGCGGCTTGCATTAAGGGTGTCACCGGGGGCGTATATACAATATCGTAGACGATCGTCCTCTGTTGAAGCCAATCGGCAGAAATCAGTAACGGATGGTTCGCATCCATGCTTGTTGTTGCGGTATTAATAAGGAGCCTGCTCTGATGAACAGCATCCGGTAATCGCGCCGCCGTGAGTCCCACCCCTTGCATGGGAACACCGGTTTTTTGTGCCATCTCCTCCGCTAATGAGATCGCTTTCTCGACTGTACGGTTAGCGATTGTGATAGATGCGACTCCGGCGAGTGCCAACGCAACTACGACGGCTCTCGCAGCACCGCCTGCGCCTAAAACAACAACATCTTCGCCTACCGGTAGAGACATATTCTCATTTTCTTCCAAGGCTCTCAAAACACCAGGGGCATCGGTATTGTCGCCATGTATCTCACCCCCCTTAAAACTGAGCGTGTTCACCGCACCGATAAGTTTCGCTTCCCGAGAGATCGATGTAAGAAACGGAATGACAGCCTGTTTGTGCGGAAGCGTCACGTTAATACCGACGACGTTAATCGCTCTAAAGCCTGCAATTGCGTCCGCCAAATCACCGGGTCGGACATGAAAAGGGACGTATACATAATCGAGCCCGGCTTCCGCAAAAGCGGCATTGTGCATTTGAGGTGAACGGCTATGTTCAACCGGATCCCCAATAACGCCGACGATACGGGTATGTCCGGTGAGCTTGTGTTGCGTGTGCATCGTTTTATTTTTTAAGTAGATTTTCAACCGTTTGTCTGGCTATCTCCATCTTCGGATAGCGAATTTCCCGATAGCCGCGGACTTCCTCCACGCATTCTAAGGCACGAAGATGCTTCTCGTACGTCTCAACATCCGTCGGAGCGAAGGTGTCAATTACACGCGTAATATACCACTCTCGGAACGCCTTTTCCTTCGCGTGCCACTCGGGGAGCCAACGTCTTAGAAACTTCATCCGCTTCATCAGATTTAATTGCCAGTTCCGCGTGTTAATATCCGCCTCAAAATCAATGCCCATGACTCTGAAATGTGGGCGATTGAGATGGACGTACGTAATTGTGTCACCATTTCTTGTATCAACTTTATATAATTCCTTGTCACGTTCCAATTTCTCTTCGCTTGTGAGAAGGTGTGCGACGTAGACCTCATCTTTAATCAGCATCACCTTGTGAAGATATCGTATTGCGGCTTTCGTCGCCCGGTAGTTGTATGTTTCCGAATCGTTGGCATGCACCCGTTTTATTTTCTCAACATACATCCGAGCGTAATTAAGACCCTCAAACTGTACGAGATCGTAGACGTAGAGTGCCAGTATCCGATGCATGTCGTCCGAACCGAGGTCTAAGATCTCCACGGCACCTTCAACGAGTGCCGTGTATGCTTGCGCCAACCGTTTGCCGCCGCGCTTTTTCTGAAGAATCCGTCGTTTTTCGGCGAGCATCTCACCGTAAGTCAACTGCTTAGGACCTTCATCCGCTATCTGATGCGGATCAAGCGCAAGCCGGCGCCCGACATTGAAAGCCTTCATATTTGTCTCTTGATCGGCATGCGGGACCATCTGTTTGAGTGCCAATTGGAGCGGTTCGAGTTCGAGAGGTATCAACTGACGTTGGAAAGCAGTACCGAGGAGCATGATATTCGCGTATAATTTGTTCCCAAACAACTGTTCAGAGACAGTGAAGAGGTCAGTGCCAAAGTAGGCATCGGTTTTGGTATGCGTCTGTATCGCCTCTTCAAGTGTATCGGTATCGAACTGATCTTTACCAATGAGGGTGGATATTGTCTCAGTTTTTGCGGTATTCACGACTGCAACGGTTCTCTCAGGTGATGCGACCCGGAAAAGCGAGTGTGCTGTGATACCGCGGACCGTCTCTAAAATGTCGAGTCCCAACAGTAGGTCCGCCTTACCATACGGGATCATGGGCGAAACCGGGACACCAGGTTGCGTGTATGTAATATGTGTATAAACACCACCGTTGCGAATTGCCAATCCCTTCCGATCACAGAAGGTTACATCGTAGCCTTGGAGGTACCCGCCAACAACGAGAACTTTAGAAATAGTGCCGATCCCCATGCCGCCGACCCCTCCAGCGTACATATTCCAACTCCGTTGAAAAGGAATGCGTCGCGGCGGCGGTAAGGGTGCGTCACTCAAGAGGTCTCGGTACCCCGCCGTGATCGCTTGCTCTTGAGGCGGACGTTTGCGTCTAACGATCACTTCCTCAAACGCTGGACAGGCGTATTTAATGCGTGCACACGCGCCATCGGTGACACAATTCGACTGGTCAATAGCGATCTTTTCGCCGTAATCGGTACCAACAACTTTTAGACCGGGACACCCTGTCTCTGTGGTGCACTCTCGACAAAATTCGCAGACTTCAGGTGTGATATTGATATGTTTTTCGGACTTTAGGAAGCCGTCTTTGGCTATGGTGCTCCGTTGTTCGCGACGGAGGCGACGATGATAGGTTATCGCGCACTCTTTATCCGCGATAACGATTTTGACGCCCGGTTTAAGAACGGTTTTTTCCAAGTATTTTTTGTAATTCACCCGATCTTCTGGGTTAGTGCGCACAATTTCTATTTCAGAACTACCGGCGAGTCCCTGAGCGACTTTCTCAATATCTTGGGCAAACGTCGGATTCCCAAGTAAATCAAGTTCTCCAGCCGGGGTCGGTTGATGTCCCGTCATCGCCGTCGTTTGGTTGTCCAGAATAATGTAGGTAATATCTTGATCGTTTTTGATTGAATCCGAGATCGCAGCCATTCCGCCGTGAAAGAAGGTTGAATCCCCCATGAAAACGATCTGCTTATTTTCGATGAACGGATCAATGCCGGCACCGGACCCGCCGCCTAACGCCATTGCCGAGAGGTTGTGCATCAGACGTGGAAACGGTTCGTATTTAAGCATGGAATAGCAACCGATATCTCCGTGAAAGACGAGGTCCACCGCCCCCGAATCGTGATGCTTTCTCATATAGTCGGCATCCATAAATTGTCTCGTGATTTCGAGGAGTACGCTCGAAGAATCGCGGTGTGGGCAGCCCGGACAGAAGGTAGGTGTCCGTTTCGGGATGTCAATCTGATGCTCGGAGACATCCGCTTGAAGTGTCTCTTCACACGCGAGATGGTTCAAATCAACAAAAACGTCTGTTTCTTCCGAGGTGTCGGCGATGTCGCTTGTACCGAGACGGTGTCTGAAAAGCGGGATGAGTTGCTGAATGAGAATAGAGGCATCTAATCCAGAAGCTGCAGGGATTCCCGCTAAACCATCAGGGAATTGTTTGCCCCAAACGTTTACGTACCGTTTGATGTTCCCGTCTTGATACATCTGCGTAAGGAGTGCCTTAATTTCGTTTTCTAAAAGCGGACGCTTCTCTTCAACGACGTAGATTTCATCAACCTGCTCGGCGAATTCGCGGACGATGTCCGCATCCATTGGGTGGGTCATACCGAGTTTAAGGACCGGAAGATCGCCATATAGGTTTAACTCTCCGAGCGCGTGGAGCAGGCAGCTGTGCGCTAAACCTGTACTGACAAACCCGACCGGGGATCGTTTGCTATTTGAACCGTCCGGCATAAATTGGATTTCGTTAAGTCCTAAATTTTTCGCCGTCTCAAGAGCGGTCGGTAGCCGTTCGCGCAAGGTTTCCGTCTCAATCTGTGCGGTATGTGGTGGTAAGACAACCCGTTTATCGGCGTTGATGAGTTCAGTATCCAGACGAATACGCTTCAAACCGGTAATGTCAGGATAAATGTTGGGGTGGAGCTCAACGTTGCCGCCGCCGCTCGCCTGATTTTCGGTGGTTAAGTAACAGACATAGAGGTCGGCAGCTGCGGAAATTTGGAAAGCACAATTAACCCAATCTTTGAGTTCCTGAAAATTACTCGGTTCAATCAGCGGTGTATAGACGTGTCGGGCAAGAAACCGGGAATCGGCAGGGACTTGTGTACTGTGTGACCAGGTATCATCACCAACAACGACGACAGCCCCACCGGTTGTTCCTGCAAGGTTGCTAATCGCGAGTGCATCGGAGGCGACATGCAAGCCGACGCTTTTCATGAAGGCAATCGCACGGAGGTCCGCCATCTGCGAACCGTTCAGGCGTGCAATACTCAACGCTTCATTATTAGCGATCTGTGCAACAATACCGTTGCTTTTCAACAACTCAGCATTACGCTGGATGACATCAAACACCTCGGCAAGCGGGGACCCAGGATAACCTGTGAGGAGACTGACACCACTCTCCAAGGCACCTTTAACCAATAACTCGCATCCGGTATAGACGTGCGTTCCACTGGCTTGTGTAAACCTATCGTCCATATTTTTAATTTTCCTTGCGGTTCGGTCAAGCGGTTTTGTTGCTTCAATCGCCTTTTCGTAACCCGTCCTCCATTCCATTACGGACTATCATTTAACATCTCTTGGTAGGAGCGAGTGTTTTTGCTTGGGGGTTTCTTGTCGCTCGGGATTCCTAAGAATTACCGAAATATTTTCTTAAACTTCATAAAAACTATTTTTCTGACAGAAACTCTCGCGCGTGTGCAAGACCTATTTCGGTGGCTTCGCCGCCGTACATCCGAGCGATTTCATCGACCTGCTCTTCCGCGGTTAATGCTGTCGCCGTAATCAGCGTTCGCTCACCGACGACTTTTTTATCGACCCGAAAATGTTTGTCAGCAAAGCGGGCAATCTGTGGGAGATGTGTGATACAGATCACCTGAGAAAACGCCGAAAGTTCCTTCAATTTTTTACCGACGACATCCGCAACTTTGCCACCGATGCCGCTATCAATTTCATCGAACAGCAGTGTCGGCACCTCGTCTACTTGTACCAGCACAGTCTTCAGGGCGAGCATAATACGTGAGATTTCACCGCCGGACGCGATCTTAGTAATCGGACGGGGTTCGGAACCGACATTCGGGGCAATCAAGAATTCGACAGCGTCCATCCCGTCGGACCGGAACGCGTAGCGTTCACCATCTATCTGAAATTCGCCACCTTCGTCCGGTATAAGCTCGACAGATGCCTGAAACTCGGCTTTGTCCATACCGAGCGTACGGAGTTCCTTCTCAATTCGCTCTGAAAGATGCTTTGCAACGTGTACCCGTTTCGCAGAAAGCGCAGTACACAGATGCTGTGCCTCCTGGACTGTTTTACGAATCTCCGCTTGGACCGCCGCCTGTTTTTCTGAACCGAGTTGTATTGTCTCCAATTTCTGTTCCGCTTCAGCATGGTAACCCAATATTTCAGAAATCGTGTTGCCGTAACGCCGTCTGAGCTTCGATATCAGCGCGAGCCGATCATCGATTTCATCCAATCGCCCTTGATTGAATTCTACCGTATCTGCATACTGGCGGATCTGCGCGGCAATATCCTCTACTTCGTAGATTACTGATTCCAAACGATCTTGCAATTCCGAAAGGCTGTTATCAAGTTCAGACAATTTGGTAAGTTCTTTCGCAGCACCTTCCAAACGTTCAAGCGGGCTACCGAAACCGCCCACCCCTGATCCATCACTCCCAAGTTGTTGAGACGCCATATTCGCTGACGCGTGCAACGCTTCAGCGTTTTTGAGGAGTCGGGCTTCATCGGCTAATTTTTCGTTTTCACCTTCCTCCAAGTTCGCGGCAGTCAATTCTTTAATCTCAAATTCGAGGAGTTCTTTTTCGCGTTCTGATGCCGCCAAAGTATCTGCAAGCGACGCTGCCTCCCGTTGTAAGGCTCTTAACTGTGTATATATCTGTCTGACCTGCTCACACGTTTCACTGCTCCCACCGAAATCATCTAAGAGTTTAAGATGCGTCTCGGTCCGAAACAGAGATTGATGCTCGTGTTGACCGTGAATGTCAACGAGCAAAGTCCCGAGTGCTTGCAACTGCTTTAGATTCACCAACCGCCCATTGATATGGCAGCGACTTCTACCGCTCGCACTGATTTGCCGTGAAAGGATGACAACATCGGACGGGTCCAACACATCACCAAACACAAAGTCGGTGTGCCACATCGGGTGTGCCTCATCTGGTGCGACACTCGCTTCCACCTTCGCGAAATCGGTACCCTCGCGCACAATATCGGCGGAGGCTCTCTCACCTAATACCAAACCGATCGCTTTGAGGATAACCGATTTACCAGCACCTGTCTCACCGGTAAAAATATTCAACCCCGATGTGAGTTCCAATTCGAGTTCATCTATAAGGGCAATATTGCGGATAGAGAGTGTTTCGATCATTTTTTTAACGTTCCTTACGGCTCGTTCAGGAAGTATGTAGCAAAAATAATCCCATCCGTATATCCGGTTCCCCGCCCCTCCTTCCAGTAACGGGGGGATGGCTTAAGCTTTCGGTTAGGCTTACAAACTTTGGCTGACGGAGAATCCTGTCAGGCGCGTTTGATGCCTTCACCTAACATCAGCTTTTCACGCAAGGCTCTATAGTAACTGTGGTGTTGTGAACGGATCAGTTGAATTGTCCGTTCCGCTTTCTCTACTTTTATGACCGAACCTGCTGCGAGACTGTGTGTTTCACGTTGTCCATCCACAAAAACATCGACGTGCTTATAGGCGGCACGCATCTTGACAGTTATCTCGGCATCGCCATCGGCGATAAACGGACGCACCGTTAAACTATGCGGCGCGATAGGCGTTAGCAGAATCGCCTCCAATTGTGGCGCGACGATAGTGCCAGCACAAGAGAGCGAGTATCCAGTGGACCCGCTCGGCGTCGCAATGATCAGTCCATCAGCATTGTACGGTATAAAAAGTTCGCCATCAACATAGGCATCCAATTCAATAAGACGCGTGTAATGTCGAATAACAACATCGTTGAGTGCGAAGGCACGAAACGGTTGTTGGAACCCATCTCTGCCCACAACGACTTCTAACATCATCCGATGTTCTATCCGATAGTCGCCTGCTAAGGTCGCTTTCAAAGTCGGGTAGAGTTCATCAAGCGAGGCATCCGTCAAAAAACCGAGCGTCCCGATGTTAATCGCCAATATAGGCACATTCTCAATTTGCGGTGTGTGTGCTGCGCTCAGCAGTGTTCCATCCCCACCAAGTACAAGCAGCATATCGGCTCGTTTAACCATCTCTGCTCTGGAGATACCGGTTTGGAGATGCCCTAATTCAACCGCCTGTTCTTCTGGTAGCAGCGGAACAATGCCGCGTTCCTCAAGCCATGCCGACACGCCTTCAACGATACCTGCCGCGTTCGCTTTGGTAGTATTGACAAAAAAACCGACGGTTCTTATTTTTTTCATCTCGCTCGTCACGTGGAATAGCACGCAGCCATCATCAGTGCGACGTTAATTCCACATCTCACCTCGATTTATAATCGATGAAAATGCCTACCTCGCGACACCACGCCTTATAAGTCGCGTAACTCTTAGAAATACCGAAATCACGACACCACTTTGAAAATTCGCTCTCTTTATCGCGAACAGCCTCAACAAAAGACACCGGATAAGGCCTATTCGGATTCGGAACACGAGAATCGACTATTATCGCAGGTTCACCCGAAAATGTCGTACAATGCCTAAATTCTTTAGATTCCGCCATCTCGCCAAACTCTGCAATTTCAAAGTCATGACCATAATCATCTTCCATAATCACACCTCTTTTATTACTGATAACTATTGCTCCGTAAGCGGGAGGTTCTCTAATTCTCTAAACGAGCGAAAAGAAAAATTACCGCACAACCGACAAGAAAAGCCGCGACAGCAATGAGCAGGTTCACGTCAAGTTGCGGTAAGATGTGAGCGGTATCTATTCGTTCTCCATCGACCCCCATTTCAAATTCCCGAAAGGGCCACAATCCGTAAAGTGAACCCACCATCAACCCGATGAGAAACGCGATTGTAAGATTCCGATAGCGTTCCAAGAGATAGTTAAGCAACCGTGTGAATGCGAGAAGTCCGAATAGACATCCGAACGCAGCGCACGTGAGTATCAAGATCCCTGCTACCATCGCTTCGGTTATGGTTCCTTTCAGAAGCCCTGGCACACCTTCGACAAGCGAATTTATAGCTGTTAGAAGCGGAAAGTAGACACCGAGCGCAAGCATCAGAAACGAACCGCTGATGCCGGGCAAGATCATTGCTGAGACCGCCAAGGCACCGCTTCCGAAAAAGAGACCGAGTTCCCAGTACGTCGGGAACTGCGTTGCGCGTCCGATAGTTTCATCTATCGCCACCTCGTTCCCGGTTTTATAAGCGACCCGTTCTAACTGCTTTTCAGCCATACCGACCGATAAGCCTAATATTAAAGCAACGGCGATTAACAGAACCAACGTCTCCTTCCAACCGAACCCTTTTAGCATTCGCGCCGGTATGAGAATAGATGTCAAGATCAGTCCGCTAAAAAAACCGTAGGTTGCGTCGTGGTGATCGTTTAGTAGGTAGACAATTAGTTTTGACGTGAGCAGCAGCGCAGCGATCGCGCCGATACCCAAGAGTGCAAGAAACCCGAAGTCGATGCGGCGAAGTTCGGCTTCCGCTTCCCTCAAGGCTTGCCGCTTAAATCTTAGGGCACCAAGCAATCTTTTTACTGTTGAAAGTCCGATACATCGTAAGGCACCGATGAGCCGTTCGTAAATGCCTAAAACGAGTGCAAGCGTCCCGCCACTCATACCGGGGATAATATTGGCAATACCTATCAGAAAGCCGTTAACAAAAATCCGAAGTGAATTCATTTTTTAATTTATTGACACCCAGACGTTGTTCCATTACGTTCCACAACGGTTCCCGGTTAATTTCAACCGCTTTCAACATTGAGAGCGGGTTCAATTTGTGAAGTCAATTCACTGTCTCCCACGCAAGCACAGATTGTTTTGGATTCGTTGTAAACCGGTAGCAGCAGACATATTTTCATATTTCTGAATTATTATACTACAAAAACGATTTTCTGTCAAACGATTATTATGTCAAAATCCGCAATTTTTCTCTTGCAACCTATTGTGGATTTGTGTATAATACTTCACATAAATTGATGGATTAGGGAGCTAACACACGGATGCCAAACATCAAACCCACACATAAAGCAATACAAACTTTTTATGCAGAACTCAAACAATACGAGAGCCTCGGCTCAACAAATGAAACCGAAATTCGACTCGCCTTCGCAACGCTCCTCCAACATTATGCAAGACAAAAAGATCTAACGCTTATCTGTGAAAAACCGCTACGAACACCACAAAATACCACAATTTACGTCGATGGCATGCTCACAGATGATGTTTTCGGCTTGCCACGCGGCTATTGGGAAGCGAAAGACCTCCACGATAATCTCGTTACAGCGGTTAGACAGAAATTCGACAGAGGCTACCCGCAGGATAATATACTCTTTACAACGCAAGAACGCGCCATTCTCTACCAAGATGGACAAGAGGTCATGGATGTCGGTATCGCTGACGCGGAGGCGTTTATTCGGGTACTTTACGCCTTCTTCAGTTATGAGCAGGCGGACGTTGCTAACTGGGAACGCGCCGCTGTTGAATTTAAAGACAAAGTACCAGCACTTGGAGAACGTGCAGCGAAACTAATTCAAAACGAAGAGGTAACCAACGCACGGTTTCAAGAAGCATTCGCGGACTTCTATCGCCACTGTCAAGCAGCGATTAATCCCAATCTCTCAAAGTCTGCTGTGGAGGAGATGCTTATCCAACATCTCTTAACCGAGCGGATTTTCCGCACCGTTTTTGACAACCCCGATTTCACTCGCCGAAATATTATCGCACGCGAAATTGAAAATGTGATTGACGCACTCACATGGCAAGCTTACAACCGTTCCGAGTTTCTCCGAGAACTCAATCCCTTCTACGGCGCGATTGAACGCGCCGCTGCAACCTTTATAGACTTCTCGCAGAAACAACATTTCCTCAATACTGTGTACGAGCAGTTTTTTCAAGGTTTCTCTGTCAAGGTCGCCGATACACACGGCATCGTCTACACACCGCAGCCGATCGTTAATTTTATGGTGAAAAGCGTCTCACATCTACTCGCAACCGAGTTCGGACGTTCACTCTCGGATACGGGCGTTCATATCATTGATCCCTTTGTCGGCACCGGTAACTTCATCGTGCGGCTTGTCCAAGAGATTGATAAAACCGCACTCAAGGCGAAATACAGCGATGAACTCCACTGCAATGAGGTGTTGCTGATGCCTTACTACATCGCGAGCATGAATATTGAGCATGAGTTTTATGTTGCCACAAACCAGTACCAGCCTTTCGATAACCTCTGCCTTGTGGATACATTCGACTTGACAACGGAGCGTCAGCTGTCCTTGTTCGTGCCAGAGAATACGCGGCGGGTTGACAAACAGAAGCAGACAGAGATGTTTGTCGTTATTGGGAATCCGCCTTACAACGCGCGGCAAATGGACGAAAACGATGCCAATAAGAACCGTAAGTATCCTGAGTTGGATAAACAAATTCAGGAGACGTACGTTCAAGCCTCCACTGCAACGAACAAAACCGCGCTTTATGATCCGTATGTTAAAGCGATTCACTGGGCATTGAATAGGATTGAGACAGATGGAATCGTGGCGTTTGTGACGAACCACAACTTTATCGACGGTCAGGCGTTCGATGGCATGCGGAAACATCTCTCCGATGCGTGTGATGCGATCTATCTGCTGGATTTGGGTGGCAATATCCGTAAAGGTCACGCCGGGGATTCTAATGTTTTTGACATTCAGGTAGGTGTGAGTATTAATCTGTTTGTGAAAAAGCACCAAGAGAGTGAGGGGCCTGCCGACATTTTTTATAACGGTGAGACCACGGAGATGTCTAAAGAGGCGACGTTTGGATTTCTGGACGCGTGCGAACACATCGGCAATATCAATTGGAATTCTATTCAACCCGACGCTCGCCATACCTGGCTCACCGAAGGACTGCGCGAAGATTTTGAGACCTTCGTGCCGATGGGAAGTAAACAAGCAAAAACAGAAAAAGGTGAGATTTCAGGTGTGATTTTCCACCAATTCAGTAGCGGAGTGAAGACGAATCGGGATGCATGGGCAATCAACTTTGACCGAGATACACTGGCGATAAACGTCCAACGAATGATGGAATTCTATAATACGCAGGTGTTTAAATGGCAAGGAATAACGGACAAATCAGGCATAAACATTGACGACTTTGCAGAGTATGACGATGTGAAAATTAGTTGGAGCCGCGACTTAAAGGCAAAAATGCGGACAGGTAGAATTGCTGAATACGACGAACGCAAAGTGAGAACCTGTCTCCACCGTCCTTTCGCGAAAAGTAATATTTTCTTTGACAGAATTCTCAATGATGTCGTATATGTGTTTCCATCAATCTTCCCCACGCCTGAAACTGAAGCGGAGAATCGGGTGATCTGTGTCAATAGATCGCGAGAAAAACCATTTACTTCGCTCATGACCAATTGCCTCTCTGAACATATTATGACAGGCGGCTTTGGCTCAGCCGGGCAATGTTTTCCTTTCTACATCTACGATGAAGACGGTTCAAACCGGCAGGAAAACATCACAGATTGGGCATTGGCACGATTCCGCGAACATTACAAAGACGCGAACATCACCCAATGGGACATTTTCCACTATACTTACGCGCTCCTGCATCATCCGACATATCGGGAACGGTATCAAGTGAACCTCAAACGGGATCTGCCCCATATTCCGTTTGCTCCCGAATTTTGGGAATTTGTTGAGGCAGGAAGGCGATTGGCAGACATCCACGTCCACTACGAAGACCAACCGCAGTATAAGTTGAACCTGATTGAAGCACCGGATATGCCCTTGGATTGGCGTGTAGCACAGATGAAATTCTCTAAAGACAAAACACAGATAAAATACAACGATTTCTTGACCTTAGCGGGTATCCCTGCCGAGGCGTTACAGTATCGGTTAGGCAACCGCGCAGCATTGGAGTGGGTGGTAGACCAGTATCGTATCAAAACAGACAAACGGAGCGGCATCATAAACGACCCAAACCGCGCAGATGATGAAACCTACATCGTAGATCTGATTCGGAAGGTCATCAGCTTGAGTTTGGAAACGGTGCGGATTGTTGAGAAGTTGTCGAAATTAGAAATCACTGAGGAGGCATCATAATGGATACAAAAATTGGGATTATGGTGGTTGTATTGGTATTAGGTGTGATGTGTGCTGGAGAGTTGATGATACTGTCTGCACAGGACTCAACGGGATCTGCAACTCAGCAAACGCAAGTTCCGAAGGATGCATCAAAAGGGAAAGCATCGCAGCAAACGCCGCAGGATCCTGTTAATCAGCAAACACAATCTCCGAAGGATGCAATAGATGGAGAAGTACCAAATGATATTCGTATATTGGGAGGTATCCGTCTTGATCCTACAATCAACGTCGGCACACTCCTTAACGTTATTATCGGGTTCTGTAGTGTTATTATTGCATTCCTTAGTGTTGTTATTGCGTTCCTTATGCTTAGACGATCCAAACCCCCTTTGGAATTGACGAGTGAAGAAGTAAGCAAGCCCGAGAATGCTAGTGAAGTTGAGGGCTACATCAAGGCTATTGAACGGAATTCTAGAGCTCCTCTCATAGACAAAGCCGTAGCAGACGCTTACGTGTTGCAGCGGGCCGAAAAAATTGAGGAGGCGATTGAAAAGTGGCGTTCTATTGCTAACATAGCGGAAGGAAACGATAAAGCTTTAGCAGTTCAAGCCTGGGGATCTGTAGGTTTTTTCTACATCAATAAACGTATGGGAATAGAGGCACTCGCTGCCTTAGACAAAGCACTTGATTTGAAACCAGATTACGCCGAAATTTACAACGGTAGAGGGATGGTAAAATTTATGCTCGAAAGGTATCAGGAGGCGGTTGCTGATTGTGACGAAGCAATTCGACTGAAACCTGATTATGCTGAAGCCTACAATAACCGTGCTCTGATAAAACAGCTTCTTGAAAGGTATCAAGATGCACTTGCCGATTGTGACGAGGCAATTCGACTGAAACCTGACTATGCCGAAGCCTACAATACCCAAGGAGGTATAAAGTTACATCTTAAGAAATATCAAGATGCTATAGCGGATTATAACAAAGCGATTCAATTAAAACCCGATTATGATGGAGCCTATGGGAACCGTGGTGCAACTAAGAACTTACTTGGGGAATACAAGGGAGCCCTTGATGACCTTAACAAAGCCATTCGGTTGAAACCCGACAACGCTGGTTTTTATAAGAACCGAGGATCAACAAAACATTTCCTTGGGAAATATCAAGATGCGCTCGCTGATTTTAACGAAGCTCTTCGATTGGAACCAGACCATGCTGAGATCTATAACAATCGTGGAATCACAAATTTAGCCCTCCGCAACCACGAGAAGGCCCTTGCTGACCTAAATGAGGCGATCCGATTGAATCCAGACGATGCCCAATACTATAACAATCGCGGAAGTACAAACAAAGACACTGGCAATTATGAGGCTGCGATTGCAGATTATGATAAAGCGATTGAATTAGACCCAGATTATGCAGGGGCCTATAACAACCGAGGGGACACAAATCGAGCTATGGGCAACTACGAGGCTGCAATTGCTGACTTCAATAAGGCAATTGAGTTGGAACCTGATTATGCCAGTGCTTACAATAATCGTGGAAACACAAATGCAGACCTCAGCGACTACGAGGCTGCAATTGCTGATTACGATAAAGCAATTGAATTAGACCCAGATGATGCAGGGGCCTATAACAACCGAGGGAACACAAACCGAAATCTTGGCAATTATGAAGCCTCCATCGCTGACTTTAATAAAGTGATTGAATTGGATCCAAATGATGCCGGGGCCTATAACAACCGAGGGAACACAAACCGAGATATGGGCAACTATGAGGCCGCTATCATTGATTTCAATAAGGCAATTGAATTGGACCCCGATTATATTGGTGCCTATAAAAATAGAGAGAATGTTGAGTTTGAACTTAGACAATATG
The DNA here is from genome assembly GCA_022827225.1 of Candidatus Poribacteria bacterium. GTDB lineage: Bacteria > Poribacteria > WGA-4E > WGA-4E > WGA-3G > WGA-3G. The sequence continues at coordinate 25,701 of JAJDTJ010000061.1, read as the reverse complement.
AGTCGGTTATTACTACCTGTAGCGAGATAATTCGCCTAAATCCAGATGATGCTTACGCTTATAATAACCGGGGAGTTGCAAAGAATTTACATGACAAGTCTGGTGAAGCCCTTACCGATTTCGATGAGGCTATCCGCCTAAACCCCAATTATGTGGGTGCCTATAACAATCGTGGTGCAGCAAGGGGGTCTCTTGGCAACTACAAAGCCGCTATCGTCGATTATGACAAGGTGATTGAATTACGTCCCAATGATGCTGGGGCCTATAACGAGCGCGGCGTTATGAAGTGTCAACTTCAACAATATGAAGAAGCCATCGCTGACTTTGATGCGGCAATTCGCATAAGCCCAGATGTTGCTGCCTACTATCAAAATAGGGCAGAAACAAAGTTCATAATGGAAAATTTTGAAGCTGCTATTGAGGATTATGACCAAGCGATTCAGTTAAATCAGGATTGCGCTGAGGCTTACGGAAGACGAGCAATGGCAAAGATCATGTTAGGGCAACACGAGGCTGCAATTGTGGATTATGACGAGTTGATTCGCCTTTATCCGAATTCAGCTGCTGCTTATCACAACCGTGGCAATCTTAAAATTGGACTTTGTCTTCAAAGTGCCATTGAAGATTATGATATGGCAATTCGCCTTGACCCGAATTACGCCCCCACTTATCAAAGCCGAGCAACAGCGAAATGGTTCAACAACCAGCCTGATGAAGCACTTCTTGACCTAAATGAGGTTATCCGGCTCGAACCTGATTCTGCAAGTGCTTTCGTATCTCGAGGAGACATGAAGGCTTTCCGACTTCGGATTAATGAAGCGAGAGCGGATTACCAAACTGCCCTGGACTTGGCTGAGCAGCAAAATAATACTGCGCTCAAAACCGACATAGAAAAAAAACTTCAGCAGTTTGATAATTTAACATCGAAAACTGATGAAACACAATAAATATAGATAGGAGTCAGCAATGTTAACATCCGAGTTAATGGAGAATCATTTTGTGTTGACAGACGTAATACCGAGTATGCCGCAATTGTTGGATAACGCTAAGCCGCTACAAACGCGCGCATCCGAACCAGTTGTACCCCCGCCCTACCCCGAAACGGCCTACCAATGGTTAGTGGAGACCTTAGACGGATTAATCGATTTCGGACAACGGCACGGGCATTACGGTGTTATCAACTTGAGTGATAGCGAGTATGAGTGGCTGGACGATGTATTGGAAAAATTAATCTACTCCGCTGGTGAGAATCAAAGTCACCCATTGGCACCACTGATGGATTTCATTATTCGGATCATTGCCAACTACGAGGATAAATACGTCCCAAAACTGACAGAACTGTATCCCGAATTGGCAGAAGAAGCACCTATCAAAACAACAAATGAAAACAGCAAACCACCACCCTACGCTTCAGAACTGAGCGATAGTGAACTTGCCGCGCACGGCTTTTTCTCCATCGGATGTCTCCTTTGGGAAGGCGGGCAATCAGAAAAAGCACTCTCTGCTTACGACACGGCAATTCAACTAAAACCTGATTATGCCGAAGTTTACAACAACCGAGGCAATATCAATAGTGGATTAGGCTCTCGTGATGCTGCTCTTGACGATTACGATGAGGCGATCCGTCTCAATCCGAATTTCGTCGAAGTCTACAGTAACCGAGGAGCTATGAAGTTCAGGCTTGGTGAACACGCTGCGGCTCTCACTGACTTAAACGAAGCGATCCGTCTACAACCTGATTTTATGAACGCTTACATCAACCGCGGCATAGTAAAGTTAGATCTGAACGATACTGACGAGGCGAGATTAGATATCCAAACTGCTTTGGAACTGGCAGAACAGCACGGAGACAATAATCTCAAAACCTTTTTAAAAGCGGAACTTCAACAACTCAATCAGGAAGCCTCAAATCAAGACGACAAGAAACCTCGTCGTGGTGGGCAGTGGAAGGGAAAGGTCAAGATAGCCGAGGACTTCAATGAACTTCCTGAATCCTTTGGAGCAGTTTTTCGCGGGGAGAATGAATGAATCTATTTAGAGGTGATTTCTACTTGTTTTACGCGTAAAAATAGGGTATGATTTAATATATGATTGTTAGTCTATAATTCCGTTTACCAAATTTCCAAGAAAAGGAGCAAAAAGATGCAAACTCATGTTGTGACAAGAGTCATTGACGGAGATACGCTTGAGGTTAGTCCTGAAATTTCTCGACGGGCCGCGCTACAGACTCCGATGGAACGACTGATTGGAGCTCCCCTCGCTGCTGAAACTCCGACGGAACGGTTAAACCGCCCAAATATGTTTCGCAAGATCCGCTTACGGAATATAGATGCCCCGGAAAGCGGCACCCCTCAAGGTGAAAAGGCTATCCGCTATCTGAAACAATTTCTGGAAGGAAAACCGGTCACATTCAAACCGGTAGGTATTTCTCACGATCGCGTAGTCGCCGATGTATGGCGCTATCCAGACCACGCGTTTATAAATGCAATCATGGTCTATAGCGGACACGCCAAATGGTCGCACCCTCCGCGTTAATATCCTGCTTCTGCCCATCCACCTGAGATTTAGAAACGCGACAAGTGAGGTTCCATGCCTGATTTAAATGCTGATACTCGGCAATTTCACAATCCACCTCCAGCAGACGCTATTTTGTGGAGGTATATGGATTTCACGAAGTTTGTCTCGCTTTTGGAAAGGCGTGCCTTGTTTTTTGCTCGAGCAGACAAGTTAGGCGATCCTTTTGAGGGTGCCATCCCTATAAGCAACAGAGAAGCACGTTATACAAGTTTAAAACCGAGACTCTCTGATAAAGAAGTATTAATACATGAACACCTGAGGGTAGAACTACGTCGCTTTACGTTGATCAGTTGTTGGCATGAAAGTAATCACGAATCAGAAGCGATGTGGAAAATTTATGCCAGCGCAAACAGCGGTATCGCTATCAAAACTAATTTCACTGCTTTTGTAGAAAGTTTCATAACTGATGAAAAAATACATATAGGAAAAGTTCAGTATATTGACTATGATAGTGAAAATATCCCTGAAGATGATTTGCTATCTCCCTATCTACATAAACGAAAAAGTTTTGAACACGAGAGAGAATTAAGAGCCATCATACAGCACATACCTCCCGAAGTAGGTCTGGAGAACCTTCCAAATTTTCTTGGTGATGAAAACCCTACATGGCCGGATATGTGTGATATTGGCATTTATTATGATGTTGACCTTAATCTTCTAATCCAAGAAGTCGTTATTGATCCTTCCGCCCCCGATTGGTTACTAGATCTGGTCGAGAGGGTAGTTAATCGGTACGACCTTCAAGTCCCTGTCAATCAATCGCATCTCGCAGCATTACCTGTGTGGTTTCCTCCTGATAGAATAGGTAAGGTTTCACCGAAAGAAGATGAATAGAGTTTTATTTTTCTGCAGATGTGATATACTAAAGCAAATACGCATTTCACAAGGTCAAATTGCTTATGAATTTTCCAACGCTGTCAGCGTCAAAACGTATTGAGATGCTCCAACCCCCAACAGGGCAAGTGCGAATGGTGCTTGACACTGACACCTATAACGAAATCGACGACCAGTTTGCAGTCGTCCACGCGCTGCTCTCACCTGAACATCTCAACGTTGAGGCACTCTACGCTGCGCCTTTCCACAATAACCGCTCAAGCAACGCCGAAGACGGTATGGAGAAAAGTTATGACGAAATCCTCAGACTGTTAGATTTCCTCAATGTCTCTGCCGATCGGTTTGTCTATCGCGGTTCGAGAGCGTTTCTCGCCGATAAAGCGGCTCCCGTGCAGAGCGATGCCGCTACCGATATGATTGAACGGGCAATGGCAAGTAGCACAGAAGAACCGCTTTACGTCGTTGCTGTGGGTGCCATAACAAACGTCGCCTCCGCCATTTTAATAGAACCCGAAATCATCAAACGCATTGTCATCGTCTGGCTTGGCGGCAATCCACTGTACTGGCCACACACTCGCGAATTCAACCTTATGCAAGACCTTCAGAGCGCGCAAGTGGTTCTGGACTGTGGTGTGCCATTCGTTTGGCTACCCGCACGCGGGGTTGTTTCACATCTACACACGACGGTCGCTGAGATGGAACGCTATGTGCAAGGTAGAGGCAAAGTCGGAGATTACCTCGTCCAAATCTTCAAAGACTACTCCAGCGATCACTTTGCTTGGTCAAAGGTAATATGGGATATATCCGCGACAGCATATCTCATCAATCCGACGTGGGTGCCGACAGACATTGTTCACAGTCCTATCTTGACAGAAACGGTGACGTGGAGTTTCGATAACAGTCGTCATCTCATGCGCGTTGCGACGAGTGTCAATCGGGATGCGATTTTCAGGGATCTGTTTGAGAAATTGCAGCACCACACCGCCTAAAATATGATGACATTGAACAAGCCGAAAAAAATCCCAGCGGGAACCCCGTTTGAATTCGGTAAGCATCGTTTCTATTTCGGTGCGGAGATCACTGAATTAGCAGATTCCGCCCCACTTCTCAATGATCCCGGTGCGTTGCACAGAAAGATGCGTGAGGACGGCTATCTTTTTATACGAGGTTTCCATCCGCGGGAGCAGGCAGAGGAAGCCGCACGTTGGACATTGCAAGCCATTGCGCAAAACGGAGGATTAGAACCCGATACGCCGATTGAAGCGGGTATCATAGGTGAATCGAATCAGACATTTAGTTTCTTTCGGCAAACCGAAGTGGCGCACGCGAAACCGATTCTTGATGTTGTGGATAGCCAGCAAACGATGCGGTTCTACGAAGAATTCCTCGGTGGTCCGGTCATTACGTTTGACAAACGGTGGCTTCGCTGCATGGCGAAGGGTGGACACAACCATTTCCACTACGATAGTGTCTACGTTGGACGCGGCACACAGAACCGGTACACGATGTGGAGCGCATTGACAGACATCGGTCTGGAAAATGGGCCCCTTGTTATCTGTCTCGGTTCCCATCAGCACGATCGATTAAAGTCCACCTACGGCGCGACCGATATGGACCGCGATTTGACGGAAGCCGTGTTCAGTACGGATCCACGCGAGATGGTTGAGAAATTCGGGTTCACGTTGGCAACAGCGCATTTCCAGCCGGGGGATGTTATTATTTTCGGGCTTTACATGATGCACAGCAGTGCCCCGAATAACTCTGATCGCTATCGCATTAGCATCGATACGCGATATCAACTCGCTCGCGAAGAGAAGGACAACCGGTTCTTTTTTCGTGAAGACGGTAGTTGGCTCGGTAATTTTTACAACAAAGGGGCAAGTTACAAACCGATCACTGAACTCCGCCGAGAGTGGAGATTGGAATAATATACCATTACAAGGGGATTCGTATGGTTTACAAGCAGTGGAGATTTCTGGTCTTAAGCGTCATCCTGGTTTTTTATGCGATTGGAAATAGCGCAGCAGCAAATTCAACCGCAACCGGCACCGTGTTTTTAGATACAAACGGCAACCAAGTGAAAGACGACAACGAGAAGAGTTTGTCTGGGGTTCGCGTCTCTAATGGAACGGATGTTGTAGAAACCGATGCCAACGGGCAATACGCGCTCGAAGTCAGTGATGACAGCATTCTCTTCGTGATTAAGCCCCGTGGGTTTATGACACCCGTTGATGCGAATCGTCTCCCAAAATTTTATTACATTCACAAGCCGCACGGTTCACCAGAAGGACTGAAGTATGCCGGCATCGCACCAACCGGTCCATTACCGACATCTATTGATTTTCCACTCACTGAACAGACCGAAGCGGATACCTTCAAGGTACTCGTCTTCGGAGATACACAGCCCTATAATATGCAAGAGATTGAGTGGTTAGCACATGATGTCATTGAAGAAGTTATTGGAACGGATGCAGCGTTCGGAATCAGCCTTGGCGATTTGGTAGGCGACGATTTAGACTTATTCCGCCCGCTTAACGAAGTGATGGCTACCGTTGGAATACCGTGGTACAACGTCCACGGTAATCACGATATGAACTTTCTTGCTACGGATGATCGGTACGCCGATGAGACATTTGAACGTGTTTATGGTCCCGCGTGCTATTCGTTTGACTGGGGACCTGTCCATTTCATCAACATCGACAATGTGTACTTTCACCGCGATGAAAAAAACAATCCTCGCTACTTAAGTGAGGTGGGAGAACAGCAGTTGACGTACCTTCAAAACGACCTCGCTTTTGTACCGAAAGATCAACTTGTTGTTATATCCTTTCATATTCCATTAACCGAGATGCGCGATGTGAAGGAATTGATGAATCTACTCGGAGATCGACCTAACACGTTATCTCTGTCAGCGCATACACACTTCCAACGGGACGACTTTGTCGGACCAGAGCACGGTTGGCAGGGCGACCACCCACATCATCACCACAATCATGCAACCACATCCGGCTCTTGGTGGCGGGGCGCGCTTGACGAAATCGGTATTCCACACACAACCATGCGGGATGGCGCACCGAACGGATACGGCATCTTCACATTCAATGGAAACCAATACACTATCCGGTTTAAAGCCGCCCGTCGTCCAGCAGATTATCAGATGAATATCTGGGTACCTTGGGAAGTTGCGTCAACAGAAACTGGCGAAACAGAGGTCATTGCTAACGTTTTTGGAGGCACCAAACGCTCAACGGTTGAAATGCGTCTCGGTGAAATTGGGGAATGGAAACCGATGACCTATACGCCTCAGGAAGACCCATACTATAAAGCGCTCAAGGCACGGGACGATGCGAATCAGCTTGAGCGGAAACTACATATCGCCCTTCGAGAAACAATGAAGTCGCAGTTGAAGGAAGACAGTGAACTGCCAAAACGGGGGCAAACACTTAGCGGAATTGTAAAATCAACGCATATCTGGCAAGCGAAGCTCCCAGCGAATGCTCCTAAAGGAACGCACGTTATCTACGTCCGCACAACTGATATGTTCGGTCAAACCTTTACAGGACGTCGAATCATCCGAGTGCATTAGCTTGATTGCTGCTCTTACGGAAGCGGAACATTCCATTCGTCGCCGTAAATGATTTCAAGCTGATCGTGCGGTTTGAAGTAGTCGGTTGGATGATAGTTTTCACCCATATCGCCGAACAACCTTCGGCGGCGCGGTGTCATCCGTGTGAGTACGTCCGCAGGGAGCTTGTCGTAGTCGTAAGGACGGGACCACATCTGCCCATACCGGAACGTGACGCTCTTGCGGATACGGTTCGTCTGATTCGGTCCGACACCGTGCCACAATGCCCACGGAAAGATGACCGCGTCTCCTGCTTCAGCAATCACTTGAATCGCACCTTCGGGATACTCACCCTTTTTAAATCCGTTCTCAGGGAAATCTATTTTGTGGCTGCCCGGCACACACATAAAATTTCCCTGATTAGGTTCAGTTAGATCCGTCAAGAAAAATTGGATTTTGAATTGCAAAGGTAAACTACCGGGGTGGGGGTGAATACGTTGCAGTGAGGGACCGGCATCCGTATGAAATCCCATCAAAGCGTCAACATCCGGGTGCCGAACGTAGATCTGGGTGCCCATGATCTGGAGATAGGGACCCATCAGTGAAAGGATTGTGCCGAAGGTGCGCCGATGGTCGGTGAGCAGGTCAAGTGCATCCGTCCGCTCAATTGCTCGGATAATCGTATAAGCACCTTTTCCGAACCGATTGTTGCCCTGTAGACTTGGCATCTCTTCGACATAAGTTTCAATCACCGAATCCACGGCTGCCAAAAGCGTCTCAATTTCAGTAGGTGAGAGGACGTTCTTGAGAATCAGATACCCCTCTGTCTGCCACACCTTTTGTTGGACATCCGTCAAATATGGGGATAGCATTTCTATTGCTCCTTTGTTGTGAATCCGCCCGAATATTTGCGTATTTTTTTATGACATTATGAAAAAATTATAGACGAATTTCGCTACCGAGTCAAGTCCATTTTACCACTCAAACAGGATTATTTAGTTTTCCGTTTTCTTACCAAATTTTCGGACCCCGGGCCCGGTAGGTTCGGTGTTTTTGCTGGGGTGTTTCCCTCCTAACCGAACCGGATCTCTAAAAAAGACCTAAAACTCAATAATTCCTTAAAACTAATCGTCCTGACCACTCAAACTCAACGTTTTCAGTGTATTTGCGTCTAATTTGTTACAATCAACACAGATTTCTCGTATATTTAGTAACATGCCCAAGGATTATAGTAAAACCAGCAATTAATCAGACACTTTTCCTTTAACAGAAAACAGTTCGTAGGGGCGAGGTTTCCTCGTCCGTTTTTCAAAGTGTGTCTTATTATTTTTAGATGTCACTATAAATAGCAGCGTTCGATTTCAACTAAAATTATGAGCAATTTCACAAATATCCTCACCACTATCCGTCGTCCGTTCCAGCAAGAGCTCCGAAAGGGGTGTCGCGACGATGTCGTCATCAACGGATTGGGAAGTTATGTCCAACTATGGGCAAAAAATGGCGACGCTTTCACACTGACAGCATCCGAAAAAGAGGTACTGACAGGTTTGGCAGCCCTCTTTGAGAATTACGCTGGTGCCTCGCCTGCTGAACGGCAACGGACGCTCGAAGAGGCAACGAAACGTATTGATGCGGCACTCAAGGGCGGACAGCAACCGCCTGCTAACGCGAACAACACAAAGGCAACACCACCACAGAAGCGTCAGCAGCCAACAACACGATCCACACGTTCCAAAAAGAACACACAACCGGAGGTGTTATCCCTCTTCGGAGAGCCAGAAAGCCCTCCAGAACAGGCACCTATAAAACGAGAACCGGCACCGATCCCGACAACACATAAAGCAAAAACAGGGGACTTATCGCTCCTCGGCGATGCAGAAGTTTTCTCACAACGATCAGAGAGAGCACCCTCGGCAGAGGCTGCAGCATCTGTACCGATCCCTGATACGCCTGTCGGCACAGACCTCGCCTCACTCGATTTTCTATCCCAACCGCTCCAATACATCAAAGGCATCGGACCTCGACGCGCCGAAATGATCGAGACAGAACTCGGCATCCACACCGTCGGCGAATTCTTGGCATATTACCCTCGCGATTATATTGACCGCTCCAAAACAGTGGAGATTTACAGTGTCGGCAGAGCAGAAGATGACGAGCCTGAAACGATCCAAGGGAAAGTCGTCAACCACACCTCATCTCCGACTGCGAAGGGAAAAAAGATCGGTAAAATCTCGATTTACGATGGCACTGGTGTCGCGATGTTAGTTAATTTCGGCAGACGTATCGGTATCATGAAGTCGCTGCTCCCAGTTGATACAGAAGTTGTCGTCAGTGGCAAGTTCTCACGGCGTTACAATGAAATCCAAGCAACCGATTATGAGTTCGAACTCTTCGAGGAAGACAACCTTATCCACACGAAGCGGATCGTTCCGAAATATCCACTTACCGCAAAACTTACAGCAAAGATGCTGCGGGCTTGGATGCGGACTGCTCTCGATGCCTACGGAGAACAGATCCCGGAAATCCTACCGCTTGCACTCCGCCAACAGCAAGGTTTGATCGATAGGCAGTCGGCTATTAACGAAATCCATTTTCCGACTTCAGAAGCGTATCGAGAAGCGGCACAGAAACGGCTCGCCTTCGAGGAGTTTTTTCTCCTGAGTCTCGGCATGGAGCTGAAAAAAGAACGTCGTATCTCCGAAGACGGCATCGCGTTTCGGGTCGAGATGGAATCCGAAGAAAATCAGGACTCTCTGGTCAAGGATTTTATCGCCTCGCTACCTTACGAACTCACCGGGGCACAGAAACGGGTCTTCACCGAAATCCAGAACGATATGCGACAGAAAAAGGTCATGAATCGGCTCATTCAGGGCGACGTCGGTTCTGGAAAGACTGTCGTCGCTGCGATGGCTCTGCTTTGCGCTATCGAAAACGGCTACCAAGGGGCACTGATGGTGCCGACGGAAATCCTCGCCGAACAACACTATTATAACCTCTCCGAAATGTTCGATCACCTACGTCCAGACGCTACACAGAACGGAGGTCGAAAAATAAACGTCGTACTTCTCAAGAGCGATCTGCCAAAAGCAGCGCGCGAAGAAGCACTATCAGCAGTCACAGATGGTTCCGCTAACCTCGTCGTCGGTACACAGGCGTTGATACAGGAAGGTGTCGATTTCCACAATCTCGGACTCGTTATCATCGACGAACAACACCGGTTCGGTGTGATGCAACGCGCAACGCTCCGCAACAAAGCACAATCAGGAAATGGGAACCAAAAACAGGGGACCGATGCTGCGTTGGCACCCGATGTCCTTGTAATGACGGCAACACCTATTCCGAGAACACTCGCTTTGACACTCTACGGCGACTTGAACGTCTCTATCATTGATGAGATGCCACCCGGTAGACAAACAATTAAGACCCACTGGATAAAAGAGCGGGATCGCGAAAAGTTATACGATAACCTTCGGCAGGAGATTCAGCGCGGCAGACAGGCGTATATCGTCTATCCACTCGTTGAAGAGTCCGAAAAGATGGAAGAGCTTAAAGCCGCGACGGAAATGGCAGAGCATCTTCAAACTGCGGTGTTCCCAAACCTACGTGTCGGGTTATTGCACGGACAGATGAAATCCGTTGAGAAACAGGAGATTATGGCACGCTTCAAGGATCGACAGATTGATATCCTTGTCTCGACGACAGTGATTGAAGTCGGTATTGATGTTCCAAATGCAACACTGATGGTGATTGAACACGCCGAGCGGTTTGGATTGTCACAGTTGCATCAGTTGCGTGGACGGGTCGGACGTGGTGAGCATCAATCGGCATGCTATCTCGTCGCTACGCCAAAAGGCGACGACTCTTTTCAACGGATTCTGGCAATGACTCGGACGAACAACGGGTTTCAGATCGCTGAGGCTGACCTGAACATCCGCGGGCCGGGAGAGTTCTTCGGTACACGCCAGTCCGGCGTCCCGAATTTCAAGATTGCCAACATCATCCACGATGCCTCACTTCTGGAAGCCGCGAAAAGAGAAGCAGAACTGTTAATCAAAACCGATCCGAGTTTAAACGCCCCGGAACATCAATTGCTGAAACGGATGTTGCAGAAACATTGGCGCGGTAATTTAGAGATCGCATCTGTCGGCTAATAAAGGAGTTTCTAATGACACACGACATAACAACCATGAAACATGCACAGTTCAGCACTTGGCTTGCGCCGATTGTAGACTGTCCGCTTTTTGAATCCCGAGAACGACTGGTTGCTTTGCTTGCCGAAAATGCCGACAGAGACGCACTGGAAGCTGAGCTCCAAGAGTTCTACGAAAGCTACTGTGGGCTAGCATTTGAATTAGAGGAACCTGAGGAATCACTGCTTTCAATATTGCGGGCATCCGACATATTCGTGCCCCTGCAAAACCGCGTCGCAGCTGTGGAAACTGTGCGAAAAACTTCACCTGCAGGACGAATAGCACGACGGATGAGCGACAGACCGCTGACCACCGATCCGCAACCTGAAATCAAGGTAACAGCCTTACCGGATGACGAATTCCGAGCACTAATGGAGACACTTGCAAATTCGGAAATTTTCGCAGCACATGCACAGGTTGTCAAACTGCAAAAGATGGTGCCATCGGTTGACGGAACAGAGCAGCTGAAATCAGCATTTCTTGAATTTTTTGTGTGCTATTTGGAGTTGGAACAGTTCCTTGAAGATTACTATTATGACCCAGATGAGGGGTTAGAATTGCGTCCGGAGGTGGCTGAAAGGCTAGATCGCAGCGTTGCAGAACATGAGTCTGGTACGGTCAAAGCAATTCCAATAGAGGAAGTGGCGAAAAAACTGGGACTGAAGTGGTAATGTATAATTTGGAAATTATGCCGAAAGCAGAGGCAGATTTTGCCCGTTTAGATGCTACGATTGAACAGCGAATTCTTGACAAGTTGAGGTCCCTATGCGAAAATTGCGATACACATCGCCACGAGGCACTCCGAGGCCCACATAGAGGGAAGTTCCGTTTACGTGTTGCTGGTGCTTATCGAGTCATCTATACCTTCAATAGACGAACCAGAACAATTGTTGTTCACGATGTTGGACATCGGAGCAGCGTTTATTAGCATAAGCGTTGATGTTTTACAGCGACAGAATTATCAAACGGTATAACTGTGGAACAGTCACCGAGAAATCCCCGGAGATGTGGTAGCCTTCACCGCCATCTTTTACTGTGCGGATAAGGATTGTTTTTTTCGGACGATGATAGTAGTGTGCATCGGTAGGCGACCCTTCGTCTTGGAAATCGGTGAAGTCGATAAGGTCAAAGTTCGCAGTCGTGAAATGCCGAATTTCCTCGCCACGCTGGGCTGCGATATTGCGTGCCATTGAGAGACTTTTGAGGTAGACCTCCGGTCCCATGACCGCGGAACCTAAATTAAGGAAAACACCGCCTTCCAATTGAGAGACGCTATGCGCAAAACGGAGAAAATCCTCGCCTGTTGTCCATCCCATTGCAGCGTAATCAGCGGAAGGGTGCTGGTCAATGATGTCATAACCGATACCCTTATGAACGGTGAAAGGTACACCCAAACGGGACGCCGCGGCGAACATACTCACATCGCGATGCGGAAAAGGGATGTCCTGTTCGCCTTCTTGGATTAATCTACCGACCGCTTCTCCAAAGCCGATTCTATCTCGATACCCGCGAACAATTGCCTCGTTCAAGTAGCGTCCTGTCTCCTCCCAATTGCCGAATTTACCGTCCCAGATGTAGGCTTCCACATCCTCAAGCGTTGCACCGATGTGAGCGAGTTCAAAGTCGTGGATGGCACAAGCACCGTTAGTCGCAACATGCGTAATGACACCGCGTTCCATCAAATCAATAATAAAACGCGAGTTGCCGCGCCGCATGACGTGTGCACCCATCATCCAGATGACCTGCTTCCGAGTACGATATGCCGCAATAATCCGGTCCGCAACAATACGGAGACTGCGATTTTCATTGGGTGACGGATCAGCATCCAACGGATAGACATCTGCCACCGTCATCTTATGCTGACGTTCTGAGAGCGGAAGAATTGTGAGTCGCTCACGATTCAGTTTATTCATAAAAATGACTTTCGGAAACCTTCAGCAAAGAGGGTTCTGATGAAGTTACGTTCTCTACTAATTGCCGACGGCTATCTTGCTGACTGCTGAAGGCTGAGGGCTATTCCGCAAACTTGGCGGAGACAATCTTTGAGATACCCGCCTGCTCCATCGTCACGCCGTACATGGCATCGGCGATTTCCATTGTACGACGGTTGTGCGTGATGATGACAAACTGCGTATTCTCGGCATAAGCACGAATAAGATTGGCGAAGCGGAGGACATTCGCCTCGTCAAGCGCGGCATCGACTTCATCAAGTACACAGAACGGACTCGGCTTGATTTTGAAGACAGCAAACAGCAAGCCGATCGCGACTAGCGAACGCTCACCGCCCGAAAGCTGCGTGATACTCTGCGGACGTTTACCCGGCGGACGCGCAATGATCTCAATACCCGAATCCAGTACATCGGAAGCATCCGTTAACAGAAGTTCCGTCTCGCCACCGCCGAAGAGCTGTGTAAAGACCTCTTGGAAGTTTGCCTGCACCTGTTCAAACGTTTCCAGAAACATCTCTCTCGAGGTCTGGTTAGTCTTCTGTATAACCTGAATAGTGGCTTGCATCGACTGCTGGATATCGTCGCGCTGGGCAATAAGCGAGTCGTGACGTTTTTTATGTTCCTCGTAAGCCTCAATCGCCTTAAGGTTCACAGCACCCATGCTTGAAAGTTCTGCCTTCAACTTCTCAATACTGTCGAGTAGATCAATCTCGTCCATTACCTGTTCGTCATTCGTCAGGGGTGGTAGTGCATCGATTGAGACTTGATATTTATCGTGGATACGGGTTGAAACCGATTTTATCCGCATTTCGAGCTGCGTCGTTTTAACCTCAAGTTGATGACGCTTACGATTCTGTTTCTCAAAATTCCTGCGGGTTGCACGCATCTCTTTCTGAAGGACGGTTACCTCCTGAAGTAGCGTCTCGCGTTCCTCAGACAGTTCATCGACTTTTGCCTCTGCTTCGGCTCTGTCGCCTTCCAGACGCAGGAATTCGCGTTGTGCCGTTTCAACCTGTTCGCCGAGATCAATTTTGGTCTGCTCATCTGAATCAATAATCGCTTGTTGTTCGGCGATATCCTTAGCCGTCCGTTGTTGCGACGCTTCAAGTGTCTCCAACTCGGACTTGAGACTCTGCAATTTCTGATGCTGCCCCGCTAAGAAGACCTTCATCTCTTGGCAGTTACCGGAGACTTCAGCGTGCTTTCGGTTTTCGGCTTCAATCTGTTCGGACATCCGTTCAATCCAGCGTCGCGTGCGAGTGCTCTTTTGTGTCAACGCTTCGATTTCAGCCACGAGTGCCTCTTGTTCCTGACGCGACGCAGCGACCGCATCACGCAATTCACGGTTCTCTACCTTAACGGTAGCGAGTTGTTGTTCGAGCTTCGTAACTTGTAGGTTCGCCTGCTCCATATCTTTCGTCAAAGACGCTTTTTCGACGCGTTTATCTTGCCACTGTGCCGTGAGATCCTGTCGTTTCCGCTGTAAATTCACTATTTTCGCAGCGTACGCCTTACGTTTCTGATCCTTCTGATTGGAACGCTGCGTTAACTGTCCGATCTCATCTTCGAGTGCCTCAAGATCACGGGCGCGACTGAGCAGCCCGCTCTGTTTCTGACTCGTCTGACCGCCGGTGATAGCCCCCGATGTATTGATAACCTCGCCATCTAACGTGACGAGGCGTGCAGTCGGACGGAATCGACGGGTGAGCGCGATTGCGGCATCCAAATCCTCAATGACAAGCGTATTGCCCAACAGATGCCGCATAGCGGTCTCATATTTGAGATCGTAATCGATTAATTCCTCGGCGATACCGATGACACCGGGTTGCTCCAACAATGCGTCATCGTTAAACCCGCGGCCCCGTAAAATATCAAGGGGTAGAAATGTCACCCTACCGGCACGATGTTTCTTAAGAAACGCGATTCCGTTTTGTGCGTCCTCAGCGGTTTCGGTAATAACGTTCTGGATAGCACTACCGAGTGCAACCTCTATAGCGAGTTCATACTCGGCATCTGTGGTCAGAAGTTCCGCGACAACACCACAGACCCCTCGAAAGCGATCGGGATCGTGCGTTTTCGCCTGCATGATCGCGCGAACGCCGGTATAGTACCCCTCGTAAGCCGATTGTAACTCCTGTAGCGATTTAAGTCGCGAGACATTACTGCCTAACGTGTTCTGTAAACCTTGTATTTCGGTCTCAATTTTGCGGAGTGCGTCCTGATTTTCCTGCAGTTCGGTCTCTACCTGACTTCTCTCTGCCTCAATCTGTACCAATTCCGCCTTCAGTTGTGTTTCATCGCGTTGGACTGCGGTATAGGTATCGGTGGCAGTCCTGAGTTCCTGGGTCAATGCTTCTGTATTCTCTTGAATACGATTAAGACTCCCCTCGGAACTGTTCACCTTGTGTTCAATTGCGAGGCGGTCGCGTTCGTGCGTTGCCAACTCGGTTTCGGTCTCTTGTAGGGTGGTCTGCGCTTCTTGTACAGACTTCTTAGCAGCAGTGATGCGTTCATCGAGTTGCGCCAGTAGCTGCTGACGTGCCGCCAAGCGGCTCTCCTCTATTTTGTAACCCGCTTCAAGTTTCTGGTATTCTTGTGTCCGCTCCTGTTTCTGCGTGGAAAGTGTGGTTTGTTGCGATTTTAGAGACTCCAAGGTCTGTAGGGCGCGCTCGCGTTGCTTTTGGATATTCAGCTGCCGTTCCTTATGTAGGACGATCTGGCGTTCAATCTGTTCAATCTGTGTTTCAATCTCGCGAAGCGTTGTTTGTCCAGCGCGTATGGCTGCGTCCAATTCAGTTTGGCGACTTGTGGCACCCTCAATCTGTTCTTCAGCGGCTTTGAGCGTTTCAGAAGCCTCCGTAGCACCAGTTAGCACTTCATCGAGGTCGGTTTGTGCCTGGACATAGTCTGTGTGGAGTTTATCGTACTCCCGACGGGCAAGGTCGAGTTCATATTGCTTTAATTGTGCATGTTGCGCGTTATAGTGGCGTGCCTGTTCCGCCTGTTCCTTGAGTGCTTCAGTCTCGCGTTGGAGCTCTTGAATGACATCGTTGATGCGGACGAGGTTTTGCTCGGTCTGTTCGAGTTTTCGGAGTGCCGTCTTCTTTCGGTGTTTATATTTCGTAATACCAGCGACTTCATCAAAAAGGAATCGGCGTTCTTCCGGTCGCACGTTCAGGATTAAGTCGATCTTACTCTGTTCCATGACCGAGTAAGCGTCAACACCGATACCGGTATCCATAAAGAGTTCGCTAATATCGCGGAGCCGACACGGGTTCTGATTGATAAGATAGCGGCTTTCGCCATCGCGTGAGAGATGACGGCACACTTCAATTTCTGCGGATGTAAGGGCAGCATTGGCGTTCTCTTGTGTCGGTCTATTCGGGTTGTCATTTAAAAAGCGGAGCGCTACTTCAGTTTTTTGTGCAGGCGCGAAATTAGCACCGCCATTGAAAAGTAGATCGCGCATAGAGGTACACCGAAGGGCGCGGGCACTCTGCTCTCCAAGCACCCATCGGATCGCATCGGAGACGTTACTTTTTCCACAGCCGTTAGGTCCGACAATAGTTGTGATGCCGGGTTCAAGTATGAGTTCTACTTCTTCGGCAAAACTCTTGAAGCCTCGAATTTTTATGCTATTTAAGCGCAAGGTTCTAACCTCCTCCCACTACAAGGTTCAATCACCGTCGTGGTGCTAAACAGGTCTTTAGGTTAGTTCTTGACGACACCTCGCAAAATGCACGCGAAGTGTGAAAATGGGTTCAATCCTATCCTAACCTAAACTTTCATAACTAATACGGCATACCGATAGTAAAAGTTTCACGATTTTTACGGATCCACAGTTCTCGCGAGTGTCAAAACATCTATTTCAGCAGGATCGGCAGTCCACAATTCGCTGACAGCTTCACGGATCGTAGCACCGGTCGTGAAAACATCGTCGATGACAAGGAGCCGTTTTCCACGAATAATACCCGGTTCCACTACGTCAAAAGCACCGACAATATTCTGTTGGCGAGCCTCCCTATCCAGACTGCTTTGCGCGACAGTGTGCCGCTTGCGAACCAGCGTATCTGTGAGAACACGGACTCCCGCTGCTTCTGCAATCCCATCGGCAAGGAGTGTCGCCTGATTAAAACCGCGTTCCCGAAGCCGTTTTTTATGAATCGGGATAGGTAGAATAAAATCGTACGTCGCGACATCACAGTCTGCAGGAATATGCGCATTTATCAGCTGAATGAGGTGCCGCGCAAACCCCTTCTTCTTTTCAAATTTAAAGAGATGTATTGCCTGCTGGAGCGTTGTCTGGTATAATGCAACGGCACGCAACTGCCCATAACGAGGCGGGGAAGTCGCACACGCATCACAGAGACCGTTGACCCCCAGTGTGCCGCAGATATCGCACCAAGGTGGTTCGAGGAATTGAATGTCCTGCCAGCAGTCCGCGCAAATATAAGGCATAAACGCAACCCCGAGAAAATCGTCGCAGACGCGGCATTTTGCGGGGTAGAGAAAGACGATCGCAGTTTCAAATATATCCCGTAATTGGGTTGCTAATTGCAAGCCTATTGATTTTGTTCCCATGAAATCCCACTTTGCGAAAATAACTACTATTATATGATAAGTTTATCACAAACAAGTTTTAATGTCAAGAAAAAGGAGAAAAAAATATGATAGAAAGACCCGTCGTCTTTTACAATCAAGAGCAGCACCTAAACGGAATCCTACACTCGCCAGCAGATTGCGACACCTTGTGTCCAGCAGTTGTGTTTTTCCATGGATTCACCGGAACGAAGGTTGAACCGCATAGAATATTTGTTAAAACAGCGCGTGAGCTCGCCGCTATTGGATTTTACGCGCTCCGCTTCGATTTCCGGGGTTCCGGGGACAGCGGCGGCGACTTCTCAGAGATGACCATCGGTGGCGAGGTTTCAGACGCTATCCAGTCCATCGACGTGCTTACCGCTATGCCCGGTGTGGACCCCGAACGCATCGGTATCCTCGGCTTGAGCATGGGCGGATGTGTCGCAGCGTGCGTCTCAGGACAAGATGAACGTGTGAAGTCAACGGTGTTGTGGGCACCGCTCTCGGACGACCCACCAGACCGGAGAGATGAAATCTTGGCAAGGTCGAAACATACACCGACACCAGAAGAAATCGCTCAGTCAAACGCGAACGTTGTCGGCAACGCCTTCTACGAGGAACTTCCCAACATATCGCCTTCTGCGCTTATTCAGCAATTCACTGGACCACTCCTCATAATACACGGCAGTGGGGATCAGGCTGTACCGGTTTCACACGGTAAACGGTACTACGAACTGATGCGTGAACGCGATGCCTTGACACAACTCGAAGTTCTTGATGGTGCAGACCATACCTTCAACACTGTCGGGTGGGAGCAAGCGGTTATCACCAAATCGGTTGCGTGGTTCCAAAAGACATTGGGATAGATTATTCTGCAAGACTGATGCGGATCGCTTCCAGTGCAACTGCTGCGTCCGCTAAACAGGGCAGCTGATCCGCAGCATCTCGGATTTCAGAGAGCCACAATTTCTGAAGCGTGGGTTGCAGTGAATCCGGGATTGAGAGGAGCGTTACACCGGTCGGAGTCGTGCAGTGCCATTCGCCACCAGCATCACTGATTGTGCCTTCGGTGAGAACGTAGCGTTCATGTTCCTCAGCGGCGTTAATGGCAATACCACCCGCCCATGTCCACTGTCCAACGCCACCCCGTTTGAATTCAACAGTGAGCGTGTTGACAAACTGATCGTACTGTCCGTTTTCTTTCAGTCCTTCATAGACAGCACTCTTTTTCACAGACGCGGCACCACCGAAGAAATCGACAATCGGATAAATATGATAGATAAAGAAATGTGCAGGTGTGCCTGACACCGGCAAATTGAAGAGAATCTCAGGACGGGCACCGCGACCGGGTGTGAGCCGCACGAAAGCCGTGAGCAGTAAGTCGCCGAGTTCGCCTATCTTCCGCTTGAGTGCCTTGTGGGTGTTGGAAACCACTTCTGGATGTGAGACCCGGAGGACACGACCTCGCTTTTCAGCAAGTTTCAACGCCGCTTCGCCTTCACCAACATCACTGGCAAGCGGATACTCCACAAAGACATGTTTATCCGCCTGTAACGCCGCGAGGACAATCTCACCGTGGCTGTCGTTGTGTGTGCAGATAACAACGCCATCTATATCGTCTCGCTCAAGCAGGCGATGCCATTCAGGCATAAAAACTGTTTCATGTTCCGCTGCGAGTTGGAGCCCCGTCCCTTCATTCCTGGAGGCGATTGCAATGATTTCAGCGGTTGCCATAGGTGCAAATCGGGCTAGATGGTGTCGTGCCATCCCACCCGAACCGATAATTCCAATTCTAATTTTCGTCATATTTTCTATAAAACGAGCGCAAGATTCTTGCGTTCGTTTGCTTATGGGATTAAAAGCGTTTGACTGGAAGGATAGAAGAAAGGAAGAGGAGAGGGATAGGTGCCCCACTCTTTCAACCTTCCACACTTCCAACTTTTGCCTATATCCTTCTATTCCTATGCCCAGCCTTGACTTTCGCCACCGACACGAGCGGTACTGATTTTCTCATAATAACCGCTGTTCCGATAAGCCGCCAACGGGTGTGGATCGCGCCCCATCTCCAAACGGACTTGCTCTAAAAGTGGATTCACATCTGTTTCGTAAGCACGTTGGAGAATACTTTCCGCTTCTACCAAATCAGCGGCATCTTGCGCGGTTGCGAGTGCCTCGCGATCAACGATCAGTGCCTTCGCATACGCCTTCTGCAGATTACAGACAGATTGGATGCTCGCCTCAACCTTCGGCTTCAGATTATGACTTTGATCAATCATATAGGCGATGTCGGTTTCCGTATCGGGATCGAGTTCCGCAGCGACCAGTTCGGTGTAAATCAGGAAGAGTTCCTGTGGATTGATAGAGCCGACCGTCAGATCGTCGTCGGCGTATTTTCGGCAGTTGAAGTGGAACCCACCGAGTTTTCCCTCGTCAATCAGGTAGGCGACGATGAACTCAATATTCGTGCCTTGAGGGTGGTGTCCTAAGTCGATAAGGACCTGCGCCTTCTCACCGAGTTTCATCGCCATGAGGTAGGCGGTGCCCCAATCGGGGAGATCGGTATGGTAAAATGCGGGTTCAAAGAACTTATATTCGATGAGCATCCGGGTGGCATCGGGGAGTGCATCATAGACCTCGGCTAACGCCTCCTGCATCCACTGTTTACGTTTTCTAAAGTTCGACTGACCCGGGAAGTTGGTACCGTCTGCGAACCACAAACTGAGCAGATCGGAACCGGTTTTCCCCATGATGTCAACACACTCCAACATGTGATCAATGGCGAGTCTGCGAACCTCCGCATCTGGGTTACAGACGCTTCCGAGTTTATACGCCTGATCTTGGAAGACGTTCGGGTTAATCGCGCCGATCCCGATCCCGACATCAGCGGCATACTGTTTCAATGCACCCCAATCGTCGGTTTTATCCCACGGGATGTGGAGTGCAACAGTCGGCGCGACACCGGTGAAGCGGTGAACGGCGGCTGCGTCTTCCAAGCGTTCCGCTGCATTTCGTGCCGCGCCGGGCTGCTCAAAAACCCCGAATCGGGTGCCGGAATTACCGTAGCCCCAAGACGGAGTCTCAACGTGTTGCGCTTTGAGGTGGGATTTGAGTGTTTCTACCTGAATCCCCTGTTTCTCTAACTTTTCGGCTAAAAGATCGTAAGCGAGATTGCTCATTCTGCTTTTCCTTTCTTGAATAGTTTTCAGTCTTCAGTTAAGAGGTTTTCTGTAACAATCTATCCTGTGTTGGAATATGCCAAGAAGAGTAGTTTGTTACAAACTGCTCTTTAACTGACAACCAACAACTGATAACCAACAACTATATTGTCAATTCCTGAAATATCTGTACAAGTTTCTCCTGCGTCGCGTTCGGGTCTTCAATGATGACGCGTGCGCCGCCGATAACGTCCATGAACCCCAATTCACGTGGATAGCGTGGGACAACGTGTAAGTGAAAATGCGGGATACTCGCGCCGGAGGCATCACCCATATTGTAACCGACGTTGTAGCCGCGCGGCTGATAGGCGTGCGTCAACACCTCAAAACAGAGACACTGGAGTTCGTGAAGTTCTTGGACCTCCTCCTGATTCAACTCCCGCACATCAACCACATGCCGATTCGGGAAAACTAAGAGATGCCCAGGACTATAAGGATAGAGATTCAACGAGATCGTAAAGCGTTCGGTTCGATGCACTTCAAGCCGTTCGACTTTATCATTTTTTTCGACGATTGCACACAGAATACACGGGACATCTGGTCGGTTTTTTCCTTTGGCATAAGGCATTTTGTTCGGTACGAAGAGGTTGTGTCGCATGGAAGCGTTCCCTGTGTTTTGAAATGAAAAAGATTGAATTTCTGATACATATATGATATACTATTTTAATAAAGCATGCAAGCAGATATTTATCAGCAGTCAGTTATCAGCAAAGACCATTTAGCCAAGTCGTCGACACACTCCGCTAAAATCAGATTTTTTGAAGAAAGAAGACCTAAGTGGGTTATAATGAATGTGGTAGTGTTAAACAACCCACCAGTTTTTACAAGTTGCAACGAAAACTACAGCTGAAAACCTGATAATTCTGCCCGTATCAAGCATGCTCTGTTTCTTCTTATCTTGTTTCTCCCATCAACAGTTTTGCACATAACCTTCTTTCCAAATCATATAGATAAACTATGCTCGCGGACCTTGGGATGTGGGCATTCCGTAGGAGATTTTTTGATGGAAAATAAAAATTCTACTGCCGCCGTGCTGCGCAGTATAGATGGTGAAGATGTGACGACGTGGGCACTTCCTGAAGGCGCGATCGCTCGATTAGGACGCGGTAACGTTCACGATATGGCTTTTTCACCAGACGGACAGTATTTCGCAGTGGGTACAGCGATTGGACTCTGGTTATACGAACGCCCTACATTATCCCCAATTGCACTCTGGGAAACGGATAGGGGATATAGTTCCAATGTCACTTTTTCACCCGATAGCCGATGGATTGCCTTACATAGATACCACGAAGCAATCAGCGTATGGGACATTCGGAACGAGGTCTGTATTGCTGAGATGGAACTTACGAAGGTACAAGACCGTTGGGGACTTTCCAAGCCTATTTTTTCTCAAGATGGAGAACGTCTCGTTGTATTTAATGGACGCGAGTATAACAGGAAAGTTCAGACTTGGTCCCCGCAAACCGGGGCACTGCTCAGCGAAACCGAAATCCCACCGATCACCTACGGTGTCTATCCTACCTGCTTTTCCCCGGATTTAAGCCTGTTAGCAGGGACGAGCTACAATAGGGATAGCCGGACTGCTGAATTCGTTGCGCTTTGGTGTGTGGAGACCGGAGAAGAAGTTGCTCGCTATGAATGGTCGGAGCGGTGGGGGAGGCTCTGCTTTTCACCGTGTGCACGATTCCTTGCCTCTGGGGGTTCAGAGGGTAAAATTCACGTCTGGGATGTGGAAACCGGAAACCTTGAGGAAACCTATACCAAAGACGAAGATGCTCAGATGCATCTGTATTATCCACCAGAAGGTGGATTGATTGCTGCAGCGGCTTCCACATCGCAATCCAAGATTGAGGTCTGGCATTTAGAAAAAGACGAAAAAATCGACACATTTGAACAGCGGAGCAGAGGCAAGTTGGTCCGTTTTTCAGAAAATGGCACACAATTGGCTTATATTGATAGTAATGAAATCAAAATCTGGACAAAAGGTAGACCGATTGATCAAGCATTCCCAACCATTCAAGGACCGACGCGGACTGTCAGTTCATTAGCTTTCACGCCAGACGAAAAAACGTTAGCGGCAACGTATTGGAGTGGGAACGCATTTTTATGGGATGTATCAAATCAGTGCGTTCGATACCCGACCAAAGAAGAGCTGCCTAATAACATACGTAACGTTTTTTCGACTTCGAGCGGTAAAATCCTTGCCACGGACAGGGGCGAAGACATCCTGAAAGTGTATGCGTTTGGAAACCGTGAACCCCTTGCTGAAATTCCTATTTCCGAACCTGGGTTGTCACCGCTGACGGGCACGGACGCGCTTGCCCTAACAGGTCAACGGCTAGCACGCGTTGGTGGAGATTGGAATATCTATGTCTGGGAGTCCACATCTTCATCAAATAAAATAAACGAGAGCGGAAACTGGAAGAAGTGTGCTGTCCTCGTAGGACACACAAAATATGTTAGAGCGTTGGCATTTAGTCCTGATGGAAAGCGGCTTGCAAGTATTTCCATAACACCTCGACCACAAGAACGAACCGCTTTATTATGGGATGTTGATGCTGGAGAACGAATTACCCAGTTTCCCTTAACGACACCGGAACAGAGGGGTTACAGCAGTTCTGATGCAGGTATAGCGTTTTCACCAGAGGGTAATATAATTGCTGGTGGATTCTGGAACGAGATTGTCTTGTGGGATGCAACAGATGCCAAAACACTCATGACAATCCCACAATCAGAAGAAAATCAGCGACCGATTACGTTACGTTTTTCACCGTGCGGACGATATTTGGCTGCGGGTGCTTGGTGGAAAGGTGGACTCAAAAAGACATCCATCTGTTTATGGGAGGTCGCAACCGGTAAAAAAATCGCCACTTTTTGGGGACACACCACCGACGTTCAATGCTTCGCATTTTCGCAGGACGGCACCCTTCTCGTAAGCGGTGGACATGATGGGGCAATTTACCTTTGGGATCTGACACCTTATCTGTAAAACACAAGGAGATATTTTCATGGAAAACAGAAAATCTTCGTTTAGCCCTGATGACAGTGATGTAGCTAAATGGGCACTTCCGGAAGGCGCGATTGCTCGATTAGGGCGTGGCAGGGTCCGTGATATGGCATTCTCACCGGATGGACAGCACTTCGCTGTGGGAACAAATATAGGACTCTGGTTGTATGACCTTCCCACGCTATCCCCGATCGCACTCTGGGAAACGGAGAGGGGATATAGTGACCGTGTTACATTTTCACCCGATGGTCGATGGATTGCCGCACATCCACGCGACGCACTCAGGGTGTGGGACATCCAGAACGAGAGTTGCATTGCTGAGATGGAATTTCGGAATCAGCAGGATCGTAGAGACCTTTCCAAGCCTGTTTTTTCCAAAGATGGAGAACGTCTTGTCGTATTTAGTGGACACCAACAACGCATGAAGAAGATTCAAGTTTGGTGTCCGCACACAGGGACACGACTTAGCGAAACTGAGATTCCATCCACCTACGATGTATATCCTACCTGTTTTTCTCAAGATTTAAGCCTGTTAGCAGGTACAAGTTATGACATAAATAACCGTCCTACGGCTGAATTCATTGCCGTATGGGATGTGGAGACAGCGGAACAAATCGCTCGCCTTGAATGGTCTGAGAGGTGGGGGCGACTCTGTTTTTCACCGTGTGGAAGATTCCTTGCTGCCGGTGGTTCAGCGGGTAAGATTCAGGTATGGAACGTGGAAACCGGAAACCTTGAGGAAACCTATACCGAAGACGAAGATGCTCAGATGCATCCATATTATCCGCCGGAGGGTGGGTTGATTGCCGCAGTGGTTTTTCCTCGTACCAAGATTGAAGTCCAGCATTTAGAAAAAAGCGAAAAAATTGACACATTTGAACATAAGAGCACAGGTAGTTTTGTCCGTTTTTCGGAGAGCGGCACACAAATGGCTTATACCGATAGTGGTGAAATCAAAATCTGGACGAAAGGCAGATCCACCGCTCAAGCATTCCCCACCATTCAAGGACACATCGGAACCGTCGGTTCATTAGCCTTCACGCCGGACGAAAAAACGTTAGTGACCGCATACTGGGGCCGGAACACGCTTTTATGGGATGTTCCAGGTCAGTGTGTGCAACGTCCGACCAAAGAAGAACTCCCCGATAGAATACGTGATGTTTATCCGACTTCGAGCGGTAAAATCCTTGCTGTTGGCGGAGACGAAAATATCTTAGAGGTATGCGAGTTTGGAAACAGTGAACCCCTTGCTGAAATTGCGATCCCTGAATCCGGGCTATCACATCTGACAGGCACCGATGCGTTTGCCCTAACAGGTCAACGGTTGGCACGCGCCGGCAGAGATCGGAACATCTATGTATGGGAACACACACCTTCATCAAATGAAATGGACGAGAGCGGAAACTGGGAGAAATGTGCCACACTTATAGGACATCCAGAACATATCAGGGCGTTGACATTGAGTCCGGATGGAAAGCGGCTTGCAAGTATTTCAATTACATCGCCTCAGAGGCATCAGGAGCGAACCGTTCTATTATGGGATGTTAATACAGAGAAACAGATTGCGCAACTGCCGCCAACTGTTTTAGAACGAGGTGGTTACCGCAGCTATGATGTAGGTATAGCGTTTTCACCAGATGGCGATATTATCGCTGGTGGGTTCTGGAACGAGATTATCTTGTGGGATGCGACAGATGGCAAAATACTCATGACAATCCCACAATCAGAGGAAAATCAGCGACCGATTACATTGTGCTTTTCACCGTGCGGACGATATTTG
>JAJDTJ010000054.1 GCA_022827225.1 Candidatus Poribacteria bacterium | reverse complement strand
CGGGAGGCTTCAGCTTTTTTACCGCCTTTTTCAATAAAATCTAAAACGCGTTTGCGTAAATCTGTTGAATATGTCATAATAGACACAGTCTATTACAAAATACAAAAAATGTCTCTTTAATTCTGATGGTCACTATAAAAGCCCAACGAATGCGTTGAAAAAACAACAGTTTGGTGTATAATAGAATGTATGAACTTTTCGACCACAGATCTTTACCGTTTTTTTCCATCTCGGTTGGAACACTTTCCAGATAGAAGTGCGCGTTGGTTATTGATGGAACCGGAGAACGTCCGCGCGTTAGTCACTCTCGTTGCCGAGCAGATCGCTGCACTGTTGGATTTCAGCCAACTGGCAGCCCTCAATCGAGATTTTCTGTCCGATACACTCGCGCGGAATGGAGGTAGAAACCATGTTTCAATCTATGGCAGAAGTCACATTTCAACAAGGCATCGAACAGGGGGAAACTCGCGCAAAACGGATAGCACTCCTGAAGCTGCTGCAACACCAATTTCAGGACGTTCCTGAAGCCGTGATAACCCAGATTCACGCCATCCGCAGCCCTGTCTATCTTGATACGCTTTTTGAGAAGGTTCTGACTGCAGCGAGGCTTGAAGATATTGAGTGGCAAGCCCCTGAGGCGTAATATCATTTCTGAATAACCGTTCCATTAACGAAAAACGGGCTCGTAGTGGCGCAATTCATTGCGCCACTTGTATGTTGAGTTTCATAAAGTTTCCAAATCTCCTAAAGGCGAGTGCATTTTTCAGGTTTGGTATAATGATATATTAAAGTTCCGATCTATTTAAAGTTCTTAGCAAGATTGCTTTTATGACACTGAAATTAGACGAAAACCAACAAAAAGCCGTTGAACATTTTCAGGGTCCGGCACTTGTCGTAGCAGGCCCCGGGAGCGGAAAGACCACGGTTATCAAAGAACGAATTTTGAATTTGATTCGGAAGCATAAGGTAGATCCAGAACACATTCTTGCGATCGCTTTTACGAACGCTGCTGCCGACGAAATAGACGATAGGGTTAAAAAAGAAACTCTTTTGAATCACGGTAAACCTAAAGTATGTACCCTTCATGTATTTGGAAAAGACATTATTGAGGATTTCACACAGGAACCCAGTAATATATGGAACGATAAAAAAATTAAAAAAGTCATTGAAGAGGAAAGGGATTTATTAGATCAGAAAACAAGAACTGCAGACGTTTCTATCTATAAAATTGAAGACAAGATAACACATCAATGTTATATAGGACAAACAACGAACCCAAACCAACGAAAAAAGGATCACTTCAGCCATTCATCAAACCGCGGCCTTCGTGAGGCAATCCAGCAGAAAGGCAAAGAAGCATTTGACTTTGAGGTAATAGAAGAAAATGTAAAAGGGGCAATCGCTAACCCTCGCGAAGAATTTTGGATTAATTCTTACAGGAACCGCTCCGTAGTTAACCTCGCCCAAGGAATGGAACAGATAGCAAAAGAAAGTAGCAACGCTGTTGTAGTTATCTACAAAATTAAATCTTTAATAGATTGTACGGTTTACATCGGTTATACAACAGATCCGGAAAGTATCTGCAAAATGGTTGAGGGTGAAGGTACTCAACGATTCGCATTTGAGGTTATTTGTAAAGGAGTACCTTGGATAAAAATTAATGCGTACATAGCAAACGAAATTAAAAAACACAAAGACTGGGCAGTGTTTAATCGACAGAATCCACAAAAAGCAAGATATAACAACCAACTCCGTATTGAGATGTTTTGTCAGTATTTCAATGTTCGCTACGACGAAGTCTTAGAATCTCCCGAGAAATTTGAAAATTTAATGGACAAATTCAACAGTCTAACAGAAGATATCAAAAAAGAAAAACGACAGGTTACTACAGGTGTATTTGCTCCCGATACAATTGAGGATCCTGTCCTCCGAGAATTTGCCAAAAAGTATGAAGAAAGAAGAAAAGAAGCCAGAGCGGTGGATTTTCTTGATATGCTTATTTACTCGGCACATCTGCTTGAAACCGATCCGGATCTCCACCGATACTATCGTGACAAACATCGTTACGTTTTTGTTGATGAATTTCAGGACATATCACCTGTTGATTTTCGCTTGATAGACTTATTTTCAGAGAATCTTTTCGCGGTTGGTGATGACGACCAGGCGATTTACGGATTTCGGGGCGGTGACTCCTCAATTATGCAGGAGAAATTTGGAAAACGAAGAAATGTATCACAGTACAAAATTACGTGCAATTATCGCTCTACATCAACTATTGTTAGACATACTAAAGCTCTGATTGAGAATAATCCGGACCGCATACGCAAAAAACTCTATGCTAATAATTCTGTCCAGAGTCAAGTAAAAGTTTTCAAAACTCCACAGAAAACAGAGACAGTAAAAGAAATTTTGTTAAGAGAGCTATCAAACTTATTAACAACTGATCTCAAAAAAATAGGGATTTTGGCTCGCAATTGGAAGGGGGAGATCGATGACATTCAGGAAATTCTTGATTTTTCAGAACTTCAGATCCAAGGGTTTGAAATTGACTCGGAGGAGTCAGGCGATCCGGATGAAAATAGAAAAAAAATAATCTTGCGGCGAGGTGCAAAAGAGATTGAAATACTCAACATTCACGCTGCGAAAGGGAGAGAGTGGGAAAAGGTTATTCTTCTAGTAAACACTGTGTATGATAACCTGCCCGATGACAGAAATGATTTGGCAGAAGAACGACGACTTTTCTATGTTGCCGTGACTCGTGCGGAGCAGGAGTTGGTCGTTCTTGATGGTGGAAATTGTCAATTCATTCCAGAGTTCCAAAATGTACCACCTACAAAAGAGGAGTTGGAAGAGGCTTTCAGAGTGGAATTAGCAATACAAGAACCCAAACTTAAAATAGAATTGGAAGAAGCCTCTAAAGCAGCATTAGCAACACTGAAATTCAGACGGGAGAAAGAAGTAGATAAAGCCTCTAAAGCAGCACGTGAGCAACATGAACCCTATATTAGTCATTTACGACATGTTGCAGCCGAAATTGAAAAAGCGGAACAAAACGCACAGAAGCAAATTATAGAGAAACTACCACAACAATTAAAAAACTTAAATAATGTCCTCCTTGAAGAATTAATTCCGGTGTTCAATACGTTTGAATCCCAATTTAATAGTCTGCAAACAATGATTGAATCAAATGACATACCTACGAACCTTGTCCGTCTCACCGAGAATTTTCGACACGCTTATGTCCAGTTACTGGATTCTCTCAAAAACCATGGGATCAAACCAATTGAAGCCCTCGGTGAAATTTTCAATCCAGCCCATCATGAAGAAATATCACCAGCAATCTATTCAGATGAGGTGCCAGCAGGTTGGGTGGCAAGAGAGGAACGACGCGGTTATTTGTTGCACAATCAAGTCATTCGCAAGGCAAAGATTGTTGTATCCAAAGGCCCAAAACTCCTACCGCCTGAGACATTAAATTGGATTGTTGGAAGATACTTTGATCGTCTAATATCGGAATTTCAAAGCCTCTATCAGTTAAATAAGATAAATAAAGCGTTTGTTAGGCGAAAGATGGTACAGTACTTAACAGGACAAGACAATGAATCAGTCAGAAAAATACACGCATTTGCGGTCATAAACGAAAGGCCCAGTGGGCACCCCAAACGTTATGCCGACTATTGTGTAGGCCCAGAAAAAACGCATTTGTGTACCGATGTATTTCGGGACTTTTGGAATCGTATGTGGAAGGTAGTGGAAGAATCACGAAAAGTTCCTGAGTCTTTTGGCAAACCCTCCCAACCATTTATTGGTAAACCCATCCCTATACTGGAAATTGAGATTGAGAGCCCAGAGCAACCTCCAAAGTTAAGAAATATCCAACCAATGAACAAAGTGGTAGAACCAATACCCGAAGCTAACGGATCTCCGCTTATTCCAAAAGCCAAACGCACTCGATTGGATAAATCAATAAGCGTGATAGTCCCGGAACCTGCTGAAGAAATGATTGATACTCCGCCGCCTATGTCTACAGATATTACGGAGAGCCTTGACACATACGTAAAAAATCTCAAACCAAAATCCTACAAAACCATAGAAATCCAACGTGATCCGTTATATGAACCGATAGATTTAATGGTTTCTGAACCTGTCAAAACGGTGGTTGATAGCCGACTTCCTACACCTGAGCATTCTTCCCAGATACCCAACTCACAAACACAGGATCTCACACCAGAACCACCTCCGATAGAAATAGACCCAGATTCTCTCGAAACAGTTGATAGCAATGCAGACTCAACACTCCCGGGATATGAAGATTTTATTATAGAGCAAATACGATCCCTCAAACCAGACCTACTTGAACCGGATATAGTTTCCGATCCACCAATAGTAGTCGATAACAAGATGCAAGAGACTCCGCAAGAGCATGAGGATATCCTCCAGGAACAGGTACAAAATCTCAAACCAGAAACATCTGAGCCAAAAAATTTAGATAATGTTACTCAGATACCGACAGTGGAAGCGGGCGTTGATCATGAAACTCCAGTCGAGCCAAGACCATTAACGCGTTCCGATTCTTCCGCTGAAATAGATAGTGACACACCTCAAATTAAGGTACAGGATTCTTCAGAGAACGAGGCTAAAAATATGGAGAAAAGTCTTGGATATTATCTGCGTCGAGGTGGGTACTTTGTTGTAGAAAAAATAAAAACCATGCTTTTTAAGAAACCAAATTCATAACAGATGATCTACCATTTGTTCCAGGGTGATTTAGTTTTCGGTTCCGATTTTGGATTTGGTTGACAGATGTTAACGTTTAGGCGCAAGATCGCGAGCGTGAAGAAACCCCCAAGCAAAAACACTCGCTCCTACCGGGGAAGCATATTCACAGATATAAAGTGAATATGTAAAACTAAATGGCTCTGCCATTTGTTCAATATCTAGCCAAGTATGGGTGTTTAAACATTTTGTCAATTGTTGTCTGAATCACGGATTTCATAGATTTCACAGATTGGGAGATACATGCACAGGCTAACAGCTTATGCTACAGGACCCTCCTTTGAATAATGGCGTGTCAGAAACTTTGTACACTCGCCAAATATAACGCTACAAATTCCAAACCTAATTTCTGTATGCCAGAAGCGACCTTGAAAAATCAATCCCCTCATCCCGGCGTAACCTTTCGTGCCATCGCACTCGGTTTGCTACTGATTCCGGTGAATACCTATTTCATCATGGCAAACCACCTCAAATTCTGGAGCACCCTCCCGACGACGATGTCGCTCATCTACAACGTGATTATCACGTTGATGGTGCTTGTTCCCTTCAATCTACTGCTAAAACGGTTTCTGCCAAAATTCGCGTTCAGACAAGGCGAACTCTTGACGGTTTTCGTGATGCTCTCGCTCTCCTCCGCTATCGCTGGACACGACATGATGCAAACGGTTATCCCGACGATCTCGGACGGGTTCTGGTTCGCAACCCCCGAAAACGAATGGAAACAACTCTTTTGGCGATATCTTCCACCGTGGCTTACCTCTAACGACGAAGCAAGCCTGAAATTGTTTTATGACGGCGAAAGCACACTCTACACGAAAGTACATCTGCTCGGATGGCTCCGTCCTATCCTCTGGTGGACGGTGTTTCTCACTGTTCTTATCTGGGTGATGATCTGTTTGGATGTTTTCATCCGAAGGCAGTGGATTGAACACGAACGGTTGTCCTATCCGATCGTACAATTGCCACTGGAGATGACGCGGCTTGATGGAAGACTTTTTAAGTCGAAGATGATGTGGCTCGGCTTCGCTATCGCTGGCGGTATCAACCTCATCAACGGTATACATGTCCTTTTCCCAGAATTCCCCGAAATCCCGGTCCGGCACGCAGAGATCGGTCAATACTTCACCCAAAAACCGTGGAGCTCCATCGGTTGGACACCCATCTACATTCGATCATTCGCTGTCGGACTCGCTTATCTCATGCCGTTAGAGATGTCGTTCTCCGTCTGGTTTTTCTACTGGTTCTGGAAAGCGGAGCGGATACTGGGCAGCGCACTCGGACTCGATATTCTGCCGGGGTTCCCTTACGACTGGCAGCAGATAATGGGTGGCTACCTCGTACTCTCCTGCCTCGCAATCTGGGGTGGACGACGCTACTTTTTTGCAGTTTTCAGGCACATTTTCAGGGGCTACCGCTCGCCGGGCGACATCAACGACAGCGGAGAACCGATGCGCTACCGATGGGCAGCCCTCGGATTGGTCGGCGG
This sequence comes from Candidatus Poribacteria bacterium, assembly GCA_022827225.1. Classification (GTDB taxonomy): domain Bacteria; phylum Poribacteria; class WGA-4E; order WGA-4E; family WGA-3G; genus WGA-3G. Next base: position 25,363 of record JAJDTJ010000054.1, on the reverse strand, counting down.
TTTAGGTTTTCTATACCTCTTTTCACACCGAGGCGGGATGGCACTCTGGACGATCGCTCTCTATTTCCTCATCTATTATCTGTTGTCCATGAGTCTCACGCGTATCCGCGCCGAAGTCGGTCCGCCGACGATCCGTACCTACGCAACACCGCACGGCATTCTTACCGACATCTTCGGCACCCGCATCCTTTCGCACGGGAGCTTAACGATGATGCGTCTTTACCTCACTTTCAATCGCGGTTCTCGTGCAAACCCGATGCCGCATACCCTCGAAGGCTTCAAGCTTGCAGAGGAATCAGGTATGCGTTCCGGCAGACTGATTATAGCGATGATGTTCGCTGCGGTGGTCGGGATTCTTGCATCGTTTTGGGCATACCTCCTTGTCGGGTACAATATCGGTGTCGTCAGTGACCTTGGGACAGGTGGCTACAATCTCCTGCAAAATTGGATCTCACATCCGACTGAAACCGACGTTGCTGCCGTGACTTTTATTGGAATTGGCGCGTTTTTCACCGGTTTCCTCTGGTGGCTCCGAACTGTCTTCCCGTTCTGGCCCTTCCATCCTGCGGGTTATCTCGTCGCTGGCGAAAAATCGACGATCGGTAGGCTTTGGTTTTCGATATTTCTGAGTTGGAGCATCAAAACAATACTGCTGAAAGTCGGTGGGATTCGTCTGTACCGTAAAGCATACCCACTGTTTCTGGGACTCATCCTCGGCGAATTCATGATAGGTGGTATATGGGTACTCATCCGGCTCTTCACAGGTTTGCAAATGTATTCATTTTATAGATAGCAGTCAGCCATCGGCAGTCAGCCGTCAGCAAAGAGGACGTTTGTTAATCAAAACCTCTTATTGCTGATAGCCGATAGCCGATGGCTGATTGCCATACCAAAAATGGAGAAAAAATATGAAGTTAGCAGTTCTTTCCTATAGTCATCACGGGCGAAGTATGGCGCGCACAGCGCATGGACTCGGACACGAGATTGTCGGCGTTATGGACAGTGAACCGGCACCCCGACGACAGTTGATGGACGATTTTCAATGTCCCGGATTCGAGACCGCAGCGGAATGTCTCGACACCAGCAAACCGGACGCTGTACTCGTCGCTGGTAAACATATTGAAATGGGAGATCATGTGCAAGCATGTGTAGATCGGCGCATCCCGTATCTCTTAGACAAACCCTTCGCTGATTGTGCAGATAGACTCCGTCCCGCTGCTGAGGCATCCGAAAAACACGGTGTATTTAGTGGACTTGTACTCCCCAATCGCGCGAGCCGAATCGTAAGTGTTGTGAAAGAAATGGTTGCTGATGGCAGCTTGGGAGAGTTGACGTTATACAATAGCAGACTGAACAACGGTCCGCCATCCCGTTACGACCCAACGCCGTCTTACTGGCACAACGATCCGAGCGTATCCGGTGGTGGATGCTGGGCAGTCGAGGCAGCTCACGGCATCGACACATTCCTCCAGTTTGTCGGCGATGAACCAATTACAGTCGTCGGTGCGGTTATGTCAAACGTCATGTATGGTCGTGGCGTAGAGGATAGCGGGATCGGTGTGTTGCGAACGGAAAGCGGTATCACCGGCATCATTGAATCCGGTTATAACTATCCATCTGGCAAACGTGGCGGGGATCATTTCTTCCGATTCATCGGAACGAAGGCATCTGTATTTGAACAGTATGGTCGCAACGGTGAACCCCTGATTGAAGTCCATACAACGGAGGGTGTGCAGTTCAGCGAGGATATTTCACACGGTGCGCGGATACAACGGATAATGGGCAGCGCATTTGACGCAATCCGGGACGGAGATACCTTTGAACCCACAGTTGCTGATGCTGTCAGGATTCTTGAGATTCAAGATACCGTTTATGTACACGCCCGACGGGGAGTGACAACACATGGACCGCATCCAATGGGTTAACACCGTTTCATGGGTGGACAGAAATAGGTTCACGAATGACATCTTGTAATTCTGCTATGTCTTCTTCAGCAAGTGCGCGGTTCGCCGCAAGTGTCAGTTCAATTGCCTCTCGAAGATTTGCCCTCGTTTCTTCAAGCGTTTTACCTTGTGTATTCGCGCCGGGCAATTCTTCGACAAATCCGATGTAACCCTCTGGGACTTTTTTGAAAACTGCGTTAAATTTCATCTTCCACATCTCCTTTCGTATCACTATATCATTCATACGCTATTATCTTGATTCGTATTATTTGGGTTGCCGAGAACACGAGTGGGTAAAGGCATCGCCCTTACAATTTACGGTAATTTGTATTATACTTGAGACTTAGATTAAAATGCAATTTTTTTTTAATTTCTGTTGACAAGGCGACATAATCAACGTATACTTTTTGGCACACACGCGGAGATAGTTGTTGGCAGTTAAGAACAAAGGAGAGTAAATATGCCGAATCTACAAATGTTTCAAGCCCTTGCTGCGGGTATAGCACTCACACCTACTTTAATCGGGCACGCTGCAAGCAGTGACTCTATTATTGCCCCGGGCGCAGAACTTAAAGAACTCTTCAACGGCGCGCATTTTACAGAAGGGGTCTCCGTCGCACCAGACGGGATGGTCTACTTCAGCGATATTACCTTTACTTATGAAGCGGATATGCAGGCGGGACACATCTGGAAACACAATCCAGAAACCGGAGAAACAACCGTTTTCCGTTCGCCAAGCGGAATGTCAAACGGTACGAAATTCGACGCGCAAGGTCGTCTGGTCGTTGCGGAAGGTGCGGATTTCGGGGGACGTAGGATTACCCGAACAGATATGAAGACCGGTAAAAGTGAAATCATCGCCGGTCTCTATAACGGCAAACCGTTTAACTCACCCAACGATCTCTCGATTGACGAACAAGGACGCATCTATTTTACGGATCCGAGGTATGCCGGACACGAACCTGTCGAACAACCGATCTTTGGTGTCTATCGCATTGATCCAGACCGTTCTGTCCACCTCGTCGTTACGGATGCCGGTAAACCCAACGGCGTGGCGGTCTCACCCGATCAGAAGACGCTTTATGTCATCAGCCATGACAACGGGGCGATGGGAACCCTACCGGACGAAATGACACCGCATAAGGGACGGATGGCACTCCTCGCTTATGATCTCTCACCGGATGGCACAGCGACTTTTCGTAAAATGCTCGTTGACTACGCGCCAGAGGACGGTCCAGACGGGATGGTGGTTGATGCTGAGGGGAACCTCTGGGTGGCGGTGCGCGATGAAACTCGCCCCGGTGTCCGTGTTTACACACCGGAAGGTGAAGAACTGGCGTACGTCGAGACACCGGATAAGCCCACCAATGTCGCATTTGGGCACGGCAAAACGAGCAAGGTGCTTTATATTACAGCAGAACATTGCCTCTACAGCATCCAGACGATGAAAGAGGGGTATCGGCTACCACAGAAATAGCACTGTCTTAAACATCCGGATGGATATCCTGCCACGGTGTCGCGCTTTCATAAGCGTGTCCGACTTGACACAACAACGGTTCTGTCAAATGTTTCCCAACAAACTGAAGACTCAACGGTAACCCTTCGCTATTCATGCCACACGGCACAGATAGCGTCGGCGCGCCGTTGTAGTTGAACGGCACGGTGAACCGCTGGAACTTCGGATCCCGGGGTTCATACGGTCCGTATAATACCTCTGGCGTGACGGCATGTGGTGGGGCAGACATTGACGGACACACCAGCACATCAATCTCCGCAAATACCTTTCTGAGATGTCCTGTGCAAGCAGCTCTCAGGCTGTTCGCTTTCGCGTATTCCGCGCCTGACACCTTCGCTCCCATATCAAGCCATCCTTGGAACCAAGGACCGTAAGCATCTCGTCGGAAGGGATAATAGGCTGCGTGTGCCACCACCGCCTCGGTCGCACACAATGTAGGCCATGCGGAGACGTATGCATCCACGTCAGGCAATGCCACTTCAACAATTTCAGCACCTTCATCCGCAAGAATTTTCACACCGGCGCGCACCGCATCCGCGAGTTCAACGTCAATACCGTTTGTTGCATAGTTATCGTCAAACCCGATGCGGATACCTTGAAGGTCCTGTCCTCTCCGCTCAAGCATGTTTGGCACAGGATCCGGCAGGGAGGTTGGATCATTTGGGTCAAAGCCAGCGATCGCTTCCAGCATAATCCCCGCATCAGCGACACTTCGCGTCATCGGGCCGACGTGATCCATGGATTCAGCAAGTGCGAGTACACCGTAACGACTCACTCGACCCCATGTCGGTTTTATTCCGACAATGCCACACGATGCAGCGGGAAATCGGATGGAGCCGCCCGTGTCACTGCCGAGTGAACCGAAACACAACCCCGCTGCTGTCGCAACTCCAGAACCGCTTGATGACGAACCCGTCCACCGATCAGGATTCCACGGGTTTTGGGGAATAGCAAAATTACGGTTGTAGCCGCCCATTGCTCCTTCAGTTAGATTGAGTTTACCGAGCAGGATCGCACCCGCTGCTTCAAGTTTTGTGATCACCGTGCTATCAAACGCAGGCACATGCTCGGCAAGCACCTCCACCCCGCCCATCGTACGGACACCCTTGGTAAAGCAGAGGTCTTTCACTGCGATAGGGATCCCGTGAAGCGGACCGCGATACTTTCCAGCGGCAATCTCCCGTTCCGCCGCTTGTGCGGCAGCCATCGCCTGTTCTGCTGTCACAGTTGCGTAACTCTTCAATTGACCGTCAAGTGCTTCAATACGTTCCAGCATCGCAGCCGTAACATCCACAGGCGATAACTGCTTGGCAGCAATCTCCGCTGCGATCTCAGTAATAGTCTTGAAGTGAAGTGGTGTTTCACACACGTCCAGTCTCCTTGTTTTCAGTTTTCAGTTTGCTTTGCAGTGAGAGTGAATGTCACGACGAGGAGTGCTTCGCAGTGAGAATCCAACGAGAAAGTGTCTACTCCTCAATCGGGATTTTGAACACACCGCCTGCGCCTGTCCCCGCGTAGAGAAAATCGTCAAGGACGACTAACGAAAGCACTTGGTGCCGCAGTGGACCTATCGGCTCCCACCATCTTTTATCCGCCATCCACCGGAAAACGCCTTTGCTATAAGTGCCTACGTAAAGATCAGTGCCGATTGCCTCCATTGTCACAACTGATGTATCATCCAAACCATCGTTTATAGGTGTCCAAGAATCACCACCATTATTGGAGCGGATGCCTCCCTTCCCCCGAAAGGATACGTAAAGTGTTGATCCAATCCGTCTCAGTCCGGATAGACTGCTATGTCCCGTATCTGTTGAATTGAGAAGTTTCCACGGTTTTCCGATACCCTCGTTAAGAAAAACTTGGCCATCCTCAGTTCCAGCATAGATATTCTCTCCATTTACCGATAATGCTGTGATAAGGTATCCATTCAATCCACGAGAGATAGCCCATGGGTCTGCTCCTTTCTCCCACTGGAAAATGCCGTCCCGCTGAGTACCGATATAGAGAGTCGTATCAACAATCTCCATACACTGGATTCCGGTCAAGTCTCTATTAACGATAACTTCATCCAAGGCGTTGTTTTCTTCATCTAACCGGAAAACACCACCTACAACTCCACCCTGATCCTGCGGAGCGAATCTAATAGCACCTATGTAAAGTTCACCTTCTGAAACGGATAACGTGGAAATTAGATATTCACTCGGTATTGACGAAAATTTTACAGGTTGCCACGATTCACCACCGTTAACTGAATAGACAAGCCTTTCGCTCATTCCGGCGTAAATTGTGTTTCCAATAACTGCTAATCCGCCAACCGTTGTATTCGTCAATCCAGTGTTGATTTCCACCCAAGTATCGCCACCGTCCATTGTGCGAAAGATACCACCCTCTGCAGTGCCAGTGAAGACAGTGTCTTCATTGACTGCCAACAAAGCACAGACCTTCCGATCTGTCAACCCCTCGTTGACAGTTGTCCAAGAATCGCCGCTATCGTCCGAACGGAAAACGCCGCTGCCATACGTCCCGGCGTACACGGTTGCCCCGAACACAGCCAACGCTACAACGGGATTTCCCATCTTTCCTGGGGCGATGCGGATTAACGCGTCCCCTTCGTCATTGGATTTGAAAAGTTCTCCTTCGCTCGTATACGCGCCTACGTAGAGCAGGTCATCCATAACCGCAAGGGACTCAACCTGCTGCACAAAAAACGCATCGTTGATAGCGGTCAGTGCGTCCTCATTCGCTCTTTTTTGAAAAAGTCGGTTCTGACTGCCAGCAATAAGGGTTGTCCCTATACTCGAAAGTTCGCGAACCGACTTGGGGCCGAACCCATCGTTCACCTGCAGCCACGAGCCACCGTCATCATCTGAATACCAAACACCCGTATTTAAGGTACCAACGTATATACGGTCACCGATAACCACAATACTACTGATGGATTCATGCTTTCGGAAGTTTGAAACGGGATGCCATGTGTTTCCGCCATCGGTTGAGGCGTATAAACCGTTCTGCGTGCCAACGTAGAGCGTCTCTCCCTTTTGTGCGAAGACTTCAATGTATACGAAACCCTCTCCCGGTTCGTAGGCTAATCCAGTATTGACGGGTGTCCAAGAATTGCCGCGATTCGTTGAACGGAAGATGCCCGCGCCCCATGTTCCAGCGAGCAGTACGCCTTTGGGAGCTGCATAGAGGGCACGAACCTCTCCACCGTAGGGACCGTTGGTTTGTATCCAGCCGCCGTTCACATCTGCCTTAACTTGCGGTGCGAAAACGGTGCAGAGTACGGCTACAGCAATCCAAAGAACAGGTCTTGTCTGTTGTTTCATCAGTCCGTTCTCCTTAGAAGAGGGACGGGGTCACATGAGGTTTAACAATTTAATCAGGTAATTCAGCGGTAACGTTTTCTTGTAGGAGCGAGTGTTTTTGCTTGGGTGTTTCCCGTGCTCGCGATTCCTACACGCGCGAAAAAATATGGAATTATCCGACCCCGTTTCGCAGAGCGTAGCAGCCCCAGTTCCTATGCTGTTTATCGCAATTAGTCAACCTACTCCTCAATCGGAATCTTAAATACACCGCTATAGGCAGTGCCAGCGTAAAGAAAACCGTCAAGCACTGCTAACGACAAAATCTGGTGAGGTAATGAACCGACCGGCTCCCACTGCTCTTTAGCTGCTATCCATCGGAAAACGCCAGTAAATGTACCTATATACAACTCGGTCCCGTCTGTCCCTATTGATGTTGCAGTTGTCTCATCCAAACCGTCGTTGATGGCTGTCCACGAATCGCCACTGTTAGTGGAGCGGAAAACGCCGCCATTCCAAAAGGTCGCGTAGAGTGTTGATCCAATCCACCTGAGATCCGACATACCACCATCCGTCATATCTGTTGAGTGGATAGGCTCCCACGTTCCCTTCTTCAAACGATAAATTTCGTCGCCCTCAGCACCGGCATAGACACTCTCGCTATTTCCTGATAATGCCGTGATGTAGTGATGTTCCAAGCCGAGAACAGTGGGTGATGGACCCGAGTCCTTTTTCCACTGGATGACCCCGTTATCCAAGGTCCCCATATAGAAAGTCGTACCGACGACCTCTATACATTCGAGACCCGCCAAATTTCTATCGACAATGAGTTCGACCAAGGTGTTGTTCTCTGCATCCAACCTGAAAATACCACCAGTTTCCCCACCTTGGTCGCGCGGTGCATATCTAACAGCACCCAGGTAAAGTTCACCATCCGAAACGGATAGCGCGGGAAATCCGTATTTCATCGCCGTTGACGGAATCTTTACAGGTTGCCACGATTCTCCGCCGTCAGCGGAATAGACAATTTTCCCACCAACGCGGGTGTATATCTTATCCCCAAGGACTTCCAATTCTCTGACCATCGCATTCGTTATTCCGGTGTTGATTTCTACCCAAGAGTGACCACCATCTGTCGTGCGAAAAACACCACCGCCACGGGTGCCGGCGAAGACAGTGTGTTCATTGACTGCTAACAATGCCGAAACTGTTCGATGCGTTAATCCATTGTTGACAGCTGTCCAAGAATCACCCTTATCATCCGAACGGAAAACACCACTGCCAGAGGTGCCTACGTACAACCTTGTACCGTGGACCGCTATCGTCTCAACAGTCCGTGTTATCTCTTCTGTAGCGATGTCTATCCATGAATCTCCCTCGTCATCAGACCGAAAAAGCCCACTATTTTTCCCCATGGACCCACTTGCGTAGAATAGGTTGTCCATAACAGCAAACGCGTTAATCCGCTGTACGACAGAACCATCATTAATAGCAGTCAATGCGTCCTCATTCGTCCTCTGGCGGAAAACAGTGTTTTGGGTTCCGGCGACAAGAGTTGTTCCTATACTCGAAAGTTCACGAATTAACATAGCCCCCAACCGATCGTTCGGCGGCACCGGTCGCCATGAATCACCGTCATCTGAATACAAAACCCACCCATTCACGGAGGCGGTGTACATGCGATCACCGATAGTGACAATCACCGGCTGCCACGATTCACCGTTATCATCTGAATACCAAACGCCCTTATTTAAGGTACCAATGTATACGCGGGCACCTATGAACATAATATCACTGACCGATACAAACCGTTCTCCAAAAATTGGAACTTGGTGCCACGTATCTCCGCCATCGGTTGACGCATACAAAGCATCAGGCGCGCCAGCGTAGATCAATTCTCCTTTATGCGCAAATGCTCTAATAGACAAACCCTCTCCGGGTTCAAAACGTAATCCAGTATTGACCGGGGCCCAAGTATCGCCGCGATCCGTCGAACGGAAGATACCGCCACCGCTTGTGCCAGCAAATAGCACGCCTTTAGGTGCCTCATGGATGGCGAGAATCTCTCCACCGTAGGGACCGTTGGTTTGCACCCAACCGCTCTCGTTAGGTTCGGTGTGCTCATCTGCGCCGAGTTGTGTCACGAAACCGACAAACAACACCGTTGTGGCAATCCAAATGACAGCCAATCTCCGCTGAAACCTGTTTCTTATCCGTTGTCCCATCTGCCTGTACCTCCTCTTTGACAACTAATTCTCTAAGGACTTATTTGCCAATTTAAACAGGTATGTCACAAGAAAGTTTACAGGAAGCCGGATAAGATAGGTTCAGGCGACTAATTCAGGTCGCTCACCCGTGGACGACCTAAGAGGCTCATCAACCGATCATCCGCATCTTGCAGTACCTCTTCAGGGACAGGTACGCCGTTGCAGAGACTAAACCGCCAATATGCCCAATACGCTGCATACTGCGATTGTATAATATAACGCGTCTTGTTAGACAGGTTCGGTGCACCGCGGTGCCAACACTGCGGGTCCTGTAAGTAGATATCGCCTGCCTTACAGAAAATAGAGACCGGTTTATTGCCTTCAAACTCAGGATTTTCTTGATCGTTGGGATGCCTGCCAGAGTAGTGGCTACCGGGGACGTATTGCGTCGGTCCCTCTTCTATGGTATCAATATCACTCAACGCCATCTGGACGGTAAACCACATCACAGGCATCCGCAAACGCGGATCGTGGCGCGGCATCTCCTCGGTGACGGGGAAATGCACCGAACCGTCCACGTGCCACGTGTTGATCGAAAGACCGGGAAGATTCCGTAACACATTTTGCCCACAGAACTTGCAGTTCTCACCCACGATCGCTTCCGCTAAACTCAGGATCGGTTCACGGAGAAGCATATCTCGAAAGATCGGGTCAAGTTCGATGGTATTCCGCAGAATAAACGGTAACGCTTCACCCGATTCGGCATGCGCACCCATCTGGATATATCGGACATCCGCAAGCTCTGAGTTCGTTCTTTCCATAAGTTCCGGGTCCGCAAACAGTTCGTCCGACTTCTCTCGTAGCGCGGTAACCTCTGATTCTGTCAGCACACCCGGAAGATAGACAAACCCGTCACGAAAAAATTGCTCAGCAATCTCTGCTGTTCTCTCTGGACTAAAACGTTCACCCTTAAGTATTCGACTGTTCGCCATGTTGTCCTCCTCTTACGTGTAAAGGTTGGCACTTAATAAATATCACCACGATTGTCAATTTGTACAATTCGGATTAGACGCTTGTTTCTGTCAACTCGGTAGTTGATGATTCACCAAAATTTTCCGGATGGAAACCTCCAAGAAACGCCCAAGCAAAACCCTTTTAAGGTGGGTAGGAAATCTCGCTCCTATGTTTTTTCTTGACAAAATATGTCGAAAATGTTAGTATACTTCCAAAGGTAAGTCGGAAGTGGCTGCCTTATGGGATGCGTTGATAATATCCGCATCCAAGTAACTCGAGAGGCATTAGAGAAACGTGCGTTTCGTAGCCTCAAGGTTTTGCATCGTGGGTCGCTGGGACCCCTCGGGGGTATGCATGTAAAGTTACGCACCTTAGCCCGAGTCGCAAGCCTCACGGTTTATCGTGAGGTAGCACCTGACAACCCAATCTCCTTCTTAATCAGAGACCATGATCTCCCACCACCAGTAGCCAATTCTTTTTCTGCCTCAAGAATATCTTCCAAAACTTCCGGTTCTGAATTGAGTAACGCTGTTTCATGCCATTCGGAAAGAAAAGCCGAAAGCGTTTCGGCATCTTTTTTCCTGTCTGAGATTTGCGTTACCAACTTGAGCAATTCAGCGAAAAACTCAACAAGTTCTTCAGGGTCTAATTGCTTGATCCAGTCAAGGTGTTTTGAAGTCGTAACAGATTTGACGAATAATTGATCGTTCATGAGGTGTCCAACAACAAGTTTAGGATTTTTCATTTTTCTCTCTTCACTCCAAATAGTCCATTTCTGGTAGTAAAGTCCAACGGTACTGATCCGTTGGTTGTGTATTTCGTCCCCATCTACCGAGAAGTTGTGTATCCGCGCGCTTCGCCGCCATCTGTGCTGCAATCGTCTCCGGGTCCCAACCGTCTAATACCTTTTTTGTCAATCGCGCTAAGATGTCCCTGCATGCCGCCGCGTCTGCGCGGTCATGCAATTCGTTCGGGTCTTCCTCCAAATTGAAAAGCTGTGAGGGCTGCCCGTGATAATAGTTCAATTTCCAGTCGCCATCGCGAACCATCCGGTGGTAGCAAGGTTCATCGGTACAATATTCAGAGAAAGCAATATCCGCCCACGTTGTGTTCTCGCCACGGAGCAGCGGCAGCGTACTCCGACCGCGAGAATGTGGCAGTGCCGGGGCATCGAGTGCATCGAGCATCGTGGCATTTAAGTCCAACGCACTGACGACGCGATCGCATCGGACACCTTCCGGTAGCGTGCCACGCCACGATAAAATTGCAGGAACCTTCACCGAATGCTCATAGAAGGTCTGTTTCCACCAGAGTCCGTGTTCACCGACCTGTTCACCGTGATCCGAACTATAGAGGATCAACGTGTTCTCGTCTAATCCGTTCTCTCGGAGTGCCGTTAATATCTGCCCAATCATCACATCCATCCGTGTGACGAGTGCCCAATAAGCCGTGCGTGCGCGGAGAATCTCGGCATCAGAAACTTCAACAATGCCACACTTTTCGCGCCACCACCGGAAGTGCGGGTGTAACGCCTCTGAAAAAGGTTCGGGGTACTCAGGCATCGTCATCTGCCCTTCATAAAGTTCGTAATCTTCCTGACGCGCAACAAAAGGCTGGTGGGGTAACATGAACCCGACAGAGATCGAGAACGGCGTATTTAAGAGTCCTGCCCGTTTCTGAACACCGAGCCGATTGAGATAATCGACGGTTGCCGCCGTCACATCTTCATCGTGTACCTGATACGCGCTCTGCCCCGCTCCCGACTTTTCGAGACTCACACGCGCCGGTCCCGCAGTTCCAGAGAGTTCGCCGTGGTCAACGCCACGTCCACCATGATAGTTCGGACCGTGGTCACCGACGAGACGTTCGGTATATCCGTGCAACTGGTCCGGTCCCAGCGCGTGCATCCGTCCGATAAGTACAGGTTGATACCCCGCTGCCCCCATAGCGTGTGCGAACGTCGGTATTCCAGAATCGAGGATATGGCTGTTCGTCCATACGCGATTTTCATGAGGATAGCGCCCGCTCAACATAGACATCCGGGACGGCACACAGATCGGGGATGGACAGTAGACGTTTTCAAACACCACACCTTCAGCAGCAAGGCTGTCAAGATTCGGGGTCTGCACCAACCGATCCCCGTAACAACCGGTTACATAAGGATTGTGCTGGTCGGAGTGGATATACAAAAGATTAGCACCTAGCATGGAGATAGAAACTCCTTCATGAGACTTCATAAGTTTCCACACAATTATATCTACGCAGATGTTTTTGTCAAGGGTATTAGCCATCAGCCATCGGCTATCAGCAAGAATGGCTGTCGGCTATCGGCTATCGGCTATCGGCTATTGGCTTTCGGCTTTCGGCTTTCGGCTTTCAGCAATAAGAGGTTTTTGATTAAACGAACCCCTCTTTGCTGATTGCTGATTGCTGACGGCTGACGGCTAACTCGCTGATGGCTGATGGCTAACTCGCTGACGGCTGACAGCCTATCGCTAAATATCCCTTGACAAAAAAACAGAATTCATTAAAATTTGAAAGCATACAAAATTGTTATTCTGAATGCAGTCCATACGAAAGGAAAACTCATGACACAAACACCACCAGAATCCGCAGTCGTTCTCTTTGACGGCACAGACCTCAGCAACTGGACGAACCTAAATGGTGATAAACCCGGTTGGAAAGTCGAAAACGGCGAAATGCTTGTCATTCCACGCACCGGCGACATCATCTCCAAGGAAACTTTCACAGATCATTTCCTTCACATTGAATTCAGATGCCCCGATATGCCCGAAGCCTCTGGTCAGGCGAAAGGCAACAGCGGTGTCTTCCTCCAAGGTAGATACGAAGTTCAGGTACTGGATTCCTATGGCATCGAAGTCCCCGGAAAAGGCGACTGCGGCGCAATTTACAACCAATTCGCACCGCTCGTTAACGCTTGCAAGCCACCGCTTGAATGGCAGACCTACGATGTTATCTTCCGCGCCCCGCGGTTCAACGACAACGGCGAAGTGACGGAAGGGCCCCGTATAACCGTTATCCAGAACGGTTTGGTCATCATCAACAACGCGCAGTTGGCAGGCGGAACAGGCGGAAGCATGGGGGCAGCTGCCGAGCCGGGACCCCTCCGCCTACAAGACCACGGCAATGATGTTAGGTATCGGAACGTCTGGGTAGTGCCACTTCCACTTGAAGGCTCAGATCAATATTAAATGGCTTTCGGCTTTCGGCTTTCGGCTTTCAGCAAGAGGTTTCTGATGAAGTTACACACTCTGGCTGATGGCTGATGGCTGATGGCTGATAACCAACAGCGAGGAATCTTATGGAAACCAACCAAGACCTACCTGCAATTCCGAGACGACGGTTAGGAAGAACGGAACTGAGTATCCCTGTTATCCCGTTCGGTACACAGGGGTTCGGCAACAACTTCGGCTTCGTTTCTGATGAGGACGCTATCGCACTCATCAAACACTCGGTATCCATCGGGGTGAACCATTTCGATTGCGCACGTTGCTACGGAGATTCCCTGCGGAAACTCGGATTGGCGATGAAGGAGATACCACGCGAAGATGTCATCATTACCGGGCGACTCTGCTGCCACTCCGCCGCAAAGTGGGGCGGCTACGGACAAGGCAGACCCGACTATTCCGCCGAACGCGCCATCGCTGACCTCGAAGACCAACTCGAACTTCTCAACGTAGACTACTTTGATGGGATGCTCATCCACGACCCCATCGAAATTGATCCGACTCTCGAAAAGGGTGGCACACTTGACGGTTTGCTCCAGTGTAAAGCCCGCGGACTCGTGAACTACGTCGGATACGGGATGCGTCAGCACGATTTCCATCTCAAGGCGATGGCAACAGGCGATGTTGATCTTATTTTGTGCTTCAACGATTACAATCTCATCCGGCAGACCGCCGCTGACGAGGTTCTACCCGCTGCCGCTGAGGCGGACATCGGTGTCATGAACGGCTGGTCGATCTTACGCGGTATCCTCACCGGTGTTGACCTTGATGCAGAAATTGAACGTGGACGCTGGAAAAAAGAGGGTGATGTTGCAGCATCATACCCAATTTGGGAATGGTGCGTTGAAGAAGGAATAAGTTTGCTTCAACTTGCGCTCCAGTTCTGTCTGAAAGAAAATCGGATTCAAGGTAATAATATAGGGAATCTCAACGTTGAGCAACTCGAAGCAAACGTCCGCGCCGCCAGCACCCCGCTTCCCGATGAAGTCTGGGAAAAATACGAAGCACGGTTTGGATCAAATTAGTTATCAGTTATCAGTTGTCGGTTGTCAGTAGATGTCCCTAACTGACAACTGGTGACTACTCCCCAATTAATTCACCCAGAAACTTATGCGTCGCACGCGGGAGCGGATAGTCTTGTAGTGCCGCAACTGTAACCCATTTCGCGTCTCTCGGTCCGTTCAACACAACCTCACCGTCCTCATAATCGCACCGAAACACATCTACCACAATCTTGAAATGGGTGTAAGCGTGCCGGACGCGCGTCAGATACCGCATATTCCTGACACTCAGGTTAACCACCTCACCGAGGTTACGGACACACGCATTTTCTGCCGTTTCGCCTTCCGCGATCTGACCACCCGGGAACTCCCAGAGTCCACCGAGCAACCCGTCCAATTGCCGCTGCGTCAGCAGCACCTCGCCTGCCTTGTTATAGATGACCCCGACGACGAGATGATGCTCTGGCGGAGGTTTCGTCTCACGTCGCTTCGGAAACTCGGCTTGCTGCGTCGCGTGAAACGCTTCACAAAACAGGTTCACTGGACAGACAAGACACGCCGGTGATTGTGGACGACAGATCACAGCCCCTAATTCCATCATCGCCTGATTGAAAAATCCAGGTTCGTTTGGATCCAAAAGCGCGTCCGCTTTCTGTTGAAACAGTTTCGCCGACTTCGCATCGTTGATGGGTGCCTCCATCAGGAATAGGCGCGCCAATACACGCTTGATGTTACCATCCACTGCAGCATAAGGCGCGTTAAAGGCGATGCTCAGCACCGCCGCCGCACTGTAATCCCCGACACCCGGCAATTTCCGAAAAGTCGCATAGTCGGTTGGAACCGCTCCGTCTAATTCGTTCACGATCACTTCTGACGCTTTGTGAAGGTTCCTTGCCCTCGCATAATACCCCAATCCTTCCCAGACCTTCAGCACATCTTGTAGCGAGGCATCCGCCAAATCTCGGACACGCGGAAACCGGTTGATAAACTTCTCATAGTAGTCCACAACCTTCTTGACCTGCGTCTGTTGGAGCATCACTTCGGAGACCCAGATGTGATACGGATTGTCCGTGTTTCGCCACGGCAGATCGCGTCGGTAACGTCCGAACCAATCCAACAACGCCTCACGAAAATCTTGATAATGTTCGATTAATTGTTTTTTTTGCATATTTACCCTGTTCGTAGTAGGGAACCATTCATGGTCTCCCGTTTCTGAGCGTAGACGTGCAAACACTATAGATCCACAGCAATCCGAAAACCGACGCTGTGCACCCTTTGGATCGGTTCGTAAGCTGCACGGTTCGCACAACGTCCAGCGAACTCACCTCTCGCGATCCATGAACCGCCACGAATCACCCGCCGCCGACCTATACTTGCACCCAACGGGTTTTCCGCAGGTGAGTGTTTATATGTCTCCATGTGGAACCAATCGCTGCACCAATCGTAGGCGTTGCCTGCCATATCGTAGCACTTGTAAGGACTCACACCGGATGGATAACTCCCCACCGGCATCAATTGGCCCTTTCGCGATTCCGAGGTGTTCGCACGACTTGCATCCCATGTATCTCCCCAGGGATACTCGCGAGCATCTGTGCCACGAGCCGCCTTCTCCCACTCCGCCTCCGTCGGCAAACGGTACGCTATTGATTCAGCACCACGGTTTTCAATCGCGTTGAGCCACTCCACAAAATCTGTCGCATCGTTCCAACTCACACCGACAACCGGATAATCGGGGGCATTGAAACGGTCATCGCTCCAGAATGGCGGCGGTAAATGATCCACATCCTCCAGAAACCGAGCGTACTGTGTATTCGTGACTTGATACGCACCGATGGCGTAAGCATCAAGCGTCACACTGCGTTGCGGTTCTTCTGGGTCCGTCTTCCGTAGCCCAGTCGGGATCGTCCCCATGGTGAACGTGCCAGCCGAGATATGGATTAAAGGGTAATCGAATACTTTAATGTGCATGGTAGGTGTTTAGGTCCTCTAAACGAAAATAGCGTGAAACTTTTATGGTAGTATAACACACCTCCAAACTGTATTACAACCCTGTAGATAGAACGCTAAACACAATTTCCTTGACAAAGGTATACCGTATCAATTAAAATTAATGTCAACGCCATACTTTAAGTTGTTTGTTTGTGGCGGAGAAAAATACCAAGGGATAAAGGGGATTGAATGCTTTATAAAGGGTTACAATTAGATCGGTTTCAGGAGGAAGCCATTGCGGCAATTCATCAGGATACTTCGGTTATTGTCACTGCGCCGACAGGTGCCGGTAAAACAGTTATCGCGGAATATGCAGTCGAAAAGTGTCTTGCGGAAAACCACCGTGTTATCTATACTGCACCGATCAAAGCCCTCAGCAATCAGAAGTATCGAGACTTTTATGCTCAATACGGCGATAAAATCGGTATTGTCACAGGCGATGTTGTACTAAATCCGTACGCGCAAGTCCTATTGATGACGACCGAGATTTTTCGCAATACCATCTTTGACGACATCGAACGGCTACAGGATGTCTCTTATGTCATCTTCGACGAAATCCACTATATCAACGATATTGAGCGCGGCACTGTCTGGGAAGAAAGCCTCATCTTTGCCCCCCAACATATCAAATTCATCTGCTTGAGCGCCACAATCCCGAACATCAACTCCTTCGCGGAATGGATACAAAGCGTCCGAGATGTTGAGATTAAAGTTGTTGAGGAGCTAGAACGTCCTGTCCCTTTAAAACATCACCTCTATTTTAAAGATTACGGTATTGGCACTGTAAAACATATTCGGCAACTTCGCAACAGGGCACGCCGAGATGAACGTAAACGAGAATATGAGATCGAAAATAATAAATCTGTAAAAGCACTTCCGTCCGATTTTATTCAGACAAGACTTATTCCACATCTCCAGCGTGAGAAACAGCTCCCGTGCCTCTATTTCTGTTTTAGTCGAAAAGGGTGTGAGGAGAACGCTTCCGCATTGGCGCTCGGCGCACAGCTACAATTCCTCAGTAAAAGCCAGCAGGCAGAGATTTTGGAACAGTTCGATGAACTCTGCCAGTTATTTGACATCACTGAGGAAAAGCATATCGCAAAATTTCGTAAACTCCTCAGCCGCGGGATCGCCTATCATCACGCTGGTATGCTACCGACACTCAAAGAGGTCGTAGAGAGATTGTTCACCTCCGGGTTGATTCAACTCCTCTTTACGACTGAGACCTTTGCAGTCGGTATTAATATGCCCGCCTGTTCCGTCGTTTTTGATAGTCTCGAAAAATACGACGGGATCGGGTTCCGCCACCTCAAAGCACGTGAGTATCACCAAATGGCAGGACGTGCCGGTAGACGTGGTATTGACAGTATCGGTTACGTCCATTCCCAAATTATACCGGCGTATGCCGATGAACGCGAAATTAAATCGGTTGTGACAGATAAAGTGGAACCCATAGAGAGCCAGTTTAATCTCTCCTATTCCAGTATACTTAATCTCTATGAGAAATATGGAGATGATATTTACGATGTCTACAGCATGAGTCTCAGCAACCACCAAAACCGTGTACGCCTGACCGAACTCAACGAGCAGATTGAGAATAAAACGCAGACGCTCCAGACACTACCGAAACCGGAATGCATCCATGACGGTATTGATGGAAGTGAGCAGATTCAGGAGCACTATCGCCACAAGCGGGACCGTGAAAAATACCTCCAACGTCTACATATAGAGAAGAGACAAATTTTATCACAGACACGGGGCAAGAAACGGAAAAAGGAGCGTGCGAAGAGATTAAAAAGTGTGTTCCGAAAGATCAACAACCTTCAAAAAAGCGAAACGCAAAGCCTCTGTAACGGATGTGAACAGCTCCAAACATGCGCAACGAGATACGGCTCGATTCGCCAAGCGGAAACTCAGATTCAGAAACTCAAAAAACGGACGACGGTTATCGCCAACGATCCAAGAGAACAGATAGCCGCGCGCCTTAGAGTCCTCGAAGAATTAGGTTATATCGAAGAGCAATCGCTGCTACCACGCGGAAAAACAGCATCCCATATCTACGGGTATGAAATCGAGTTGACCCAACTGCTATTTAGCGGCTTCTTTGAAAAGTTGACCGAAGATGAAATTAACTGTCTCATGGTCGCAATTGTTTCAGAACCGCGTAAGAACGCCTACTATAAACGGCTCAAAGATGAGCGTTTATTGGATATATTGTACACTGTCAGCACTAAAATTTCAGACATCCAGCGTTTAGAAGTCGAGCATGAAATAACAGAAATTACGCCTGTGTTGGAACCCCGTCTTTGTACCGCAATGTTGGCGTGGAGCCGAGGTTGCGAATTTAACGAACTCGAAAAATACGCACATTTAGATGCAGGCGACTTCGTCCGAACCTTTCGACTCGTCATCGATCAACTCCGTCAAATCCGGCGCGCAATGACTGGACATACTGCACTTGTTGATAAACTCAACCGCTGCATCGAAAAAATTAACAGAGACGTTATTGATGCCGAACGGCAGCTGCGAATCGGACAGGAGAACCTTCCTACAACGCCAGCAGAAAATGTTAGCGAAATCGACGGATTTGAAATCGAAGGGTTCAAAATCCGCCCAGAGCCTGAGTGATACCGAAGTGGAGGGGCGACATCGCTCCCCAAATTCACGTTTGAAAACAAAAAAATGCTTGTAATACAAAACGATATATATTACAATGATGGATTAAATAGATTAGGACTTACGCAAGATTGGAAGTGTTTTTGCTGGGGTGTTTCCCCTAGGAAGATTGGAAGATTGGAAGACTGGGGTGTCCCGCCATCCTTCCGTTCCTTCCATCCTTCCATCCATCAATATCTCTACCATGCGTAAGTCCTGATAGATATTGATGCCGGATATACAGGCAAACTGACATTCGGTCCCTAATGAGGTCCCTAATGAGACTGACAGTCTGAGAACAACTATAAGGAGAAAGTTATGGCAAATCAAGATTTCAGCTTGTCCGGTGCCGTTAAAGTGCGCCCGGCTCAACAGAAAGATGCAGCACCTTTACATCAATTTTGTTTCCCCGAAAAAGACGAGAAAGAAATTACGGACGCATTAAAAGCAGATTTGGCAAAGGGAAGCCAAACGCATCGACTCGTCGCCGAGGTCAGCGGCTACCCGATCGGACAAATTTCTGTGAAAGAAGATGCCAATGACCCTGAAATAGCGACAGTCGGTGATCTTGTCGTGTCGGGTCCTTTCCGTCAATTAGGCGTGGCTGACCACCTCATGGCCGCTGCCGAGACGACTGCAGCCGGTGAAGGGGCAAAAACGCTCGAAATAGAACTCCCGACTTCAGAAAAGAGTGTCATACAGAGATATAAGGATTGGGGCTTCTCTGAAAAACCGCTCGTTGTCCTCCAGAAAGAGCTTGAAGCAGATGAAGCAGATGAAGAAACGGACGCGGAGGAAGAACAGGAGGAACAGTCTTCCGAGACCGGTACTGAACAGCAGACACTTCTTGAGGATTAGCGCGGAACGCCAGCACATCTGACAGGCTTCTCGAGTATTGCTGATCACGCAGGAGAATAGATTATGAAGAAAATCTGGCTTGCCCTTACACTCGTCCTTTTTATTTTCGGATGCGGCACACAGAATGAAAATCTCGCTAAGGGCAAAGAATTAATCAAATCGGATAAACGACGTAAAGAGGAGCGCGCGGTCCGAGAATTTAAACTCGCAATTCAACAACAGATTGATAACGCTGAAGCACATTATCTGCTCGGACTTTACAATTCCCAAGAATTTTATGAACCGAATACCACGGACTGGGAAGAGGCATCCGTTACCGAACGCGGAAAACACATGTTCCTCGCATATCAAGCAGAAAAACGGAAGTATCTCGAAAGACTCGTTTTTGAGACGCTTCGCGATGATGACTTAGATATACAGAACGCAGCTCTTGACGCACTAAAACGGGTCTATAACCAAGGTGACCGAAAACAACTCCTGAATCAACTTCAAAAGGCGATTAAGTCGAGTGATAATCGAGATAGACACAACGCACATTGGGTCCTCGGACACCTCGGTCAGGACGACCCCAACACGATTGTACCTCTTTTGGTAAAACTGCTGGAGCATGGACGGACGGAAACCCGATTGAATGTCGTCAAAGCACTTGGCGAAACTGGCAGTGAAGAGGCGATACCGGCACTCGCTGCACTCATCGAATCCGGCGCTGCAAGGTCCGAACGCGACCGAGAAGAACCCGAAGTTCGACAACTCGCTGTAGAGGCGCTCGGAAAAATCGGCGGCACCGCCGTGCCAGAGTTGGTCAAAATCGTCGAAAATAAGGGGTCCTCACTCCGCGTTGATGCTATCCGGACATTGGCAGTACTCGGCGACGCGAAGGTTGTAGAACCTCTTTTAGATGCTTTGAAAGAACAGAGCAACCGAGATGTCGTCGTTCCACTTAATTGAGCCGTGAGGCATACGCATACTTTTCGCCACACCTCGCAATCGGTAATCCTAAAGACTATATAAACCTAAAGGGAACCTCCATGATACAGAAAATAAAAAGGTTCGACAAACGTCAATGCTTGGTGTCTATTTTACCTATCTTGGGCTTACCCATTTTGGGACTGATTATCGTAGCCAGCGGTTGCGACAACCAGCACTACGATGAACGCTTGCAAATGCGGGTACAGAAATTAGACAGCGATCTCATGAACCGTTGGTCTACCAGTGGTGTCGTTGTTACGGAAGTCACGCCGAACGGACCTGCTGATCGGGCACAACTTGAGAGCGGTGAACTCATCTCTTATGTTATCGCCGAATATCCTATCAAAACTGTCAGCGACTTTAATGATGCCATGAAAAATGGCTTGGAAGAAGATAATAACTTCGTGCTTTATCTGAAAGACAAACTACCGCTCCGAGTAGCACTCCGTAGACGAGGCGATAATGTCGGATTAAGCGTTGAAGGCAGTGGCACGGTGCGAGTCAAAGAGGTCCAACCCGGCACACCTGCCGCAAACTCGGATATTCAGGTCGGCGACATTGTTGAGAAGATTGTCGATGAACGGAAAATCTATAGCCTTGATGACTATAAAAAGGTCCTCGCCAAACTCTCGAAACAGCAGGTGACTTTCCGAACCACTGAACTCATAGGTGTGAAAATTGCCGCTGTGAGCGCACTCGGCAATTTGGGGGATGTCCGCGCGATTGAACCGTTAATCGATATCTTCAAGAATAGCACAGAACTCTCGCTCCGAAAAGCGTCAATCAGCAGCCTGCAACGCCTCGTAGAATTAAGCGTTTTAAACGACCTCTTCCAACAATTTCAGCGGGCAAATGTGAACCAACTCCCTGCCGATAGCATCGAACCGCAGCACCTCGAAGCCGCTGCGATCCTCGAACTGCTTACCGTAGACCGAACCGAGAACACAGCAACACTTGAAGCACCTTTCGGAACGCAATTCAGGCACAGGTCCGAGGCACTCTACGAGAAAATTAACGAGGGGCAGCTCGCAGAACTCGTACAGGCATATATCCAAATTACAGTGGAACCGGAGCAAGAGATTCGACGCGCCTGCCTCGCAATACTCGGAATCCTTAAACCTGTCTCGGCAATCGACGCACTCGTTACTGTCCTTGATAATTCCGCAGAAATTCCGGGAATCCGCTTCCAAGCAGGATTAACACTGAGTCAGATTGGCGAACCCGCTGTTGACGCACTCATCGCCGCTTTTGAAAACGGCGATACCAGCACGAAGGATATTGCCGCTTCCGCACTCGGCGGAATCGGTGGAACTAAAGCACGGGATCGGCTAATTCAGGCACTCGAAAATACCTCCGAACCCGCGATTCAACTCACACTTGTTGATGCTATCGCTAAGATCGGGGACGCTCCTTCACTGCAAGCTCTCGAACGCCAACGGGCACAGTACCAAGCAGATGAGGACAGCGGTATCCGCATTTTCTTGGACGAGGTCTTCAAAAATTTAGAACAGAAATCAATGTAAGTAACCCGAAAAACTCGCACAACAGATTGTGGACTGTTGATGAAGATTGGACTTATTTCAGACTTGCACACAGACGTTACACTGTTCAATAAAGCACTCGTCCCACATCTTATTGAGGCAGTGAAGACGGCAGAATTTGACGTTTTTGTACTCGCTGGTGATCTTGCCCGACATCTCGTGCAACTTTCTGAAACGCTAAACGCTTTTCATCTCGCTGATTTAACCTGTCAAAAATTGTTCGTCCCAGGCAACCACGACATCTGGGCAACGGAAACGACAGACGTCACAAGCGAACTGAAGTGTGAAATTATCTCGAAACTCTGTCATGAATGCGGATTTCACCCGTTGATGGAGGCACCCTTTATCAAGGAAGGGATCGGTTTCTGTGGGACTATCGGTTGGTACGATTATAGTTTCGCACCAGATGGCTACGATTTCTCTGATGCTGAATATGCCGAAAAGACGTTGATGGGAGCCGTCTGGAATGATAAACGGTACGCCAAATGGTCGGATACCGATTGTGCTATTGCCCGACGGTTTCAGGTGGACCTGGAAACACAAATCGCCACTGTCCGAAACGATGTGTCCCGTATTATTGTTGTTACGCACCACGTTCCGGGCGTGTATCCAATACCGTGGTGAATTGCCGTGGGACTTCTTTCGGGCATTCATGGGCAGTAAACGTCTCGGTGAGTGCTGTTTAGAGGAACCGCTCGTTACACACGTCCTCTTTGGACATACGCACCGAGCAGTTGATATGCAGATTAGCAACATCCGAGCGATTTGCGCACCTGTCGGCTATTTACGTGAGGAGCCGAAGGGCGGGTTGCCAGCTTATGCAAGACAATGTTTAACCTGTTTTGAAATTCTTTGACAGATAAAGGAAACCATTATGGAGATAACTTTAACCAATAGTAACGATGCCGGTGCCCTCGATTTTTCGTGGGGCGCGATTAAATGGCTCTGCAATGACCAGATTGACCCAGATGCCGAGATGACTTTCGGGGTCGTCTATATCAACGCTGGCGAAGGCAATCCGACCCACTACCACCCCAACTGTGAGGAACTCATCTATGTACTCTCAGGTGAGTGCGACCACAAACTCGGTGATGAAGTCATCCCATTGAGACCCGGAATGATGTTGCGTATTCCGCGGAACGTCAAACACAACGCTGTCAACACCGGTTGGCAACCCGTGACGATGATTATCTGTTATTCGGATGCCGACCGAAAAACTGTCTTTGAAGAGTAGGAGGGATTTGTAATCCCGACCGTGTCTTACGAATCGGATGCTGACCGATCCGCTCTGTTTAACCGCACTTTGAAGGGTAGGAGGGATTTGTAATCCCGATCCTATTCTACGCAAGGTAAAATTGAAAGATGCCCAAAGCGCGTAGCTCGTAATGAAGCAGATCGCTTATGGGGTTTTTGCTTGGGTGTTTCTGCGGATTTCTTCAAGTACGCCGCAAAATGGAGAGCGGGTTTGGGAAAAGAACGTCAAAGTTCCGATCCACTCCTTTTAACCGCAAGGAATAATTAAAAAATGTCCAAAGAATGCAGTGTCAAAATCTGCGGCATTACCTCTAACCATGACGCTCAACTTGCAGCTGACGCAGGCGCAGACTATATCGGTGTGTTGGTCGATGTCGCTGTGTCCGAACGAACACGCTCTGCTGCCGAAGCCTCCGAAATCGCAAAATCGAGTCCAATCCCTCCAGTTATTCTACTCTACAACCGAACAACATCCGATATCCGAGAAATCGTATCACAGGTTCAACCCTTTGCAGTGCAGCTCCTCGGACAGGAACCGCCGCAACAGGTTGAAGCACTTAAAGGCACCGTAACCTGTCAACTCTGGAAGTCGGTCTATCTACCAGCAGGTAGACCGGAGAATGTCGATATGCCTGCTGTCCGAGCAGAGATGAAAGCCTATCGGGATGCTGGTGCCGATTTCCTACTGTTCGATAGCGTCGATATGAGTCTTGAAAAACCGAGATACGGCGGTACTGGTAAAACCTGTGACTGGAATATCGCCGCTGAACTTATTTCGGAAAGTCCGCTACCGGTATTCTTTGCCGGCGGCATCCGTCCGGAGAACGTCAAAGCCGCGATTGAGACAATCCGTCCACACGGTATTGACCTCTGTTCCGGTGTCGAAGCCTCTAAAGGCATCAAGGACCCGCAAAAATTGGTACAACTGATGGAACAGGTCGAGCAAGCCGGGTAATCACTTCTACCTACATGATATAAAGGAGATTCATCTCTTATGAACACTTATCCCTTTTTTAAACAAATAGTTGTTGTCTTTCTCATCTGTATGATGTCTATTGGCGTTTTCTCTATCGTCTACGCTGATGGCCACGAGATGGAAGGCGAAGCAGCAGAAGAAATGCCGATGGAAGAAAAACCGAATATTACTGGATGGTTTCAGATCGATGTCGATAGCCTCGGCACCTATTTTTTAGTGGGTGCGAGCCATCCTCTCAGCGGTGGCATTTCATTTGATTCTAATATCTATGTTAATGGTCATTTGGGCGAATTTGATATGGGCATTACATTCCCTGCGATCGCGAACGACAGTATGGCACTGCTGCTAACACCGATGCTCGGCGTTGGGTTCAATTATACCAGCCCAGACGGACCCTATGCCTTATACCCGCAAATCTTTGCGATCCTACCGGCTGGTAAAATCTTCGGTTTCCATTGGACGATCAGTACAATTTCTTCCATATTTGATGACGAAAGTATTAATGAAGTCTACAACCGGACTTACATTACTTATGCCTTAAACGATACCGTTGCCATCGGTCCACAGTTTGAATCTGTCCTCGGTCTCGGTGATAAGGGTGGACTGTGGGCACTCAATTTCGGTGCACGTTTAAACATCGGTTATGGTAAGGGGAATACCCTCGGTCTATATGTCGGGTATGAGACCGAAAAAGGCGAAGATGACACCGGACTTACCGGTAGAATGAATTTTACCCGTAGGTGGTAGGTTACACTAAAGTTTGGACAATTTTAAGAATTAAGGTGTTTTAAAGCAGAAAAAGAGGTATCCTTTCATAAACAGACAAAAGTTTTGAAAGGAACGTAAAAAATGGACCTCCTTCTCTGCTTAGGAGATATTCTATCGGATTT
>JAJDTJ010000138.1 GCA_022827225.1 Candidatus Poribacteria bacterium | reverse complement strand
CTTGCTTTTCAAGCTCACGGAGATAGTTGGCATTGTAACCAAGTATTTCAGCAGCCTGTTTTGCACTATAATATTTCATATAAATACTATACCACAAAACACTATAGAAATCAAACAAAATATGTATATTTCTATAGATTTCTATATACAGTTAATCAGCCTTTCAAAGACAAAGATAACCCGTTTCAAAACTGCACAAAGAAACCTCATTCAGAAAAAGCGAAGATGGATTCGCATTTCTGAAATCTCCTTTATTCTAACGCAACAATGAAGGAACGGCAATAGAAAAAACGCGTGCATCTTTACAGTGAATCTGCTAAAATAGAGAGAACAAGCTGATAAGAAATAACACGAGGAGGATAGCGAACATGAAAAAGTTAACTGTCTTAATGCTCCTACTGAGCGTTTTTTGTTATTTCAGGATTACCAATGCCAACGCTGAAGCAATAGGTGTATGGCTCTTCGATGAAGGAAACGGAAAAATCGTCAAAGATATATCCGGCAACGAACATCACGGTGAAATTGTCGGTGAGGTGGCGTGGGCAGACGGTAAATTTGAGAGCGCACTTGAATTTGATGGCGGTCATGTCCTTGTGCCACATGCAGAAGTCATGAATCTTCGGCAGTGGACGATGACGGCGTGGATCAAAGTCCCAAAAATCGTCGATCCTTACCAAGTTATTTTAGGTAAAGAGGCGTGGCCAGATCGGAACTACACAATGTGGATCCGTCCCGGCGTGATGACCTTTGGGTTCACACTCCCTGGCGGTGCCCAAGACCTACAAGTCGGTAGCAAAGAGGTTACGGACAATGAATGGCACTTCGTTGCCGGAGTATATGATGAGAAAAATCTGATTCCCTATGTTGACGGTGAACAATTCAATCCGCGCGGTGCAGCTGGTAAACCTGCTACAAATAACGCACCATTTATTATTGGCGCGCAGGGACCTGCTGGAGACAGTGGACCGTTGAAAGGCGTCATTGATGAGGTTGCAGTCTACAACACGGCGTTAGACGAAGATGAAATCGCTGAGGTGATGGAAGGACTCACGAAACAATTTCATGCCGTAGAAGCGACCGAGAAATTAGCCGTAACATGGGGACATCTTAAAGAGAACGGCAAGTAACATAGTGGTGTTTCAAAACTTAATGTAAACATAATGTCCCGATTTCTCGTTTCAAGGTCAAGATTAGCGTGGGTGATACACCGCACCGACGAAACGCGAGTCATTGGGGCATTTTTATAGTCAGGACTTACGCAATTTTGACTGTAGCTTGTTCTGTTAGCTGAGATTTCTCGGAAAACATAGCGTTCTGGTGGCACAAACTGGAAAGTTTGTGGTACAAGAGAGCATCATGCGTAAGTCCTAATAGTTTGAACAATTCATATCACATTTCGGTTGCGTTCTCACAAAACTCGGTACAGGAGACTAACGGTTTCCTATGCTACAACAGAAATTGCCGAAAAATAACGGAACTCGGTACAGGAGACTAACGGTTTCCTATGCTACAAACGAGAATACACGTGCTGAAAAATTTTTTGCCGAAATTCGCAGTTCCCCACTTTTTAAGATGCCTGGGGCTGCTTTTTAAAATTGGACTTCTCCTTATCATTGTCATTTCCTCAATGTCTGGTAGCGCTATAAGTCGTATTGCTGAAGAAGACAACGAGACGCATAGAGAAACCACAACACCGAGCGATAGCGTCACCGTTCCCGAACCCGTCGTATCCGAAACACCGTCAGAAGATGAAAACGTTCCCGGGATCGGTTTGGTTAACCGTAATCCGTTCGACGCTGACCTTTCTCCAAAACATTTCATTTGGCAAGAAGAAACAGGACAGCCCGAAAAAGAGGCGGAAGACAGACTGATCCAACCCTACCTCGACAGTCTCCGTAGATGGCGAAACCCGCCCGAACTGACCGATTTTAGCAAACTCTACGATTGGAAACCGAAGCCAAAGCGCGACGAAGATGGTATCGCGCTCCCCATGGACTCCAACTTAAAAATAACGGGTCTACAATCCGTAACAATAGAGGCGAACAAAACACACTATTTCGGGAGTGGTGACTTGAACCGGTACGGTGGCTACGGATACGGCGGCGGATACGGAAGTTATTCATCGGGTCTCGACTTAGGACTCACGTCATCTTACGGTTACGAGGATTTCGGCTATGGTGGCTTTGGTGATAGCGGCTATGGTGGCGGTGGCTACGGCAGCAGCTACGGAAGTAGTTATGGCAGTAGTTACGGCGGCGGATATGGTGGGTACAGCGGCTATCGCAGCGGTGGTATTCCACGCGCAACAGGTTTCAACCTTCGTCAGATACAGCAATTCGGATTGCACGGTCGTGTCGGACAACGGACACATATTGCCGTGGACTACAGTGCTGGCGGCAGCGGCTTCGGTGGCGGCGGATATGGCGGATACAGTGGGGGTTATGGCGGCGGATACGGTCTCGGTGGCGCAAGGGAACAAAAAATTAAAATCTGGTACGAAGGCACACCAGAGAGCATCATAAAAACAATCTCGTTTGGGGACATCACACTCAATTTGCCGAACACCCGTTTTTTAAATATCAACCGAAACCTGTTCGGACTTGAGGGTGTCTTTGAATGGAAAAACACACGTCTTACGGCTTTCGGCTCTCGAAGTAAAGGGATACGCGAGGTGCGGACTTTTCGCGGTCAGTCGCGGCGTGCCGGTGGTTACGGTTACGGAACCCCAGGTACCCAGATTCCTGATACGAACTACATTAAAAACCGATATTACCATATCCACAAAGGTGAGGCTTACCTACCTATTAAAGCCAGGAGTGAACAGATTTACATTGACGATGGTGTTGTCGGTAACAACCAAGGCGGCATACGGACGAGTCGCGGTTATTTTAACCCGCAGTTTGCTGGACAAGACTACAACATCGACTACGATACGGGTGAGATTGAATTCCTCTCATCAATCTCCGCAAACTACACCATTGTGGTTGCCTACGAATATGAGGGTGGCGGCGGTGGTACCGTCGGTAATACGAGCGAAGTCTTCGTTGATGAAAACGGCGATGGTAGGATCGATGAAGAAGGCGAAGAAATCGGCTACGTCGTGCTGAAAGAAAAAGGGTTTCGTGGCACGGAGGCATCGCACGTCTACCACCTCGGTAGTTCAAACATTAACCCACGAGACTTTCAACTCACAATCCGCCGACAAGGGCAGAACGAAACCTTCCAGACGAACGAAGGTCTTGTCCCTTATATAGAAATCTTCGGTTTGGATCAGAACGGCGACGGTAACGTCGATGCACAGTTTATAGATTATGACAGAGGTTTATTGCGTTTTCCAAAAACTGATCCTTTTCAAATTACAGACCCGAACCACCCCTATTACGCCTACCGAGATTCGCTTAACAACGATGCCCTTTATCTTGAAGGGTCTTTCTCAAACGCCCAAATTTACACGATTATAGCCGATTATACGTACCAATCAGAAACATATAACGTGGGTTTTTTCGTTATTCCGGATAGCGAGACAGTGCGATTGAACGGGCAACTTCTGACCCGTGATACAGACTATATGATGCTTTATGAGGTCGGCACAATCCGATTTTTCAGGCAACTCGACGAGTTCGACGAAATCGTTGTCGAATTTGAGAAGACACCTTTCGGTGGCTCATCACAACAAGCGGTCGTCGGTGTATGGTTAGAATATACGCACAAGCCGAAACCCAAATCAGAGAAACAACAGAGCCTTGAAGATAGATTTGACCGGCTCGGTGGTCTCCAGTCGATGGATTCAAATACTTTCGGCGAAGGAACGGATGCGTTCGGTGAAACATTACCAGGCAGAAGCGGCGGTTTCGGCGGCTTAGGAAGAGGGAGCCTCGGTGGCGGCTTCGGGAGGGGTGGTTTCGGGGGCGGCGGCTTTGGCGGTTTCGGGGGCGGTTACAGTGGTTTCGGTAGTTTAGGCGGTAGGTCTCGAACGGGCAACTATTACGGCGCCTACGGTAGCGGGAATTATTTCAACCCGGTCTTCCAAAAGGGGTTCACGCTTTCAACCGGTTATATCCTGAACACCGGACAACAACCGGCGGAGATACCAGATGTAAACGGCGTACCGAATCGTTTGCAAGCGTTCAATGTGAACACAAGTTTCGGCAGAGCGTTCAATATCGCCGGTATCTTCAATGTATTGCCATTTATTAACATGAGAAACCTTCCCTTCTCGGTTGACTTTAGCGGGGAAGCAGCTTATTCACACAACAACCCGAACAGCCTCGGTGTCGCACTCATTGATAGCATGGAAGGCGCAAAAGAATCGACGACTGTACCGACATTAAAATACAATTGGAAACCGAGCAGTCTACCCTATATCACGGAGGACACATCTGCAACCGGCACGGACGTTTACGGCGTAATACCGACAAACGAGAATCGGGCAATCTTTAAAGTTGCGCTGAAAGACAAGGACGAATCGGAAGCCGTCGGGAACTATATGCGGAACCGAGATGTCCCTGCGTCTTCAATCCAGCCACTATCGCTCTCAACCGAAGAACGGCTTATCATGGAACTCGGTTATGATTTCACAGATGTCGTGGCAGAGTGGGGTGGTTTCTCAAACGGCATCTCACCCTCCGGTGTCGATTATTCGGAACGCGGCTTCGTTGAAATCTGGATGCGTGTTCAAGGCGATGATAACGTGACGCTACACTTAAATCTCGGTGTCGTCAATGAAGATACCGATGCTGACCAACGTTTGGATAGCGAAGACCTCCCGCATACACTAACAGACACAAACGGTGATGACAATATCGACGCGTTAGACTTGGACCTGGAGAACCTCGGAGAAGTAGATCGGTATCGCGGAAACGGTGCCTTAGATACAGGTGAGGATGTCGGATGGAATTACGACGGACTCATCGAAAGCGCATCCATCGGTGCCGACAACCAAATTCTTGATAGCGAAGACCTGAACGGCGACGGTGTGCTTGACAGCGTAGATGCCTATTTTGAAGTCTCTATTCCGTTGAACGAAATCCCGAATGAGTGGATTAAAAGCAAAAATGCTAACGGGTGGATGTTCCTGAGTATTCCAATCTCTAAATTCAGTCCGGTAGGGTCCCGCGTGCCGAGCCTCGTTTTTGTGCAACACTTCCGACTCTGGTTAAGCAAAAACGCTCCCGGGCGTGCTAACGGCACACTGCAATGGGCATCTATTGAAATCGTTGGAAATAAATGGCAGCAAGGTATTATTACCCGCCCAACCTTGCAGGCGACACCGGAAGTAGGACCGGCGGGCGAGATACTCTCAACAAGCACTGTCGTGGAAGATACGATCGAAAAGTTTATTGTCGGTACAAAAGACAACTTCAGTTACGACGCTTATCAGAGCGCTTATCTCGACATTGAGGACAATGAACTCTTCAAAAAGCTGCACCCTTTCACAGCAACCTCACTCGGTTTCCAAACCCAACAGCAACGTGAACAGACACTCAGCCTCGAATATTACCTGTTTCCCGGTTCTTACGGTGTTACCTCCAAACAGTTGAAAGGCTTAACACAGAGCGATGGACAGGACTTTAGCAAACACGATACGCTACGATTCTGGCTCTATGGCGATAAAAGCGACACCACATTCGTCTTGCAACTCGCACCGACTGTCAGGACCGGCTATCGCAGTTCGTTCTATAGTTCAGACCCGTTTGTAAATCAGCCACAAGAAGAAAATATTAACGTTTTCGAGAACCTGACAGACTATTATGAATACACAGTGAAGGTAGACTTTGAGGGTTGGAAATTAATCGAAATTGACTTACGGGACCTCCATAGAAATGCTTATCCCGATGTAGCCGACAGCAATCCGTCTTCGGAAACTACCGGTCAAGAGCAGTTCGTAGAAACTGAAATCGGGACGCCATCGACAGGCACTAACAACCAACAACCGACAACCGAGAATCTGGGTCCAGATGGACACCCCGACGGTTTCACGGTTAGAGGCAGAAATAGCCCACAACTCTCTATTAAAAATATTGGCGGTATCCTGCTCGGTATCCGTAATGACACCGGACGTGAAATGAGTGGCGACATCTGGGTAAACGAGATTCACCTCGGTGATCCGCTCGTGCGTGCTGGGTGGGCGCGGCGGGGTAACATGTCAATGTCGCTCGGAAATATCGTGAAATTGCGAGGCGGCTACGCCAGCCAAGATAAAGACTTTGAAAGTGGCGCAGGCGAAGTCGGTAGACAACGACTCTCCTCCCGTGGGTATAGCACGACGAACAACGATTATAACATTGACGCAGATGTTACGCTTTTCTCATGGTTGCCGATCCGGTACAGTATCCGGCAGCAAGACACTGAAACCGAGAGTTTGCGAGGCAGTTACAGCAGTTTTCAGAGCGGAAAGAGTGAAATCCGTAATCGAGATTTTTCTGTCCAACTCAACCGAAACCCGTACCCGAACCTCGGCTTCGCCTATAACTATCAAGACTTTTGGAATGAACGCCAAGGCACACAAATTAGCCACCTCTATACCAGCGGTCTCCGATACGAACTCGGATCAAAACTCGGGGTTAATGTACAATATCGCCACGAAGATGTGCTCGCGAATCCCGAGACCGCAACGGAGACCTCTTCAACACCCTATTATAGCTACGGCTACGGTAGAAACAGGGACGAAAAAACGGATAGCGGTACAATAACATTCAACATCAGCCCGACAAACATCTTCAGTCTGAGTCCGAGTTATGATGTCCGTCGGACACTTGAGAGACGTGATGACCAGAGTTCCAGAATAGGTACTATTAGCAGTGAGACCACAGAAACCACAGCTACCGAAGAGACGGAACCGGATTTCTCAATTGCTGAACGCGAACATCGGCTCTCACTTACGCCGCGCTTGAACCGAGACCTTTTCGGCATGCGTCCGACTGTGACAAGTCGTCTGAATTTCCGGGAAAACTGGTTCAGGGAAGAAAAAAATGCCTCACTTAACGGGAATGTCAGCCTCGGTGTGAACCTGCGCGTCCAAAAATGGTTCGGCTGGTTCTTGGAACCCGAAAAAACAACGGAGACGACGGATAGCAATCAGCAATCAGCAACCAGCAATCAGCAAGAGGACTCTAATTTATCAGAAAACCTCTTTACTGAAAGCCAAAAGCCGAAAGCCGAAAGCCGAATTGCGCAGCTCCGAGCAGACGGTATCGACGAAACACAGATTCAAGAATTAGAAGAGAATCGTGGGGATTGGATTGAGCGCGATAAAGGCGAGGCTGGAAATAGCGCGGTACAAGGGGGTACGGTAGAAGCGGTTCAGGACGGCATATTGCAGCGAATACTCAAGAGCTTTACGGTTAGTACCAATGCCAATTTTACCGCTAACGAGTCGTACCGGCAGCTGGAATCCGGGTTGTCAGCATTAGAAATTTGGTCGCTTGCGGATGATGCAAAGGAACGGTCAAGCTCGCGACGCAGCAATCAGTACACGCTCCGCAGCTCCGTAGACCCGTGGCTTTGGCTGTCCTTAGGCGGGAATGTGCGCCTGTCCGACAGTTTCCGGAAAAGTCTGGGAAGTACGTATACAACACACGCGGAGTCCTACGAAACCGATATAAAACTGAAGGCACAAGAAGCTACGAGTTTTCAACTCCGTTATAGTTTCACGAAACGAGATAACGCAACGCAGGGAACGACGCTTAGCAATAGCACGGCACATACACCATCACTCAGTTGGATACACAAATGGGGTAAAGAGACGACGACAGCATTGGGTGTACGGACAACATTCCGAGACCATGAGCGGAGCGGCATACTGAGTAAGGCACTGATCGTCACGCCCAATTTCAGCATCGACTACCGCTACCGCACAGAAAACGGCATACGGTTTCCATTTTTCGGCAGGATTCCACTCAAACACGACTTGGAGTTGACGAACACGCTCTCTTGGGCGATTCGTAGAGAAAATTTCGGGGCAAACCGCGAGGAGCGGTCAGAACGTTACGAGACGACGTTGCGCGTCGGCTACAAAATCAGCACCCATATCACAGCGAACTTCCATCTCGGTCTCAGCTACCACCACGACAGAGTGGAAGAAGGCAGAGACTTCCTTTCCATCGCAAGCGCACTCACCATCCGCGGCGAGATTCGGTAAAATTAGCAACTCAATTTCAGAGCCCATCACCTCGACAAGCCGAGGAACTCATATCACAAAAGATGTCAATTTTTTTATAGTAGATTCCGAAAATAATTGCACACTTTTGTTCCAACGGACGAGGGGACCTTGAAGAAATACCCAAGCAAAAACCCCCTACAAGCCACTTTGTGCAAGGACGAGTGTATAATTAATTACGGGTTTTACTATAATAGCCGTGCCATTGCGAAAGAAACAGTTGAACAGAAAAGCAATTTATCTAAATCTTCAGTGTCAAAACCCCGTCCTTTAGGTCGGGGATGTAGACACTGCCTTTGTTTGTGTCAAAAAAAAGATTTGACAATTGATTGAAGAATATGGTATAATTACTATCAGCACTTGGATAGGAGTTCTAACGCTGCCGCTTGGCAGTGTCCTATCCAAACCTTTAGAACGGTTCATAGAGTGCGAAGTGCTATATCACTAAAAATTACAAGAACGATTTGTCCTGTAATAGGAGTTCTTAAACTACTTCGTAAGGACCAGCTGTCCGGTTGTTGCTTAACGCCCAATTACGCGAGTGGATTGAAACAATCCCCTGGATGATACAAGTCATCTCCAGAGTGCACTGCACTAAAAAATCTTGTCACGTGAAATACCCTAAAGGTTTAAAAGCGTGTTTCGTAGGGCAGGGCATTGTCCTACTATGGCGTAGATAGTCTAAGACTTGTATTGCGAGCAATCTTTTGACTGCTGCTCACGCAAGCAACTATTGTTTGATGCCACAATCCACCCAGTGGGGAGGTTCAAAGAATCCCCCTGCTTTAGCTGAGGGAGTATGTCAAGATATATTAGTTTTCAGTCTTCAGTAATCAGTTACTATAGTTTGGACAGTTTCTGTGAGACAGATGCTTTCAAGAAACCACATAATTCAAAACAACCTCTTTAGTCCCGTAGGGACGCTATGTTTATAGAAATGCGGCGACTTCCATTCTTTAGTCCCGTAGGGACGGCATGTGCACCGAGCTATGGAGGCAGCAAATTCCTATTTATACGAAAATTTGGACACTCTTAAGACAGACATACCGCCCCTACAGGGAAACCTAGTTTCGCGGCGGATGCTTTTTCTATAAACATACCGCCTCTACGAGGCTGATTAATATATTTTTCTCTGAGTTCCTACCTCACACAAAAATTGCTGAAAAATAGGAAATACTTGAGAACTCAATCTCAAACATGCTATAAACATACCGTCCCTACGGGACTAAGAGAAGGGGGTGGTCCCTGCTGCTATAAACATGCCGTCCCTACGGGACTAAAGAGTTTTTTCTATTCAATGGTTTCTTGAAAGCATTGATGTCCTTTGGATTCTGTGACTAAAGCAGTCAGATAAAACTCCAAAATTGTCCAAACTTTAGTAATCAGTTAAGAAACTTCTGTTAAACAAACCCCCTTTTAACTGAAAACTGATAACCGATAACTGACAACTGATAAAAAAGGAAAACATGAGACGGAATAATACAGACATACCGCGCCCAGAGTACCCGCGCCCAGATTTCCAACGCGGGACATCAGAAGGCATCGACTGGCTCTGCCTCAATGGCACATGGGAATTCGCCTTTGATCCAGATGATATTGGCGAGCAAAACCAATGGTATTCATCAGAATCTATTAATGATTCTCCATGGACATTACAAATACAGGTCCCCTATCCTTGGGAAAGTCTCGCAGCATGGGGAGATGAAGATCAGGCAAGTAACGAAAACTACTTGAGCAAGAACGCCTACCTCAATCCAGAAGAGGTCACTTGTGGAGGCTTAGACCGCGAAGGCAATTACCGCGGTGAACCGAGACATACAATCGGCTGGTATCGCAGAACGGTGTCTATCCCTGAAAATTGGGGAGATAGACGCGTTATTTTGAATTTTGGTGCTGTTGACTGGGAAACGACAGTCTGGGTAAACGGCAAACAGATAGGCACGCACGAAAACGGGTACCTGCCATTTGAATTTGACATCACAGACGCACTTACGCCGGGAGAACGGACGTGTATCGTCGTCCGTGCCTACGATGCACAGGATCACGGTGAACAACTTGCCGGTAAACAGATCGGTTGGTATGTCCGTACAAGTGGTATCTGGCAGACGGTCTATCTTGAGCCGAGAAACGCGACACACATCGCACAGTGCCATATCGCACCTGACATTGATAACGCTACGGCTACGTTTGCCGTCCAAATAGATGGAGATGTAAAGAATACCGAGTTGTCCTTACGCTGGACTTGCGACGAACTCAGCGGCTCCGTCCAAGTTTCAAATAATAATACCCAATTCCGAGTGAGTATCCCGCCTGAGCAACTCCGCCTGTGGGATGTAGATACGCCAAATCTCTACGACGTTACGCTTGAACTCGTCGCAGAAGGCACAATTATCGATAGGATTTTCACCTACTTTGGGATGCGGAAAGTCTCCATTGCGAAAGCCCCCGGTGGCGACTACCAGTATATCTACCTTAACAACCGCCCTGTCTATCTGCTCGGCGCGCTTAATCAGTCGTTTAACCCAGAAGGTGTGTACACGTTCCTCACAGACGAGGCGATTCGTAGAGATGTAGAACGTGCGAAAGAATTTGGTTTCAATTTCCTCCGCCTCCATATCAAAGTTGATGAACCACGCCTCTACTATTGGGCGGACAAGTTAGGGTTGCTCTTCATGTGCGACATCCCAAACTTCGGCACCTATACAGAGACGGCAAAGGCGCGTTTTGAGGAAACACTCCGTGGCAACATTGCGCGCGATTACAATCACCCGTCAATTATCTCTTGGTGCAATTTCAATGAAACGTGGGGCCTCGGCGGTAACGAGTACAAAGAGATGACGGATCGACAGGAATGGGTGCGCGAGATGTACCACCTCGCGAAATCCTTAGATACGACCCGCTTGATTGAGGACAACTCACCGTGCCTTTATGATCACGTGGAAACGGACATCAATTCGTGGCACTTCTATATCAACGATTACCACCGTGCGAAAGAACATATCGCCAACGTTGTCGCAGAGACATACCCGGGCTCAGCGTTCAATTACACCGGCGACAATGTGCAAAGCGACGCACCGTTGATTAACAGCGAATACGGCGGTATCTCCGCAGGTGCAGGCGATAAAGATGTTTCATGGTGCTTTAAATATCTAACGAATGAACTCCGACTCCATCCAAAAATCTGTGGTTACATCTATACCGAGTTGCAGGACATCGAGTGGGAACATAACGGATTCATGAACTACGATAGGTCTGTGAAAGCGTTCGGATACGACTATCTGGACATCAATACGCTTGACTTCATCGCTATTGATTATCCACCAGGGACAACAGTCGCACCGGGGGAGAAAATAAAAGCGGACATCTACGCAAGCCACTTCTCCCACAAGACCATCACCGGTACAACGCTCCACTGGCAACTTGATACGATGTCAGCGACTGGAGAAGTTACGCGTGCGAATGTCTCTGGTAGTATCAATATTCCGTTCCCACAATATCAGGTCCAACACGTCCATCAACTCGAACTGCAAATTCCCGATGTTCATCCCGCCGTCGGCACGCTTCATGTCTGGGTAACGGATCAAACAGGAACCGTTGTCGCTCGCAACTTTATCAACTTTGAGCATTTCGTAGCGCTGCCGCAACCGGTTGAATCGGACGACTCAGAAACGATACGCCTCAACTGGACACCTGAAAACATATCTGGATCCTTGTGGGACGAACCGACAACCAGTGACCATCTTTTTGCTGCAGTCGGGAGTAGTTATGTCGAATACGAGATCCCGTTACCAGAGGGTCTTAGCACAGCAGATGTCGCGGAGATGGCACTCGTTTTTGAAGCATCCAGTTTTTATGGGAGCGCCCGTCAAACAGAACCAGAGAAATACCCATCCGATGTGACAATCTCCATCAACGGTGTTGAGATTGAGACCATCCGGATTTCTGACTGTCCTGCGGATGCTCGCGGTGCACTCTCTTACATCAATGGACACCCCGGTATCTACGGATACCTACACAAGGTCAAGGTAGACCCATCAAGCGTTCTAAAGGCGGAGACATTAACAATCCGTTACGAAGTGAAAGCGGACGCTAAAGCGAAAGGCGGATTCGCACTTTACGGTGCCCGCATAGGTAGATACCCGACTGGACCGTATCTGCTTATTAAAAAAATTAGTTAGTGGTTGTGAAATTTACAAGGTTTAGGCAAAATTGAGGTAGGACACCTCGTTCCTTCCATCTTGTAAAAAATTCAGTTCAGTGCGCGTAGCCAGAGACAACGTCCCTAGCGGTTAACGCCAAAGATATTTGAAGGTCTCAGCGCACCTAACCGAACCGCAAGGAAAATCAAAAAAATGGCAAGCCCCGAATTTGTATTCACACGTCATCCGAACTTAGAAGTTTCTTGGCCCTTCGTGCACGAACAAATGGTGCATCGATTGGAAGAACTCGGTATAACGCTTGTTCTCAACACCCGAAGCCGAGACCCGATTCACGAACAAGTTGATCTCAGCGAAACTGTCGGCATATCGCATTTCGGCGGCAACCTAACCGAAGCGTGTATCGCAGCAGCCCCAAAACTGAAAGTGTTTGGGGCGATGACCGATAATTCTGGACACGGTATCCCCTACCAGGCACTTCAAGAACGAAATATTCCCGTTATTGAGTCAACGCGTGCATGGTCCCAATCTGTGGCGGAGTGTGCCTTCGGTCTGGCGTTGTCTTCGCTACGCCGGACAGCACAATGGCACTTGAAGATGGCAAACGGTGAAACGTTATGGGATTGGGAGAATCCAATATGGGGCAGCAGTAAACTTCCGGTTGCCCATCAATTCTGTGACGATCCCGACTTCGTGAACGGCGACCTCGGTACTAAACGGATAGGCGTCATCGGTCTCGGTCAGATTGGCGGGAAAATCGCAAAGTGGTGCCGAGTTTTCGGCGCAACGGTGACAGGTTATGATCCGTTTGTTCCGGATGCGCTGCTTCAGGAATGGGATGTGCAGCGCGTTGATATGGATAGGCTTGCTGATAGCTCCGATATTGTGTTTGTGGCGGTTCCGCCAACACCCTCGGCGCGGCATCTGTTGAATCGAGAACGGATTTATCATCTGCGGAAAGGAAGTTTAGTTGTCATCATCACGCGCGCCCACGCTGTTGATATGGAAGCGTTAAGAGAACGGATCGTGAACGATGAACTCGCAGGTGCATTCGATGTTTACGATATTGAACCTGTACACGTTGATGACGAATTGCGGAATCGGGATAACGTCGTCCACACACCGCATATCGCCGGTAGAACGAAAGACGCCAACCTACGCGTGGCAGATATGACAATAGACGATTTTGAACGGGTCCTGAAAGGTGAAGCCCCTATCGGCGCATTGACACCGAAAGCAGTCGAGGTACGAACCTCACCAAACCCGAGTCTTTAATAATGAACAGTTGTCAGTCATCAGTACGGTTGCTGCGCGACCTCTCTGATGACTGATAACCGATAACTGACACCCCTAAAAAAATGCCAACCGAAAAACTATATTCAACCCTCATTCGATCGGACATCGCGGACATGGCACCTTACACGCCTATCGTGCCGTTCGATGTGCTCAGCCAACGTCTGAACATAGCTCCCGAGGATATCATTAAACTTGACGCTAATGAGAATCCGTACGGTCCCTCACCGCGCGTGCATCAGGCATTAGCAAACGAAACCTATTACCACATATATCCAGACCCTGACAGTACGGCGCTTCGCAATGCCTTGAGCGATTACCTAGGCGTTGATGCAACCCATATCGTTGCGGGACACGGCGCGGACGAGTTGATAGATCTTATAATTCGGCTATTTATTCTCCCAGGCGATGCCGTCATTAATTGTCCACCGACGTTCGGGATGTACCGTTTTGACACGGAACTTAACGGCGGCAAAATAATTGACATTGCACGGAACGAGGATTTTTCGTTAGATACCGAATCTATAATCTCGCTGGCAAACAAGGATAGCAACATCAAACTTATTTTTCTTACAAATCCTAACAATCCCGACGGCGGGACACTTGGTGATGCGTGCCTTCGGCAGCTGCTTCAACTTCCATTAATTGTTGTGCTGGATGAAGCCTATATTGAATTTGCTGGTGGCAGTCGCGCGAGCTGGGTCTCGGAACATGAGAATTTGATTGTGCTTCGGACGTTCAGCAAATGGGCAGGACTGGCAGGGTTAAGGGTCGGATATGGGATTTTTCCACATTGGATCCTCTCACATCTGTTGAAGATTAAGCAGCCTTACAATGTAAATGTTGCAGGAACAACCGCAGCGTTGGCTTCATTGTCGGATGTGCATCACTTAAAAGAGAACGTGCGGAAAATTGTGGCAGAGCGCGAAAGACTTTATCGCGCTTTGAAAGCGTTTGACTTTTTGAAACCGTATCCGAGCGAGGCAAATTTTATTTTATCTCGTGTTATCGGAAAAGATGCAGCAGAATTGAAAGCAGCGTTAGCCAAACGTGGGATTCTCATCCGATACTTCGACACGGCAGGTTTACGGGACCATATCCGCATGAGTGTTGGTACACCGGTGCAAACATCTGTGCTTTTAGAGGTACTGTCAAGGATAGAATAGCGGTTAGAAGATATGTTGGAACGGTTCTAAAACTTGCGCTACCGGACGCGTGTCTGGAAACCAGCCAACAATCTTTTGCAAGACTTCGTCCAGAAGAACATCCGGGCAAGACGCGCCAGCCGTGAGAACGATATCGGTGGGATTTTTCTCGTCTGCTCCGTTTAACGCAAAAAGCCAATCCTCTGTGGTCTGTACCTGTTTAGTTTCCAATTCAAGATGGCGAATGCGTTTTGGACTCAGTATTTCGTTTGCGTCACGAATGAAATAGGTCGGAAGGTGTTGCTGACAGAGCGCGACAAGGTGACTGGTATTTGAAGAGTTATAGCCTCCGACGACAACAGCTACATCGCCGCCATCGGCAATAAGAGCAAGGGTTGCATCTTGATTTTCCTTTGTGGCATAACAGAGGGTATCTCGCGTATCGGCAAAATGTGCGGATAGTTGAGCCTCACCGTATGTATCCGTGATAGTGTCACGTAGCAAATTCGCGATTTCCTCTGTTTCTGTAGCGAGCATCGTTGTCTGGTTGACAACGCCGATCCGTTTTAGATGGAGCGTCGGATCGAATCCTGGAGAAAATCGATCTTTGAACCTTTGAAAGAAAAATTCGGCATCGGCCTCGCCGGAGATGACTTTTGCTAAATCCTGTGCTTCCGCGATATCGCGGACCACGACAACAGGGGCCCCCGCTTGAGCATGTGAAAAGGTCGCTCGGGTTTCTTCGTGGTAGTGCTTTCCGTGGATAACAACGGTATAATTCTGCTTGCCGATCTCTTCACTCCGCCGCCAAACTTTTTCAACAAATGGACAAGTCGTGTTGTAAGAGGTAAGGATAACGCCTCGTTCTTTGAGAGTCTGCTCCACTTCAAGCGTTGTACCGAAAGCGGGTACGATAACAACATCATCCGGGGTTAGAACATCAAAGGGGATCCGGGACGTACCGGCAGTATCCATTAAGAACTGCACGCCGCGCTGGCTTAGGTTTTCGTTAACGCGTGGGTTGTGAATCATCTCAGACAACAAGAAAATGCGTTTGTCTGGATTTTCCGCCAGTGCCTGATAGGCGATTTCAATAGCATTCTCCACGCCATAACAGAAACCGAAGTGACGCGCAATTTTGAATCGGACAGGCCCAAAATCCAATACGCTTGGAGAGAGGTCTCGCTTCCTGGCATCGGTGTCTCGGCGTGCTTGTTTAACAACAGAGATAATCGGGCTATGATAGAAGTGAGGCAGTTTAAATGTTCGAGGCATTCGCGTTTTTTGTCCCGTGTTATACTCCGGTGAACCGTTTAGGCACTCAGAACTTTCCGACCTTTGGCGCGGCGGCGCGCAATGGTCTGTCTACCATGCCGGGTGGACATCCGTTTGCGGAACCCCATCTTATTTTTTCGTTTCCGTCGATGCGGTTGATATGTGCGCTTCATTATGCATTCCTCCCTTCCCTGTCAATGTTAAGCGAGCAGAAGGCAGGGACTGTTATTTTCGATTCTGCCTTTGCAAAATAGATATTCTACTCGCCAGAACGGGTGTGATTTTCACGTAATCCGTTAAAATAATACGCTATTTTTTGCGGTTTGTCAAATTTTTTGCGGTTGTTACAATTTTTATCTTTTGCTGATTAAAAAAAATGGTTGATAAAATTTTAATTTTAACTAAAATGTCTATGTCAACGGATTCATCAATTTGTAGCATAACTGATACAATTTTGAAACTCGTGAAAACATTGCTCCATAAAAATATTGACATTTCTATAAGAAAATGATACGATTTTATTTAGAGTTTTGCTCGATTGGTATAGTTTGAAATTTTTCAAATTTAGATTCATTGCCCTATATTAAATCATCATAAAAGTGCGCCTGAAAGCCAGCACCAGGACCGAAGGCATATCCACAATTTAGGTTAGGACCTACGCTCATGCGGCACTCCCCCAACGAAATCTGGTCGGAAATACTCGAAGAACTCAAAGATAT
Source organism: Candidatus Poribacteria bacterium (assembly GCA_022827225.1). Taxonomy (GTDB): domain Bacteria; phylum Poribacteria; class WGA-4E; order WGA-4E; family WGA-3G; genus WGA-3G. The sequence continues at coordinate 58,365 of JAJDTJ010000138.1, read as the reverse complement.
AGTACACCAAGATGTCTATCTTCATCAAGCGGTTCCGCTATCTGTTACAGCCGAAACACTGAAGCTAGCTGTTCCGTCTGCGTACACACGGACGCGAATTGAGGAACGGTTCCGTGCTGACATTCAACGAGTATTAACAACACTGATCGGTACGCAGTGTGCACTTACACTCATCATAGACGAATCTATATCTCATGGACCCCTCGGAGGCAGTGATCCTCATGAAATGGATAGCGGAGATTTCCCCGAGCAAGCACTCGGTCAGAAGGGAACATCGGTTGCCTCATCTACCCCTCCACTCCCAAGAAATCAGACCGGATTGAATTCAAACTATCGGTTTGATACGTTCGTTGTTGATACCCCTAACCGGATTTGTCACGCTACAGCCTTAGCCGTTTCAGAAAATCCAGGACGCGATTATAACCCACTCTTCATCTATGGTGGTGTCGGATTGGGAAAAACGCACCTCCTGCACGCAATCGGCAATAGACTCTCAGCAACACAACCCGATAAGAAAGTCCTATACGTTACCTCAGAAACCTTTATGAATGAGTATGTCGAGTCTATCCTTAACAGTGGATCGGCACAGAGATTTCGCACAAAATACCGAACAGCTGATATGCTCTTGATTGATGACATACAATTCCTACAACGCAAGGAGGGGACGCAAGAAGAATTCTTTAACACCTTTAACGAACTCCACATGAACTCAAACCAAATTGTCATGACCAGTGACCGGACACCAAACAACCTCGAAAACCTGGAAATACGCCTCCGATCTCGGTTCCAATCAGGTATGGTAGCCGAAATCGGTATGCCACAGTATGAGATGCGTATCGCAATCCTGCGGCAAAAATGCCGAGACCAAGGCTTTGAGAACGTACCCGACGATGTACTCAGCTACGTTGCTGAGGTCGTTGAAACTAACATCCGGGAATTGGAAGGCACCCTCGTCCGAGTGGTCACGCAAGCAACAATACTCAGAGAAAATCTAACGCTCGATTTTGCCAGACAGGTACTGAGCGATGTCGTTGTCTCATCACCGATGCGAGACAGAAGAGTCGCTACATCAAAAGGTATACAAACCGTCGTCGCTGAATACTTTGGTATCGAAATAGCAGACCTTGTGTCTATGAAACGGACAAGAGAATTAGTACAGCCACGTCAAATCGCTATGTACATGTGCCGCGAATTGACACAGATGTCGTATTCAAATATCGCACAAGCATTTAATAGAGAAAATCATACAACTGTCATCCATGCTTGCAAACAGATAGAATCCATGATGGAAAAAAGTGATGAAGAACGTCAAACAATTGTACTTTTACTTGATCAATTCCGATAGTCAAATCTTACATTTTCATCGGCGATACGTTCGATTTTTTAATCCATATTCATCCAAAAACCTGTTGATAACTTGTTGATAACCCTGTTAATATTATGTTGATAACTTGTTGATAACCCATGTACTGTACCCCTATGTTGATAACTTGTTGATAACTCGGTAACTTATCAACAAGTTATCAACAGGGTACTTGTCAATGGTGACAAGCGTTCAGGTGAGTTATCAACTTATCAACAGCCCCTACTACTACTACTAAGAATTATATAAATTTATATAGCAATTAGTACAAATAGTAGGGAGTGTTGATAAGTTGAAAAAATAAATCTCGAAAAATAGTCACTCAAGTTTTAAAAATAGATAGAAAATTGCAAGAATTGTTTTGTAAAGAAATCGATAAATTTTAGGTTCAGCCCGCCCGCAGAAAATAGGGCGAAAAATCAAATTCAGTTTTCATGTGGGTTAGCTATTTCCGCTCGCCCAAAATTACTATATCTATCTTTACACGCATACTTTTAAACTTTCAGACTCAAACAGATGTTATTAAACCGTATCATCCTGCGCAATTTTCGTAATTACAGCGATTGTGAAGTAGACTTCCCGCAATCTGTTAACCTGATTGTCGGCGGGAACGCTCAAGGGAAAACCAGTCTGCTTGAAGCAATCTATTTTCTATGCACCGCCGAATCACATCGTGCGACTCATGATGCTGAATTGATTCGGCACCATGAGTCGGGATTCTACCTAAAAGGGACACTCAGAAACGGCAGTAACGATGTCGTGTCGCTTGAAGCGATAAAGCAAATACGCGGACAGTTCAGATTGAAGAAAAATGGTATCCTACAGACAAAACGTTCCGAGTGGATCGGACAATTTAACGCAGTGTTCTTCTCACCAGAGTCATTGACATTAGTAAAGGGAGGACCATCGGAGCGACGACGGTTTTTAGACCTTTTGATCTCGCAGATTAACAGTGAATATTTAAAAAATTTGCAAAAATACAATCTTGTCCTCAAGCAACGAAATGAATTGCTAAAACAGATTCGTGCAACGTCTACAAGTATCACGCAGTTAGACGCTTGGAACAAATTGCTAATCATGCATGGAACTGCCGTTATCATAAAGCGTTTGGAAATTTTCTCTCAACTGAAAGGTTACGCGATTGAAAACTACCTAAAACTCGCTGGTGCTCAAGAGAGCCTTGCATTAACATACCGTTCGGCAGTGATACCAGACGATATGTTAATACCCAACTCGGAAACCGCTGTCACAAATCCGGTAACGGAGATTTCGGATATGGACAAGATCGCCAAGCATTTTAACGTATCACTGAACACATCCCGCGAGGCAGATTTGCAGAGAGGTACAACGTCAGTCGGTCCCCACCGAGACGATTTTCTGATTGAGTTAGAGAGTGAAGCGAAGACGGGTGCGGTTCACGGTGTAGCTGACAGTGATAACGAGCACAATGAAGGCGACCCACAAGGGACCCAAACGTTCCGAGAAGGAGCACGAGCTTATGGCTCGCAAGGGCAACAGCGGACTATTGCATTAGCACTGAAGTTAGCAGAATTAGAATTAATCCGGTACCTAACAGGCAGGGATCCAATAGTCTTGTTGGATGACGTTACTTCGGAGTTAGACGATAAACGGACAAAATATCTGTTAGAGGTTCTCCAAGATTTAAGTACACAAACCTTCATTACGACTACGGATGCCGAACCTCTTGTCCACTACCTTAAAGAACCGAATGTCCTAACAGTAGAAAACGCTAACGTAAGTTACACCATCCAAACTCATAAGGCCCCTGAGCAGTAACGGGAAACTGAAGGAGTGAACCAGGATGCCCAAGACTCAAAACTCACGCGATCTTATTACAGAACTTGTGCGTACCCGCAACTTTGAACCCAAAATGCTCGAGCAGAAGGTTTTTTCTCTGTGGCGACAATATCTGGGGACACCCCTTGGTACAAACACGACACCAGTATCAATTTCAGGCGGTATCTTGAAAGTCTACACAGAATATCCGTCGTACAAAAAAGAAATGTCACTCCTCAAAGAGAAAATCATAGCAGATTTGAACGCCGCCTTAGGGCAACCTATTCTCAAAGACATCCGGATAGACGTGCGCCAATCCTCAAAAACCCCACCAACTGGTGCAAAACCACCGAAACCAATTCCCAAAACATCTCCTGTTAGTACCAGCCAGGTCCCTAAACCTGAAACGTTGGAAAAAATTGAGCAGACGGTTGCTGGTGTAACGGATACCGATCTAAAAATTTCTCTGCATCAATTATTTGTCTCTCAGAGCACGAATAAGTCTTGACAAAATTGTAAAAATAAGGTATCCTATTTAAAGAGCCAATTGCCACAGCAGTCCAGCGTGTACGTTATACCCACAGTGACTTTCCAAAGCGAGGTACCAGAAGTAAAAATGTCCAAAAACGAACGAACATACACAGCGAGCGATATACAAATTCTTGAAGGTCTTGAAGCTGTTAGAAAACGCCCGAGTATGTATATCGGTAGCACCGGTCCAGCTGGATTACACCATCTCGTTACAGAGTTAGTAGATAATAGTATTGACGAAATTGGTGCCGGCTATGGAACACAGATTGATGTCCAACTCCATCCTGACGGGAGTGTTACTGTTGCTGATGATGGTCGTGGTATCCCGGTTGACATGCACGCAACTGCCGGTGTTTCAGCGCTTGAAGTGGTGATGACGACGCTGCACGCTGGTGGTAAATTCGACGGTCGTGAGCAAGTAGGATACCAAACGGCTGGCGGTTTACACGGTGTCGGTGCCTCCTGTGTTAATGCGCTCTCTGAATGGCTCCGCGTTGAAATCCAACAAAATGGTACGATCTACGAGCAGCACTACGCGCGTGGCATCCCGCAAACACCAGTAGAGGAAACCGGTAAAAGCAAAAAGACCGGCACCCGCACGACGTTCATGCCGGACATCGAAATATTTGATACTATCGACTTCTTACATGAGACCCTTCGCGATAGACTTCGGGAACTCGCTTTCTTAAACAAAGGCGTTCGTATCAATTTCCAAGACGAGCGAGATGAAGAAAATTCGGAACCAACCACTTTTCAATATGACGGTGGTATCGCTTCTTTCGTCACCTACCACAATCAGAACAAAGAGGTCCTCCATCCGAAACCTATCTACATAGAAGGTGTCCAGTCCGATGTTGTCGTTGAGATCGCCTTCCAATTCAACACAGGTTACTCCGAAAATATAAGTTCCTACGCTAACAACATCCGAACCTCAGAGGGTGGGTTTCACGAGAGCGGATTCAAAAGTGCCCTCACCCGTGTCTTCAAAACTTATGCAAATGCGAACGATCTCCTGCGGAACGTGAAGATAGACCTTACGGGCGAAGACATCCGAGAAGGGATAACAGCAGTTATTAGTGTTAAAGTTCCTGATCCACAATTTGAGGGACAGACGAAATCCAAACTCGGAAACACTGAAGTCGAGGGGATAGTCCAGTCTTTTGTCGGTTCGCGTCTCAAGGAGCTTCTTGAAGAAAATCCAAGCGTTTCCAAGCGTATTATCCAAAAAGCGATTGATGCTGCACGTGCGCGCGAAGCTGCACGGAGTGCCCGTGAAGTTATTCGCCGAAAAAGTGTTCTTGATTCCGCTTCGATGCCAGGGAAACTCGCCGACTGTGCCGAACGAGACCCTTCAAAAACCGAACTTTTCCTCGTAGAAGGAGACTCCGCTGGTGGCACCGCTAAACAAGGACGCGACCGAGAAAATCAGGCGGTCCTTCCGCTGAAAGGTAAAGGCATCAACGTAGACAAAACGAGACTTGACAAGATACTTAAAAATGCACAAGTCATTGACATCGTGACTGCTTTGGGAACTGGCATTGGGGCAGAAGAATTCAGTCTCGAGAAACTCCGATACTACAAAGTTATCATTATGGCGGATGCTGATGTTGATGGCGCACACATACGAACCCTGCTTTTAACTTTCTTCTTTCGGCAGATGCCCGAACTCATCGCTTCTGGACATCTTTATATTGCGCAACCACCGCTTTACCAAGTCAAAAGAGGTAGAAACTCACAATATCTCCAAGATGATGAGGAGATGGAAGATTATCTGCTCACACTCGCGCTTGACACTGTCCAGATAATAAATTCTCGGCGCGATGCTCCGTATACCGTATCTGAATACCGGACAATTTCAAGCACAGTCCGCAAAGTTCAGATGCTTATTGATCAAATCCAGCGGAGCGGAAACCCAACATCCTCGCAGCCTTTCAGGGCAGACAAAGACTCTGAAGCGGCAGAGAATGAAACCGACAGTAGTGATACCGATGATAGCGTAGACCAACTGCTTAACAGGAAACCTGAAAACTCTCTGTCTCATGAAAGTGATACGGAAACCGTAGAAGCAGGAAAACCCCATGAAGAATCGATGTCCACCGCCAGTGTACAGACGACGCTTTTCAGCAATCCATCAGAAAGCGCCGAAAGGACGGTCTCCGACCCAACACCGCGTGTGTCCCGGACTTGGCATCAGGAACTACGGCAGGAACTTCAGAAACTTGCCGAGTTTAATATTCAAGAGACAGATTTTTTGGCACAGGAGCAGGAAGCCCAGGAAAATACAGATAACCCGAATCAGAAATTATTTAGCATCCAATCCGAAAATGAGGACACGTATCATACCAACAACATCGTTTCACTTGTGCAGTATCTTCTCGGAATGGAACACCGTGGACTTACAATTACACGGTTCAAAGGCTTAGCCGAGATGAATGCTGAGCAGCTGCGTGAAACGACGATGCGCCAAGATGACCGTGTTTTACTTAGAGTAACACTCGAAGATGCAGTTGAAGCCGATCGTATCTTTACGCTGCTCATGGGTGATACTGTCGAACCGCGTCGCGAATTCATTGAACGCTACGGCACCCAAGTCAATTTTGATATGTACGGTGCCTAAATGGCTATCGGCTATCAGCCACAAAAGATTTCCGATTAACAGAATACTTTCTTTGCTGACAGCTGTCTGCTGTCTGCTGATGACTATTCCTCCGACAACTGATAACTGACAATCGAATATGGAAAATATTTTAGAAACCAACATAGAAAATGAACTGAAAACGTCCTATCTCGCCTACGCGATGAGCGTCAACACCAATCGCGCGATCCCGGATGTCCGAGATGGTCTCAAACCCGGTACCCGTCGGATTATCTATGCGATGGGAGAGATAAATCTCACTGCAAGCCGCCCATATGATAAATGCGCAGCGGTTGTCGGTGAAGTGATGAAAAACTTCCATCCACACGGTGATGGTCCGATTTATGGTACGCTTGTCGGCTTAGCGCAACCGTTTAGCATACGCTACCCACTTATAGACGGTCAAGGGAACTTCGGCAGCATTGACGACGATCCGCCGGGGGCGATGCGCTACACAGAATGTCGTTTGACCCTGATCGCGGAGGAGATGCTTACCGACATTGACAAGCAAGTAGTTGACTTTCAACCTAACTATAAGGAATCGCTTGAAGAACCGACGGTTCTTCCGGGGCTCCTTCCGAACTTGCTTGTAAACGGGACGACAGGGATCGGTGTCGGTTACCTCACGCGCATACCGCCTCACAATCTGAATGAAGTTGTTGACGCGCTGCTTTACAAACTCTCAAATCCAGCTGCTGATTCAGAAACCTTGATGGAACACATCATCGGTCCCGATTTCCCGACAGCCGGAATTATCGTTGGCACTAACGGAATTAAGGATATGTACACCACAGGCAGAGGGAGTGCCACTGTCCGTGCGAAAGCGATCATAGAGAGAGCCCCTGAACGGAGTAGAGGCGGAGCTGAACAGGAACAGATCATCATAACTGAGATTCCGTATCAGGTAAAGAAAAACCAATTATTAGAGCGGATGCATCAGTTAGTTGTTGACAAAACTATCACTGGTATTCGGGATATCCGGGATGAGTCGGACAAAGAGATCCGCATCGTCATAATTCTCAAACGTGGCGAGATCGCTCAAGTTATTTTGAACCAGTTGTACAAGCATACACAGATGCAGACAACTTTTAGTGCGAACCTTCTCTGCCTTGTAGAGGGTCTCCCGAAAGTGCTAACGCTTTCGGAAATTCTGTCCTACTACCTTGAGCATCGCCGCGATGTGATTCGCCGGCGCACTCAATTTGAACTTGCTCGTGCTGAACGCAGAAATCATATTCTTGAGGGGTACCTTTTAGCACTTCAAAACCTTGAGGCGATTATAGAACTTGTTCAAACTGCTGAATCCCCGCAAGCAGCAGAACAAGAACTTCGGGAGACATATCAACTCAGCGAGGTGCAGGCGAGGGAAATCCTCACGATGACACTTCGTCAACTAACTGGACTTGAACGCCAGCGTATCCACGATGAATATACCGACATTTTAGATCGTATCGCCGAACTCCGTGCAATCCTTGCCAATGAAGCATTGGTAACAGATATTATCCACACAGAACTCGAAACCCTGAAAGAAAAGTATGGTGATGAACGTCGAACGGAAATTACCGATGAAGTTAAAGAATTCAAAGTAGAGGATCTCATTGCCGACGAAGATATGGTCGTCACGCTTTCGCACAGCGGTTATATCAAACGGTTGCCTATGGATACCTATCGGAAGCAGCACCGCGGCGGTGTCGGTATTAAGGGAGCCCCCCCGAAAGATGGTGATTTTTTGGAGCATATTTTCGTCGCAACTGCCCATCAGAACATTTTATTTTTCACAGATATGGGCAAATGTTATACCTTGAAAGTCCACCAGATCCCTGAAGCGAGTCGCCAATCCGCTGGACGAGCCGTTGTTAATTTGCTTAAGTTAGCAGCAGAGGAGAACATCACCGCTTATGTTCCAGTCCGTCCTAAAACTGGCAGCCCAAAGCCGGAAACTGAGGCGGAAGCTGATGCTGGCGAATCCGTCGCGGACGAATTTGTTTTCATGGCGACACAAAACGGGATCGTTAAAAAGACAGAGCTCTCCAGCTTTGAAAATACGTTATCAAGCGGTATCATCGCAGTGAATCTTGACGATGGCGATAAACTGATTGGCGCGCAAGTAACAACAGGCACATCAGATGTCGTCCTTGTTACACACAACGGAACTGCTATTCGGTTCAGCGAGGAAAATGTCAGACCCCTTGGACGTAATACGCGCGGTGTACGCGGTATAGAACTCGGTGCTGAGGACTTCGTCGCTCAAATGGTTATTGTCAACAGCGAGGCTGCTGATGCGGAAGAAAAAGCACAAGGTTCTGTAAGTCGAAAGGATGACACCCTGCTGATTGTCACAGAGAATGGGTATGGTAAACGTACATCTATCTCTGCGTATCGTTCACAGAGACGCGGCGGTAAAGGTATTATCGCTATCGGTAAATCTGACCGAAACGGAGCCGTCGTCGCCGCAAAACGTGTGGCAGATACCGATGAACTCGTTCTGATCAGTTCAAACGGTTATGTTACCCGAATGGCTGTCAGCGACATTCGACGTATCGGACGAAACACGCAAGGCGTACGTATCATGGCACTCCAAACCGATGAAAAACTTGTTGACGCTGCTAAAATTGAACTTTCGTCTTCTTTGGTCGAAGATGATTAAGACACTGAACGGAGAAACTGATGAAATACCTCAGCATTTTCATAATGTTCGCGTTTATTATAGTCAACTGTGTTTATGCCGAAACTGACATACCAGCGGGTGAAACACCCGAATTAGTCCCGCTCACCGATGATGGTACGTCATTAGATGCAGATATGGCGCGCGCAGCGGAAATCTATACCGATCTGATGTGGGCTGCCTATTGCAGTACCCGTAACCCTAACAGCCATAAAAGCAAAAACGCTTACGACGCTTTAATTAAAAAATTAGAAACTGACGATGCCTTCTCCACAAATAATGTATTATCTAAGGCGGACATCAGTTTTATCTACGCGCAGCGTGCTGAACTTAGGTTTTCAGTATGGCAAAATCCCAACGGAGCAAAAGAAGATTACAAAAAATCTGTTGAACTGGACCCCGAAAGTGTCCACGCAGCGTGGATCCTTGGCAAAATGCTAACGAACCGATATTATGCCAGATATATTTCTAATATGGAACGCGATAGAAACAAGGAAGATGAGATGTTTACGGCATTAAAGCGTGTTGTTGAATTGGATCCAGACCACAGTGATGCGCATTCCTACATGGGCAGAATGGGTCGCGAATTCAACCGTCCTGAACTCGCAATTACGTCATTTAAGGCATTGACCCGTATCATGCCCTTTAGGGCGTTGTACCATCAGGAACTCGCGGAACTTTACGAGGCACAGAACCGACAAGAGGAAGCGTTGCATTCTTATGAGAGGGTTTTAACCATCTCCCCGGACAACATTAATGCTCATTACAGCGTCGGTGTCGCGTATCAAGCAAAAAACAACTTTCAAAAAGCCGAACACCATATTAAGCGCGCAGTCACATTATTAGAGGAACACGCCAGCGCAATGCGCAGGGAACGCAGTCGGAGGAGAGATCGTGAGATGTTAGCTCGAGAACTCCGAAACTCCCGATATCAACTCGCGCAGGTTTACCTGAAATTCAATGTACCACAGAAAGCCGTCCAGAACTTTGAAAAGATTTTGACCGGTGACGGTAACGATGTTCCCGCACTCATAGGTATCGGAATAGCCTACCAGATGCTCGACGATGTTCAACGATCAGAAAATTACTTGCGCAAAGCAATAGAACTCTCGTCTACAGAAGAGGTACCTGATGCATATAACGCATTAGGGTATCTCTACGCTGAGCAGGGAATTAGATTGGATGAAGCGGAAACACTCGTTCGCCGGGCACTCAAAAGCACGCCGACATCGGGGGCATATTTGGATAGTTTAGGGCTTATCTACCTTAAACAAGGGAAGTTGGATGCCGCTATAGAGAATTTAGAACAGGCAGTTCGTTACCTACCAGATGAACCAGAGATTCTCGAACATCTCGCTGATGCCTACCTAAAAAAAGGCTTAGAACAAAAGGCGTTGCAAACTTTGGAGCACGCCGTGCAGATTGAACCGGAGAACGACGAACTTCGTCAGAAACTTGCTATCATTAAATTAGGCAAATAGTTTGGACAGTGATGAAAAATATAACGGTTTTCGTCTCCATCTTCATGCTGCTGTTGTCTGGGTGGTTACCGTGTCAAAGTTCGGAAATCCATCTCTGTGGAACACCGAAGTTGTCATTTATGAAAGAAATGCTTCGCGGTTCGACAGGAGCCTTTCCGGATGAAAATGTGGCAAGACCGCTGGTTCCAAGTGCACCAACACTACCGATCGGAGCAGAGCGGACGTTTTTTGCTCCAGACTTTAGGAGTATGCAGCAGTACACCGTCTCTGCTGTCCTTCGCGGTGTTGGTAACTTCTGTTATGTTTTTGTTGAGGCATCAGAATGGAACACACGGGTTACCACCGAAACAGTTCAGTCAATAGTACGTGCTTTTGACACCGCGACACCGGCGCATCCACAACGCGGCATTTATCAAACACTAACACAGTCTTTTGGCGCGCCCCCTGATATTGACGGAAATGGTAAGATTATTTTATTGCTACTCAATATTCGAGATGCGAATCATACCAATCAGTACACGGCAGGTTTTTTCAATCCAGCGGATCAAAGTCTCGGTGTGCTTAGGAATCCTGGGTTTCGTAGGTTTCCGATTCGTAGTAACGAAGCCGATATGTTGTATGTAGACACACAACCGCTTAATCCGAATAGCGAGACAGCTCACAATGTCGTCGCACACGAACTTCTACATCTTATCCATTGGGGACACGATCCGCACGAAGCGACTTGGGTCGATGAAGGCTGTGCGGGATATGCTTCGTTCCTCTGTGGTTATTCCGTTTTAGAGCATGTCACGGCGTTTGAGAAGAACCCCTCTATTTCACTCATAACCTGGCCGGAAACGGATATAGATGCCCTTCCACACTATGGTGGGACCTTTTTATGGATGTTGTATTTACATGAACAGCACGGCGGTTTGGACACATTAACTGGAATCGTTCAGAATCGAGGCACGTCGCTCACTGGCGTTGCGGATGCACTCGCATCAAACGGCACTACGCAGAAGATTTCTGATATTTTTAACAATTGGAAACTCGCGAACTATCTATCTGATTATCGTACTATCAGACTCGCTCTTGAACCGGATCGGTGGCATCGTTCCTATCCAAGCGGTACACAAGATGGGCAGTTGCGTAACTTTTCAGCAAACTATGTAGGATTTGAAGATGCCGGTGGATTGACCCTCGGATTTTCAAGTCGCGCTCGCGAGAGCAGCACCGCACACGCAATTGAATTTCATAACACCGGCGATGTCCGTAAACGTGAAATAGTGTTGTCCACCAACGGTTCGGGTTCTATAGTTTTAGCGGATACTGTCACAAGAGCTATCCTAATTCCGAGCCTACAATCGGAAGTGAGCAATGCCCAGACGCAAAATACACAGTATCAATATAACGCAACACGGGGAGCACACATCACTTTCGTTACTGTTGCGCTTCCGAATCCGGTGCATCCACAGTACTGGGACATCGTTGCCGTGCCGAATGAACCGCTTGTTGGGTTAGTCCCTTCTGTGACATTGATACGTGTTGCGAACAACATTGAACGTCTCCATCAAGAGTCGCAAGCAATGTACCCTGTAACGCCGGACTCGCCAAACAACAGGATGTACCGGTTTTCGTTTCGCCTTGATCCAGAGATAGCACCGGAGTCCGTAACATATCAAATTTCACTGGATTCAAGAATTGTTGACACAAGATCGCTGGAATAGTTATCAGTTTTTAGTACGGTTGATAACTGACAACCATTAAAAAGGAGAAAAGATGCAAGCTACACTCTACGCAGGAACTATTGGACAAAGTGTCTGGCACAGTACCGACAACGGGGATACATGGCGCAGAGTCAGTAACGGACTTTTTCCTGAAGCTGATGTACGCGCAATAGCTGTCAATCCAAGTGATGGAAATATTGTCTACGCAGGTACTGAAAACGGTATTTTCCGTACAAACAACGCTGCTGAATCGTGGCACCACCTTCCAAGCCCAATGGATGGACGGGAGGTATGGGCAATAGCGATTGATCCGAAGTCTCCAGATACAATTTACGCCGGGACGTGCCCGTCCGCGCTTTTTAAATCCACCGATGGCGGCGACACCTGGAAGCAACTTGATGTCCCTTTGGCACAAGAATGCGAAGGCGTTCCGATTATCCCGCGCGTCACGACTTTTGTGGTTGATCCGGAAGATTCACAAACCCTCTATGCTGGTATTGAGATTGATGGCATGCGTCTTAGCACCGACGGTGGCGAAACATGGACAGAGCGCAGTGATGGACTCAGCAGTTTGGATATTCACGGTCTTTGTGTCGTTCCGGGTTCCCCAAAAACGATCATCGCAGCAACGAATAACGATGTTTGTCTAACGACGGACATGGGACAACAGTGGACACCGTTGAACGTCAAGGCGCATTATCCATGGCCCTATTGCCGTGCGGCGTTCTTTCTTAACGGCGATGCCGGTAAGGTATTCATCGGTGCAGGGAACGGTCCACCAGGGGACCAAGGCGGTATCTTCTCGACGGGCGATGTCGGAAAAACATGGGATCGCGCCGATATCGGCAGAACTGCGAACAGCACAATCTGGACCTTTGCCCACAATCCGAAGGTTAACGACCTGATAATCGCTTGTAGTGTGAGCGGGCAGCTCTATCGTAGCACAGATGCTGGTAATTCCTGGACGAAACTTACACACGAATTTGGAGAAGTCCGCGCATTAGCTGTCGGATAGGTGTTGACTTATTTCTGCATTTTGTGGTATGCTGTAGGTAATTTGGTTTCCGAATACGGTTTTTGATGGCACAATTTTCGGATTTCGCCGCTGCTGATGGAAATACTAAACCGCGTGTAGGAAGCTTAAAGTAAGACTTGCGCAAATTTTCCAATAACAGAAAATTCGGCTTTCAAGTTACGTCGAAATTTATAGGAGGGACACTTCAGTGATACGTTTTTTTGCAATTCTGTTTATACCACTCTTCTGCCTAACAATCGCGGGTTGCCTTGGTGGAGGCGTGGTTAACATTACCACACCACCGGAAATTGACAAAGCGAAGAGCGTTGTCGTTACCCAATTTTATACGGATGCAAATGCAACAGAAGAAGTAAGCAAATTGGGCAAAAGAATCAGCGTTAACCTCGGAGAGCGTTTAAGACTTATATTAAAGGACGCAGAGTGGACTTACGATATTTCAAACAAGGTTAAACCTGTTGACGATAAACTCTCGGAACTCGGATTAACACTCGGGCAGGTCTATGAAGACCCCGCTTTGGCAGCGAAACTCGGACAGGCACTCAACGCAGACCTGGTAATCATTGGGATGGTTGAAAAACCGAATTTAGATCGGGATGATTACAACCAACATCTTATGAAGCAAGGCAGCCAGAGCGGAATTTCAGGGACATCCACCTATATCCGGACGCGCCTTACCGCTATCGGTCGTACCCGAGTCAAAGTTGTTGACGCAAACTCCGGTGAACTTGTTTATAACAATCGAATCCAGTCATACCTGAAATATTGGTATGCTTATCAGACCCAAATGAGCGAAATGCAGATTTATAAGACTGATGAAGAGAGATACGCCGATTTGGGGAAATATCTCCCGCTCAGGATCGCTTATGTTCTCCATCCAACTGGATTACGGTTAGAAGAAGAAGAGCAGATTCTACTTAAACCAGATATTGATCTGAAGGGTACGGGTGGTATCGTCGAATTTAATTAGAGTATGTAGGTGCGGTCTGCAACTGAACTGGCGCATAGTGAAAATGGGCGCGGTGAGTAGCCGCGCCTATTTTTCTGTCCGTGAGAAACGCGCGAAGTAATTTTCAAGTTGGCGTGTGTACGCTTCTCCATATTCCAACAAATCGCAAGAGACATCGTAAAGCTCAGCGGGAGCAAATTCTTGATAAGGATTGATAATGCTTTCGTAGCACTCTAAAGCTTTCATGAAAAAATCAAGTGTCTCTTTATTAATGGCACTGTTTTGATGTAAGGTCTGAAAACTGTGGTGCTTTTGCTGATGTGGAATCTGCCCCTTAAATTCGATAATGGCGTTATTGATGTCTACAGTGCGTTGAATAATCATAAGAAAGCAGCTCTTAACGTAAGAATGCGTGATCCTGTCGCCGTTGATGTATGCTTCCTGTGTTTCAGGCAGCCCATTACGCAATTGATCGAAACATTCGTTCATAGATGCTAATTTGGCTTTCACAGGGTTGATTTTCCGAGATGCTGACCTCTTTGAAGTCCTCCTATTTCTCTTTTCCATTGGGTATACCTCTCTCTGGTTAATTTGCGTTTTTTAAGGATCTCTATTCTTTAGACGTTGTTAAGCCTAAAAAGTTGTAATCCGCTTCTTTTTTTGTTTTTTCTCGACAGGATAAGGTTCTGACAGAGATCAGAAATGTCAAAGAGCGACAGTGAACTTGAGGCAGAAATCAAAACCGTCGATATCAGGGGTCCCTACTGACGAAAAAATTGAAGCAAAACTTCATAAACAGACTCAAAGATAATGATACTGAAATTGCGGAACAGTTTGAGCAAATTATTCGTCGCCAGAAATCGCTGCGCCCAACAGAACACGAAAACTTGAGAGAAAAATCACCACAGGAGGATTGGATGAAGGTCTCTCTAATGACGCTGGTAACGCTTTGTTTATTCATGGTTGTGTCCTGCATAAAAGTAGTACCTCCGCGTAAATATGAAGGCCCCCAAACCGTTGAAGCACTTCTTGAAACTTTTGGAGAAAAGGTAGGAACAAACCCTGAGATAGATGAGAAGTACCCTCAGGCTGAATGGCTTCAGATGCTCCTTGAGAAGGGTGCCACTATTGAACATTTCGGCGATTATTCTGTTTATATGTCGGATCGTTGGAATTTAGCCCGTCTTGAAAATCAACCAGAGAAATGGGTATCTGGACAACTCGGCGTTCCACCTACTGACGATTGGGAAACCTACAAAAATGCTTATATTGATAGAAAAATATGGGAACGCCAACAACTCGAAGCTGCAAGGCAAACAGATCCGCAAGTGCATCACGTTCTTTTTCTAGGACCAAACGCGGATACTATTATTCCTATTTCTGGTAAACACCTTGTTGTGCACCGAAGCCGGGGAGGTGCTTCTTTTACAGGTAGCAGGCTCTCTGATCAACAGAAATTTGACCTTTTGTTTAAAGGAAAACACCCGTGGGGTTGGAAAGTTATCTACGTTGATGCGGCTGATAATATTCTTGATGAGAAACCGGCTCCTATCAGTCGTGAAGATCTCGGGATGCCAGAGGATGTCCCCTGGCCACCGAAAAACCAAGAACACTTGGATCGCATCTACGATGAAGTGAGGCATCGCAGAATGTTAGAGGATAACCGATGAAACCGTCTCTGATAATTGCTCTGCTTGAGCATTTTAATGCGGCGGCTGCGAAGCGCAGGGCAAAACTCAAAAGCCGTAAGAGATTTAGTTCTGTTTCCTGATAGATGATTGTGCATCTGATAGAGACGATTTTTTGAAGAAAAACGAGGTCTATTTGCAACAAATAAAATGGTTTTATACAACCAAAAGTTCGACAGACCAGCAATCTATCAATTGGATATGGTACCCTGAATGTGTTAAAATTTAGCTGAAGAAGTGAGGCAACTGAGTGAAGGCAATTATTAGAACAGATGATGGCGGACCGAGGGTGCTGCAGGTAAACGAAATCCCGGCACCGATACCGACAGCGACACAACTTTTAGTAAATGTCCATGCCACTGCGTTAAATCGTGCCGACCTGATCCAACGGCGAGGCGGCTATCCACCGCCACCGGGTGAATCTGAGATACTCGGTTTAGAAATTGCTGGAACTGTCGCAGCAGTCGGACACGCTGTGGAAGGCGTTTCTGAAGGCGATCGCGTCTTTGGACTCGTCAGCGGCGGCGGATATGCAGAACAGGCGGTCATCGACTACCGCATGGCGATGCCTATACCCGATGAGTGGAGCTTTGAAGAAGCCGCTGCGGTTCCTGAAGTATTCTTTACTGCTAATGAGAACATTTTTACGCTCGGAGAATTAGCAGCGGGTGAAACAATTCTAATTCACGCCGGTGGAAGCGGTGTTGGCACTGCCGGCATCCAAATTTCTCATCGTGCTGGTGCTAATGTCTTTGTCACTGCTGGCACACCCGAAAAGATTCATAAATGCAAAATACTCGGCGCAATAGAGGGTATCAACTACAAAACAACCGACTTCGTTGCTGAAATTGAGCACTTAACAGATGGAGAAGGCGTTGATGTCGTCTTGGATTTTATCGGTGCGCCTTACCTCGAACGGAATCTTTCTGTCCTTAAAACAAAAGGTAGGTTGTTGCAAGTCGGACTGATCGGCGGTGCAACTGCAGAAATCGATCTCGGCACCCTGATGCGCAACCGGCTAAAGATTATTGGATCGGTCATGCGACCGCAATCTATTGACGAAAAAATTGCGATCACGCAACGTTTTGTTGATCGGTGGTTGCCAGAATTCAAACGTGGCGCACTCAAGCCTGTCATCGACAGCGTTTTTCCATTAGCAGAAGTGAGACAGGCACACACGTATATGGAAGCGAATCGCAATTTCGGTAAAATTATCTTGAAAGTAAGATAATATAGTTAACAGTTTTCAGGACGGTTTTCTGCGAAAACCTTTCAGTTGTCAGTTATTTCAGTTATCAGTTAAGGGCCCTCTGTGATAACAACTCTTAAGCAAGAAATGTAAATCATCAAAAAAATGCAATTATTTTTAAAGCTGCAACGGCAGATTAATCTCTGCGTAAGTATTTCCGTACTCTTTCTTTTCTTACCGGTTTTTGGTGTGTCTGCGCGCGTCACGCAAGTGCCATCAACCGACGGTATCACCGTTCAGTTTACCTTATCTGACCTGACTGTTTCTGAAGTTACCCGCGACAACGTCCGCTACAACGAAGTGCACTATACCGATTCCCATTTTACAAGTGAACCTGGCAATCCGAAGGTTCCAGTTACACGTTTTCTGCTCGGTATACCGGCGACGGCTAATATTGAAGGTGTTGACGTTTCAGCCGCGCCTTATGAAACGCGCAGCGGTATACGTTTGGTGCCTGTCCCGATTTACGATGTGCATCGACTCGACTCACAACATGCGGCATCGCAGCGTTGGGAAGAGAGTGGAAGTGCCTACAAGTCAAGCGTTGAAGATGCGTCGTATCCAGGGCTGCCGCTTGCTCGCGTCGTCCGGGAAGGTTATATTCGGAGTCAGCGCGTCATCGGTTTAGCACTATACCCGGTGCAGTATTTCCCGAAAACTCGGCAGTTACGCTTATATTCACGTTTCACTGTGAACATCCGTTTTTCTAACGGAAACCATCAATTGTCGTCGGTCATTAGTGGGAGTGATGTAATAGGTAACCCACGAACACTTACAGTTTCCGAACCGGAGGTCTTTGAGCGGGCATTCTCGCGCCAACTCCTCAATGCTGAACAAGCAGCGCATTTTCGGGCAGTCCGCCCTCTAGTGCCTGCAGCACCACCGCTCTTTTCCGATGTAGGCAATACCACGCGCTACAAACTGTTCGTTGAAGATACAGGTATTTATGCTATAACTGCAGCGTCGCTTACGCGCGACTGGGGAGTGGAACTTACAGGGAGTAATCCTGCAAGACTTCGACTCACGCACGGAGGCAGAGATGTACCGATCTACGTCAGCGGTGCAGCAGACAAAAGATTTGACCCGGAGGATGCCATCTTTTTCTTGGGGCATAAACCGAAAAATCCGTATAGCCGTTGGAACATCTATTGGCTCACAGTTGACAACAGTCAACGTATCTTAAATCGTGTGCCGCAGGTTACTGCCAGCCCGACGGATCCAACAGCGACACAAGTTCCGACTTTCCGCTCTAAAATCCATTTTGAAGAGGATTACCTGACAAATAACCTCGAATTCGCTTATATTGATGGCGATAAACACGACTGGTTTGCTTCGCTCGACTTTTGGTACTGGGACGGCATCAAAAACGGCGGTGACGGGGCTGAAATGCGTCTTGAGTTTCCGCTTTATGATGTCGCAAAAAGTTTTGATCCGTCACACATTTCTGTCGATTTACAAGGTGGAACACCGGTGGAGCACAAAATTTTAGTTGCCATCAACGGTGTCCGAATTGATGTCGCCGAGTGGGACTCACAAGAGGCAATCACCATCGAACAGACCTTGCGTACATGGGATACGTTTAAAAACAGCAGTGAAGACGGTGAACAGAATGTTTTGTCTCTTGCCCGCGTAGATTATAATGTTGATGAGGACACCCAGCGGTATCCATATCATGTTTATCTCAATCGTTTTTCTCTTGAATATACTCGTCTCTTCCGCGCTGTTGCCGACGAGTTGTGGTTCAGATCACCTACCGAAGATAAGGCTTCACGCACGGAGTCTGCTGGCGGCCGTAAACTCCAATACAAAATTGAGGCGTTCCGCGATCCAGACGTTCACATCTTTGAAACAGATGGGACATACCTGACGGCTCGGATGCAGGGCGTTACCGTAGAACCGGATCCCGCACGCCCAGATTTATATAACGCGCTATTCCAAACACTTGATACCCGAAGTGCGCAGTTTGTTGCAGTTTCTGCCACCGCATTTCGACAACCGCAGCGTGTTGAAATTGTTGCGCCATCGGATTTAGCAACTGCAACGCACGGTGTTGATTATTTGGTTGTGACACATCCGAAATTCCTATCTGCAGCGGAACGGTTAGCAGCATGGCGTGCTACATCTGGCGGCGGCGGATACCGAACAAAGGTTGTCACAACTGACGATATTTATAACATTTACGGTAATGGTGCCGTCAGCCCGAAAGCAATCAAAAGTTTTCTGACACACGCATATCAATCGTGGACACCACCCGCACTGAGTTATGTTGTCCTCCTAGGTGATGGCACCTTTGATTTTCGGGGTGTTGATACGAAAATTCATGTTGAACCGCCTGAACTTGACGGTTATATCCCGACGCACTACATCCGAACTGATTCCTTTGGACGCACAGCCGCAGATCACTGGTATGCGACCGTCTCCGGACACGATGAATTCACAGATTTTTATATCGGTAGGCTAAGTGTCGAAACTGTGAGTGAAGCTGAGGGTGTTGTCAGTAAAATCTTGGCTTACGAGCAGGCACCACCGAACGGCGACTGGCGGAGAAGGATCATCTCCGTGGCTGACGACGAAGTTAGCAATTCCGGGGATTTCATATTTAAGAAGAGCCTCGACGAGATCGCGAAGGATCACACCCGATTGGGATACGAGACCGTCGAAATTTTCCTTGAAGATATTACAGATGAAGTCGAGGCGAAACCTGATGAATTTAGCGTCCACCCACAACGCCTCGCGAAAGATATGATAATCGAAGCTCTTGGAGAGGGTGCTGTACTCGCTCAGTACGCCGGACACGGCGGGCGAATCGTCTGGGCACATGAAATCATCTTTGACAACCTATCTGTTGATCAGGTCGCAGAGACGGATAAGATACCTTTCATGTTGGTGCTCAGTTGCTACAACGGCTATTTTGACGAACCAGGTCAACCGAGCATGGCGGAGCAGTTGTTGCGTAAAGAGAGGGGCGGTATCATCGGGATGTTGAGTGCGACACGCCTCACTTACGCCAGCGGGAACGACGCACTCAACCGTATTATCTTTGACATGCTCTTTAAACGGAACGTCCGACAACTCGGACCCTTGAGCTTCGACTCAAAAACCGAACTTTTGATCACAGAGGGGACTGGGCAGATTGATGTTATGTTAGAGTACACCCTATTTGGGGATCCAGCTTTACAGATGGCTATGGCTAACGGCGAGATTCAGCCTACTATTGAGACGAAGACGGTCACACCAGGAGATACCCTCCGAATATCGCCTGGACACATTCTGGATGCCAATTACGATGCCTCAAGTCAAACGAAACGCTTTGCTAAAAATACCGATTTTGATGGAACGCTCACTGTCAAGGCTGTATTTCCCGGCAAGACAGCTGTTTCTCAAGGGGTCGCCGGGCCAGTTGAATACTATACAGGCGATGTTGTCTTGACGCAGACGCTTTCTATTAGCCGTGGGGCATATCCGGCTGTCACTTTCACAGTCCCGCAGAATATTGCCAGTGGCGACGCGCATGTTGAGTATTACGCACAAAGTGATGCAACAGTCGCTGTCGGTGGCGATGGATTTACTGTCAACGTTCCTAAGATTCTTGATATACGTCCCGAATTGGTCGGTGATGATAAGTTTCGTATCTCTGTTAAGGTTTCAGATGAAAATGATCAGTCGCTCTTGGTGGTTTTGGAGTGGCGGAATTTGGCGACTCGTGAGTCGGAAACTGTACGCCTCATTCAACAGGGCGAGGACGGGTGGTGGACAACGCCTGAGCTGTTAGACGCACCTACAGACGGTTCCGCTATCCGATACGAGATTCAGGTCACGGATTCCGACCGTAACATCGTCAAAAGCAATAGGTTGGAATATTATCCTTACGTCTATCCAAACCTATCCGTTGTGCAAGTGCGAAGGTCTGATATGATTCGTTACGGCTACAATCTTGAGCGGAAGCGGTGGTTCTTGGCGGCGGATGTTCAGGTAGAAGGAGCTGATATAGAAACTCCAGTCGAAATCAGTTTTTTTTACGGTAATCCAGATGTTGACGAGGACATGCTTGTTGATAGCGATGCCAAGCTCCTCGGTAGCGCGCGGATACCACCCAGCGACTGGCTGCAACGCACACCATTGGTGAATTCGGGAGACGCATCTGATCGGAAACAGGTCTATGAACCCGATCCCTTGAACACATTACCGATTGCGACAGGAACTTTGAATCTAACGGATCCGTTGCGTCCGGGCATACACGACATCTTCGTTTATATTGATGCAACAGAAACGGAAGCGGATCGTCCTGGTGAAGTCGTTGAAAATGACGAAGAAGATAATATCGGCTACCAACGTATTTCTGTTGATATGGGTACAGTTGATGCTGCCGCTTCAGCTCAAATTATCAGCGTGGACGGAAATTGTGTTGTTACGGTGCCACCGGGGGCATTCCAGGATATGACAGTACTTGCAGTACGTTCTTTAGATGCCCAGCGATTTGC
Organism: Candidatus Poribacteria bacterium; assembly: GCA_022827225.1. Taxonomy (GTDB): domain Bacteria; phylum Poribacteria; class WGA-4E; order WGA-4E; family WGA-3G; genus WGA-3G. Next base: position 36,784 of record JAJDTJ010000138.1, on the reverse strand, counting down.
TGCTATCGGATCGGAAACTTCAAGTGCCGGATCCACGCAACCTATTACTGTGAACACGATCGCAGGCGTTAACGGAAACGAACAACCTAAACGTGCACCGCTGCCCGGCATTTCCGTATACGGATATGAATTGGCAGTCAGCAATCAGCAAAGAGGGTTTTCTGTTAATCAGAAACCCCTTGTTACTGATAGCCATCTTGCGATTGATTTGAATTTCGATTATGGAATCCTGAGAACGCAGCTTGCCGAAGAGGTCTTAGGAAGTTCGGAGGAGGCGGCCGGTGGCTTAGATGTTACAGGCACACTTGATACAGCAGTTGTCGCGCGCACACGTGAAATGGGAGTCTACATGTTTAATTCAACACTTGGATATTGGACACGACTCCCTTCTCAACACCTGACCGATGCTTCGGGAACATTAAGGCGGCGTACACATATAACAAACGTAAATGCGGAGAATATCGGTGATGGACAACTCCGAGATGTCCACATTCAACCTGAAGGCGCGCGAATCGGCAAATACGTTCTCTTTTTTACAGGACCGAGCACGTACCGTGTCTTCCACGCACCTTTTGTGAATGGGGCAGATGATCGAGAGAATCTTGGTGAATTAGAAGTGATTTCGTTGGCAGAGCAGCTCTCAAGTTTCAGTATAAACTATCCGAACTGGACGCACGGATTCGCCCTTGATATGGAACAACGCTTTGAAAATCCATTCGTATTCGGCGATGTCTGGACCTTTAACGTAACCGCGCTCAACCAAACACTGGAAGCCGGGACGAACCTTGAGGAGCCGTTGCAGCAAGAATTACATTGGTACGTGGCGGGATTCAGAGATACCAATCGAGGTGCTGGCACTATCAGTTATATTGAACTACCACCGGACACGAATATGCCTGAAGATCATTGGATTGTCTTTTTCCTGACAGATACCGAATTTCAGATTGAAGGCGAAAGAACCGGGGTCTTGCGGTCCGCAACTAATGGTACGCCACTCCGCGGGACAGTTGGGCAACCGTTCTTCTATGAACCCTACGGCTTACGTCTGCAACTGACACAAGGCGAAAATCCGTTTACACCGGGGGATAGATTCCGATTTGAAACCCGACCTGTCGGAACTATTCGGGCGACTACTGATAGACTCGGGCCAATCACGTTCATTTACAGCGACGATACCGTGCCGCCGGATATTCAACTCACTATCGGTAACCAACAGCACTTCGTTCCAGGAGATGCGACAGACCCTGAACCGCTTATTGGTGCAACAATAACCGACCCGAGTGGACTCAATTATCTCACCCGACCCCTGTTATTGGAACTTGGAAGGGTATCTGGTGAATATGAGCATATCGCGCCAGAGGCGTATCAATTGACACACCAACCCGGCTCTAATCAACTCGTTTTGACGTATCCGTCTCCAGAGCTGGAGCCGCGGGAGTACGAACTTCGACTGACAGCAAGCGATGTACACGGGAATACTGACACAAAACGCATCACATTCCGGGTTCACGACAACTTGCAGCTGCTATCGTTTCTGAATTATCCGAATCCGTTCTCGCGTAAAACTACCCTCACATGTGAATTAACGGCACCGGCGGATTCACTCGTGGTAAAGATTTATACGTTAAGCGGACGGATGATTCGGGAACTCTCTATGCCAGCGACTCCTGGATTCTTGATGGTGGAGTGGGATGGTAGGGATACGGATGGCGTTGAGGTGGCAAATGGCGTTTACTACGCTAAACTCAAAATCAAACGTGAAGGTGAAAAAGATATTACCGAGATACTCAAAATGATGAAATTGCGTTAATAATTTTTAAATGATCAGCCCTCGCGCATCGTTCCACTACGTTTCACGATGGTTTTTGGTCAGTTCCAGCTGGTTTAGAAGCATCCGAAGGGGTTTGAACACGTTGGAAACCACCGTGTAATGAAATGGATCAGTACTGAGGTGTTAATCATGAAAAAAATGAAACATCTTAAAAAAAATATTGTCTACTTCTTTGTGACCATAATAACTTTCTTTGCGGGGACCATCCAATCTGTGGATGCAAGATATACGGCGGACTTCCTGACGCTTGGTGTCGGTGCGCGCGCGCTCGCTATGGGAGGCGCGGGTACTGCGTTAAGTGATAACGCTTACGCGGCTTATTGGAATCCTGCTGGGTTGGGGCAACTTACCCGATATGAGGTCAGTTTCATGCATTCCACACTCAACGGACAGGATGCTTACGATTTTGTGAGTTACGTCCATCCCTTGAAAAATCGTGGCGCGATTGGTGTCAGTTGGCTACGTGTCGGTGTTAACGATATTCCGATCACCAGCCTGCCAGTCGTGAGTCGTCCTGTCGGACCGACGAACCGTCCACAGGTAACCGGAACTTTCAACAATACAGACAACGCGTTCCTGCTCTCCTCTGGTTGGACGATCCCTTCCTTCAGTGGTGTCAATTTCCATCTCGGCGGTACCCTTAAACTTCTCTACATGAGCGGCTATCGGACCACAAACGCTATCGGTGGGGGTGCTGATATCGGTTTCGTTGCAACGACATCTGCCGAGAGACCGCATCGCCTAACGCTCGGATTGCAAGCGAGCGACGCATTTCAAACAAAAATTTATTGGAACACGCCTCCGCCATCAGCAGACTTGGCCTCGCACACCGAGACAATATCGCCGAATCTGAAAATCGGCATTGCGACGACACATGCACTCGCTATTTTTCAAAGCACACTCATTTTCGCTTTGGATACCTATATTCAGGAGGGTGTTGAGTTGCATGGCGGTGCTGAATGGACACTCTTCGATCTGCTTTCGCTGCGCATCGGTTTTGATGAACGCAAGGGTATCGAAAGCATCCGACGTTTGACAGCAGGTGCAGGATTGAACCTAAGCTTCGTTACTGGTGCCGGTGCTGGGTTAGACTACGCGTTCGCGAATCACCCCGCATTAGGCGGCAGCCACCGCATGTCTCTTAGGATTAGGTTTTAATAGTTATAAGTGGTAAGTTATAAGTGGTAGGTTAAGAGTATTATTGTGGCAGTAATAGAAAATGTACCAGACACAAGTTCTTAACTTATAACTATTTAACGGCTTCGTTCCAATCCCACGCAAGGATAGTTCCGTCTTGTCCCGTGCTGACGAGTGTCTTGCCATCGGGTGAAAAGACTAACGTCTCTACTGTTGCTGTGTGTCCATTGAGCGTGGTAATTTTCTTACCCGTTGTCAAATCGAATAATTCGATTCCGCCCATTCTAAGTCCCACAACGAGGATGGTATCATCAGGAGAAAACACTAACGATTCAGCACCGCGTGGTGCATCTTTAAGAGGAGGCTGCTTGCTGTTCCCCAACAAACGGATTTTTTGGTTACTTCCGACAGCGAGCAACGTGCCGTTTGAAGAGAACGCAAGTGCCCTAACAATATCACTATATGTAACAGTAAAATTACCAGGGCCGCCTTTTACAGCTTCCTCCATATCCTGTCCCGCGAGAAAAGGAGCTAACGCGACACCGGTTTCAGCGTCCCACATCTGTACCTTCCCGCCCATATTTCCACTAATAAGTTTCTTTCCGTCAGACGAGAACACCAAGGCGCTGATGGAAGGTATAATATGACGCTGCATCAGGCCGGGTGGAAACTCGAAATCACCGTTTCCATCGGCATTGTTTGGATTTTCTGGCACATTTTCTTCATCTATAAGCGAGATGTTAACGCTGTTCCCTGTCTCTGTATTCCACACATAAATTTTGCCCGAGCCATCAAAGGCTACTGTTTTTCCATCCGGCGAAAAAGCCATACTGTTGCCTGGATCCATTACACCATCTGTCTCATTTAGGGCTGCTAATTCATGTCCTGTCCCCACCTCCGTTAGCTGAACCCGTCGATCCGCCATTTGAGAGGAGAGGGTTGCACCTGAACTGCCTGCCTCAAAAAACATAGTGGCTTTTGCGCCAGCACTTGCGAGTTTTGTTCCGTCGGGTGAAAGTACTGAGCCGCGCAATAAATCCCCATGTACAGCATTTTGAGAACCGGTTTTTTGCCATGTCTTCAGGTTCCAAAAGTCAGTGATGCCGTTAAATGCGACACTTACGAGCGCGGAATTATCTTCAGAGAAGGACACCGTTTTGACCCACTTCGTATGTTCTGTAATGCTGATAGGTAGCAAATCTTTTGTTTGGGTGTTCCAGAATTTTATCGTTCCATCCGTGCTACCACTTGCGAGCATGCTACCGTCGGGTGAAAACGATAGTGCGACAATACCGTTTAGATGTCCGGTGAATGTTGCGATGAGTTCACCCGTATCGGTATCCCATATATTCACTGTTTTGTCGGTACAGCCACTAGCGAGTTGTTTACCATCGGAGGAGAATGCTAATGCATTTATCCATCCAGTATGTTTTTGTAGGATAGCCAATTCTTCGTTAGTGTTTGTATCCCATAATCGGACGGTTTTATCTTTACTTCCGCTTGCGAGTTTTGTTCCGTCCGGCGAAAATTTCAAGACTAACACGTGAACACCCGCGTCTGGGAAAAACATCTCTTCACGAACCCCCTCCGGAATTACGATCTCTCTATCTACTGCCGGTAAAGGTCCGCCGTGACCACTGAGCGTAGACAGTTTTTCGCCCGTCGTTGTATCCCACAATTCAATCTTCCCGACCTGACCTCCGATCGCAAATTTGTCGTGCGTGAGTGCATAAGGTTCAGGACTGCTCCGCCGCGTCATCTTTTCCCAAGAACGGTCTTCAATATTTTTGACATCCCCTTCTCCAGTTTCAACATCTAATCTACCGATTGCATCTCCCCAGCCTTCTAAAGTGACAAGTGTTTTTCCATCTTCAGAGAAGTGCAGTTCTGATGCCGAGCGATGCCCATCAATAAGTTGCATTTTCTGACCGGTGGCTGTTTCCCACAATTGAAGTCCGCCGCCACGAAATGCGAATTTTCCGCCGCCACTTGCGATAAATCTGCCATCCGGTGAAAAAGCGATGGATTGAGATCTTCCCGGTAGTATGTCTATCTCTTTTCCAGTTTTTAGGTCGTAAATCCATATACCGATGCTACTTGCGACAGCGATTTGTGTGCCATCTGGTGAGAATTGAATGGCATTAATCCCACCTTTTCCGAATCGTGCTTTCGCTGCTTTTGGAAGTTCCCATTTTGTATAATTTTCGGTTGCTTCGTCCTTTTGTGCTTCGATTGCGAATACAACCGAACCGATTAGCAGTGTAGATATAAGTAGAACCCTATAAAACCTGTTCATTATTCCTCCGCTCACGTTTTTGAATCAGAGCTATTGTAGAAGACACACGCTTATTTTCAAATCACATTAGCTGTAAATTTTCGTTCAATTAATTATACACCATTAGAGCGGAGGATTGCCAAGCAGATAGGGTTGGTCACTCTTTTTCCTGTACAGTCGAGTTTTTGAGCACTTCGTTCCAATCCCAAACGAGGATAGTTCCGTCTTGTCCCGTGCTGACGAGTGTTTTTCCATCGGGTGAAAATACCAAGGTTCCTACTGGTTCTGAATGCCCATCAAGTATTGTGAGTTTATCTCCGGTTGGCAAATCCCATAATTCAATCCCTCCGTTTCTGAGCCCAGTAACAAACATAGTACTATCAGGTGAAAACACTAACGTTTCGACGCCGTGGGGGACTTCCTTAAGACGACTCTGTTTATGGCTTCCGAGTAAACGGATACGTTTATAACTTCCGACAGCAAGCAAGGCACCATTTGGAGAGAATGCCAACGCTGTGATACCATCCTGATACGAGACCGTAGCCTTCAGTTTACCGGGTTCTTTTTGGGTTTCATCGTCAAAGAAAGGGGCTAATTCAACGCCAGTTTCAGCGTCCCACATCTGGACCTTTCCGCCCATGGTTCCACTGACAAGTTTTTTCCCATCTGGTGAGAACACCAGGGCACCGATTTGAGGGGCTGGGAGAAGCATCATCATATCTGGTGGAGGTGCCAACTCGTCATTTCCATCAGCATTGTGTTTATCTACAAGAGGGATTTCAAAGCTGGCACCAGTCTCCGTATTCCATAAATGAATTTTGCCTTGTTCTCCGAATGCCACCGTTTTTTTGTCAGGCGAAAAAGTCATACTTGCGCCTAGATTAACACCAGCATTTGTCTCATTTAATGTCCCTAACTCACGCCCTGTCGTCACATCCGTCAGCCGAACCAGATGGTCTGCACTCCATGTTGAAAAACCGGAACTTTGATCAAAGAACATAGTGGCTTTTGCGCTAACGTTTGCGAGTTTAATCCCATCCGATGAAAACGCCAAAGCCGGTAAGAAATCTCGATGTCCTGTCATCTGAACATCGGTTTTTTGAGATGTCTGCAGATCCCAAAAAGTAATTACGCCATTAAAAGCGATGCTTGCAAGTGTAGAACTATCTTTAACGAAAGAGGCTGCTTTCACCCACTCCGTGTGTTCCGTAATATTGAGGGGTAGTAAATCTCCGGTTTCTGTGTTCCAGAACCGAATAGTGCCATCCGCGCTTCCACTTGCAAGTGTTCTACCATCAGGCGAAAACGAGAGTGCAGCAATACTACTGAGATGTTTGTTGAGTGTCGTGATCAGTTTACCTGTGTCAGTATCCCACAAATGCACTGTTTTATCGGTGCCTCCACTTGCGAGCCTTTCCCCGTTTGGAGAGAATGCTAACACGTTTGTCCATCCTGTGTGTTTTCGTAGAATAGCCAATTCGTCGCCGGTAGTAGTGTTCCATAATCGCACTGTTTTGTCTTTGCTTCCGCTGGCGAGTTTAGTGCCATCAGGCGAAAATTCCAAGACTAAAACATGGTTATTTCCCTCTGGAACAGGCGGCTGACCCTGAATCATCTCTTGAAGCTTCTCAATTAACGGATTCTTTAAATCCTCTCCATGTCCGCTGAGGGTAGATAGTTGTTCACCAATCGTTGTGCCCCACAACTGAATTTTTCCGTTCTCGCCACCAACGGCAAATTTATCGTCCGTGAGGGCATACGGTTCCGGCATACTTCTCCTTGGTATTTTTTCCCAAGAACGGTCTTCAATATTTTTCACATTTCCCTCTCCAGTTTCAACGTTTAACTTGCTGATTGAATCTCCCCAGTTCCCCAAACCGAGTAGTGTTTCGCCATCTTCAGAAAATTGCAGTGCTGAGACAGCAGGAGGGCCATCAATAAGTGCCACTTTTTGACCAGTCGCAATCTCCCACAGTCTGAATCCTGCCTGAAATGTATATTTCCCGCCACCGCTTGCGATAAATTGCCCATTAGGTGAAAAAGCGATAGATTCACACATTCCCGGGAACATAGTAATCTCTTTTCCAGTATTTAGGTCATATAGCCACACACCGATGCTGCTTCCGACAGCGATTTGTGTACCATCCGGTGAAAACTGAAGGACATTAATGCCTCCCTTTCCAAACCGTGCTTTCGCTTCTTCTGGGAGATGCCATTTTGTATAATCATTGATAATTTCATCAGCGTGTGCTTCTGCGACGAGTGCAGGCGTATCATCCGGTGGTTGTTCGGATTTACTGCTTCTACCCGGTGCATTGGTGCTTCCTATCTGTGTTCGCGTATCCGGTTTTGAAACAACGTTCAGCACAACAGGTGCTTCAATAAGTTCAACCGTCATCTCCGATGCGGCATCAAGGTTATAGGGTTTCTGGAAACGGAGTGCGTGTTGTTGGTTTCCGATGCCCAGCATTAGTAACACCACCACAACCGTGGAAGCTGCGACTGCCCACGGCATGAACGGCTTACTCCCCGACGGTGCAGCCGGTTTAATGCGAGCAACCTCTTGCATAATATTCTCCGTGAGATTCGGCGTGATCTGAAAATTTTCTAAAGCCTCTTGAATCATAGGTTCCTCCTTCTTTAAGCGCTGCTGTGCGCGGCGGAGGCGGCTCTTGATAGTATTTTTGGATACCCCCAAAAAGGTGCCGATCTCTGTGCAGGACATTTCACCGAAGTAGTGTAGTGTCATGATAGTTCGTTCACTTTCCTGTAGTTTCGCAAGCAGCTTTTTAACGACATCGCGTTGTGCCTCTGCGGTTGTGCGTTCGTTTTCGGCAGCGACGTGTCTGGAATACGTCGATTGTTGTAGCTGTTTGTCGTCTGTTTCCTCAAGTTGCTCAAGTGGTTGCGTCCACAACCGTTTTTTCCTAAACCAAGAGCTGCAACAGTTCGCTGCGATGACATAAAGCCAACTTGCGAAGCGCTGGGGTTTCTTTAGTGTGGAAAGCCGTTTGTATGCTTTCAGAAAAGTGTCCTGCGTAATTTCCTCAGCGATATGGAAATCCCCGATTTTCCGCCATGCAAGTGCGTGGACCTGTTTCTGGTATTTCCGCACCAGCACAGAGAAGGCATCATCGTCGCCTTCAAGGACGCGTTGGATGAGTTCGGCATCGTTGTTTTTCATGAGTCGCCTCCACAAATAGATGGTTGCATAATTGTGCTTTCATTTCTGGTGACGCTACTTATGGATGGAACGGGTGCATAATTCTATCCAAAAAACGCAATAATACGACCTCTCCATACCCGGTTTCCGTTTTTTGCCTCCACACAAGAAACCACACCACCCTCGTTAACCATGAACATCAGATCATCAGCATAGTAGGTCCCCATTAAGAGGATCTTATTTGCTTGATTTAAGTTTACCCCAGGTGGTAGTGACTTTGCCTGCGGCATCGACCGCAAAAACACCTTCAATTCCATTGCCGAGTGCCTTAATTTCATCTTTGGAGAGGGGTACATTAAAGATGACAATTTCGTCAATGATTCCACCGAAATGACACCTTCCCTTACCCGCATTACACCCCTCATCTGCGCCGATGTAAACCGCTTCAGGAGAATCCCAAGGTTGGCCTACAGCGTCTGCACTGTTCTGTAGTTCACCATTAACGTAGATATGGATTTTCGCTCCATCCCACACCCCGACGAGGTGAACCCACTCATTTACCGGGAGTGGATCTCCGAGTGCTTCAAATCTTTCCGGCGCGCTCTTGATACGATAGTGAAACGAAGCTTGGTTAATTCTGCCACCGACATTTTCATGGGCACCGGTTCCAAGTAGATACTGCGACCAGGTTGAGCATCCCTGCCCTTTCCATATAACGCATTTTCCGTTGGGCGGTACCGTTGCGTATATCCATGCATGGATCGCGAAACCCTCGGAGTCCTTGAAATTCAAGGCTGCTAAACTATCGGCATCCCCTTTCGTCCCGATACGAACATGGTTTTGTGCGTCAACGCCGCTGAATTCTATACCACCACCGAATCTGGCTTTTGCCCATTTGACATCGCCAACAAATACACCGTCGCTACCGTTTCCAGAAAGATCTGTAACGGTTTCACCTTTGCCCTCCTCAAATGTCCACATCCCTTGAATCGTATCTTTATCAATCTTTGCATCACTTGTCCCTATTATCGCGAAACTCACCACGATAATAGTGCTTGTTGTGAGTATGTAATTCAGATATCGTTTTGCTAAAAACATGGTTCCTCCTCCTACAGTTTGTGAGGCAAGACTGCAGCAAATAATGAAAGTACGGACTGTTTATCCATCGATTCTTTCTCCTTCAGGCTGATAGTTGTTAATCAAAGTTTGTGACATACTCCGCACACATATTGATAATATCATACATTCTGAAACGTTTGTCAAATTAATTTACAAAAAATACAAAACAGGACTTACGCAGCCCACTGCAGGGTTTTTGCTTGGGCGTTTCTTCAGGGTTTGAAACCCCGCCTGCAGTGTATCGGATGTCCGTTATCACGGAAAAATGCGTAAGTCCTGACAAAATTTACGGCTTGTGCCAGTTAATTTTGTTTCGGTTCTCAGAGATGTGCCATATCGTTGACTTTGTCGCGTCACAAAGTGGCAGCTTGGGTTATAATTTAGTCCTCTTTTGGTGAAAAAACTCGCTTGTGTTTTTCCTCCAGTTGCTTGAGGCGTTCTTTGAATTGTGCGATGTCTTCCTTTAACCCTTTGATGGTTTCTTCCAGCGAAAGATCCTGCACACGCTTGCGCGCCCCTTCACCTTCCTTCAGCTGCTCAAGGAGTTGTTGGATCAACGCTGCGTCTTCTGTCAACTCTTTTGTCAACTCTTTGAGAGTCTCTTCCAGCGAGAGATCCTGCACACGCTTGCGCGCACCCTCACCTTCCTTCGGCTGTTCCTTCATCTGCTCAAGGAGGAGTTGCTGGATCAATTCTGCGTCTTCCGTCAACTTTTCGATGGTCTCTTCCAGCGGGAGCTCTTGCAAACGCTTGCGCGCCCCTTCACCTTCCTTCAGCTGCTCGAGGAAGAGTCGTTGGATCAATAGCATGTTTTCCTCCAACTCCTCCAACTCTTTGAGGGTTTCTCCCAGCGAGAGCTCTTGGTCCCGATTGTGAGCATCACCCTTCTCCGTTGTTGGACTGCGTTCCCCTTTTCTTTTAAGGAGTACCACATATTCGTCCCCAGTAATGCCTAATTTTTTCAGCGATTCCGCGTCAAGGAGCAGATGACCGGCAACCGGGATTCTAACATCTTCATCGAATTGGATAGCCCACTTCCCGCCATCCAATATTGTGGAGGCAGAGCCCAGCGTCCAAACTTCATCTTCATCAAATTCATCTTCATCAAATTGGATAGTCCACTTCCCGCCATCCAATATCGTGGTGGAAGAGCCCAGCGTCCAACCTTTCAAGTTCAGTTCGCTATCGCTTAGGTTGCGGAGTTCCACCCACTCAGGAAGATCAGGAGCGTTATCGATCTCAATCTCGATGACAGACTTCGGCACAAACACTATGCCGATCGTATCGGCGATAGTACCAACGAAGTGTGAACCGAGAGAGCGCATCGGTTCTGTGAACGCGAAGTTGTGCAGCACTTGCCCATCCTTAGCGATAAGAACGGTCTGTGGAACATCCCGATTCAACCGGTAGCTGCTTGGCCCTTCACGCCCATCGGGAGAGATCCCTACTATGATCTCGTCTGGAAGGTGCTTTTCAAAAACATCCCGAGCCGATTCAGGCAACGCATCCGCATCATCCGTAAGTAACACAACGCCTATCTGAAATTCGAGACCAGACGCGTTGTTCTGTTTTTTCTCGAAATCACCAACTTTTTTAAGCCACTCGAACACCTGAACAAGCCCCTTTATGCCGGCTTCATCGGTGTCTTGCAAGAATAAGATGATCGGTTTTCCATCTGCTTTAGCGGTGATATCAAACGTTTCACCGTTGAGGCCGCCACGAATGCCAGTTACTTTCAACGGCGGCAGTTTTTCCCCGGGCTGCGGTCCAGAGACGATTCCGTTTTCCTCAGACCTGCCAAATAGCGTCGGGTCTTCGTCTTCCACTTTAATGTCCGAATCCTCGGTGTCCGCTTTCTCACCGATTTTCTCAACTTTCGCTTCTTGTCCGTGCTGCTTTTCGACCGCTTCTTCTGACTTCTCAGGTGTCTGAGCGAACAGTGAAACTTGGAAAGTTTTCAGCGGAACCAGTTGTGCCATCGCCAATAAAGGCAGACAGGTAAAGAGCAAGGTTACTGCTATCAGTCGCAAGCGCGGCTTCAATTGTAGGTCTAACTGCCGATTGTCTTTCAAAATAGCGTCAATCCGAGATTCCAACTGAGACGGCTGATTGAGGGACAAAGCGAGTGGAATCGCTCTATCTCTGTGGCGAACCAGATCCAATAGACACTGCGCGTAGTTTTTTCTGGCACCTGTCAATCGGATAACCCAATCGTCACAGATACGTTCCCGTAGGCGGACGAGTTCGCGATTGAGGAAATAGTAAATTGGATGAAAAAAGAAAACAACCCCAACCACGTGCGAAAAGAGGGTCGTTAACCAATCAAGTCGTTGTAGATGTGCTAATTCATGGGCCGCTACCAACTCAAACTGCTCCAAATTCAGCTTTCGTGGAATCAGGATGGACGGTGATAACCAACCAAATGAGATCGGTGATGCTATCCGATCCGAGATGCACACGGTGACCGTCCGTTTTATGTCCAGCTGTCGCGCCAAGCCTCGACAGATTGCCTGATATGAATCATCAGCGACTACGGCATTACGTCGGAGTTGATAGATTCGGCACAAGCCGAACACGAAACGGACGAGCATGGTGAACGCCCCGATTGCCCAGATGCTCAAGAGCAGTTCCGTCTTGGTTTCCCAACTGAAAAAGGACTTATCCGCTGTAAGGCGTTGATTTCCGGTTTGCGTGTCGCTGCCCACGGATGAAACCTGCGGTAGGTCTGTAGCTGGCACAGCTAAACCCGACATGTTTACCGGCTCCACCTGTGTTAATTCCACCTGTGTTAATTCTGACACCGGGTTTCCGCCTATAGAGAGTGCTGGCACAAACTGATTTAAACCGAACAGGATCGGTAAACTGAGTAAAGACAACAACCATAACAGGTGAACAGTGGTGTTAGAACGACGCTTTTTGCGGAACACAGCACCGGTGATGAACCATGTCAAACCACCCAATAGCACCCACTGCCACGAGCAATTTAGTAAAGAAAGAAAAATTTGCTTAGTCATCGGTTTCTTCTCCTTCAGGCTGGTAGTTGTTAATCAACGCTTGTAAGCGATTGTGTTCATCTGCGCTGGTTTGTCGCACTTCAAGAAGTGTGTTCACCAGTTTTTCGGCAGAGTTGTCAAAAAGGCGTTCCAGTAAATCGCTGAGCATGGAATGCGTAATCTCTGCCTCTTTGACCAAAGGCTGGTAAACGAACGTCCTACCATCCACTTGATGCGACAAAAAACCCTTCTTTTCGAGACTTTTCATCGTTGTAGCGACAGTAGTATAGGCGAGCTTACGGTTAATATTATCAAGGACATCGTTGACCGTGGCACGCGTCAGTTTCCATACCACTTTCATCACTTCAAGTTCTAATGGGTGTAATCTTTTGGTTTTCATCGGATATGCTCCTTTATATACTTTGACTCATGAACCAGAAGGTTAATGTTCATGTTGCGAATTACGACCTGTAAATACTAATACTGAATACGTAATAATAGTATTATACACCCTATAAAACTGTTTGTCAAGTTAATTTAGAAAAAAATGCATAATTCTCTACAATTTCACTATTTTTTTTTAGAATTTCCCAAAAACTCTGACAAAAGTTTCCATATAATTCTGATCGTTAACATCTCCGATTGCGCGTTGGTCTATGTACCGTGCGCCGATATGCAGAAAAAGCTGCTTCTCGTAAGCGACAAAACTCTTCTCCATCTCTACTAAAAGTGCTTGACGGACAAAATCGTTAGCATCATCACGCATATCGTTGAACAAAAGGATTTGACCACCACCGGTGAGCTTGATGGTTTTCGTGAACTGATAGACGACCTTAAGGATAAGTGCCAGTGTCATATCGCGTACGTGCGTGTGTTCAATCTCACGCAATCGAAGCCCGCGCGATACCTCTTCGCCGTCAATTTCCGCACTTAGCGGAAGATATTCGACTCGGTCCTCTGCCATCCGAAAACCGTTCCGAATAGTATACTTGAACATGGGACTGATCTCCAGAGATTTGGAAGGACGTAGGCGGTACAGCGTCTTGAAAATGCCGACTTCGTAATGTTCGTTATCTTTGTCGAAATCATAGTCGTACTGAATTTTGGCACGAGCGGTCGTAACCATTCGTTCAATTCCGCGATATTCCCATGTGACTTTAGCCGTGTTAATGAGATCGTTCTGCATCAATCGGGGATCCCTGCGTCTTTTTTCGACTTCGACACCCCCATCAACATAAAAGAATTGCAGGTCTCCCTCTCTCACCATTTTCTGGATTTCTGGTTGCGATCGATAGAGCCGTTCATCCTGTCTCCCCAAAAATCCGGCGTAATACCACGTTTCGTCGGGAATCCGATCCTTCACCAATTTGAGTTCGTTCTCGAAAATGAGCGAGGAAGCTTGTGCAAGTTGTCTCTGGTAAACGAGGTTAGCGAGTGCTTTCGTTGAGGTGGGCGTATTTCTGAGTCTGAGGTTTTCTTCTATCTGTAATCCGAGATCAAGGTCAACAACGCTCGCCTGTTGACTTATCTTACGGTTCATAAAAAGCCGAATGCCTCGGAGTCCGACATCAAATTCGTAATTGGGGTCCTTATCATTTTCTTCCTCATCCCGAATACCGTTGTTATTCCGATCACTTTCGTCAAGGAAATCCTCATCGACATCGAAAAGGAGGATGTCATCCTCATAGTCGAAGATACCGTTGTTATTTTTATCAAGGTCGCCAGGAATAATCAGAGATGGTGGGTCAGGAAACGTGTTATCGGAGTAGCGATCTTGGTCATCGTTATCACCGACGGATCGGGAGGCATCAAATCGTGGACCGACGCGAAACGCTTCTGCCTGAAAAATGGTATCACCAACGGTTTGGAAGGCTTTGAAAACTGTCGTCATTGCATCGAACCGTGAGCCCAAGTTCTTTTGCAATGCATTTTTCGGGGTGATAGCCAGCTCCGCTTTCACACCGTAGTTGGTGAAATTGGTTTCCAAGTCTACTGCCCATACGGGGACTTCACGGAAATACCAAGAAAGCCCCAGCTGCGACCTACCGAACTTTGTTACTTCGCGCAAACCGATCCCCGAACCTTCAGTCTGCTCCTCTTGACCGTTCAGTCGGTTCAGCAAACCGGGTACCATTAGAATTGTCCAATCGGTGCGGTTGGAGCGGACCTCCCAGCGGACGCCGCTTAAGTCAATCTGATCGAAGGTAAATTTGGTGAAGGTTGTCGGAACTTCTCCTAGACTCAGGATATTTTTGACGCTCCCTGCTGTCTCTTCAATCACCATAACGCTGTGGAAACCGCGTCGAAAAAGGCGATCAAAATCAAAATTATCTTGCCTAACTTGTTCCTCTTCTGTGCCAGCGAGGAAGTTGCGTCGGTTTGTGAAATCGTATTCGACCCGTCCGGACAAGAACAACTTGCCAAATAGACTGTAAACGTCCTCTGCCTCAGCATAGAACACCAGAGAACCGTTGAACAACAAGAGGAACGAGCCAAGGATCAGGTACTTTCGTGCATCTGTTTTTATCTTCATATTTTATGAGTCGTAGGGGCGAGGGGACCTCGTCTCTACATGCTGACAACTACCTCAAAATGTCTTCTGGTCCATAGACCTCTGTGAAGACCGTCCAGATGCTTGTGCGTTTATCAAAGCGGCTCAACCCGCGATAGGTGCCGAACCAGACATAGTTACTATCAATAGCCATGGAAAGGATACCATTATGTGCCAAACCATCATCTCGTGTGTAAGTTGTCCAGGTATTCGTCAACTGATCGAACCGGCTGACCCCGGCATTGTAAGTACCGATCCAGACTTCTGTGCCATCAACACCGATGGTAGTAACCTTGTTGCTTGCGAGTCCATCTTCTGTTGTATAGGCAGCCCAAACATCTGCCTTTTCATTATAGAGCGTTACACCACGATCACTGCCAAACCAGACGCGATCGCCATCAATAGCAATACAACTGACTTCATCGCTTGCGAGTCCATCTTCCACTGTGATTGTTTTCCAGATGTCTTTACCCACATCGTATTTGCTCACCCCTCGGCGTGTGCCGACCCAGACGTGTCTCTTACTCGCCGTGATACACCAGATTTGATCGGTAACCAATGATTCTGCGAACTCTTTAGATACGGCAGACGGTTGGATTTCAGTGCCAGATGTGTAAGTAATCCATGCGTTGAGGTCATCCGCTGTGCGCGGATACTTCCCAATCCCGGAATTAGTTCCCACCCAGATGCTACTGCCATCGCTACTAACAGAAGTTATATTATTCGCAGGCAACCCATGCTCAGTTTTGTATTGGTCCCAGCGCAATGCTATCTTATCAAAACGGTTCGCGCCATCGCGTGTCCCGATCCAGACGTATTGTTCATCAACGACGATAGAACTCACAACGTTATCGGAGAGGGAGTCCCTCTTTTTCCTGCCATGTCGGTGCCAATGACCGCCGTGGGTTTCTATGTTTTCAGACCCACCCTTCTGTCGATAATTTTTCCAGGTACCTAAAGCCTTGTCGTAGCGGGACATCCCTTTATCGGAACCGATCCAGACGAAACGTTCATCTGTATCTACCGTCCGGATGGTGCGTCCCAAAAGGGTTGGCAGTGATGTCAGAGGTGTCCAGGATTCCTTCCGCTTGTCATAACGCGAAAGCCCTCGTAAGGTTCCGACCCATACATAGTCTTGATCGACTGCAAGCCCGTACTCACCGACGTGATTATGGAGCAGCCCCTCGATATCTTTGAACGTTGTCCAGGTGCCGGAGGCGAAATGAAATCGTCGAAGCCCTTCGTTGGGTGCAGCTAACCAGAGATAATCGTCATCGGCTGCGAGTTCGAGCGTTCCGCGGCCAGATCGGATTGTCGTCCACTCTTTTGTACGCCGATCGTATCGGGTGACACCGGCGTCATCCCAGGGTCTGTAGAGTATCCAGACATCGTTCTCTGTAGCGATAATGCGTCTAATGGTCCTGGCAGCAAGTACGTCATTCGTTGAGAAAGTTGTCCACTTTTTTGTTTTCTTATCGTATCGTGAAAGTGGACGGTTGCTGCCTCTGTCCCATTCCGAACGCGCAACCCAAATAAAATCATCATCCACAGTAATCCATTCTGCGCCTCTACCTGCCAATCCGTCCCTGGGTCCGAAATTTTTCCATTCACCGGTGACCTCATTGTAACGCGTGAGTCCGCGCCCAGACGCGAACCAGACGTTCGGGCCATCAACCCCGAGTGATTTTATACTCTCAATCTCACGGTGCCCCTCTTCTTCAACCACTTCCCACGTTCCAGTTGCTTTATCATAACGGTTTAATTCCAAACCTATCATCGGAATAACCCAGACGCTCTGCTCACTGACAGCAATTTTACCCACATCGTCTGTAGAGAGTCCATCTTCTATCGTAAAATGCTGCCACGTATCCGCAGTTTTATTATAACGGAGAACCCCGTAGTCCGTGGTGAACCAGACGGCATCAGTATCGACGTAGGTCCAACGGATAAAGGTCATGGATCTCTTCTGCGTGGACTGCAAAATATCTAAACGAGTGAAACGTCGCCACGTTGCTGTTGGGCGATGAAAACGCACGATACTACCGTTCGGCGAAGCTCTCCAGTTATTGAACCAGATGTAATCGCCATCAAATTTGATGTGTGAAACTCTGGTCTCAAAGAACGGTTCCCGCACGGGACGGGATTGATGTATTTTTATATTCCCTTGCGGTTCGGTGAGGCGGGTGTTTTTGCTTGGGTGTTTCCCCTGTGTTTTCAAATGCTTCTCCGTAGACCCGTCCTTCATTACATTACGGACTACGTTTTCGGTTTTTTCACGACTATGATATTCAACGAGACCGATGTCCGTCGCCAGCCAAAGTATTTTATCAGTTTCCGCACACAGTATGTCCCGAATGCTATACGGTACGTTTGAGAGCGGATTCCAAGAATCGGAAGCAATCGTGTAGCTTCCGAGTCCCTGTGGTGTGCCAATCCAGAGCGTGCCATCTCGAAAAGCGAGCGCAGTGACATTGGGGGAGGGTAATTGTGCGTTAAAGGACAATGGGACCCAACGCTGGCGGTTGATGTCATACCTTGCAACCCCACGGCGTGTTCCTGCCCAAAGTGTCTCCTCTTTCCCTTTTTCACCCGTGGAGAAGAGGACATTAACATACGGATCGGGAAGCTCATCGGTAGCAGGGTGCATCTGCTTATCGGCGATCAAATATCGCCAAACCCCCTCAGCACCCCCGAACCAAACACTTCCATCGCGAACAAGCACAGATAATATAAGCGGATTTTTGGGGGCATCCGGCACGTCAAGCTGGGTCCATTTTTGAGATGTTGGATCATACATGGCGGGTCCTAAACTGGTACCGAGCCAGATAACAGAGTTTGCTCGTGCCGCATCGGTATCAAGGGCGGTCACAAACGCTTCACCGTGAATGGCTGTCGGCGAAGATGTTTTCGATGCTCCGACAGCCTCTTGCTGTCGGCTGTCGGCGGACTGCCGATTGCTATTTCGCGGCGTATGAAAAGTCCATTCGGTGCTTATATCTGTCGTTGTCCCAAGCCCTCGATCGCTGCCGATCCAAATGCGAGAATAGTTTTCGGTTTTCGGTTTTCGGTTATCAGTTAAAGAGGCATCTGATTTAACATCTCTTAACTGACGATTGATAACTGATGGCTGACGACTAATAAGTATTGACGTGATGTATGGCGTTGGCAGTCCATCTTCTTTGGAGATAATTTCCCAACTCCGCGTTTGAGGCGCGTGAACCGAGATTCCGCCGACTGTTGCCACCCAGAGATTCCCATCGGTATCACGTGTTATCGCTCGGACATCGTTATCTGCAAGAAAATCGGCTTGTTTGTAAATTATCCATTCACCGGTTACTTTATCGAAGCGGCTCACCCCATCCTCTTTACTCGCAAACCAGACATCATTACCGTGTGTGGTAATCCAACTCACATGATTGCTTGACAGTCCGTCTGCTTTGGTGTAATGCACCCAGGTATTGACGGGTTTGATGAATCGGTGCACACCGGCGTTGGCGGTCCCGAACCAGACTTGGAAGCCATCTGTACGGATACAGGTCATCATATTGCTTTTCAACAGGTCGGTTTTCGTATACGTCTTAATGAAGGTCTGATCGACCTGATTGTATTGACTGACCCCTTCTTTTTCTGTCCCAAACCAAACGCTGTCATCGTCCACGGCAATCGTAGCGATTTCGCTGCCTATCAAACCATCTGATTTTGTATAATTATTCCATGAATCCGTATCTCGATGGTAGCGGCTCACACCACCTTTGCTGAACCTCGGATCCTGATCCCATCCATGCGGATCGGGGTTGATTTCCCTATCGGTGCCGACCCAGACGTACTCCGGCTCAACAGCGATAGTTGTAATTATTTTGCTGACCAACCCGTCTTTCCGGGTACGTACCGCCCAACTGTCAATTGTTTTGTCATAGCGGTTGAGTCCGTTAGACGTTCCGAACCAGACATAATTTCCATCAATAGCAATAGAGGAGACCTGGTCGCTCGCTAAGCCGTCAATAGTTCGGAAGGTCGCAAAGGTATCCGTTTGTATATCGTAGCGACTCACGCCTTCATCCGTAGCGAACCAGACCCACTGCCCATCAATCGCAACGGCGTTCACCCTATCGTTCGCCAATCCGTCTTCCATCGTGTAGTGCAGCCATTTATCTTTGGTGCGTTCCCAACGCGAAATCCCGTGTGCTGTTGCAATCCATACGTTCTCCGAATCTGCTGCAACACAGTTGACTTCGTTGCTGACGAGCGTCCGTTTCACGGGCCACATCTTTTTAGGACGCGAGTTTGTATCAGAATCCTTAAGCGGAACGCCAGATTGCGGATCGGTGGTTACCAGTGGACCACAACTCGTAATTACAAAAAGAGGAGAAAAAAATAAAAGACATACAACCAGAACGATGGACGAGCGTTTGCACTTGAATCCTACACTTTCAAGCATAATCGGAGGATCGTTGTCATCTAATCGGTTTATCATTTCTAAAGTTACCCCTTCATCGGAGTTAATCCAAGCGTTTTTCGGTATTTGACGACTATTATGGCACAAATGCATTTCATAAGCAAGAAAAGCAGAATTAAAGAATCAAAACTTGTTTGACAAAAAGGCACAGATGCCCTACAGTGTACTTGCGAAATGGAACAAATCGAGTAACTATAGATATGGAGGTATTCATAATGCCTTATGGAGGCAACGACTGGCTCGCTTTAACCGAAGAACCGACGCTGGAACCAGACATCCCAATCTGCGATCCGCACCACCATTTTTGGGATTTCCGAACCGAGCGTATTCCTTACCAACGCTATCTGCTCCATGAGTTAATTGCAGACATTGATAGCGGGCACAATGTGCGCTCTACTGTGTTTGTTGAGGCGCGAGCGATGTATCGCGCTGACGGACCGAAAGAGATGCGTCCTGTCGGTGAAGTGGAATTTGTGCAAGGGTTAGCCGCTGCGAGTGCAAGCGGTCTATACGGCACGAGCCGCGCTGCCGCTGCGATTGTTGGACACGCCAACCTGAACTTAGGTGAACACGTAGAGCCTGTACTGGAAGCCTTGCAGGCGGCAAGTCCGAATCGGTTTCGCGGTATCCGGCACTCTGTCACCTCGGATCCGTACCCAGAGATCGGAGGTACTTCTGCATACAAGACAGCCGGACAATTGGCGCGCGATGATTTCCGTGCCGGTGCGCGCGTGCTGGAAGGTATGGGGATGTCTTTTGAGGCGTGGTTGTTCTTCCCTCAACTCCCGGAACTCGCCGATTTTGCGAAAACTGTACCGGATTTGACGATTATTCTTAATCATATTGGTGGGTTGCTGCGGGTCGGTCCTTACGGTGGAAGGGATGATGAAGTGTTAGCGACTTGGCGAAGCGGTATCGCTGCTGTAGCAGCATGCCCGAATGTTAACATCAAACTCGGTGGCATTGGGATGCCGCGCACCGGTTTTGATTGGCACGAACGCGAAAAACCGATCGGTTCTGAAGAGTTGGCGGAATCTATAGCACCCTTTATGAATTATTGCATCGAGCAGTTCAGTCCAGAACGCTGTATGTTTGAAAGCAATTTCCCCGTCGACAAGGTCTCGTTTTCCTACAACGTGATGTATAACGCCTTCAAACGGTTGTCATCAGGATACTCGGCTGATGAACGTGATGCGCTGTTCCACGATACTGCTGTTCGCGTGTATCGGATAGATGTATGAAGTAAATTACCGGATCTACTATAATGCAGTTTTCCCCGAAAATTGATCTTATACCAAATCTAAAAAATAAAGCTGCATTATAGAGATTTTGAAACGCTATGGGAGATCCGCATGTAAGACGGGCAATGAATTGCCCTACTACGGGTTTCCAGTTTTTGATTAATGACAGGCGTCTATTTAGAAATGGTATTAGGAATGTGTTGTTGTCAGAATAAATATCCCTTTTTAGATGGGGTTAGGTGCGGTTAGGAATGCAGATCGCTTATGGGGTTTTTGCTGGGGCGTTTCTTCAAGTACACCGCAAAACCGCACCTACCGGTCCTACTTCCGTATCAACATCTTACGTGTAGCAGTGAAATCGCCTGCTGTGAGTGTGTAGAAGTAAACACCGCTTGCGACGGGTTCACCGAACTCATTTCTACCATCCCAATACGCCGCACGGGAACGACTCTGATACATACCCGCAGCTTGATGCCCAAGTGCCAACGTCCGTACCAATGTGCCGTTTATAGCATAGATATGCAGTGTGACATCTGCATCCTTTGATAAGTGGTAGGGTATCCACGTTTCCGGGTTGAACGGATTGGGAAAGTTTGCCAAAAGTACTGTCGCTTTAGGGGTCAGCGCCTTATGGAGTTGCTCCAGCACACTAATTCCGCGCTTATAATCGGGGTCGGTCAGTGTGATTTTCTGCGCTTGGGTCAGCCATTCTTTTACATCTGCGGCGGTGAGTTGTTCCAATATCTGTGGATTTAAGGATGGCGCAGCTGCATCCGCACCCAACGCATTTGCAGCGAGAACAAGGTCAGCTATATCAACAATGCCGTCTCCGTTAATATCCGCGCGATTTTCGCCACGCAAACCAAAACGCCAACTCACAAGCACCAAATCGCGGATGTTCACTACACCATCACGGTTAATATCTCCAACGACATCGTGCGCGGGTTCAGTCACCTCAGCGCCTTCAATCTCAACTTCCCATCGGATACCCTCACGGTCTACAATGTAGACATTCGTCAAGGTTATCTCAGATTCTTTAATATCATCATAAACTTCAAAGGTGAAGGTGGCGAGTGTGCCGTTACCGTTACTTACGCCGTCAAGAGCGGTTGCAGCAACTGGTACATACGTAGACCAATAATACTCATCCTCTGGAACGATTGGAGCCACAAAGTACACATCCGCTGGCAGATAATTGCCTTTAGCACTCTCCACATATCTGAGTGTGTCATCATCATACCGAACGATAGCTTGAAACCCAGCAACATTCTCGCCACCTGTAATATTTAGACGGACAGTCAACTGTTCAAAAAGTGGTGGAGATACGACTGGGTTCGGCGAGATGCTAATTGTTGCACCGGATTGCTTTATGGCAGTAACAGGAAGTTGGGCAGTCAATGCTTCACCGTAACCAGAAATTGCCTCTGCACCGACAGTAAAGGTGAGCGTGCTGTCAATATCAAAATCTGTTCCGTCAAAACTCAGTTCAACCGCCACCTCATTGTCATTGACACGGTCCACATCAAAGAAATCATCGAAAGTGACACCTTCAATACCAGTAACTGACACTTCATCGCGGATGTCAAAGAATGACGACACATAAGAACGGCCATTCAGTTTCAATATAACCTCAGTTCCGTTAAGCGTTGCCTCATTCAAGTTAAACTTCGATGATATATCCAGTGACTCCTCTACCGACGTAACAGGTATTTGTGCGGTGAATGCTTCGTTATAGCCTGCGATTGCACCTGCTCCAACCTCAATGGTAAGTGTAGCATCTGTGTCTATATTGCCATCAAAGACAAGCGGAATTAGCACCACATCTCCAGTTTCACGATCGACACTGAATCTGCCGATGCTCAGACCTTCAATGCCAGTTAATGTCACCGCCTCTTCAATATCGCGTCGCCACCATGTGAATTGACGTCCGATGAGCGTGAGTGTGATAGTGCCACCATTCAGTGCTGCTTCTGTCAAAGGAGATTCTGTTGAGACTTCCAACCTCTCTTCAACAGCAGTGACGGGAAATTCAAAGGTAAATCCTTCATTGTAGCTGGTTATAGCACCCGCGCCTACTTCCAAAGTAAACGTGCTATCTGTGTCTATGTTGCCGGAGTATAACAAGGTAACCTTTGCTTCCGTGTTACTTACACGTTCTACACCGTCGTAGCTTGGAATAGAAACACCCTCAATACCAGAGAACGTCAAAGCACGCTCAATGTCCCATTCATCTGTAAAATGCCGCCCGCTGAGCGTAAGTGTCACCACGCTGCCAGTAAAGTTCGCTTCTGTCAAAGGAGTTTCTGTTGTTGCAATAAGCGACTCTTCCACAGCAGTGACAGGGAATTCAAAGGTAAATCCTTCATTGTAGCCAACTATCGCATCCGCACCCACAGTAAGAGTCAGCACACTATCTGTATCAAAATCTTCGGTAGAAATCAGCACGACAGTCACTTCCGTGTGGCTTGCACGATCCACACCATATCTGCTGACAGAAACGCCTTCAATACCGGTAACTGACAACGCATCTCTAATATCCGATTCCGAACTGGTAAAGTTACGTCCACTGAGCGTAAGTGTCACAACACTGCCGCTCAGCGTTGTCTCTGTCAGAGGTGTCTCTGTTGTTGCAACCAATGACTCCTCAACAGCAGTGACAGGCAGTTGAAGGGTAAACCCCTGATTATAGCCTACGATAGCATCCGCACCCACGGTGACAGTGAGTGTCGTATTTGCGTCAATGTTGCCAGCGAATGTCAGTGGCACGGTTACTTTCGTATTATTTATGCGCTCTACACCAAACCTGTAAAATGATACGCCCTCAATACCGGTAACTGACAACGCATCTCTAATGTCCGATCCCCAGCGAGTAAAACTACGCCCGCTGAGCGTAAGTGTCACAACGCTGCCGCTAAGTGTTGCCTCTGTCAGAGGTGCTTCTGTTGTTGCGACAAGTGTCTCCGTTACTGCCGTGACAGGAACTTGAATAGTGAATCCCTCATTGTAGCTGGCTATACGAGCTGCACTTACGGTGATTGTAAGCGTACTATCCGCGTCAATATTCCCGGAGAAAGTAAGTGACACCGTCATCTGTGTGTTACTGACGCGGCTGATCCTACTTATGGTTACACCCTCAATGCCAGATACAGACACAGTGCCAGAGGTATTGAGAACACGCCCGTCGAGTGTGAGTGTCACAACGCTGCCGCTCAGCGTTGCCTCTGTTAGAGGTGCCGCCGTAGTTGCGACTAACGTCTCTTCTACTGCTGTGACAGGAACTTGAAGAGTGAACGCCTCATTGTAGTTCACTATTGCACCCGCCCCCACGGTAATAGTGAGTGTGCCATCTGCATCAATGTTGCCAGCGAATGTCAGTGGCACGGTTACCTTCGTATTACTTATGCGCTCTACACCAAACCTGTAAAATGATGCTCCTTCAATGCCGGAGACCGTCAAAGCATTATAGACATCGTATTCATCGTTAAAAGACCGCCCACTGAGTGTAAGAGTCACAACGCTTCCGTTCAGCGTTGCCTCTGTCAGAGGCGTTTCTGTTGTTGCGACAAGCGTTTCCTCAAGGGCAGTAACAGGTAACTGGAGAGTGAACGCCTCATTATAGCCTATGATAGCATCCGCACCGACGGTGATTGTGAGTGTACTGTCTGCGTCAATGTTGCCAGCGAATGTCAGTGGCACGGTTACCTTCGTATTACTTATGCGCTCTACATCAAACCTGTAAAATGATGCTCCTTCAATGCCGGAGACCGTCAAAGCATTATAAACATCGTATTCATCGTTGAAAATACGTCCACTGAGTGTAAGTGTTACAACGCTGCCGTTCAGTGTCGCCTCTGTCAAAGGTGCTTCTGTTGTTGCGACTAACGACTCTTCAACAGCAGTCACAGGGAGTTGGGCGGTAAGTGCATCACCGTCATAATCAGCTATTCCGCCTGCTCCCACCGTAAAGGTCAGGGAAGTATCCGTATCAATGTTGCCAGCGAATGTGAGTTCTACTATCACTTTTGTGTCGCTTATACGATCCACATCCCAATAATCATCAAAAGTGACACCGTCAATGCCGGATATCGTCATTGCCTCTCCGATGTCTGATGACCACCCAGTAAAACTACGCCCGCTGAGCGTGAGGGTGACCACACTTCCGTGTAGGTTTGCCTCTGTCAAGGGTTGTGGCGTTGAAGCGGTTATCGTCTGTGCGTAACTGCTTTGTATTCCCAAGATTGTGAAGATGGTAACTAATATGGACACAAGGTATTTCTGCTTCATGATTAGGGTTTTCATAATGAATTCCTTATTATAATGGATGTCAGTTTTCAGTACGGTTTTTCTACTGACTGACGACTATTTTCGTATTAACATTTTGCGTGTTGCGGTGAAATCGCCTGCTGTAAGTGTGTAGAAATAGACACCACTCGCGACGGGTTCACCGAATGCGTTTTTACCATCCCAATACGCCGCACGGCTGCGGGTCTGATACACACCCGCGGGTTGATGTCCTAAATCCAAAGCGCGTACCAACTTGCCGTCTATAGCATGGATGGAGATGCTAACATCTGCGGATTTCGCGAGTTGATAGGGTATCCACGTTTCCGGGTTGAACGGATTGGGGAAGTTTGCGAGAAGCGCGTTCTCTCTATCAGCGGTAACAGTTATTTGCACGGTGAGTGCGGGACCATTGTAATTTGCGATAGCACCTGCGCCGACGGTAAAAGTGAGGATTGCATCGGCATCAAAATCACCATCAAATTCAAGTTCGATGGTGATCTGTGTGTCGTTTTTTCGGTCGGGATCATGCCAAGGGATTGTTACACCCTCAATACCAGAGACTGTCACGGCATCTCTGATGTCCCAAATAGAACGTGCGTATTTTCTACCGCTGAGTGTTAAGGTGACGACGCTGCCATGAAGTGTTTCTTCTGTCAAGGGTGCTTCTGTTGATGCAACTATTGATTCCTGTCTTCCAGTAACGGGGAGTTGTGCGGCGAATGCAGGGCCGTTGTAGTTCGCTATAGCACCCGATCCAACATTAAGTGTGAGTGTTGCATCCGTATCAAAGTCTCCATTGAATCCCAGTTTAACAGCGATTTCCGTATTGCTGTTTCGGTCTACATCGTCTACGGTCACACCATCTATGCCGGTTATTGTTAAAGCACGCTCGATATCATAAGAAGATCCCACATAGTCACGCCCGCTGAGTGTCAAGGTGACGACGCTGCCATCGAGTGTTGCTTCTGTCAAGGGTGCTTCTGTTGATGCGACTATTGACTCTTGTTCACCAGTGACACTGACTTGCGCGGTGAGTGCGGGCCCGTTATATCTCAACAGTGCCTCCGCCTTGACCGTAAAGGTTAGCACCGCATCAGCGTCAAAGTCGCCGTTGAATTCAAGTTCGAGGGTGATCTGTGTATCGTTTTTTCTCTCAGGTTGGTGCCAAGGGATTGTTACACCATCAATACCAGAGACCGTCACGGCATCTCTGATGGCAAAGGTAGAGCGCACGTATTTCCTACCGCTAAGCGTAAGTGTGACGACACTACCATCCAATGTCGCTTCCGTCAACGCTGCTTCTGTTGAAGCAGTCACCGACTCCTTACCTCCGGTGACAATGAGTTGCGTCGTAAGTGCGGGACCGGCGTAGTCGGCGATAGCATCCGCACCAACAGTAAAAATGAGCGTAGCATCCGTGTCAATGTTGCCTCTAAAGGTTAATTCAACCGTCAGTTCCGTATCACTGACGCGGTCCAAATCAAACCAGTGAAAAGTGACACCGTCAATGCCAGATACCTCAACAGCATCCCTGAGATCAAAGGTAGACCGTTCATAAATTGCACCGTTGAGTGTCAGCGTTACCACACTTCCGTTCAACGTTGTTTCTGTCAACAACGTCTCCGTTGATGCAATGACCGATTCCTGTCCGCCATTAACAATTATTTGTGCGATGAGTGTAGTACCGTCGTAGTCGACAATAGCATCCGCGTCCACTGTGAAAATGAGCGTGGCGTTGGTGTCAAGGTTACCATTGAATTCAAGTTCAAAGGTAATGACTGTGTCGTTCACACGTTCCACCCCAAAGAATCCAATAGTAACGCCTGCGATACCGGAGACTGTCACAGCACTATCAATATCGAAGTTAGATCGGACGTAAGTGCCGTTGTTGAGTGTTAGGCGGATGATACTGCCATTGAGGGTTGCCTCCATCAAGTCTTGGGACGCAAAAGCCGTTATTGTAGGGCTTTCTTCAACCACGGCGGTGACGCGGATCGTCGCGCTGCGTGCGGGTCCGTCATAGTTCGTGATAGCATCCGATCCAACTGTGAAGATGAGCGTGGCATCGGTGTCAAAGTCTGTACCGTCGAATGTCAGTTTAACAGTCACTTTCGTATCACTGACGCGCACTACATCCGACTGGAGAAATGTAACGCCTGCGATACCAGAGACTTGCACCGCATTACTAAGGTCGGTATGCAATTGCGTATACACGCCGGTCGACAATGTGAGTGTAACGATACTTTCGTTGAGGGTTGTTTCTGTCAAAGGTTGTGTCGCAAAGGCGGTTACGCTTGGGTTTGCCTCTACGACCGCGCTGACAGGTAATTGCGCGGTGAGTGCCGTGCCGTTGTATCCTACGATTGCATTCGGTCCAATTGTGAAAGTAAGTGTAGCATCCGTGTCAAAGTCTGTACCATCAAATATCAGTCCAACGTTCACCTGCGTATCGCTAAGGCGTTCCACGTTAAATCCGTTAACGGTGGCACCGGGAATACCAGATACCGTCACACTGTTTCCGACAGTATACTGAGATTCATAAATACCGTCGTTTAAGGTTAATGTGACGACACTTCCATTTAGGGTATCTTCCCTTACAGATGTTATCGTTGATGCGGTCACTGATTCCGCATTCGCAGTGACCTCTGCTGTCGCAGTGAGTGCGGGTCCATCGTAGTTCGCTATAGCATCCGCTTTTACTGTGAAGGTGAGAGTCGCGGCGGTGTTGAGGTCTGCCCCGTAGAAGGTCAATTGGACTGACAGTTGCGTATCCGTCAAACGGATTACATCAAACGGTCTGATAGTTACGCCAGGAATACCAGAGACTGTTACAGGATCGCTGAGCCAGTTTTCATAGATTCGGTTGTTCAAAGTCAGTGTCACAACGCTTCCGTTCAGCGTTGTTTCTGTTAGTGGTTGCGAAGTTAATGTTAGTGTTGGACTTTTCTGATCGTCCAGATCGATGATAATAACAATGACCGTAATGCTAATCGCGGTGTTCCCATCGGAGACAGTAACCGTTACGGTGTAGGAGTTCTTTGTTTCATAATCCAGATCGGCATCGGTCTTCAGTTGTCCGGTGGTATCATCAATGTCAAAAGATGCCGCGTCTGGACCACTGACGGTGTAAGTGAGCGCGTCATTATCCGCATCTGTTGCTGTGATGGGGGGACCGATGTTTACGCCTTTTGCGGTATTCTCGGCCACAGTGCGAGTGGTGTGATTGCCGTCCACGAAGCTCGGGCTGCTATTTGTGGGTGTTTCAGTTTCTCTGCTAGCGACATTGATAGTGACAGCGATTTCATCTATCAGGTTACCATCGGAAACAGTGATAGTTACCGTATAGGCTGCTTTGTTATTGTAGTTGTGTGACGCTTTGGTTTTCAATTGTCCCGTTGTGCTATCAACATCAAAAGCTGCTGCATCCGTGCCGCTGAGATAATAGGTGAGCGCGTCATTATCCGCATCTACTGCCGCTACTGGATTCCTGATACTCCTGTTTACGATTGTGCGTGTGGTGCTGGAGCCGTCGATAAACACGGGTGCTTTATTGATTGTCCATCCGATATCTTCAAGCATGCCGAGTGCAATGGGCCCCGGGTCGTGAACGGCTTCTTGGTTATCGTAATATGGGGTCATTAAGGAGTTCGCGTTGCCAGCGGGAAAAGTAATCTCATCCAAGTGGGTGTAGCTTGAACCTTGTTCCCATGAACTGGGGGTATAGAGGTGCGGGGCGATACCGGCATTCGCTTCAACGCCTTTTTTTCCGTTCCAGAAGAGGTCGTTGCTCGTGAATTGATTTTCAAGAGCAAAGGAGCGATCTGGAAAAGATATAATCGTTTTCTTGGCACCATTTTCAACAAAAAAATCGTAAATATAAGGCAAATCAGGATTACCACCCCTCAGCCGACCTGTTGTTCCACCGGACAAAGTGGATCTGGAAAAGGAACCTTGTTCTACTCTTGCAAAACTGAAAAAACCGAGACCGTGAGCAATCTCATGCAGCACAATACTAACGAAGTCCGTTTTCCCCGCAGGTGTGTTCCTATCTGTGCCGAAGTACCAATTTGCTTCTTCGTGGTTATTGAATCTTGTGATGATATCGGGTTCGCCAGCTGCGAGGTCTCTATCGGCTCTCATATCAGCGAGTGCCTCTGGGAACCACAAATCCAATGATCCGGGCGATTTCCAGTCTGCCGGTCGTGCCCCGCCTAAAATAATAGTTTCACCCTCGAATCCACCCAAATCTGTAAAAGATGCGTCAATCCGAATAGGCACCGGGGATCGAATGAGCGAATTCCAAATATCGACCGCGTATTGGAATGCTGCCCGCGCTTCGTCCGTAAAGCCGTCGTAGGTTACGATAAATTGGGGATCTTCGGTCGCCAGATAATTGCCGTGTTGGGATAGTTTCAGTGTTGGGGGTGGTGGGATGCTTGTATTCGCGTTTTCATTGGTTCCATATAAAATGCTCATCCCCTTCAGTGTTTTGTCTCGGGGCCTTGGGGTTGCTGTTGACGGATCCTCAGACGTTCCTGACCGTTTTCCTAGAATAGCGTTTCGGCTCATGGTGCGCGGGGTTAGTCCAATCAGGATGTATATCGAAAGAAAAATTGTAAATAAGACTTTCGCTGATTTCATAGCAACCGTAATCCTTTGTTAGTTTTTGGAAAGCTCGGCAAATTGGGTTGGCAAAGTTTTTTCATAAGAAACCATGAGATGATATCTGGTATATCTGCTTTTTGCTATTGAACCTAACCTACACACGCAATTGACCCACATGATTCGGTTTTATAGTAAAGTTCATAATTACTTGCACACGCGATGGGCGTAGGGGCTGGGTTACCCAGCCCCTACAAGTGTGTGAGCCCTACAAGTGTGTAAGTAATACCAAAATCTACTATAAACCGAACCTACTCTATTAGGAACATGTTGCTCCTTCTTGTGTTACTTGAGGATAAGCATCTTCCGCGTAGCAGAAAAATCGCCTGCGGTGAGGGTGTAGAAATAAATTCCACTGGCGACCTTGTCACCGACCGCATTTCTGCCGTCCCAATAGATCGCTTTTGACCGGCTCTCGTAAACTGCAGCGATCCGGTGTCCGACGTTGAGTCTACGGACGACACGCCCGCGCGGATCGTAGATCGTCACCGCGACGAAAGCATCTTCTGCCAACCGATACGGTATCCACGTCTCCGGGTTGAACGGATTTGGATAGTTCGGCAGCAGTTCTGTCTCTTTCGGGACTAAAACTAACAGGAGTTGCTCTAAGAAATGGATGCCGCTTTGGAGTTTCGGATCCCTGAAATCTAATCCGTGTGCTTGGGTGAGCCACCCGCGAATATCGGCAGCGGTAAACATTGCGAGTGATGCCGGATACAGTGAGGGTGCCGCTTGTGCTTCACCGATTGCCCCCGCCACGAGTATCAAATCTTGGATATTGACAGCGCCATCACCGTTAACATCTGCGATATTGGGCCCGGATTGACCGATCCGTCCAGCAACGAGCACGAGATCGGAGATATTCACGACTCCGTCTTGATTAACATCATATTCTGTGTACTGCGGCGAAATGTTGTTGATGACGATCCCGATACCGGGGGTACTGATGTCGTCTCTATCTCCATAATAGGTGCGTTGATCCTCTGTTAGATTCACGTCCGCAGCAGAGACCCATCCGCCTGCTTGGGTGCCGTCAAGTGGGATGCTATCAACATAGCGGCGGATCATTGAGGTCCGGTGCCCCGCTCTGGTTCTACCTCTGTTTTGACCATAGGGTAATTGCCATTGCACGGTGCTATCTTTAAGATTCCCAACCTCGTCCACCAAGTTCCCTTTATCATCGATCAGTTTTACATGGAATCCTTCTGCACTCAGCCATACCGTCCAAAAACCTGACACTGATGTTAGCCAACTAAGGTCATAAATCTGATCCTCAGCGAGGTTCTTTGAGTTTGAATCAGTTGATCCTACCACGAGAACAACATCATTTGGCCAAATCCTCGGTGCATCGCTCCAAAAACCATCCTTAAAGGTGACTGTTGCATTTACCTTTCCAGTCAAGTCTGGTGATTTTACATTCTGGATTACCAGTTGCCATCCTGCCATATTGATGATGTCTGGCCCGGCATTGTGTAATTCTATCCATTGGACTGGCGTAAACCAGTGTTCCGAACCGAACATAATTTCACTAATGCTGACGGCGCTCTGTATCTGCGCGGGTTGCGGCGTTTCCTCCACAGTCGGCGGCGGTTCCTCTACAGTCACTGGCGTTTCTTCTACAGTCACCGGCGCTTCCTCCACAGTCGGCGGTGCTTCGTTTAAGTCAGTGACATTGATAGCCACGCTAATGGTGTCTGTCCCACCCTTGCCATCAGAGACGGTGACCGTTACCGCATAAGCCTTCTTCGTTTCATAATCCAGCGGTGCCAGCGTTTGCAACTGTCCGGTCGTGCTGACGATGCTAAAGGCTGCCGCATCTATACCGCCGAGGGTATATGTCAGGGTATCACCATCCGCATCGGTAGCGGTGATGGGGCTGCCGATGTCTTTTCCAGCAAGTGTGTTTTCCGCGATAGTTCGCGTTGTATTACTGCTAGCGAAAACGGGTGGGGTGTTCTCATTTACATCCGTGACATTGATAGTAACGGCAATGGTATCTGTTCCACCATTGCCATCGGAAACGTGGACAGTGACAGCGTAAGCGTTCTTCTGTTCATAGTCAAGCGGGTCCTGTGTTTGCAGCTGCCCAGTTGTGCTAACGATACCGAAGGAGGCTGCATCCGTGCCACCGAGGGCGTAAGTTAAAGTATCTTCATCAAGGTCTGTAGCGGTAACAGGACTGCCGATGTTTTCCCCAGCCGGTGTGTTCTCTGCAATAGTGCGTGTCGTGCTACTCCCTTCAACGAACACAGGGGCGCGGTTCTCATTTACGTCCTTGACGTTGATAGCGACGCTGATGGTGTCTGTTTCACCTTTGCCATCAGAGGTAATGACGGTCACTGCGTAGGTATTCTTCTGTTCATAGTCAAGGGGTGCCTTGGTTTTTAACTGCCCGGTGGTACCGACGATACTAAACGACGCTGCATCTACACCGCTGAGACCGTATATCAGGATATCTTCATCTTCATCTGTGGCGGTGACGGGGGTGCCGATGTTTGTTCCGGCGGGTGTGTTCTCCGCTACGGATCGCGTTGTGTTACTACCTTCTACGAAAACGGGAGCATTGTTCTCATTTACATCCGTGACGTTGATAGCAACCGCAATGGTATCCGTTCCACCGTTGCCATCAGAGACAATAACCGCCACAGCATAGGTATTCTTCTGTTCATAGTCGAGCGGTGCGCGCGTCTGCAACTGCCCAGTCGTAGTAACGATACCAAAGGAGGCTGCATCCGTGCCACCGAGGGTATAAGTTAAAGTATCTTCATCTGCATCTCTAGCTGCAACAGGACTGCCGATGTTTTCCCCAGCGGGTGTGTTCTCTGCGATTGTGCGTGTCGTGCGACTCCCTTCAACGAACACAGGTGCACGGTTCTCCGCGACATCTGTGACATTGATAGTAACACTGATAGTATCTGTGAGTGTGCCATCGGAGACGATAACCGCCACCGAATAGACGTTCTTCTGTTCATAGTCGAGCGGTGCAAGCGTTCTCAACTGTCCAGTCGTGCTGACGATGCCAAAGGAGGGTGCGTCTACACCAGCAAGGCTGTAAGTCAAGACATCTTCATCCTCATCCGTAGCGATGACTGGCCCGCCGATATTTTTTCCAGCGGGTGTGTTCTCAGGGATAGAGCGTTCCGTAGCACCCCCCTCTACGAAAACCGGCGCATGTGCCGTGGGTGTTTCATCTATGTCCGTAACGTTGATAGCGACACCGATGGTATCCGTTCCACCATTGCCATCGGAGACGATAACTGCCACCGAATAGACGTTCCTCTGTTCATAGTCGAGCGGTGCACGGGTTCTTAACTGTCCAGTGTTGCTGACGATGCCGAAGGACGCTGCATCTGCACCACTCAGCCTATAGGTTAAGACATCTTCATCTTCATCGGTAGCTGTGACCGGACCGCCGATGTTTTTTCCAGCAGGCGTGTTTTCTGCTATGGATCGCGTTGTGCTGCTACCTTCTACGAAAACGGGAGCATTGTTCTCATTTACATCCGTGACGTTGATAGCGACCGCAATAGTATCCGTTCCGCCATTGCCATCAGAAACGTGGACAGTGACAGCGTAAGCGTTCTTCTGTTCATAGTCAAGCGGTGCACGGGTTCTTAACTGTCCAGTGGCACTGACGATACCAAAGGAGGCTGCATCCATGCCACCGAGGGCGTAAGTTAGAGTATCTTCATCTTCATCTCTGGCTATAACAGGGCTGCCGATATTTTTTCCAGAGGGTGTGTTCTCTGCTACAGATCGCGTTGTGTTGCTACCTTCTACGAAAACAGGCGCGTTGTTCTCATTTACATCCGTGACGTTGATAGCGACGCTGATGGTATCTGTTCCACCCTTGCCATCAGAAACGTGAACAGTGACAGCGTAAGTGTTCTTCTCTTCATAGTCGAGCGGGTCCCGTGTTTGCAGCTGCCCAGTTGTGCTGACGATACCAAAGGAGGCTGCATCCGTGCCACCGAGGGCGTAAGTTAGAGTATCTTCATCTTCATCTCTGGCTGTAATAGGCCCGCCGATGTTTTGTCCAGCGGGTGTATTCTCAGGTACGGATCGTGTTGTGCTGCTACCTTCTACGAAAACGGGAGCATTGTTCTCATTTACATCCGTGACGTTGATAGCGACCGCAATAGTATCTGTTCCGCCATTGCCATCAGAAACGTGAACAGTGACAGCGTAAGTGTTCTTCTCTTCATAGTCGAGCGGGTCCCGTGTTTGCAGCTGCCCAGTTGTGCTGACGATGCCGAAGGACGCTGCATCTGCACCGCTCAGACTGTATGTTAAGACATCCTCCTCGTCTTCATCGGTAGCCGTGACAGGAGTACCAATGTCGCTACCGGCGGGTGTGTTCTCTGGTACGGATCGCGTTGTGCTGCTACCTTCTACAAAAACGGGCGCGTTGTTTTCTTTTACGTCCGTGACATCAATCGTGACACTGATGGTATCAGTGGCCCTGCCATCGGAGACGGTGAGAGTAACGGCATAGGTGTTCTTTTCTTCATAGTCAAGCGGTGCATGCGTTTGTAATTGTCCGGTCGTGCTGACGATGCTGAAGGACACTGCATCTGCACCACTCAGACTATAGGCCAAGACATCTTCATCTTCATCGGTAGCTGTGACAGGACTGCCGATGTTTGTTCCAGCAGGCGTGTTCTCCGCTATAGAGCGTGTCGTGCTACTGCCCTCCGTGAAAATCGGGGCATGGTTCACGTTTGAATCGCCGGTAGGTTTGGGGATACCGAGAGCAAAACTGAGAGTGTTATCATTGCTGCTCGGTTTCACAAGACTATAACCGTAATGACTTGTCGGCAGCTCAGGCAGCGTTTCAATCACCGCGGTAATTGTATCCGATGTACCGGGGGTGCGAATCACCGTGAGAGGTTCGCTTTCTATGTTACCAGTGGGAATCGTGATGGTGGTTGCCCCGCCATCAATGCTCCCATTCGTAACGGTAACTGGCAGCACGATATTGAAAGGCGCACCAGTGGCTGTCGTTGCCTTGAACTGGTTGCCTCCAACCTGCTCCAGAGACACAGTGATGGATAAACCGACGGTGTTGTCACCCAGATAGAGCGAATTTAGTGAAGATAGACCAGAAAAAAGACCATCCGGTAGACTGCTGAGCTGATTGGAAGACAGACTGAGCCAATTCAACGCAGAGAGTCCAGAAAAGATATTCGCTGGTAGGCTGCTGAGTTGGTTGTTCCCTAAATCAAGTCCCGTCAATGCAGACATTTCGGAAAATATATTTTCGGATAAACTGTCCAAATTGTTGTAAGACAAGTTGAGTCTGGTCATGGCAGAGAGTCCAGAAAAGATATTCGCTGGTAGGCTGCTGAGTTGGTTGCTGCCTAAGTCAAGTTGGACCAACGCGGGTAAACCTGAAAAGATGTCGGCAGGCAGAGTACGCAGTGTGTTTTTCGCTAAGGAGAGCGAACGTAACGAAGATAAACCATCAAAATCGCCAGCTTTCAGGGTGGTAATGCTCTGATCGCTCAGATTAAGACTGTTAATTAAAGCGAGATGGGCAGAGGTTACATCGTTGGCAGAATCTACACCCGGCACCAGGGCAACAATCGTGTCGCGGACCTGCTGCGTCCGGTCGCTGACGGGTGTCAATTCAGGGGCGTTGTTTTGCGCCTGCGCGTAGTTTGTTCCTTGTATTCCGTATATTAATAACATTGCTGTGGCGATTGACAGCATAATTTTTCGGTTCAGGATTAGCATTTTCATAATGTCTCCTTTTCATTCTTTTCTATTGCCCGATTGCCTTTGCCGGATACATTTGTTCCTTCACGTCATACAAGTGGATTATCCACCTTATAGATAGAGGAATACAAAAGAAACTGTGTGATATTGTTCATCTCAATATGCCCATTGAACACACTATTATACTTGCTATCGTGAGCCTAAACAAGTAAAAATAACTCCGATTCTATACACAATACTAAACTTTGGACAATTTCTTGTAGCAATCATTTATCATTGATCCTGTAGGTTGGGTTGATGGGATACAAATTGTCCAAACTATAGTACAAATCATGAATGACAGAGTGAGGGGGAGGACCTTGAAGAACTCCCAAGCAAAACCCGATGAATACCGAAATGAACATCAAAATTTATTAGAAAAAGAAGATTACTATAGGGGGCTCAGGAACTTCAGGTTCCATTTCCAAATAGCGATTTCATCATGAACTCCTTTTGCTGATTTCTGTTGCGATAGATAATCTAATACTATTCCTGCCAAAATTACCGAAATATTTAGTTTAGGACTTACGCATTTTTTATGAATCCTGATAT
Source organism: Candidatus Poribacteria bacterium (assembly GCA_022827225.1). GTDB lineage: Bacteria > Poribacteria > WGA-4E > WGA-4E > WGA-3G > WGA-3G. The sequence goes on along the minus strand of JAJDTJ010000138.1, from coordinate 763 downwards.
AATAAACTTTACAGACGGGGCTAATGAAGTTTAAAAAATAAAATAAATTAATCTTCATCAAACCCCGCCTGCAGAGAGACGTGCTTAAGTTAAAATAAAAGTAGGTTGTTTATAATATCCCTGCACAACCTACAAAAGCAGGTTCAGTGAGTACCCGACGTGCCGCTTGGCTGACAGGCTAACAGAGTCAAGATGACCTCTGGAGGATACCTGCCAGTTAAATCAGCGTGCGGTCTGCTTGTATGAAAACCTAATGCTTTGTCAACTATAGTAAACAATAATTTGGACAGTTTCTGCCTGTTTCGTGTCGTGTTTTCAAGGGAAACCGTTCTATTTTTCTATGAGTTTTGAGAGGCGGTGGACTCGTAAAAAAAACGCAAGTATAAGTGTATCGTATGCTTGTTGGGTTTCGCTGTCACTGGTTGTTAAAACAGGACTTTAGTCGTGTACCTTTTCGGTAGAAACGAGAGGTATCTGCGTATTTACCGCTCAACCCAACCTACATCAACTCTCACGCTCGGATTTTCTAAAATTGTCCAAACTTTAGTTCCAAACTTTAGTATAATTAAGTTATGATATGACATAATTCTATTATTAATCAAATTAAATTTAAATGCCTATATACACTAAAGTTTGGACAATTTTAAGAATTAAGGTGTTTTAAAGCAGAAAAAGAGGTATCCTTTCATAAACAGACAAAAGTTTTGAAAGGAACGTAAAAAATGGACCTCCTTCTCTGCTTAGGAGATATTCTATCGGATTT